>NZ_JBIRTJ010000013.1:0-324691 GCF_044334695.1 Streptomyces sp. NPDC020747 | reverse complement strand
GTGGCTCCGCCACATGACCCTCCACACCGCACGCCGATCGCACGCACCGACCGCCGCTCCTTCTCCCACGGAGATCCATCAGAAGGGCCCTAGTCCTCGTACGGTCGGATCGGCAGCTCCGCCGCCTGCGCCGCCGTACGCAGCACGTTTCGCAGCATCTCGGGGGTGAGCCGCCCCGTGAAGGTGTTGCGCTGGCTGACGTGGAAGCAGCCGAAGAGTTCCAGCGGCCGGTCAGGGCCGTCCAGCGTGACTCGTGCCCCGTGTGCGAAGGCCGGTCGGGGCCGGGGCACCGTCCACCCCGCCTCGGCGAACGCGGGCAGTGCGGCCTGCCAGCCGAAGGCACCGAGCACGACGACCGCGCGAAGCGTCGGCCTGAGCAGCCGCAGCTCGCTCACCAGCCAGGGCCGGCAGGTGTCCCGCTCCTCCGGCGTCGGCTTGTTGGCGGGCGGCGCGCAGTGCACGGGCGAGGTGACACGTACGCCGTGGAGGGCCAGCCCGTCGTCGATGCTCACGGAGGTGGGCTGGGACGCCGGCCCCACATCGTGCAGCGCCGCGTACAGCACGTCCCCGGACCGGTCTCCCGTGAACATCCGCCCGGTCCGGTTCCCGCCGTGTGCCGCGGGCGCGAGCCCGACCACCAGCAGCGAGGCGTCCGGCGGCCCGAAGCCCGGCACCGGGCGGCCCCAGTACGTCCAGTCCGCGAAGGCGGCCCGTTTCGTGCGGGCCACCTCCTCCCGCCAGTCGACCAGCCGCGGGCAGGCCCGGCACCCGGCGATCCGCTCGTCCAGCTCTGCCAGGGCGCGCTCCTGCTCCATACCCCCACGGTATGCCCGGCGGAAAACGGTTCCGACGGCCCGGCCGTCGAGAGCTAAGGTCGGACCATGGCTTCAGGGACTCAGGGGAACGGCAAGGACGGGACCGGCGCGGGCGGCTCCGACGCCGCCGTGGCCGATGCGAAGACGGCCGCGAAAGCGGCCGCGCCCGCGACCGGCGAGACCGTGCGCGTCGACAGCTGGATCTGGTCCGTGCGCCTTGTGAAGACCCGTTCGATGGGTGCCGCCGCCTGCCGCGGCGGCCATGTCCGGGTGAACGGCGAACGCGTCAAGCCCGCGCACACCGTCCGCGTCGGCGACGAGGTCCGGCTGCGGCACGACGGCCGGGAGCGGGTCGTGGTCGTGAAACGTGTGATCCGCAAGCGGGTGGGGGCGCCGGTCGCCGCCGAGTGCCTCGTCGACAACAGTCCGCCGCCTCCGCCTCGCGAGGCGGTCGCCCCTGCGGGTGTCCGCGACCGCGGTGCGGGACGACCCACCAAGCGGGACCGGCGCGAGCTGGAACGTCTGCGGGGGCTCGGGGCTCCTGATGGCGGCCCCGGGGCACCTACGTCTTGACTTCGGCAGGGCAGGGCAGGGCAGGTGCACGGGGTGCGGGCCGTCCGTGGCCGGTCGCGCAGTTCCCCGCACCCCTGAAGGGGTGCGCCCCCAGACCCGACACCCAGACCCAGCATTCGGCACCGGGCACCCGGCGCTCCGCAGGCAGCAGAGCATCCGGCAGCAGCAGACAGCCCAGCGTCCGGCAAGGCCTCGCGATGACCCACCGGACGCCCGTCCGAACGAACCCCGTCCGCACCCCGTCCGTGCTCAGGAGCGCCCGCGGACCAGCCTCCGCAGCTCCGCGGCATCCCTCCGCCGGGCCCAGGCTATGAGCGCCAGCGGAAGTATCAGGATGAGCGGGGTCGCCGCGTTCTCCCCTCCGAACACGGTGATCTGGGTGATGAACGCGCCCACCATCAGCGCGCCCAGCGACACCGCCGCCACCGACGAGAGCACCGGGATCAACAGAGCGACGGCACCGGCCAGTTCGAGCACGCCGATGCTGTACATCCCCGCGCTGCCCCAGCCCATCTCGTTGAACCCCTCGGCCGCCGAGGGGTGCGCGATGAGCTTGGGCAGCGCGCTCGCGAACGCGTAGAAGAGGGCGAGCAGCACCTGCAGCCCCCGCAGGGCGAGGCGGGCACGACGGCCACGAGCGGTCGCGGACTCGGCGATGACGGTGCCGGTGCCGGTGCCGGAGGTGACGGGAACGGTGGTCTCGGACATGGGGATCTCCTGTGTGAGGCGGTGCGCGTTGGTGTCACAGAGGAAGACCGGCCCGGTGTCCGAAACTCATCGCCGCACGAGGAATTCGTTGCCCCGCAAAGGGGCTTCGCTCTCTTCACGCCGTGAGGCCGGACAGACCGTCACGTCATCACGCCGGCACCGCCCGCACCCAGACCCGGTCCTCCGTCAGATACCGGTCGACCTTCAGCCCCGACTCCCCCAGCGCCTCCTCGAACGCCTCCTTCGTGAGCGGCCGGGCGAGGAACGTCTGCGTCCACACCGCGTCCGGGAACACGTACTCCGCCCGCACCGAGTTGACTCCGTCCCCGACCGGCTCCGCCGACAGCATCCGGATCGTGAACCCGCTCGGATCCTGCCGCTCGCGCGGCAGATTCGTGTGGTAGTCCTCCCTCTCGCGCTGGATCAGCACGCACCCGCCTTCCGCGACATGGCTCCGGCAGGCGTCGAGCAACCCGCGCCGCACCTCGTCGTCCCCGTTGTGCACGAGGAACGACGCGAGCATCACCACGTCGAACTTCTCCCCCGCCAGGTCGAGCGTCTCGATGGGGCTGCATATCGTGCGCGCCCCACGCACCCGCTCCAGCATCTGGGCCGACTCGTCCACGGCCGTCACCGTGAACCCCCGCTCCAGGAGCGGGTGGGTCATACGCCCCACACCGCTGCCCAGTTCGAGAATGTGCGCCCCAGCCGGCACGGCCCCGGCGATGATGTCCGGCTCGTCCCCGACGGACAGCCGCGAGTACAGCTCCACCGCGCAGCCGTCCGGCGTGATGGCGCCGGGTCCTGTCCCCTCGTATCCCTCACGCATCTCGATCGTCATACCAGCCCAACGGCCCGCGTCCGCCGCTCCGTTCCCACCACCGCCCACACCACCCGTTCGAGTGACACCGCGAACTAGCCATGAAACGACCGGTAGTTGACCACTAATGGCGTGAGCAGGTCGTAAATCTTTCGGTCACCACGCGAACCAGCCATGTCCGCCGTACCAGTGACCGCCCGCCCGCAGATGATCCACGACCGCTCGCTCGACCCTGGTCCGCCGCTGCAACCCCTCCACCGGCAGTTCCGGGTCGCCGAAGACGAATCCCACGGGTCCCTTGTCGTCCGCCTTCGTCTCCTCGTACGCGACCTGGAACCGCTCCTGGAAACTCACGATGTTGGAGTCCGCCGGAAGGTACCGCTGCAACTGCCGGTCGAGCAGCCAGGAGTGGCACTCCGCCACCGCGTAGCGCTCGTCCGGGTAGTGGCGGGCGAAGAACTCCCGGGCCAGGTCCAGCGACTGGTCGCAGGCTTCCGGTGACAGAGGTCCCCGGAAGTCGGCGATGTGCACGCTCAGACAGAGGTCGCCGGGGCCGGTGTCGAGCCCCGCGGCCGAGGCCGCCTCCCCCGTGTGGCCGCCGAGCCGCGCGCGCTGGAACTGCAGCCGCCCCAGCTGGTACAGCTCCCCGTGGAAGTGCAGCCCGATCCACCAGGGCACCAGCAGCCCGCTGGTGCCGACGCGTCGCCGGTGCACGGCCATGTGCCGGCCCAGGTCGGCGAGAGTGCGCCGGGACACGTCCGCCGGAACGCCCCGCTGCAGGTGATAGGCGCGCACGTACGGCAGCGCGGCGACGAAGACGAACACGTGGAAGGTGCGCCCCAACGCTCCGGTGGACTCCGGGAACTCGGGCGGCTCCCACCCCTTGCCGATCTCCCCCATGCCGCGTACGAACCGGGCGACGCACCGCCGCAGCAGCGTCATCGCCTCCGGGTCCGCCACCAGCCTGCCGCGCAGCGCGACGAGTTCGTTGACGTACTCGTGCGGCACGGACAGGTCGAGCAGGACGTCCGGCAGCGCGATCGCGTCCGGCAGGACGGCCTCCGCCCGTGGACCGTCGGGCTCGCCCTCGCTCTCCAGGTCCCTCAGCCATCCGGCGAGCCTCTCGTCCGCCCGCAACTCCTCCACCAGCACAGCCGCTCCCCGTTCGTCCGCCTCTTGGTGAACGTGCACCACGAAGAGTACGTTTTCCCGTAGGAGTAGTGGTCCTGATGCGTACGGGCAGTGAACCGACGACTGCGCGCAGTGTGCTGCGAGCGCGACTGTGGCTCAGTGTGTGGGGGCTGGTCTGGGCGATCGCGGGAACGGTCGCGTTCCTCCTCGTCGGCCGGCCGGGCTGGGCGATCGCCTGCGGAGTGCTGTGGCTGATCGTCACCGTCGACCTGTCGATGATCCTCAGACACATCCGCCAGGGCCCCCACTACCAGCCAGGACCCGACATCCCGCCGTACCGACCGCCGGAACACCGCCTCTAGGGCACGCACTTCACCGCGCGGCTCTCAGCGCCAACAGCCTCGTGTCAGGAGTCGAACCGGGCCGCGGCCAGATACTCCGGCTGCGGGTCCAGCGCCGCCGCGAGCCTGAAGTGGCGTAGGGCCTGGTCGGAGCGGCCGGAGCGCTCGTAGGTGCGGGCGAGCGCGAAGTGCGCGAACGCGTTGTCCGGCTCGCGCTCCAGCACGATGGTGAACTCCAGCTCGGCGGGCCGCAGTTGCGCCGCCGCGAAGAAGGCACGCGCGCGAAGCAGCCGGGCCGCGGTGTTCTCGGGGTGTGCGGCGATGACTCGGTCCAGCAGCTTCACCGCACCCCGCGGATCCCGCGCGGCCAGCAACTGCTCGGCGGCACGGAAGTCGATGACATGCGTCTCCGGAGTACGTCCGGTGAATCCGCTGGTCTCGGGCACGACAAAGTCCTTCCCTCACTGCACCCAATCAACGCCCCATAGGGGCCCACTATTCCGAGGCCGCCCGAGCCCGCCGGACCAGATCCGCCCACACGTCCCGTACGCGCCGCCGCAGGGTTTCCAGTGGTACGTCGTTGTCGATGACGACGTCCGCGATCTCCAGGCGCTTGTCGCGCGTGGCCTGGGCGGCCATGCGGGCGCGGGCGTCCTCCTCGGTCATGCCGCGCAGCCGCACGAGCCGGTCGAGCTGGGTCTCGGGGCTCGCGTCGACGACGATCACGAGGTCGTAGAGCCGTGCGAGGCCGTTCTCGGCGAGCAGGGGTACGTCGTGCACGACCACGGAGTCCTCCGCGGCGGCCTCTTCGAGCTCGCGGGAGCGGGCGCCCACCAGGGGGTGCACGATCGAGTTGAGCACGGAGAGCTTCTCGGCGTCCGCGAAGACGATCGACCCCAGCCTGGGCCGGTCCAGGCCGCCGTCCTCGGCGAGCACGTCCTCGCCGAAGGCGTCGACGACCGCCGCGAGCCCGGCGGTTCCCGGCGCGACGACCTCCCGCGCGATCCTGTCGGCGTCGATCAGTACGGCACCGTGCTCCACGAGCAGCCGCGACACCTCACTCTTACCGGCACCGATCCCACCGGTCAGCCCAACCTTCAACATGCCCAAGAGCTTAGAGCGGGGCACCTACGCGTCGCCCTCCCGCTCCGCGAGGAACCGCTCGAATTCGAGCCCGATCTCGTCCGCGGACGGAATCTCCACCGGCTCGGCCAGCATGTTGCCCCGTGTCTCGGCGCCCGCCGCCGCGTCGTACTGGTGCTCAAGTCCCTGGACGAGCGCGACGAGTTCCTCGTCGCCCTCCTGGATCTGCCGGTCGATCTCGGTCTGCGTGCGGTGCGCCTCGGTGCGCAGGGAGTGCGCGATCCCGGGCAGGACCAGGCCGGTGGCCGCCGTGATGGCCTCCATGACGGTCAGTGCGGCGTCCGGGTACGGGGACCGTGCGATGTAGTGCGGCACGTGCGCGGCGACACCCAGGACGTCGTGTCCGGCCTGCATCAGGCGGTACTCGACCAGCGACTCGGCGCTGCCGGGCACCTGCGCCTCGTCGAAGGGGCTGCGGTGGCCCGGGACGAGGTCGTTGCGGTTGCCGTGCGGCGTGAGGCCCACGGGGCGCGTGTGCGGTACGCCCATGGGAATGCCGTGGAAGTTCACGGACAGGCGCACGCCGAGGCGCTCCACGATCTGCTGGACGGCCGCGGCGAAGCGCTCCCACTCGACGTCCGGCTCGGGGCCGGAGAGCAGCAGGAACGGCGCGCCGGTGGCGTCCTGGACGAGCCGCACGTCCAGCGTGGGCTCCTCGTAGTCGGCCCAGCGGTCGCTCCTGAACGTCAGGAGCGGGCGCCGGGCGCGGTAGTCCACGAGCCTGTCGTGGTCGAAGCGGGCCACGACCTGGTGGGGCAGCGAGTCGAGCAGCCGGTCGACGATCTGGTCGCCGGTCTCGCCCGCGTCGATGTATCCGTCGAAGTGGTAGAGCATGACAAGACCTGCCGACTCCTGGGCGAGCGCCATGTCGACGACAGCCAGGCCCTTCGGCTCCCATGCGTACAAACCCTGCGGATCAAGCACAGTGACCGCTCCTCCTCGTGTTCGTACTCCACAACGCGGACCAGGACACGAGCATTCCCCGCTCACGCCCGTTCGCTGCCCCCTTTTACCGGCTTCTCATGCGTCTCGACCGCGCCTCGACTGCTCCTTGCCCTCGCCATGACAGCGCGGCGAGGGCACGACAACGCCATGCAGGCCGGCGCTACGACGCCAGCACGCGCGCGTGGAGCGCGGTGACGGCCCTGCGGGCGGACGTGAACGCTCCGTGCTGCCAGGCGTCCGTGTAGCTGAGCCAGTCACCGGCGAAGTGGACGCGTCCCGTCGGCTCGTTGAGAGGCTTGTAGCGGGCGTGGTCGGGACCGCCGGTGGTCGTGTGCCAGGCGGCCTCCAGATGGGGTGTCTGGCGCCAGTGGTGGGAGAAGGAGGACGCCAGTTCGGTGCGGTACTTCGCCCCGTAGATCTTCACTCCCGCGGCGACCGCACGCGTCTCGCGCTCCCTGGGCGTGAGTTTCGCGTACGCGTCCGCGTCGGCCCCGTAGTTGTAGTAGCCGATCATGACGCCGCGCTCTCCGTGGAAGCCGTGGGACGGGTGCCAGATGTGGGTGACGTCCTGGTCGGTCTCGGTGATGCCGCCGTAGATCCGGTGGTCGAGCTCCCACCAGCGGGAGCGGTACTCCAGGCCGATCTTGGCCGCGGACGACGGGGTGATCGCCTCCAGCGCGCTCTGTACGCCCGCGCCCAGGTTGTGCGGGATCCTGGCGAGGATGTTGGGCGGCAGCGTGCCGACGCAGTAGTCGGCGTCGATGCTCCTGGTCCGGCTGCCCTGGGTGTACGTGACGGTGACACCACTCCCCTTGTCGGTGATTCTCGAAACGACGGCCCCCGTACGCACACGATGGCCCCCGATCGCCCTCGTCAGGGCACGCGGTATCCGGTCCATGCCGCCCACCGGCTGGAACATCAGCATCGCCTGGTCGAAGCCGAACTCGAAGGAGAAGTAGCGGCCGACGCCGCTCGCGAACACCTCGGAGGCGGACGGGACATCACCGAGAAGCACACCGGGGGTCCCCGCGGCCGCGGGGACGACGTCGTATCCGCGACGCTCGCCGCCCGTGTAGTCCAGCGTGTCCCCCAGGTCGCCGAAGTCCTTGAGGAACTCGACGAGCCTCTCCCGGTCGGTGGCCGTCAACTCCGCGTCGAGAGCGCCCGTGTCGGTGGCCTTGGCGAGCAACTCCGAGACGTACCCGTAGACATCGGCCTTCGCCGTGCGGTACCGCATCGGCTCGGTCATGCCGGCCGACTCGTTGAAGAGGTACGCGTCCGCGTTGACGTTGGTGAACACCTCTACCGGGACGCCGAGTTCGCGGCAGTAGTCAAGAGTGACCATCCACTGGGGCAGACGGGCCGGGCCCGCGTTCATGTACTGCCCGTCGCCGAAGCGGGCCGTCTGCCTGTTGCCGTACAGGTCGGTGGTGGTGTCCCCGCTCCGCACCGTGAAGTTGCGGCCACCGGTGCGGTCTCTGGCCTCCAGGACCGTACAGTCGTAGCCCGCCTTGCCGAGTTCGTACGCGGTCGTGAGGCCGGCGATGCCTCCGCCGACGACGACCACCTTGGCCGCGCCGCGTCCGGTGAGCGTGAAGTCGCTCGGCTTCGGGGCGTGGAAGGGCAGTTCGCGCTGGGCCGCCTGGGCCGTGGGGGCGAGGCCGAGGGCTCCCATGGTGGCGAACATCGTGCCCGCGCCGCCGGTGAGGCCCACCTTGCGCAGGAACGAGCGCCGACTCGTACCAGGACCGCTCTGAGGCTGTGCCATGACTGGGCTCCCCTTCTCGATCTTGAACGACCGGGGAAGCCTCCCAATGGCCGGTTACGGCCCGTCAGTTATTCGTGTATCCCGCAAGTTTCTGCAACCGCGAGCTTTCCGGCCGGCTGAACGCCTCCGCCGCCGCCGAGCACGGGCACCAGGCACGACAGAGACCAGCCCGGGCAAGAGCAACGCACCGCGGGCCCGCACCCAGAAGGGTGCGGGCCCGCAGTCACCAGCTAGTCACTGCCTAGAGGTGTGCGATCAGCTCTGGCCTCCGGCCAGCTTCTCGCGGAGGGCGGCCAGCGCCTCGTCCGACGCCAGGGCGCCGGAGTTGTCGTCCGACTCCGAGGAGTACGAACCGCCGCCGCCACCACCGCTGGAGGCGGCCGGAGCCGCACCCGGGGTGGTGACACCCTCGGCCTCGGCCTGGGCGTCCGCCTCGCGGGACTTGATGACCTGCGCCTGGTGCTGCTCGAAGCGCGTCTGCGCCTCGGCGTACTGGGTCTCCCACACCTCACGCTGGGATTCGAAGCCCTCGAGCCAGTCGTTGGTCTCGGGGTCGAAGCCCTCGGGGTAGATGTAGTTGCCCTGGTCGTCGTACGACGCGGCCATGCCGTACAGCGTCGGGTCGAAGTCGACCGTGGCCGGGTCGGCACCGAAGGCCTCGTTGGCCTGCTTCAGGGACAGCGAGATCCGGCGACGCTCGAGGTCGATGTCGATGACCTTGACGAAGATCTCGTCGTTGACCTGGACGACCTGCTCCGGGATCTCCACGTGGCGCTCGGCCAGCTCGGAGATGTGGACCAGACCCTCGATGCCCTCGTCGACGCGCACGAACGCACCGAAGGGAACGAGCTTGGTGACCTTACCCGGGACGACCTGACCGATCTGGTGCGTACGGGCGAACTGCTGCCACGGGTCTTCCTGCGTCGCCTTGAGCGACAGGGAGACACGCTCGCGGTCCATGTCGACGTCGAGGACCTCGACGGTGACTTCCTGGCCGACCTCGACAACCTCGGAGGGGTGGTCGATGTGCTTCCAGGAGAGCTCGGAGACGTGAACGAGACCGTCGACGCCACCCAGGTCCACGAAGGCACCGAAGTTGACGATCGAGGAGACGACGCCAGAGCGGACCTGACCCTTCTGCAGGGTGGTGAGGAACGTCTGGCGAACCTCGGACTGGGTCTGCTCGAGCCAGGCACGGCGGGACAGGACCACGTTGTTGCGGTTCTTGTCCAGCTCGATGATCTTCGCCTCGAGCTCCTTGCCCACGTAGGGCTGGAGGTCGCGGACACGGCGCATCTCGACGAGAGAAGCCGGCAGGAAGCCACGGAGGCCGATGTCGAGGATGAGACCACCCTTGACCACCTCGATGACGGTGCCGGTGACGATGCCGTCCTCTTCCTTGATCTTCTCGATGGTGCCCCAGGCGCGCTCGTACTGGGCGCGCTTCTTCGAGAGGATCAGGCGGCCTTCCTTGTCCTCCTTCTGGAGAACAAGGGCTTCGATCTCGTCGCCGACCTTGACGACCTCATTGGGGTCGACGTCGTGCTTGATCGAGAGCTCGCGGCTCGGGATGACACCTTCGGTCTTGTAACCGATGTCGAGCAGGACCTCGTCCCGGTCGACCTTCACGATGACGCCGTCGACGATGTCGCCGTCGTTGAAGTACTTGATCGTCTCGTCGATCGCGGCGAGGAAGGCTTCCTCGTTACCGATGTCGTTGACCGCAACCTGCGGGGTGGTGGCGGTGGTCTCGGTGCTGCTCGTCATGTGGGTAAGGGCTCCGGTACGGACAGTGAGTCGTAGGTACTGCTTACGCCGGGAGCCCGTTTCGCTCTGAAGAAGGCCGGACAGCCAAGGAAGCGCCGAATCCGGGCGTGTTCTATGACGAACACTTGCCGGTGGCGCCTCGAAAACCGAGGGGACATACAACAGATGCGAGCGCAGCCTGCTACGTCTGAGGAGCGCAGGCCCGCAGCGCAACTTGTAGCATACGGGGGCAGCCGGACAGGGTCAATGCGCGAAGGCGCACACCCGGGGCGGAACACCGCATACCCGGCACAAGACCCGTCTCACGAGGCCACGAGGGCCCTGCGGCACCCCTTGCGTGACGGCCGCCGGAGACGGGTCGGACGGAAGAGCCCGCAGATTAGTACGAGGGAGCCGATCATCCAAGAGCCCGAACCGTTCGAGCCCGAGGCGACACGACGGGAGGCGGGGTCCGGCGAAAGCACCCGCGCCAATCGTGGCTGGTGGGACCGGAACGCGGACGAGTACCAGGTCGAGCACGGCACGTTTCTCGGCGACGACCGTTTCGTGTGGGGCCCCGAGGGCCTCGACGAGATCGAGGCCGAGTTGCTCGGCCCGATGGAGGAACTGGCCGGAAAGGACGTCCTGGAGATCGGCGCGGGTGCCGCCCAGTGCTCGCGCTGGCTGGCCGCCCAGGGGGCCCGTCCGGTCGCCCTGGACCTCTCCCACCGCCAGCTCCAGCACGCGTTGCGGATCGGCGCCAAGGGGGTGGGGCTCGTGGAGGCGGACGCCGGCGCGCTGCCGTTCGCGGACGCCTCCTTCGACCTCGCCTGCTCCGCCTACGGGGCGATGCCGTTCGTCGCGGACCCCGTGACGGTCCTGCGGGAGGTGCACCGGGTGCTGCGGCCCGGCGGCCGGTTCGTCTTCTCCGTCACGCACCCGATCCGCTGGGCGTTCCCCGACGAGCCCGGCCCCGAGGGCCTCACCGTGGCCTCCTCGTACTTCGACCGGACACCGTACGTCGAGCAGGACGACGCCGGCCGCGCGGTGTACGTCGAACACCACAGGACGATCGGCGACCGCGTCCGGGACGTGGTCACGGGCGGTTTCCGGCTGGTCGACCTGGTCGAGCCGCAGTGGCCCGCCTGGAACACCCAGGAGTGGGGCGGCTGGTCGCCCCTTCGGGGAAACCTCATCCCGGGGTCGGCGATCTTCGTGTGCGAGCGAAGCTAGATGGGGGCACCCCCGGCCGGAGGCGGGGGGAGAGACTGAGCATGTGATCCGTTACGACGCCCTCGACCTCCTGCCCGTACGCGGTGCGCTGCCCGGCCTGGGCGACGCCCTGGACGCGCACGGCGGTGCCGTGCTGGTCGCGCCGCCGGGCACCGGCAAGACCACCCTCGTGCCGCTGGTGCTCGCCGGTCTGGTCGGCGACGGGCCCGTACGCCGGGTCGTCGTCGCCGAGCCGCGGCGGATCGCGGCGCGGGCCGCCGCGCGGCGGATGGCGTGGCTGCTGGGCGAGAAGGCCGGCGAGAGCGTCGGGTACACGGTGCGCGGGGAGCGGGTGGTGGGGCCCCGCGCGCGCGTGGAGGTCGTCACGACCGGTGTGCTGCTGCAACGGCTGCAGCGGGACCAGGAGTTGACGGGCGTCGACGTGGTCGTCCTCGACGAGTGCCACGAACGGCATCTGGACGCCGACACGGTGGCCGCGTTCCTGCTGGACGTACAGGCCGCGCTGCGCCCCGAGTTGCGGTTGGTGGCCGCCTCCGCGACGACCGACGCCGAGGGGTGGGCGACGCTGCTGGGCGAGGTGCCGGTGGTCGAGGCGCAGGGTGTGTCCCATCCGGTCGAGGTGGTCTGGGCGCCGCCCGTACGCCCCGTACGGCCGCCGCACGGCATGCGGGTGGACCCGGTGCTGCTGACGCACGTGGCGTCGGTGGTGCGGCGGGCGCTCTCCGAGCGCGACGGGGACGTCCTGTGCTTCCTGCCCGGTGTCGGGGAGATCGCGCGGGTCGCCGGGCAGCTCGGCGGGCTCGGTGATGTCGAGGTGCTTCAGGTGCACGGGCGGGCGCCGGCCGCGGTGCAGGACGCGGTGCTGTCCGGGGGTGCGCGGCGCCGGGTGGTCCTCGCGACGTCGGTGGCCGAGTCGTCGCTGACGGTTCCGGGGGTGCGGGTGGTCGTGGACTCCGGTCTGGCGCGGGAGCCCCGGGTCGATCACGCGCGGGGGCTGAGCGCGTTGGCGACGGTACGGGCCTCGCAGGCGGCCGGCCGGCAGCGGGCGGGGCGTGCCGGGCGCGAGGCCCCGGGCGCGGTGTACCGGTGCTGGGCCGAGGCCGAGGACGGGCGGCTGGCGCGTTTCCCGGCGCCGGAGATCAAGGTGGCCGACCTGACGGCGTTCGCCCTCCAGGCGGCCTGCTGGGGCGATCCCGACGCCTCGGGGCTGGCTCTGCTGGATCCGCCGCCGACAGGCGCGATGGCGGCCGCTCGGGGCGTTCTGGAGGCCATCGGCGCGGTGGGCTCCGCCGGGCGTGCGACGGAGCGGGGTGTACGGATGTCGCGGCTCGGGCTGCATCCGCGGCTGGGGCGGGCGTTGCTGGACGCGGGGCACTCCGTGGGTGCGGAGCGCGCCGCGGAGGTGGTTGCCCTCTTGAGTGAGGAGCCGCCGCGGGAGTACGGGGATGACCTCGCGTCGGCGTTGAGGGGTGCCCGGCGCGGGGGTGACGCGTATGCCGGGCGGTGGCGTACGGAGGTTCGGCGGCTGCGGGCCGCGTCGGCGCCCGCGCCTTCGGCGCGGGATCTCTCCCGCCCGCACACCGCCCGTGACCGTCGCCCGGGGGAACCGAACGCCAACGCTCCGGGCGGAGCCCATACCGACGATCACGCCGCCGGGCTCGTCGCCGCCCTCGCCTTTCCCGAGCGGGTTGCCCGGAAGCAAGGGGGCTCCTTTCTCATGGTGTCCGGTACTCGGGCCGAGGTGGGTGACGGGAGTGGGCTGCGGGACGCGGCCTGGATCGCTGTCGCCGTCGCCGACCGGCCCGTCGGCGCTGGGCACGCGCGCGTGCGGCTCGGGGCCGTGGTGGACGAGGGGGTCGCGCGCGAGGCGGCGGGGGCCCTGTACGGCGAGGGCGACGAGGTGCGCTGGGCCGACGGGGACGTCGTGGCGCGGCGGGTCGAGCGGCTGGGCGCGGTGGAACTGGCGGTGCGGCCGTTGCGGAACGCCGAGCCCGGGCTCGTACGGGAGGCGCTTCTAGAGGGGTTGAGGGACGAGGGATTCGGGGTGCTGCGGTGGTCCCGGGACGCCGAGGGGCTGCGGCAGCGGCTCGGGTTCCTCCACCACCGGCTCGGTGCGCCCTGGCCCGATGTGTCGGACGACGCGCTGCACGCGCGCGTGGACGAGTGGCTGGAGCCGGAGTTGGGCCGGGCACGGCGGCGGGCCGATCTGGAGCGGATCGACGCCGGGAAGGCGCTGGCCCGGCTGTTGCCGTGGGCGTCCGGGGAGGCGGCCCGGTTCGACGAGCTGGCGCCGGAGCGGATCGAGGTGCCGAGCGGGTCCAGGATCCGGGTCGACTACGCGGATCCCGAACGGCCCGTGCTGGCGGTGAAGTTGCAGGAGATGTTCGGGGCGCGGGAGTCACCGGCCGTCGCCGGGGTGCCCGTGGTCGTGCATCTGCTGTCGCCCGCGGGCCGTCCGGCGGCCGTGACGTCCGACCTGGTGTCCTTCTGGCGGGACGGCTACCGGGGCGTACGGGCGGAGTTGCGCGGCCGGTATCCGAAGCATCCGTGGCCGGAGGACCCCGCGACCGCGGAACCGACCCGGCACACGAACGCGCGCCTCAGGCGCTGACCGGTTCCGGTTCGCGGGTCTCCGCCGGTGAGGGGTCGCCCGGGCGGCGGCTGCGGGCCTCCAGGTAGAGGGAGAGCGACAGCAGGCCGGCGCCCAGGACCAGGAAGCCCCACGGCAGGTACGAGGTCATCAGCAGGACGAGCAGCCGCTGGGACTTGACCAGGTCGACCGTCGAGCGGATGTAGTCCTCGCGCATCTTCACGTGCCCGGCGAAGGCGGTCACCTTCTCGCGGCCCCCCAGGAGGGTGCCGCCGCGCAGTTCCTCCTTGTGGATCTCTTCTCCGTAGACGGGTGCTCCGGTGGTGGGTTCGACCCAGAACCTGCGGACCGTGGTGTACCAGCGGGTCGTTCCCGTCTTGGCGACCGACTCCGGGGTGATGCCTTCGACGGGCATGGTCTTCGGGAGGGGCACCTTGGTCCAGGGGATGGTCTGCTCGAAGTAGTAAACGTTTACGCCCCGGAAGTCCCGCTCGCCCTCGTAGTGGATCGGCGCGGTGATACGGGCCTGTGCGTCGAAGTACTCGTAGTCCCTCTTCTCCGTGAGGAAGGGCCACTTGAACTCGATGCCCTCGCGTTTGACCGGGTCGCCGTCGACCATCTCGCCGGTGGCGTGGACGGGTTCCTGGGTGTGGGCGTCGAAGATGTAGCGCTCGGGGATCTTGGAGACCATCTTGCCGTCGGGGCCCTGGACGTAGGAGAGGCCGTCCCAGACGACGACGTCGCGGCCCGCGGTCTTCTCGATCTTCTCGGAGGCCTCGACGTTGCCCCTGAGGGTCTGGACGACGGTGACCTTGTCGACCTTCTTGGCCTTCATCGTGCCGTAGTCGAGGAGGGTCGCGTCCTTCGCCTCCAGGACCATGTCCTGGTACTGGCCGGCCGGGATCTTGGCAAGGCGCGGGAAGGCGTACCAGCGCATCAGCGGGGACAGGGCCGCGAAGAACACGGCGAGGGCGAGCAGGATCAGGCTGGCCTTGCGGCGCATCTCGGCGGCCCTCCCTGTGCGTTGGGGATGTGCGTCACGGGCGTGCGGTGCGGGCGTGTGTCACAGGTGGCTCGTGTGTCACGGGTGGCTGGGGACGGTGGTGAGCAACGGCTTGGGTGACGTCTTGCCCGCCGGTGAGCCCATGGCCGTGATGGTGAGCACGAGCGCGAGCGCGACGGCGAGACCGGTCGCGGCGGCGATCAGGGCACGCATGCGGGCCTCCCGACTCGGCGAAGCTGATACATCGTCAGGTCGGGCACCGTAGCAACGGGCGGGCGAGATGAGAACACGTTGCACACACAGAACGACGGTGTCCTTCCACCCGGCCGGGTGGAAGGACACCGTCGTTCTGAAGGCCTGCGAGGCTACGAGGCGGAGGGGCTCGGCGAGGAGGAGGCGGCGGCTGCCGTCACCTTCAGCTCGACCGTCAGCGTGGCGCCGCCGGTGGTGGTGATGCGCAGCAGGAACGTGCCGGCCGTGTCGTCCGCGTACAGCTTCGGCAGCTTCAACAGGCCGTTCGCGTCCGTCTTGAGGCCCGCGAGGGTCCGTACGGTCTTGCCGTCCGCGTCCTTGAAGTAGGGGCCCTTGTCGTTCGCGGTCGCGTCGCCCGCGGCCTTGATGAGCGTGGCGGTGGCCGCGACGCCGTCCGCGGCGGCACCCTTGTTGGTGGCCTTCACCTCGACCTGGTCCGCGAACTCGCCGCCCGCGACGCAGGTCAGCGCGGTGTCGCTGGTACGGGCGAGGGCGTCGGCCTGGCGCGCGGTGACCGTCGCCTTGTAGTCGAGGCCGGAGACGGCACGGCCGACGACGGTGGCGCGGACCGTGAAGTCGCCCGTCTTCTCACCGGCCTTGAGCGCGGGCGCGGTGGCCACGCCGGAGCTGTTGGTGACGACGGTCGCGACGCTCTCGCCGCCGGTGAAGGCGGCGTCGGTGTCACCGACGATCGTGAACCGGACCCGGACCTTCGCGACGGCCTTGCCGGCCTCGGTCTCGGTGCGGGTGGCGATCTTCTCGGCGAAGGCGTCGCCCGCGGTCGCGGTGAGCTTGGCGGTGCCCGCGTCCTCCAGGTGGTCCACCGTGTCGGTGGCCGTGGGAGGCGCCGGAGTCGTCGGTGGCGTGCTCGGGGGCGGGGTCGTGGTGGGCGGCTTCGGGGTCGGGCTCGTGGAACCGCCGCTGCCCGGCGTCTGGGAGCCGCCGGTCGGGGTCGTGCTCGGCGAGGTCGGCGTCGGGGTCCGCGTCGGGGAGGAGCTCGACCCGTTGTTGTCGTCGCTGCGGCCGGAGGGCAGCGTGCCCGTGCCGTCCGGGACCTCGTGGGTGCCCTCGCGGTAGTAGTCCAGCCACGTCAGAACCGTGTTCACGTAGTGCGTCGAGTTGTTGTAGCTGAGGATCGCGCGCCTGAGGTCGGCCCGGTCGGACAGGTCCCAGCCGAACCGGCACAGGTAGCCGCCGGCGGCGAGGGCCGCGTCGTAGATGTTGTTGGGGTTCTTCTTGCCGTCGCCGTTGCCGTCGCGGCCGGCCCACTCCCAGGTGGAGGGGATGAACTGCATGGGGCCGACGGCACGGTCGTGGGTGCTGTCCCCGTCGTACGCGCCGCCGTCGGTGTCGGTGATCTTCGCGAAGCCGATGCCGTTGAGGACCGGGCCGAGGATCGGGCTCGTCGTGTTGCCGTCGGCGTCGACACGGCCGCCGCGGGCCTGCCCGGACTCGACCTTGCCGATGGCGGCGAGGAGTTCCCAGGGGAGGTTGCAGCCGGGCTTGGACTCGCCCAGCGCCAACTCGGCCTTCTTGTAGGCGTCGAGGACGGTCGCGGGTATGCCGGCCTCCGCCTCGCCCGTGCCCGTCGGCGTCCCGGTGCCCGTGGTGGGCGACGGGGTGGGGCTGTTGAGCGGCGGAAGGTCGGTGTAGTACGGCGAGTTGCCGGTGGCGCTGTTTTCGGCGTTCGGGTCGGACGACGGCTGGGAGCCGGTGTTCTGTCTGCTCTGGGCGGTGTCGGTCACGCCCGGCGCCTGGGACGCGGACAGCGCCGCGACCGCGACCGCGGCCACAGCGGTGGTTGCCGCCCCCTTGACAACTCGCCTGCCGAATTGCGCCGCCATTGCGTGAACCCCTCCCGTGGACGATCGCCCGCGCCTCGCGCGTTTCCTGTTGTCAGGCCGCACTTCCCCCAGCACGGCGACCCAGGCGACCCTACGACAACTTCCGTTGCGCAGACACCCGTTCGTGCCCGATTTTCACCGGTTGGCCATATCCCGTTTCTCCTGCCCCGGCGCCCTGGGGGCATGCGGGACCCACGGGAACCGCTGCCCGCATACTGAGCGTCATCGATCAAGGGATCGCCGGGACCGCAGGACCGTTCGGAGATCACCGGGCCGTCGCGTGCGGTCAATGTCGTTCGCAAGGAGCCCCGTTGCCGTTCACCCTCAGCCATGCCGCGGCCGTTCTGCCCGCCGTGCGCACCGACGGGACCGGACGCGGCCGACTGGTTCCGGCCCTGCTCGTGGCCGGTTCGTTCGCGCCCGACATGACCTATTACGCGGCGAGTGTGCTGCCGGAGGCGATGGAGTTCGGCGACTTCACGCACTCCTTCACCGGGGTGTTCACGGTCGATGTGCTGATCGCCTGGGCGCTCGTGGGCGCCTGGCTGGTGCTGCGCGAGCCGTTGGTGGCTCTGCTGCCGCGCGGGCGGCAGGGACGGGTCGGGGCTCTCCTGCGCTGCGGTGCGCCGCGCGCCCGCGTCCGGCCCGCACTGGCCCTGTGGTGGTACGTGTCCGCGGTGGCCGGTTCGTTGACGCACGTCGTGTGGGACGCGTTCACGCATCTCGACCGGTGGGGCATGCGGGTCTTCCCCGTCCTCGGGCAGGAGATCGCGGGCTCGCCGCTCTACTGGTATCTGCAGTACGGCGGTTCGGCGGTCGCCGCGGTGGTGATCGCGGGCTTCGTGGTGGTCGCCCTGCGGCGGCAGCGCGACACGGAACCGGTGGGGGTGCCGGTGCTGTCCGCACGGGACCGGTGGCTCGCGGCGGCCGTGATCGGTGGCTGCGCGACGGTGGCCGCGGTGCGGCGGGCGACGCGGTGGTGGGACCAGTGGGCGTCGACCGCGAAGCCCTGGGAGCTGATTCCCACCGTGTGCTTCGGGGCGGGGGCGGGACTCGCCGTTGGCCTCGCGCTGTACGGCGTGGCGGTCAGGGTGTGGCGTCCGGCTCCGGTTCGTCCCAGCCCGGCAGTGGCTCGTACGGAGCCGAGCCGTCCGACTCCTCGCTGATCGCGGTCTCCGGGGTGAGGTCCCGGCCGATGCCGCGGCCCTGGCCCAGGCCCCGGTGGACTGCCTGGGCTATGCGCTCGATGGTGCGGACGCCGTACGCCATCGTGGGGTTGTCGTGGGACAGGACGACGATGCGGTAGCCGCGGCCCTCGCCGGTGAAGGCGCCGATGCTGTGGACGCGCCAGCCGTGGGTGGCTCTGGGCAGCCAGCCGTTCTTGACGTGTGCCGTCAGTCCTTGCGGCATGCCCGCGGGGACGCCCCAGCGCTGGTCGGCACGCACCTCGGAGAGCAGTTTCAGGCCGTAGGCGCGGGTGCGGAGGAAAGACTGGGCGTTCGTCAGTACGTCCAGCAGGCGCAACTGGTCGGTGGCCGTGGTGCGGGTGAGGCCCCAGTAGCGGTCCGGGCCCAGGAGGGTGGCGCTGGTGCGGACCCGGGTGAGGAAGTCGTTCAGATAGCTGCGGCCCAGGTCGGCCCACAGCCGCACGGCCGAGTCGTTGTCGGAGCTGACGATCATGGGGCGTACGTTCGCCTCCTCCCGCTGGGTGAGTCGGCGCCCCAGCTCCTCGGCGCGGCGGAGCAGCCCCTCCATGATCAGCACCTTGACGACGCTCGCCGAGTCGTACTGCCGCTCACCGGCGCGTGCGCAGGTCAGTCCCGTGTCGTCCTGCACCGCCAGGGAGACCGTGCCGTCCCTCCCCGACAGGGCCGCCTGGATGTCCTGGGCCAGCCGGGCGGCCAGGTCGGGGGCGTGGGGGGCCTGGCAGGTGACGGTGTCGGTGGGGTCGGCCGAGGAGGCGTGGTGGCCCGTGACGCCCTGCCGGAGCTGCCGGTCGGTCCAGTCCGTCCAGTCGGCGGCGTCGGCCGGGACGCGTCTGGTCGTGGCACCGGCCGGGATTCTGGGGCTGGCCGCGGTGGCCGCGACGGCGGGGACCGGGGTGAGGAGCACGGAGGCGAGGGCTGCGACGAGGGCGGTACGGCAGTGTCGTACGTACCGCACGCGCTGTATGTGTCGTATGTGAGGACCCATGCCCGCATCCTTGCGGGGCGCTCCGCTGGGGGCTTCCGGTCGGGGGCCACGCGGGTGACGGGGCCCTCCGGGGGTTGGGGGGAGGCGGAGGGCTCTGTTTGTCGGGTGCGGGCGGGTCGGGGCTGGCCGCGCAGTTCCCCGCGCCCCTAAAAGATGAAAGCCAGGGGCGCAGCCCCGCTTTCAGGGGCGCGGGGAACTGCGCGGCCGACCCAAACGAACCCGCACCCGACACACCACCCCGACCCCACCCACCCAGGGGCGCGGGGACCTGCGCGGCCAGCCCCCACCGACCCGCAGCCGAATACCGCGCCCCCCGGAGGGCTCTAGTGGGCCGCCGATTCCCAGTCCGCCCCCGAGCCGACCGAGACGTCCAGGGGGGCGCGGAGATGGACCGCGTTGGCCATCTCGTGGCGGACCAGTTCCTCGGTCTTGGCGCGCTCGCCCGGGGCGATCTCCAGGACGATTTCGTCGTGGACCTGGAGGAGCATGCGGGACTTGAGGTCGGCCTCGCGGAGAGCCCGGTCCACGTTCAGCATGGCGATCTTGACGATGTCCGCCGCCGTGCCCTGGATCGGCGCGTTCAGCGCCATGCGCTCGGCCGCCTCGCGGCGCTGGCGGTTGTCGCTGTTGAGGTCGGGGAGGTAGCGGCGGCGCCCGAAGAGCGTCGCCGTGTAGCCCGTGGCCCGTGCCTCGTCGACCGCGCGGCGCAGATAGTCCCGTACACCGCCGAAGCGCTCGAAGTAGGTGTCCATCAGCGCGCGGGCTTCGCCGGCGTCGATGTTCAGCTGCTGGGAGAGGCCGAAGGCGGACAGGCCGTACGCAAGGCCGTACGACATGGCCTTGATCTTGCGGCGCATCTCCGCGTCGACGGCCGTGCCCTCGACGGAGAACACCTGGGAGGCGACGGTGGTGTGCAGGTCCTCGCCGGAGGTGAACGCCTCCAGGAGGCCCTCGTCCTCGGAGAGGTGGGTCATCACGCGCAGTTCGATCTGGCTGTAGTCGGCCGTCATGAGGGACTCGAAGCCCTCGCCGACGACGAAGCCGCGGCGGATCGCGCGGCCCTCCTCGGTGCGGACCGGGATGTTCTGCAGGTTCGGGTCCTGCGACGAGAGGCGGCCCGTCGCGGCCACCGTCTGGTGGAAGGTGGTGTGGATGCGGCCGTCCGCGGCGATCGTCTTGATCAGGCCCTCGACGGTGACGCGGAGCTTCGCCTGCTCGCGGTGGCGGAGCATGATGACCGGCAGTTCGTTCTCGGTCTGTCCCGCGAGCCAGGCGAGCGCGTCGGCGTCCGTCGTGTAGCCGGTCTTCGTCTTCTTCGTCTTGGGCAGGCCCAGTTCGCCGAAGAGGACTTCCTGGAGCTGCTTGGGCGAGCCGAGGTTGAACTCGTGCCCGGCCGCCGCGTGCGCCTCCTTCACCGCCTGCTGGACGGCGCCCGCGAACATCTGCTCCATGGCCTCCAGATGGGCCTTGTCGGCCGCGATGCCGTGCCGCTCCAGGCGAGCCAGGAGCACGGAGGTGGGCAGCTCCACATCGCGCAGCAGGTCGGCCGCGCCGACCTCCTCCAGGCGCTCGGTGAACGCCTCGCCCAGGTCGAGAATCGCGCGGGCCTGCACCATCAGCGCGTCGGCCTCGGCTCCTTCGTCGGCGCCGAAGGCGAGCTGCCCGTCGGCCGTCGCGGCGGGCGCCAGCTCACGGCCGAGGTACTCCAGGGACAGCGCGTCCAGGTCGAAGGAGCGGCGGCCCGGCTTGACGAGGTAGGCGGCGAGCGCGGTGTCCATGGAGACGCCCTCGACGCTCCAGCCGTGCTCGGCGAAGACCCGCATGGCGGCCTTGGCGTAGTGCAGCACCTTGGGCCTGTCGGGGTCGGCGAGCCACGCCGCGAAGGCGTTCTCGTCGGACTCGTCAAGCTGGGAGGGGTCGAACCACGCGGCGGCACCGCCGGCCGCGGCGAGGGCTACCTCGGCGACCGAGCCCGTGCCGAGCGCCCAGGTGTCGACCGTGGCGACGCCCAGGACCTCGGTGCCGTGCTCGGCGAGCCATGGCTTCAGCTCGCCCGCGCCGAGCACCGTGCCGTCCACCGCCACACCCGCTGCGGCCGGCGGACCGGCGTCCGCCTCCTCCGCCCCGGGGTCGACGGCCAGCAGCCGCTCGCGCAGCGAGGGGTTACGGATCTCCAGGGTGTCCAGGACCATCGCGACAGCGGTGCGGTCGTAGGGAGCGCGCTCCAGGTCGGCGGCCGTCTTCGGCAGCTCGACGTCTCGCACCATCTCCGTGAGGCGGCGGTTGAGCTTGACCGCGTCCAGGTGGTCGCGGAAGTTCTGCCCGGCCTTGCCCTTGACCTCTTCGGCGCGCTCGACCAGCTCCGCGAACGACCCGAACTGGTTGATCCACTTCGCGGCGGTCTTCTCGCCGACCCCGGGGATGCCCGGCAGGTTGTCGGACGGGTCGCCGCGCAGGGCCGCGAAGTCGGGGTACTGCGCGGGCGTCAGGCCGTACTTCTCGAAGACCTTCTCCGGAGTGAACCGCGTCAGCTCGGAGACGCCCTTCGTCGGGTAGAGCACGGTGGTGTGCTCCGAGACCAGCTGGAAGGAGTCGCGGTCGCCGGTGACGATCAGCACCTCGAAGCCCGCGGCCTCGGCCTGGGTGGCGAGCGTGGCGATGATGTCGTCCGCCTCGAAGCCGTCCACCGCGAACCGCTCGGCGTGCATCGCGTCCAGGAGCTCGCCGATCAGCTCGACCTGGCCCTTGAACTCGTCCGGGGTCTTCGACCTGTTCGCCTTGTACTCGGTGAACTCCTCCGAGCGCCATGTCTTGCGCGAGACGTCGAACGCCACCGCGAAGTGCGTGGGCTCCTCGTCGCGCAGCGTGTTGGCGAGCATCGACGCGAAGCCGTAGATCGCGTTCGTCGGCTGCCCCGTCGCCGTCGTGAAGTTCTCCGCGGGCAGCGCGAAGAACGCTCGGTACGCCAGCGAATGCCCGTCCATGAGCATCAGCCGCGGGCGTCCGCCGCCGGAGGTCTTCTCGGTCTTCTTCGATGCTGAATCTGCCACGCCCCCGATCCTGCCACGCCCCACTGACACTCGGACCCGCCCCGCCCTCCACGACCGCCCTCGCGCCCTGGCCGTCACACTTTTCACACCGCGCGCGATCTTCGCCCTCGGACGGGCCGCGATCGTTGTCAGCACCACGTGGGAGTATCGAACACGTACCTCATACGTGTGCTCGAAGAGGAGGCCGAGATGGCCGGCAAGCCGCCCCAGAGTGATCCGGTTCAGGACGCGCCCCAGGTCGCCGGCCCGAAGCACGCCGCCGCCGGACTGCCCGCGGTCGGACACAGCCTGCGCATGGCCCAGCAGCAGATGGGTGTGAAGCGCACGGCGCTGACGCTGCTGCGGGTCAATCAGAAGGACGGCTTCGACTGCCCCGGCTGCGCCTGGCCCGAGCCGGAGCACCGGCACACGGCGGAGTTCTGCGAGAACGGCGCGAAGGCGGTCGCCGAGGAGGCCACCCTGCGCCGGGTGACCCCGGACTTCTTCGCCGCGCACACGGTCGCCGACCTCGCGACCCGCAGCGGTTACTGGCTGGGCCAGCAGGGCCGTCTCACCCGGCCCATGTATCTCGCGGAGGGCGCCGAGCGCTACGAGGCGGTGTCCTGGGAGCGCGCCTTCGACATCATCGCCGAGGAGCTCACCGGCCTCGCCTCCCCCGACGAGGCGCTGTTCTACACCTCGGGGCGCACCAGCAACGAGGCGGCGTTCCTGTACCAGCTGTTCGCCCGCGAGTTCGGCACGAACAACCTGCCGGACTGCTCGAACATGTGCCACGAGTCGTCGGGTTCCGCGCTGAACGAGACGATCGGCATCGGCAAGGGCAGCGTCCTCCTGGAGGATCTCTACAAGGCCGACCTGATCATCGTCGCCGGGCAGAACCCGGGCACGAACCACCCGCGCATGCTCTCCGCCCTGGAGAAGGCGAAGGCGGGCGGCGCCAAGATCATCACGGTGAACCCGCTGCCCGAGGCGGGCATGGAGCGCTTCAAGAACCCGCAGACCCCGCAGGGCATGTTCAAGGGCGCCGCGCTCACCGACCTGTTCCTGCAGATCCGCATCGGCGGCGACCAGGCCCTCTTCCGCCTCCTGAACAAGCTGATCCTCGACACAGGGGGCGCCGTCGACGAGACCTTCGTCGGCGAACACACCCACGGTTACGAGGAGTTCGCGGAGGCCGCCCGCGCCGCCGACTGGGACGAGACGCTCACCGCGACGGGCCTCACGCGCGCGGAGATCGACGAGGCCCTGCGCATGGTCCTCGCCTCCGAGCGCACCATCGTCTGCTGGGCGATGGGTCTCACCCAGCACAAGCACTCCGTGCCGACCATCCGCGAGGTCGTCAACTTCCTTCTGCTGCGCGGCAACATCGGCCGTCCGGGCGCGGGCGTGTGCCCGGTGCGCGGCCATTCGAACGTGCAGGGCGACCGCACGATGGGCATCTTCGAGCGCCCCGCGCCCGCCTTCCTGGACGCCCTGGAGAAGGAGTTCGGCTTCGCCCCGCCGCGCGGCCACGGCTACGACGTCGTACGGGCCATCCGCGCGATGCGCGACGACAAGGCCAAGGTCTTCTTCGCGATGGGCGGCAACTTCGTGTCGGCCTCCCCCGACACCGAGGTCACCGAGGCGGCCATGCGCCGCGCCCGCCTCACCGTGCACGTGTCGACGAAGCTCAACCGCTCGCACGCCGTCACGGGCGCGCGTGCCCTGATCCTGCCGACCCTCGGCCGCACCGAGCGCGATCTCCAGGGCGGCGGCGAGCAGTTCGTGACCGTCGAGGACTCCATGGGCATGGTGCACGCCTCACGCGGCCGCCTGGAGCCCGCGAGCGAGCACCTGCTGTCCGAGCCCGCCATCGTGTCCCGCCTCGCCCGCCGCGTCCTCGGCGACGAATCCCGTACGCCCTGGGAGGAGTTCGAGAAGGACTACGCCACGGTCCGCGACCGCATCGCGAGGGTGATACCGGGCTTCGAGGACTTCAACGCGCGCGTGGCCGACCCGAACGGCTTCGCCCTGCCGCACGCGCCGCGCGACGAACGCCGTTTCCCCACCGCCACCGGCAAGGCCAACTTCACGGCTGCGCCCGTCGAGTACCCGAAGCTGCCGAAGGGCCGACTCCTCCTGCAGACCCTGCGCTCGCACGACCAGTACAACACCACGATCTACGGCCTGGACGACCGCTACCGGGGCATCAAGAACGGCCGCAGGGTCGTCCTCGTCAACCCCGAGGACGCCCGCGAGCTCGGCCTCGCCGACGGCTCGTACACCGATCTGGTCGGCGAGTGGAAGGACGGCGTGGAACGGCGTGCCCCCGGCTTCCGGGTCGTGCACTACCCGACGGCCCGCGGCTGCGCGGCCGCGTACTACCCGGAGACGAACGTCCTGGTGCCGCTGGACGCCACCGCCGACACCAGCAACACGCCAGCCAGCAAGTCCGTCGTCGTGCGTCTGGAACAATCGACAGCCAACTGAGCGTTCGCTTAGCCAACGCGGCCGCTCGGGCAGCGCGATCGACGACGAAGGAGCAGAACCCATGGGCGAGCAGCACCACGCGAAGTTCCCGCAAGAGGTCATCGACGAGTACACGGCGCTCGGCGTGGACCTGGTCGCCATGTTCTCCGCCGGGCACCTCGGCACCCGCATGGGCGTCCAGATCGTCGAGGCCTCCGCGGACCGCGTGGTGGGCACCATGCCGGTCGAGGGCAACACCCAGCCGTACGGGCTCCTGCACGGCGGCGCCTCCGCCGTGCTCGCCGAGACACTCGGCTCGGTCGGCGCCATGCTGCACGGCGGCAGCTCCAAGATCGCCGTCGGCGTCGACCTGAACTGCACCCACCACCGGGGCGCCAGCTCCGGCCTGGTGACCGGAGTGGCCACACCTCTGCACCGGGGCCGCTCGACGGCCACGTACGAGATCGTGATCAGCGGCGAGGACGGCAAGCGGGTGTGCAGCGCGCGGCTGACGTGCATGCTGCGGGACGTGAACGCCGCAGACGGACAGCGAGCGAGCGCGGGGAACTGACCACAGCCCGCCGCCCGGCCGGACAGACCCCACCCGCGTACGCCTTCCCGGCCGGGCTCCGCACGCCTACCGTTTCTCCATGAGGCTCCGGCCATGAGCGGCATCGGACCCGTCGAACCCACCGACACCGCCGACTTCACCGGTCCGACCGGTCCGACCGGTCCGATCGGCACAGCGCGGGTCCACCAGGCCGACGACGTCATCGGCGACAACTCCCCACACCTGTACGGCCGTTTGAGCGCGCTGCCGCCACGCATCCGCAGAACCGTGCTCGCCGCCGCCACCGCCGGCGCCCTCGCGGCCGCGATCCTGCTCACGCCCTCCCCGCTCGGCACCTCGCCGCCACCGCCGCCCGACGAGCCGTCACTCGCCCCGTTCCTCCCACCCCCCACCCCGTTCCCCGCCAACGTCACCACGTTCGCGTACACGGGCACCGCGAACACCGACGACCCCGACGCGACCAGCGACTCCTTCCACTTCACCGTCTCCGTGCGGGACGGACCGCCCGTCACCCTCCATATAACGAGCGCCGCCTACCCCGGACTCCACGCCCACACCGCACCCGACGCCCCCTTCACCGTGCGCGCCGGAACAACACACCGGATTACCGTCCGAATAGCCGTGACCGAGTGTTCCGGGCTCCCGCTCAACGCGAGCTTGCCGTTCCTTGACGTAACGCTCCGTAACACGCGCGCAATACAACATCACAGTTTCATCTTCGGCGGCGCCTACCCCCGAGACCTTTCCCGACTGCTCCACACCGCCTGTGACCCCGTATGACGTCCATCCCCGCCCACGTACAACCGGAAGTGCGGGTTCTCAAAATGTGGACGTCGGGGAATTTCCGCCAAACCGGCCGAGACCCTCCTTCCCGTAAGGGCACCATCCGGCACGTCATAACAAGAAAGTCACAAGCCAGCGTCGAACGATGCTCCTGCCCACAGACCAGGCTTAGAGTCACGCCCAGTCACCGCTCCACCGGGAGTTCGGTACCTCGGCATCCGTCGGTCCCTCAGGGGCGGCCATGCCTGCGGAAAGGACTTATTGTGCGACAGCGTTCTATGGTGGTTCTCACCTCCATTCTCACCACCGGAGCTCTGACCCTCACCGCATGTGGCTCCCGTGACGACAGCGGTGACGGCGACAGCGGCGACTCCGGCAGCACCACCCTCACCATCGGCGTGGACGCCCCGCTCACCGGCGAGAACTCCACCACCGGCCTCGGCATCCAGTACGGCGCCCAGATAGCCGTCGACGACGCCAACAAGAAGAACACCGTCCCGGGCGTCAAGTTCAAGATCAAGGCCCTGGACGACAAGGCCCTGCCCGCCACCGGCCAGCAGAACGCCACGGCCTTCGTCGGCGACAAGTCCGTCGTCGGCGCCGTCGGCCCGCTGAACTCCGGTGTCGCCCAGACGATGACCCAGGTCTTCTCCTCCGCCGACATGGTCCAGATCTCGCCGGCGAACACCAACCCCGAGCTCACCATGGGCAAGAACTGGCAGACCAAGCCGGAGCGGCCGTACAAGACGTACTTCCGCACCGCCACCACCGACGCCCTCCAGGGCGGCTTCGCGGCCGACTACGCCTACACCGGCCTCAAGAAGAAGAACGTCTTCGTCGTCGACGACAAGCAGACCTACGGCGCCGGCCTCGCCAAGCTCTTCAACGAGGCCTTCACCAAGCTCGGCGGCAAGGTCGCCGAGACGGACCACATCAACACCGGCGACAAGGACTTCGGCGCCCTCGTCTCCAAGATCAAGGCCTCCAAGGCCGACCTGGTCTACTACGGCGGCCAGTACGACGAGTCCGCGCTGATCACCAAGCAGCTCAAGGACGCCGGCGTCAAGATCCCGCTCTTCGGCGGCGACGGCATGTTCGCCTCCACCTACATCGAGACCGCCGGCACCGCCTCCGAGGGCGACCTCGCGACCGCCATCGGCGTCCCGGTCGACACCCTCCCCGGCGCCAAGGCCTTCGTCCAGACCTACAAGGACAAGGGCTACAAGGGTGACTACGGCGCCTACGGTGCCTACGCCTACGACGCCACCACCGCGATCATCAACGCCGTGAAGGCCGCCAAGGAAGCCAAGAAGGACATCACCGGCAACGAGCTGCGCTCCAAGGTCGTCGAAGAGGTACAGAAGACCGACTTCGAAGGCATCAGCGGCAAGCTCGCCTTCGACGAGTTCGGCGACACGACCAACAAGCAGCTCACCGTCTACCAGGTCGAAAAGGGCAAGTGGAAGGCCGTCAAGACCGGCACCTACGACCCCAGCTGACGCTCCGCAGCTGATACTCCGGGCTGACGCTCAACCCCAGAGCACCACACCACGGGCCGTGCGGAAGGAGGACCCCGACCGCGCGGCCCGTTTCCACACCCACCCCTGCGTGCACGCCACAGTGCACAACGACCAGCGACTATGGAGGCCATGCGGTGAACACCCTGCCGCAGCAGCTGGCCAACGGGCTGCTCCTAGGCTCGATGTACGGGCTCATCGCCATCGGCTACACGATGGTGTACGGCATCGTCCAGCTCATCAACTTCGCGCACGGCGAGATCTTCATGACCGGAGGCTTCGGCGCGCTCACCGTCTACTTGGCCCTCCCCTCGGGCACATCGATGTGGGCACTCGTGCCCCTGATGCTGATAGGTGGCGGCATAGTCGCCGTCCTCATCGCCGTCGGAGCGGAACGGTTCGCCTACAGACCACTGCGCGGAGCACCACGGCTAGCACCGCTCATCACCGCCATCGGTCTCTCCCTGGCCCTCCAGGAAGTCGTCCGCAACTTCTACCCCGACGCCGACCGCGCCCGCGCCTTCCCCGGCCTCGACAACACCCACGACATCGGCTCCGTCACCATCAAGGACGCCGACATCTTCCTGATCCTCGCCGCCGTCGTCTGTATGGCGTCCCTCGCGCTCTTCGTCCGCCGCAGCCGCACCGGCCGCGCCATGCAGGCCACCGCGCAGGACCCGGACACCGCGCAGCTCATGGGCATCGACACCAACCGCATCATCGTCATCGCCTTCGCCATCGGCGGCTTCTTCGCCGCCGTCGCAGCCGTCGCCTACGGACTCAAGTACGGCAACATCGACTACCGCATGGGCTTCCTCATGGGCCTCAAGGCCTTCACCGCGGCAGTCCTCGGCGGCATCGGCAACATCTACGGCGCCATGCTCGGCGGACTCGTCCTCGGCGTCGCCGAGACCCTCGCCTCCGCCTACATCGACGGCATCCCCGGTATGCAGCAGCTCGGCGGCGCCAGCTGGGCCAACGTCTGGGCCTTCTGCCTCCTCATCCTCGTCCTGCTCTTCAGGCCACAAGGCCTGCTCGGCGAGCGCGTCGCGGACAGGGCGTGATCACCATGACCGACACCCTCACGAAGACCCGCCCCGCCACCCGCGGCCTCATACCGCTGCCCGATGCCGCCGCCCGCGCGCTCGTCCTCGTCGGCGGCGTCGCCACCGCCGCGTCCGCGTTCCTCGCCTGGACCTGGACCAGCGCGTTCCCCGGCGACCTCACCATCAACGGATACCCCGGCGGCCTCCAGTGGCTGACCTTCACCGCCGGAATCCTCACGGTGCTGTTCGCCCTCGCCCGCCACGGCGCCCCCGGCCTGAAATGGCTCAGCCCCGCGAGCAACAACGCGCCTGTCGTCCTCAGCGCACTGGGCGCCTTCGGGACCACCTGGTTCACCGTCATCTCCATCGCGGCCGACCTCGGCGGACTCGCCAACCTCGAACCCGGCGCGTACATCGCCGCCGTCGCCTCCCTGCTGCCCCTCATCGGAGCCCTCGCGCTCCCCCAGGAAGGCGCGGGCGAGCGACCGGTCAAGGAAACCCTCGGCCACTACATCGCCAAGGCCGACCGCATCCCCGCGGCCCAGGCCACCGCACCCTGGATCCAGCGGCTCATCGTCACCGCCGTCACGATCATCGGTCTCGCGACCTTCACCTACGGCATCGACACCGAGTACGGCGAACTCTTCATCGGCTACCTCTTCGTCGTCGTCTTCGCCATCTGGGCCCTGCACACCGCCGGCCTCATCGACCGCTTCTCCGCGCTCGTCGCCGGCAACCGCAGCTTCACCCTCGCGATGGGCTTCGCCGCAGCCATCGCCTTCCCCTTCACCCAGACCGACGACCACTACGCCAACATCGGCGTCAACATCCTCATCTTCGGAACCGTCGCCCTCGGCCTCAACATCGTCGTCGGCCTCGCCGGACTCCTCGACCTCGGATACGTCGCGTTCCTCGGCGTCGGCGCCTACACCGCGGCCCTCGTCTCCGGCTCCGAGTTCTCCACCTTCTCCGGCGTGCAGTTCCCCTTCTGGGCCTCCGCCCTCACCGGCGCCGCCGCATCGCTCCTCTTCGGCGTCCTCATCGGCGCCCCCACCCTGCGACTGCGCGGCGACTACCTCGCCATCGTCACCCTCGGCTTCGGAGAGATCTTCCGCATCGCCGTGAACAACCTCGACGGCGACTCCGGCCCGGACATCACCAACGGCCCCAACGGCATCCCCTCCATCCCCGACCTGTCCTTCTTCGGGTTCAACTTCGGGGAATCCCACGACATCGCCGGCTTCACCCTCGGCCGCTTCGCCAACTACTACCTGCTCATGGTCCTGATCATGGCGATCGTCGTACTCGTCTACACACGCGCCGCCGACTCCCGTATCGGCCGCTCGTGGATCGCCATCCGCGAGGACGAGACCGCCGCCACCGCCATGGGCATCAACGGCTTCCGCGTCAAGCTCGTCGCGTTCGCCCTCGGCGCCGCACTCGCCGGCCTCGCCGGCACCGTCAGCGCCCACGTCACCTACAGCGTCGTCCCGAACCCCTACCAGTTCGCCGGCTCGACCCCGCCCAACTCGGCCTTCCTCCTGGCCGCCGTCGTCCTCGGCGGCATGGGCACCGTCGCAGGCCCCCTCCTCGGCGCGGCACTCCTCTACCTGCTGCCCGAGAAGCTCGTCTTCCTCCAGGACAAGTCGCTCCTCGCCTTCGGTATCGCCCTCGTGCTCCTCATGCGCTTCCGGCCGGAAGGCATCATCGCCAACCGCCGCCGCCAGCTCGAATTCCACGAGACCGGCCAACTCGACGTACCGGACACCACGACGTTGACCGACCAACCGGCCGTCACCAAGACGGGGGCCTAGCCACGATGACGACACAGACGACACCAGTACTCGAAGCCCGCGACGTCACGATGCGCTTCGGCGGCCTCACCGCCGTCCGCTCCGTCGACTTCACCGTCAACAGCGGCGAAATCGTCGGCCTCATCGGACCCAACGGTGCCGGAAAAACCACCTTCTTCAACTGCCTCACCGGCCTGTACGTGCCGACGGAGGGAAAGGTCTCCTACAAGGGCACCGTTCTCCCGCCGAAGCCCCACCTCGTCACCCAGGCCGGCATCGCGCGCACCTTCCAGAACATCCGGCTCTTCGCCAACATGACCGTCCTGGAGAACGTGCTCGTCGGTCGCCACACGCGTACCAAGGAAGGCATCTGGTCCGCACTTCTGCGCGGCCCCGGCTTCAAGAAAGCCGAAAAGGCCTCCGAGGAACGCTCCATGGAACTCCTCGAATTCATCGGCCTCGCCCACAAGCGGGATCACCTGGCGAGGAACCTGCCGTACGGCGAGCAGCGCAAGCTGGAGATCGCACGGGCCCTCGCGAGCGAGCCCGGACTGCTCCTGCTCGACGAGCCCACCGCAGGCATGAACCCCCAGGAAACACGCGCCACCGAGGAACTCGTCCTCGCCATCCGCGACAAGGGCATCGCCGTCCTCCTCATCGAGCACGACATGCGGTTCGTCTTCAACCTCTCCGACCGCGTCGCCGTCCTCGTCCAGGGCGAAAAACTCGTCGAAGGCACCCCCGAGGTCGTCCAGGCCGACGAACGCGTCGTCGCCGCCTACCTCGGCACCCCCTTCGAGGGCGCACCCGGAGACGAGGAAGTCGCCGAAGTCGAAGCCGCGGAGGCCGTCGCCGAAGCGGCCCCGGCGGACAGCACCACCAGCACGCGAGGAGAAGCCCAGTGACCGCACTGCTAGAGGTCGAGGACCTCAGGGTCTCCTACGGCAAGATCGAAGCCGTCAAGGGCATCTCCTTCAGCGTCGAAGCAGGCCAGGTCGTCACCCTCATCGGCACGAACGGCGCCGGCAAGACCACCACCCTGCGCACCCTCTCCGGCCTGCTCAAGCCCACCTCGGGCAAGATCCTCTTCAACGGCCAGCCCCTCAACGGCGTACCCGCGCACAAGATCGTCGCCCTCGGCCTGGCCCACTCCCCCGAAGGCCGGCACATCTTCCCGCGCCTCACCATCGCCGAGAACCTCCACCTCGGCGCCTTCCTCCGCAATGACAAGGAAGGCATCGAGAAGGACATCAAGCGCGCCTACGACCTCTTCCCCATCCTCGGAGAACGGCGGAAGCAGGCAGCGGGCACCCTCTCGGGCGGCGAACAGCAGATGCTGGCCATGGGCCGGGCGCTGATGTCCCAGCCCAAGCTCCTCATGCTCGACGAACCCTCCATGGGCCTCTCGCCGATCATGATGCAGAAGATCATGTCCACCATCGTCGAACTCAAGTCCCAGGGCACGACGATCCTCCTCGTCGAGCAGAACGCCCAGGCCGCGCTCTCCCTGGCCGACCAGGGACACGTCATGGAGATCGGCAACGTCGTGCTCTCCGGCACCGGACAGGACCTCCTGCACGACGAGTCGGTACGCAAGGCGTACCTCGGCGAGGACTGACCACTCGCTCGTACACGGCCGAGGTCCACACTCCCTGTCCGGGATGCGGGCCTCGGCCGTACGCGTGACAGGCCCTTGGCCGCCGCCCTGACCTGCCGAAGGAAATCACCAAACCCTCACTTCGAACATCATCTCGACATAGCGTGGGGCACAGTTGTGACGAGGAAGGCGGTCCCCGGGTTTGAGATTTCGGCTTCTAGGACCACTGGAGGTCCGGGATGGTGACAGGCTGGTCCGCATCACCGCCGACAAGCATCGGACCGTGCTCGCCATGCTGCTGGTACGTGCTGGGCATGGAGCGCCGATCCGTTCACTGGTGACGGAGGTGTGGGGGGAAGACCCCCCGCGCTCAGCGGTACCGAACCTGCGTACCTACATGATGCAGTTGCGTCGGCTGCTCTCGCCGGCCGGTGAACCGGAGGCGGACCGGCTCATCACTTCGAACTCGGGCTATCTCCTGAGGGTGGAGCCCGACGACTTCGATCTCCACCGGTTCGACACGGCGTGCGAAGAGGGACTCAAGGCCGCGGCCAAGGGGGACTTCAGCACCGCGGATGCCGCTCTGGACCGTGCGCTGGCGTTGTGGCGAGGTACCCCTGCCGAGGACGTGGTACTGGGACCGACGCTACGAACCCTGGTCACTCAGCTCTCGGAGCGGTACGTGGAGACGGTCGAGAACCATATGGATGTCCAGCTCGCGCTGGGCGGCCATATCGCCGTGGCACGACGACTGCGAACTCTGATCGATCAGTATCCGCTACGGGAGCGGATCCACGAGCAGTTGATGCTGGCGATGTACCGGTGCGGCGATGTGGCCGACGCGCTGAAGATCTTCGCCAGGGCACGCCAGAATCTGGCCGACGAACTGGGAGTCGATCCGGGCACCGGACTCTCCCGGCTGCATCAGGCGATCCTGCGGCGTGATGTGGATGTGCTGCGCCCGGGTCCCTCCTCCCACTCCGGCCTGCCGATCTCCTCCGGGACGTCGGTCGAAGTGGTGCGGGCCACCGCCCCCTCCGTCATCGGTGAGCCACCGCGTGAACTGCCGTGCGGACCCTCGATCTTCGTCGGGCGGAAGGCCCAGATGGACAGCGTGTACGAGGCGCTGGAAGGTGACGACGGGCCACGAGTGGTGGCGATCCACGGGCCGGGCGGTACCGGTAAATCCGCGTTGGCCCTGCGCACCGCGCACACCGTCGCCGACGGCTACCCCGGCGGTCAGCTCTATCTCGACCTTCAGGGGTCGACTCCCGGCCTGCCGCCGCTGCGGCCGTCCGAGGTGATCAGCCGAACGCTGCGGTCTTTGGGCGTGCCCCACGCCGAGATCCCCGTGGCGTGGGCCGAGGCGGCCAGCCGCTATCAGACGCTGCTGGCCGAACGACGGGTTCTGATCGTTCTCGACAACGCGGCGGACATCACTCAGATCACTCCCCTGGTGCCGGCCCGGGGCAGCTCGGCCCTGATCGTCACCAGCCGCACCGTTCAGACCACGCTGGACGCGGTACAGATCGCCGTGGGCGTACTCGACGACGCCGACGCGCTCCACCTGCTTGAGCTGTCGATCGGCCGGCCACGGGTCGACACCGAACGCCAAGCAGCCCTGGACATCGCCCGATTATGCTGCCACCAGCCGCTGGCCCTGCGCATCGTGGGCGCACGGCTCGCCGCCCGCCCCGACTGGTCACTGAGCCGGTTCCGCGGGAGGCTCAGCGACCAACGGCGGCGCCTGGACGAGCTGCGGGTGGCCGACCAGGACATCCGCAGCTGCTTCGCGGTCAGCTACGGATCGCTGCCATCGGCGGCCCGCCCGGGCGAAGGCGATGCCGCACGACTCTTCCAGTTGCTCGGAGCGTTCGGAGTACCGGAGTTCGGAACGGAACTGGCCGCCGCGCTGCTCAGCGCTGATGCGGTTCCCGCTGAGACCGCGCTCGATGAGTTGGTGGAGAGCCGGCTGATCGAACCAGTGACCGAAGACCGGTTCCGGATGCACGACCTGCTGCGGGCCTACGCGACCGAACGCGCCGCCGAACTCCCGGCAGAGAGCCGCAGCGCAGCCGTCCAACGTGCCCTGAGCTGGTACCTCGACGTCTGCCGGGACATCGTCGCCCTGCTCCAGCGCGGCGCGTCCAACAACGTCGCACCCGAGTCGGCGACCGGCAGCGGGCGGCCGTGGACGGCCCAAGACGGCCTGCGGTGGCTCGACAAGGAGTTTCCGTGCCTGGTCGCGGCAGCGATCCAGGCCGCGGACGCGCCGCCGGAGACCGCGCGGCATGTCACCGAACTCCTGACGGTCATCAGCTCACCGGCCATGAAACGCGGCTACTGGCGAGAGCTGGAGACACTGACCCAGCTGGCGCTCCAGGTCACCAGACGGCTTGGGGACCGGGCCGAAGAGGCAACGACCCTGATGGTGTCCTCGGTCATCGACTGGCGGGCGGACCGGCCCGAAGCGGCACGCGACTCCCTGGTGCGCAGCCGATCGCTCGCCCAGGAACTCGGGGACCCCGAGACCGAGGCCCGGGCACTGCACAGTCTCGGCTGGCTGAGCCTGCGCCGCGGAGATCCCACAGACGCACTCGACCACATCACCACCGCCCGGCGGCTCCTCGACGAACACGGGCGAGGACACACCGCCGTGGCCGAACGGCTCCGCCACAACCAAGGGGAAGCACTGCTGCAGTTGGGCCGGTATGCCGAAGCCGCGCACTGTTTCCAGCAACGCCTCAGCGCCGAACGCGACCGGAACGGCCGGCTCAGCGAGAGCATCACCATGGCGGCCCTCGGCCGTGCGTACTGCCTCCTCGGCCAGTACGACCAAGCGCTGACCATGTTCGAGGAAACCCTGCGCCGCTGCCAGGAGGTCGGCAACCGGGAAGACGCCTGGGAAGCGCTGCTGTGCCGCTCCGAGATCCGGTTGCACCAGGGACGACCGGCCGTGGCCCTCACAGATCTCACCCGGGCACGCGAACTCGTCGCCGAAACCGGCGACGACTACGGCCGAGCCGCCGTCATGAGGCAACTGGCCCGCGCCCATGAGGACGCCGGCGATCTCACTGCCTCTGCGGACGCCGCCAGGACGGCCGAAAAACTGTTCGCGTCGCCCACGCTCCGCCTCGACCCCATTCTGGAGGCCTTCCTCACCGCGGACAGCAGGCGATGAGGTCCGGCCGGGACAACATCCGCGACTCACAAGCAACGTAGAGGAGTTCGCATGGTGCTGATTCTCATCGGGACAGGCCTCTCCGTTGCCCTCGGTGCCGGAGCAGTCCTGCTGGGAATCCGGCGGCACTGGGTCGTGGTCACGGTGGACGGGACCAGCATGCTGCCGGCCTACGCCCACGGTGATCGGGTGCTCGTACGCAGACGGCGACTCATCCACGTGCGAACGGGCGACGTCGTCGTACTTGAGCCACCGCTGAACTCCGACTACCGGCCGACGGGCCCCGGAGCGGACGGCAGACACTGGAACATCAAACGCGCTGCGGCGCTGCCCGGAGATCCCGTACCACCCCACGTCGCGGGACATCAGGACACAGCCGTCGTGCCGCTCGGCGCCCTGGTCGTCTTCGGAGACAACCCCGACAGCATCGACTCGCGGCACCGCGGATTCTACGCCGCGAATCAACTGCTGGGCGTAGTGGTTCGTCTGCTGTAGGTCCCGTACATCGGCCGCTATATGTCCACTGTATCTATGGCTGTATGCCCATCCGCTAGCGTACGAATCGCTGCGGGAAATCGTGGCGCCACGATGAGGGGGAAATCTGGTGAAAAGCATCGTCGGCAGTATCGGCGACCGGTTGCTGGAAAAATTCGCACCCAAGGCGGTCGCCAAGGCAGATACCAGCTTCGAGACCATCTGCTACTGCGGGAGCAACGACTTCTACTACCGGAAGTACTGCCACGTGGTCGGTGGCCGAACTTCTTGTTCCGCGTGCTACCTCAGCTCACCGTGTCTTCCTTGAGTCAGACAGGAGAGAATTCCATGAACTCCACGATTGCCCGTATCGGGGACCGAGTACTGGAACGCCTGATCCCGAAGGCCACCGCGCAGGCCGACACGTCGTTCTACCAGCGGTGTTATTGCCGTGGGCTCGAAGAGTACAAGAAGCTCTGCCACGTGGTGGGCGGAACCAGCTCGTGCAGCGGCTGCATCTACTACGCCATCTGCGTCTGACCGAGAAGTGAACCCGCTCATGCCCTACTTGATATTTGGGTGTCGGGCGCTGCTGTTCGGTGTCTTCCTCGTCGCAGCGGCGGGGAAGCTCCGCGGTCGGGCCGCGTTCGACGAGTTCGCGGCCTCGATCGTGGATCTGCGGCTGCTTCCACGGAAACTGTCCGGAGCCGCGGCTAGCGCGGTAGCAGCCGTCGAACTCGCGGTCGTCGCCCTCCTGGTGATACCTGCGACAATCCAGGCAGGACTCCTCCTGGGCACCGGACTGCTGCTCGTCCTCACCACAGGAATTCTGGCCTCGCTGCGAATGGGCCGTCGGACACCTTGCAGGTGCTTCGGCACCTCCGCGACTCCTCTCGGCCCGGTCCATGTGACTCGAAATTTGATTCTCGCCGCCATCGGTGGCGTCGGGATCATCGCCGCATTCGGCAATGAGCCGGATTCCTGGCCGCCGCATCCAGGCGGCAGCACCATCGCACTGATCACAGCACTCGTGGGCGTTCTGCTCGTGGTCCGCCTCGACGATCTGGTCTCGTTGTTCAGCAATCCATCTATTTCATCAGCTATTGACGTGCACGCCGAGAAGAAGTGAGGCTTCCACTCGTGCCCTTTCTGATAGTCGCGACCGTGCTGGTCGGTGCACTGTGCCTGTTCGACCTCCTGCTCACCCTCGCGGTGCTGCGCCGGCTTCGCGAGCACACCGCCGAATTGGAACGCCTCGGGACACGCTCTCAGTTCGCCGCCTACGACCCGGCCGAGCTGCTGGGGCGGAGGATTCCCGAAATCGCAGACGAGAACGAAGCGCGATGGGTTGCGTTCTTCGAGGCGAACTGCAGCAGCTGTCACGAACACGCACCCCAGTTCGCCGCAGAGGTACGAGAGCACAGCGCACTGGCCGTCATATCCGGCAACGGCGAGAAGGCCGACAGACTGGCCGACCACATGGTCGGCGCAGCAACAGTGGTGCGCGACGCGCAAGCGGATGAACTGGTGAACACGGCGGGAATCCAAGCCTTCCCGACATTCCTGGTGCTCGACCGAGACGGCTCGGTCATCCGGTCCACGACGGAGCTGTCCGAGCTGTCCGACCTCGTCCCGACCGCATGACGACGACGCGCCCGGAACCCGTCGGCACGCGTCAACTCCCCCGCCGGTCCAACACCACGGGAACCGCCACCACGGCCTCTTCGGCACGGCGCGCAACCACGTCACGGAACGCGGGAATCTGGAGCCGGTGGAGCGGTCGGCTTCCTGACCACCGGAGATAAGGACATGGCATGGCCCTGACATATGGAGTTCTGGGGGTGTTGGCCATTTGTACGGTGCTGTTCTGGTCCCGCAGGAATCTGGTCGTGGTCACTGTCGAGGGCACGAGCATGACGCCCACCATGACGCACGGCGACCGCGTCCTCGTCAGGCGAAGACGACTTCGGCGAGTGAGAATCGGCGACGTCGTCGTCCTGGAACCTCCACTGGAGGGCCCCTTCCGCACTGCCGCCAAGGCAGGCGCCGACGGCCGGGTCTGGAACGTGAAACGAGTCGCCGCCCTGCCGGGCGATCCCGTACCGCCCGAGATACCCGGCGGCGGGCAGATGAGCCAAGGAACCCTCGCGGTGCTCGGCGACAACCGCGACGACAGCATCGATTCCCGGCATCGGGGCCCGTTCCCCGCAGAGCGGCTGATGGGAGTCGTAGTGTGCAAGCTCTCCCCCCGATGAGGTTCCGGCTCCTGGGCCCGCTCGAAATCCAGGCCGGAGATCGCCAAATCCATATCGCGGCGGACAAGCAGCGAGCAGTCACCGCAGCGCTGCTGGCCGCTGCCGGCCAGGTAGTCGCCGCCCCCTCGCTGACAAATGAGATCTGGGGCGACCGGATTCCGGCCTCAGCCCTACCCAACCTCCGCACCTACGTCATGCGACTACGACGGAGCGATCAGGCGCTCGGCGAGCGCCTGATGACCTCGCCGTCCGGCTACCGGCCGCGGGTACGGCCGGACGAACTGGACGTGCGAACCTTCGAGAAGGCCACGGAGTCGGGATGCAAGGCACTGGCGGAAGGAGACGCGAGCACCGCCGCCTCAGCCTTCGACCACGCCCTGGCGCAGCGGCGGGGGCGCCCACCGGAGAACGTCCCCCTGGGCCCTGCGTTGAACGACCTCGCGCATGCCCTCGGCGAGCAGTACGCGCGGACGGTTGAAGATCACGCCGAAGCAGGTCTCGCACTCGGAGACCACAGAGGAGTGACCGACAGACTCCGTCCGTTCGTCGAACACCATCCGCTGCGCGAGCGCGCCTACGGCCAACCGATGCTCGCCCCCTACCGAGGCGGAGACGTGCAGGGCGCGGTACGCGTCTTCCGCCAGGCACGCGGCGCGCTGCGCCAAGAACTCGGCGTCGATCCAGGCCACGAGCTCTTCCAGCTCTTCCAGGCCGTGCTTGCTCGCGATCCGGAGCTTGACTCCCCGACGTCGAGCCCTGGCCCTTGCATTCCTATGGGCCGACCCATACCGCGGCAATTGCCGCCAAGGCCGACCATCTTTGTCGGTCGCACGGCGGAACTTGACCGTATGGTGTCGACGTTGCGCGCAGACGCGGGTCCGGTCGTGGTCGCGACCCACGGGCCCGGCGGCATCGGGAAGTCCGCACTCGGGCTCCGAGCCGCGTACGGCGTCGCCGACCACCACCGCGACGGACAGCTGTACGTGGACCCGCAAGGGGCAACCTCCGCCCTGCCGCCGCTCTCTCCCGGCGACGTGCTCGGCCGGTTCCTGCGCGCGGCCCAGCAGATCACCCTCGGCGAGCTCGGTCACACCGAAGCCGTAGAGGCACTGACCCTGCAAGCGGGCAAGGCCGGGCCGCGGAAGACCCAGGGGCAGCCGACGCGGCCGTGCGGGCGTGCGAACGACACACACTGGCCGTGCGGATCGCGGGCGCACGGATCTCAGCCCGGCCCGAACTCTCATTCGCCTGGCTACGGAAGCGGTTGGAGCGGCGACAGCCGGAGGAATGATCCTCGGGCGACTTCGACCTTCGCCCATGCTTCGCGGCCAGCTACGCGACACTGCCCGAAGCAGCGGCCAGAACACTCCGACTCCCCGGCGACGCGAACCCCACCGAGACGGACGTCAGACTCATCGCGGCACTGCTGGACAGTGACGCCCTCCACGCGCGGAAACCACAGCTGCGATCGCGGAATGTTTCCACGGCGTCTGACCCGGTAGATAGGCCGTCCATATTCTCAGAGAGATCCTCAGAGAGGATTTCACCAAAAGAAAGGAACACCATACTTACCCTGATGGACAAGATGCTCGATCGCCTGGTGCCGAAAGCCACGGCGAGCGCCGACACCTCGTTCTGGAAGAAATGCAGCAGCTGTGGATACATCGACGTGATCGGTTCCGTCGGACATATGGTGAAGCTGTGTCACGTCGTGGGCGGGGTTTCCAGCTGCGGGCCCTGCAACTCGTTCCAGGTCGGCTGCTCGTAGGTGACCCACCCGTTCATCCGGTGCCGCGTACTGCTCCTCGTGGACTTCATCGTCACCGTGACGGGGAAGACCCAAAGCCACAGGGCATTCGCTGAATTCTCGTCCTCGATCGTTGCCTCGCGGCGGCCGTCCCGGAGAACATCCGCAACAGCCGCGGCGGCGATCGTGGACGCCGAACGCCGCACCGGTATTACTCGAAGACACCGACACCCCGTTGGCCGGTCCCGCCGTGGGAAGTCACCTCACCCATGCCATTCACCACAGGCATCGTCGTGACGCCACGTGACGGCCAGACAGCCCCATGCCAGGTGCTTCGGTGCCTCGGCCGCCCCTCCAGGTCCGGTTCAGGTCGTACGCAATCCAACCCTTGCCCTCATCAGCGACGCCGACTTGGCCACAGCTGCCACTGGCCGGCTCGCTCCTCGTAATCCGTTTCGACGACCTGGCCCCACTGTCCACCGACACAAAGCGAGACTCGCCTTCATGACGTTCCCAGTCGCCGCAGTGGTGCTGGTCGGCTTGCTCTGCCTGCTCGACCTGCTGCTCACCTTCGCCGCGCCGCGCAGGCTCCGCGAACACTCCGCCGAACCCGGCAGGCCCCGCGCGCAACCGGCGTTCAAGATGTACGACCCACAGACCCTCGCGGGCACGACGACTCCCGAGCTCGCCGGTGAATCCGAAGCGCGGCTCGTGACGTTCCTCGACGCCAACCGCGACAGCTGCCACGACCATGCCCCGGTGTTCCCGCCCTTCCTCCTCGTCCAAGCCGACGGAACGATCACCCAGGCCATGACCGAACCCGGCACTCTGGCCCAGCCGGTGCCCACCACATGACCCGCCGACGTGAGACCTTCCGGCTGCATGACGCCATGCAACTGGTCGGCGCGGCCGTCGGCCTCTGCTGGCGAGCGGGGCGTGGCCGCTGCCTGACCTATCTCGCAGCCACCGTGATCGGCGGGCTGCTACCCACCGCCACGACATGGATCACCAAGTTCGTTGTCGACGACCTCACCTCCAGACAGGTCGCGGGCGCCCTACGATGGTCGATTGCGCTCGCCGCGGTGGGACTGGCCACTGGGCTCCTGCCCTACCTGATCCGCTTCCTCAGAAGCGAACTGGACCGGCGGCTCGACCAGATCATGAAGGACCAGCTCTACACCACGATCAACGAGTTCGAAGGCCTGGCACGGTTCGAGGATCCCAGCTTCCGCAACGATCTCTCGATGGCATCGCAGGCATCCGGTACCGCCGCAGGAAGCGCCACCGCAGGCCTGTTCGACATCGGACGCAACGTGATCACCATGGTCAGCCTGCTGGCAACCTTGTTCGCCATGAGCCCGATCATGGCAGCTCTGGTCGCCGCCGCCGCACTACCCGCCCTCCTGGCCCACCTGGCCCTGTCGCGCGGACGCGTCTCCATGCTCGACGCCATCTCCCCGGCCACACGGCGGCAGATCTTCTACTCGTCACTGATCTCCGACCTGACAGCAGTGAAGGAAACCCGCCTCTTCGGCCTCGGCCCCTTCCTCAAGAACCGCATGCTGAACGAGCTCACCGTCATGCACGATGGCGAGCGACGAGTCGACCGGCGCGAGTTCCGTACACACAGCCTGCTCTCCCTGCTCTCCTCCACAGTCGCCGGGGGAGGACTGGTGTGGGCCGTCTTCGCAACCACCACCGGCACCCTGAGCGTCGGCTCCGTCATGGCCTTCGTCACCGCCGTGGCCGGAGCCCAGGGAGCACTCATCGGCCTGGCGGCCGGCCTCGCGAGCACCTACCAGTCGATGCTCATGCTCCGCTACCACCAGAAGATCATCTCCACACCCAACGACTTCCCCCCAGCCACGGCGACGGCCCTCTCCCCCCTCCACAAGGGGATCGAACTGCGTGACGTGTGGTTCCGCTACGACGAAAGCCACCCCTGGGTACTGCGCGGCCTCGACTTCACCCTCCCGCACGGATCATCAGTCGCACTCGTCGGCCTCAACGGGGCGGGCAAAAGCACCCTCATCAAGCTCCTCTGCCGCTTCTACGACCCAACCCGCGGCGCCATACTCTGGGACGGCGTCGACATCAGGACGATTCCGCCGACTGAACTGCGCCGCAGGATCGGCGTCCTGTTCCAGGACTTCATGTGCTACGACCTCACCGCGGCCGAGAACATCGGAGTCGGCGACCTCTCCCTGCTGACCGATCTCACCCGCATCAAGGCCGCCGCACAACTGGCCGACATCGACACCAAGCTCGGGCAACTCCCACAGGGCTACGACACACTCCTCAGCCGGATCTTCTTCGAGAACCTCGACCAGGACGACCCACAGACCGGAGTCGTACTCTCCGGCGGTCAATGGCAGCGCGTCGCGCTGGCTCGCACACTCCTGCGCGAGAACAGCGACCTACTCATCCTCGACGAGCCCAGCGCCGGGCTCGACGCCAACGCGGAACACGAGATCCACCGCCGCCTCCGCCGGCACCGATCGGGCCGCACGAGCCTGCTGGTCTCCCACCGCCTCGGAGTCGTCAGGGAGTCGGACACCATCATCGTCCTGGAAGACGGCCGCATAGCCGAACACGGGACCCACGAGGAACTCATGGCCGCCGAAGGACAGTACGCCCACCTGTTCGCCATCCAGGCCGAGGGCTACCGCGCGATCGAACAGACCGCCCACACCGCGCTGCCACTGGCAGACGACGACCAGGACATGGAAATCGGCAAGGTCACAGTGCCCGGCACCGGCCAGGACCTACTCAACGCCGAGCCCCTCCACAAGGCATACGTCCGCGAAGACTGAGCCGTCACACCCACAGCACGTACATGTGCACAGCCGAGAGGCCCGCCCCTCTTACCAGGTACTCAAGGGGCGGGCCTCTCGACTTCACGCAGCGCGCTACTCCTTCGCGGCCTTCTTTTCGTCGGCGTCCTGAATGACCGCCTCCGCGACCTGCTGCATCGACATACGACGATCCATGGACGTCTTCTGAATCCAACGGAACGCGGCCGGCTCCGACAAGCCGTACTCCGTCTGCAGCACCGACTTCGCACGGTCGACGAGCTTCCGCGTCTCCAGACGCGTCGTGAGATCCTCGATCTCCTTCTCCAGCGCCTTCAACTCCGTGAAACGCGAGACCGCCATCTCGATCGCCGGAACGACATCACTCTTGCTGAACGGCTTCACCAGATACGCCATCGCGCCCGCGTCACGCGCCCGCTCGACGAGGTCGCGCTGCGAGAACGCGGTGAGCATCAGCACAGGGGCGATGGACTCCTCGGCGATCTTCTCGGCGGCGGAGATCCCATCCAGCTTCGGCATCTTGACGTCAAGGATGACCAGGTCGGGGCGGTGCTCCCGGGCGAGCTCGACGGCCTGCTCACCGTCACCGGCCTCGCCTACGACCGTGTATCCCTCTTCTTCGAGCATCTCCTTGAGGTCGAGACGGATCAACGCCTCGTCCTCGGCGATGACGACACGGGTCGTCAGCGGAGGCACGTGCGACTTGTCGTCGTCGGGCGCGTCTACGGGCTGGGGCGACTCGGGGGCGGTCACGGGGGCTCCTTGTTCCAAGGCAGGCAAGTACTGCTCCCAAGAGCGTACCTAGCTGCGGTATGGTGGTCAGGCAGCGGGTCGGAGTAAACCTTCGATTCACTGGGCCCCGGTAGCCCAATTGGCAGCAGGCAATGGATTCAAAACCCATACAGTGTCGGTTCGAGTCCGACTCGGGGCACTTTTCCTGGCATTCCAAGGTCACCATTTGGAAGCGGATGCTCACGTTCTCGTGAACATCCGCTTTTTGCTGCGTGTCGCCCCAATCCCGCCCGGACAGTGGCCACATGTACGACATGGGCACGCGTAAGCGGGCACTCGCGTTGGTCGGCCAGGGGCGCAGCCTGAATTCCGTCAGCAAAGAAACAGGCATCTCGCGCGCCGCGATCCGCTCCTGGCAGGACCGGATGGAACCGCTGCCGCGCATGGCCACTCCGGATCCGGGCCCGCCGGCAGATGAGCGCGCGTACGCCTACCTACTGGGCCTCTATCTCGGCGACGGCTGCATCAGCCCGCACATGCGCGGCACCGGCTACTACCTCAGAGTCGCGTGTGCTGATGCGTGGCCCGGACTACTGCAACTGTGCCGCGAAGCCATCACGAAAGTGCGTCCCGGCATCGGCGTCTACATCCTCCAGAATCAGGGCTACTCGATGGTCACCAGCTACAGCCGCCACTGGCCCTGTCTGTTCCCCCAACACGGCCCCGGCAAGAAGCATGAGCGCACAATCGCCCTCGAACCCTGGCAACAGAAGATCGTGGACGCCCACCCATGGGAGTTCATCCGTGGCCTCATCCACTCCGACGGCTGCCGGATCACCAACTGGACAACACGTGTAGTCGCGGGCGAGAAGAAGCGCTACGAGTACCCGCGGTACTTCTTCACGAATCTGTCTGCGGACATCACACGGCTCTACACCGACACCCTCGACAAGGTCGGCGTCGGCTGGAAGCAGTCCAACTCATTCAACATCTCCGTCGCCCGCCGCGCCTCCGTAGCCCTGATGGACACCCACGTGGGCCCCAAGTACTGACCCCCAGCCCCTACTTGGGGCTGTCGTCCTCGCCGATGTGATGCACACGTACCAGGTTCGTGGAGCCGGAGACCCCGGGCGGGGAGCCGGCCGTGATGACGACGATGTCGCCCTTCTCGCAGTGGCCGTACTTCAGGAGCAGCTCGTCGACCTGGTCGACCATCGCGTCGGTCGAGTCGACGTGGGGGCCGAGGAAGGTCTCGACGCCCCAGGTCAGGTTGAGTTGGGAGCGGGTGGCCGCGTCCGGAGTGAAGGCGAGGAGTGGGATGGGCGACCTGTAACGCGACAGGCGGCGGACCGTGTCGCCGCTCTGCGTGAACGCGACCAGGTACTTCGCGCCCAGGAAGTCGCCCATTTCCGCCGCCGCCCGGGCGACCGCGCCGCCTTGCGTACGGGGCTTGTTGCGTTCCGTCAGTGGCGGGAGGCCCTTCGCGAGGATGTCCTCCTCGGCCGCCTCGACGATGCGGGACATCGTGCGGACCGTCTCGATGGGGTACTTGCCGACGCTCGTCTCGCCGGAGAGCATCACGGCGTCCGTGCCGTCGATGACGGCGTTGGCGACGTCGGACGCCTCGGCCCTGGTCGGGCGGGAGTTGTCGATCATCGAGTCGAGCATCTGGGTGGCGACGATGACCGGCTTGGCGTTGCGCTTGGCGAGTTTGACCGCGCGCTTCTGGACGATCGGGACCTGTTCGAGGGGCATTTCGACGCCGAGGTCGCCTCGGGCGACCATGATGCCGTCGAAGGCGGCGACGATGTCGTCGATGTTCTCGACGGCCTGGGGTTTCTCGACCTTGGCGATCACCGGGAGGCGCCGGCCTTCTTCGTCCATGATCCGGTGGACGTCCTCGATGTCGCGTCCGCTGCGGACGAAGGAGAGGGCGATGACGTCGCAGCCGGTGCGCAGGGCCCAGCGGAGGTCGTCCTCGTCCTTGTCGGAGAGGGCGGGGACGGAGACGGCGACGCCGGGGAGGTTGAGGCCCTTGTTGTCGGAGACCATGCCGCCTTCGATGACGGTGGTGTGGACGCGGGGTCCGTCGACGGAGGTGACTTCGAGGCAGACCTTGCCGTCGTCGACGAGGATGCGTTCGCCGGTGGTGACGTCGGCGGCGAGGCCGGAGTAGGTGGTTCCGCAGGTCTGGCGGTCACCCTCCGTGCCCTCTTCCACCGTGATGGTGAAGGTGTCTCCGCGTTCAAGGAGTACGGGTCCTTCGGTGAAGCGGCCGAGTCGGATCTTCGGGCCTTGAAGGTCGGCGAGGATTCCGACGCTGCGGCCGGTCTCGTCGGAGGCCTTTCGCACGCGCTGGTAGCGCTCCTCGTGGTCGGCATGGCTGCCGTGGCTGAGGTTGAAGCGGGCTACGTCCATTCCGGCTTCGACCAGTGCCTTGATCTGGTCGTACGAGTCGGTGGCGGGGCCCAATGTACAAACGATTTTTGCTCGGCGCATGGTTCGAGCCTAGGCCTTACCAGCGGGTAGGGAATTGGTCCTGCCTGACTACCCAACAACCTTTGCATGAAGGGTTGTTGACAAGTGTTTAACTGTGCGCAGGGGTGCTCTGATGAGCGCACCGCCTACACCGACGCGCCGCTCGGCCTGCGGCAGGGTCACCCGGGGGAAATCGGAAAACGAAGCCGGAAACGGACAGTCTGGGGAATCGGTCCCGGAATTCAATTCCCGTTCGGATCAAGGGTTGTTACGATCAAACGGCTCACGCGGCAAGGAATTCGTGAGTCGCATCTTCCGCGTCTGGACCTACACAGGAGTTTTCCCATGCGTATGCGCCGCAAGATTGCCTCTCTCGGCCTCACCGCCGCCGCTACCGCGGGCCTCGTGCTCGGAATGGCCCCGCAGTCACAGGCCTCGGCAGGCCTCACCTGTTCCAACTCCAATGCGTACTGCATGGTCTTCTACTACAATAGCGGACTGTCCGGTTCCAGAACCGTGTTCGTGGGCTTCGACCACTACAGCCTGAACAACTACACATTCCTGGGTAGCGGTGCCGGAAAGGGCCAGGCCGTCAAGAACAACGCCGCCTCCGTGTTGAACATGAGCGCGTACTCGTTGAACATCTACTACAACAGCAACCTCGCGGGTGCCTGCGACGCGATCCCGGCCTGGGGCGACACCAACACCACCTCGGACGACCGCCTCGTGAACACGTACAACAACAACGCGTCCTTCGGCTACGGCCGTTACGACGGCAACTGCTACAAGTTCTGATCCGCATGCGACGCCTGGCACCGGCCTGCCTGGCCCTGGCCGCCGCCCTGCTCGGCTGCTCCCCCGGGAGCAGTTCGGGCGAGGGCGGCGGCCCGGCCGAGGCCTCCGAGAACTCCGCCGCGTCGAGCAGACCGGCGGCCGAGCGACAGGTCGCGTACACCGACCGGCTGCCCATCGCCCGGTACAGCTACACCGAAGCCGAGAACACCGCGATCGAGTCCGCCCAGCAAGTGCTGACGCGGCATTGTCTGCGCGAATACGGGATCGCGTACGAGCCTGCGAAGCCGGACCGGGACGTACCCAGGCCCGCCGATCGTCGCTACGGGCTGTCGAGCGCGACCGAGGCCGCACGCTTCGGCTACCGCCCGAACAGCGACGCCATCCGGAACGAGCGGATCCCTTTGCCGGAGGACGCCCTCCCGGTGTTCTACGGAAACCGGGGCGCGGTGCCGGACGGCGGGGAAAGGGTTATGTACAAGGGGAAAGAGGTTCCGGCGGACGGCTGCTTCGGCCAGTCGGTGAAAAAGCTCTCGAAGGAGTACGACGAACCGGCCGGGTCGGCAGTCGCGAGCCGTATCGCCACTGAGGGCTACACGAAATCTCTCAACGCTTCTCCGGTAAGGGAAGGGTTCCGGAAATGGTCCGCGTGCATGCAGAATTCCGGATTCCGATATGCCTCCCCCATGGACCCACTGAACACTCCCGCGTTCAAGGGCAAGACGGTCTCCGCGAAGGAGACGAAGACCGCGATCGCGGATGTGCGGTGCAAGGAGGAGACCGGGCTGCTCGGCATCTGGTTCAAGGCCGAGTCCAGGATCCAGAAGGCGGACATCGAGCGAAACGCCAAGGCCCTGGAGGGGCTCCGCACGGCCCACCACAGGAAAGTGGAGGCGGCACGCCGCATCGTTGTGGAGGGCTAGTACCCCAGCAGGACTTCTGTATTTTTCCTGGTCAACGGCTTGGCGGTGGGGAGTGGCGGGTGTGGCATGGGCGGGACGGTCTTGGGTCGGCCGTCCCGCCGACGTGCGCCCGCACCGCATGAAATGAGAGCGTCGGGCACGCGGCACCCGGCGACGCGGACCAGGTCGGCAACGGTGGCGTCCAGCGGGGCGCAGGCGCGGTGGTAGGCGATCTCGTCGGGCTTGCTGATGATGCGTCGGGCCGGCATGCACCGCTGCCGCGTCGCGACGGATCACGGTGTGGGCCAGTTCGTCCTTGAACGAACTGCTTGCCCTTGAACGAACTGCTTGTCCTTGAACGAACTGCTCGTCAAACTGTCGTTGCATGCGGCGCGGGCACACGTTGGCTGGACGGCCGAGCCGAGACCGCCCTGCCCGTGCCACACCCCGCCATACTCCCCACCGCCAAACCGTTGACCAGGACGAATACAGAAGTCCGGCTGGAGCAGTAAGAGCGCGGAGCGCTTTATAGCGTCGGCGGTGACATGGTGAAGCGGGCGTTGACCTGTGCGTAGACGTGCTGTCGTTCGGGTTCGAGGTCGAGGGCGGGGGCTCCTTCGGGGGCGCCGGCGTCGAATGCCATGGTGCGCATGGATCGGGCGGACTGGGCTTCCATGCCGTAGGGGTGGGCGTTCTCGGCGCCGATGTCGGCGAGTTCCACGAGGGCCGCGAGTGTGGTGCCGAGGGCTTCGGCGTATTCGCGGGCTCGTTGGACGGCTTCGCGTACTGCCTGTTGCCGGGCCTGGCGGTGGGCTGGCGAGTCGGGGCGCAGGGCCCACCAGGGGCCGTCGACTCGGGTGAGGTCGAGGTCTGCGAGGCGGGTGGTGAGTTCGCCGAGGGCGGTGAAGTCGGTGAGTTCGGCGGTGATGTGGACGCGGCCGTGGTAGGCGCGGATGCGTTCGCCGCGGCCGTGTTTGGTGAGTTCGGGGGTGATGGAGAAGGCGCCGGTTTCGAGTTTCTCGACGGCGTCTCCGTAGGTTTTGACGAGGTCGAGGGCGGTGGTGTTGCGGCGGGTCAGGTCGGTGAGGGCGTCGCGGCGGTCGGTGCCTCGGGCGCTGACGGTGATGCCGATGCGGGCGATCTCGGGGTCGACTTCGAGGTGGGCTTCGCCGCGGACTGCGATGCGGGGTGCGTCGGGCGTGCCGTAGGGGACCGCCGAGCGGGCTTCCTCGGAGGCTTCGGAGGGTGAGGTCATACGTCCCACTCTGTCACCGGCGGCCCGTTTCCGGACCTTGCCGGTCATCAGATCGAAACCTGCGGGGGCTGTTGCCGTGCGTCATGACCGGGTCAGAATCTACGCGCGTATCTGCGTGTGTTGTCGATCGTTTCCCGAGGAGTAGCCCGTCATGCCGTTGAACCGTCGGAAGTTCCTGAAGAAGTCCGCCGTGACCGGCGCGGGGGTCGCCCTGGCCGGTGTGGCCGTGGCTCCGAGCGCTCAGGCGGCGGAGGCTGTGGTGGCGAAGGGTGGCAGGAAGCCGAAGCGGTATTCGCTGACGGTGATGGGCACGACCGATCTGCACGGTCACATCTTCAACTGGGACTACTTCAAGGACGCGGAGTACAAGGACGCGGCGGGCAACGCGCAGGGTCTGGCGCGGATCTCGACGCTGGTGAACGCGGTCCGTAAGGAGAAGGGCCGGTGCAACACGCTGTTGCTGGACGCCGGTGACACGATCCAGGGGACCCCTCTCACGTACTACTACGCGAAGGTCGATCCGATCACCGCCAAGGGCGGACCTGTCCACCCCATGGCCCAGGCGATGAACGCGATCGGTTATGACGCGGTGGCGCTCGGCAACCATGAGTTCAACTATGGAATCGAGACGCTGCGGAAGTTCGAGTCGCAGTGCCGTTTCCCGCTGCTGGGTGCGAACGCGCTGGACGCGAAGACGCTGAAGCCGGCCTTTCCTCCGTACTTCATGAAGACGTTCCACGTGAAGGGCGCCCCGCCGGTGAAGGTGGCCGTGCTGGGGCTGACGAACCCGGGTATCGCGATCTGGGACAAGGCTTATGTGCAGGGCAAGTTGACGTTCCCGGGGCTTGAGGAGCAGGCGGCGAAGTGGGTGCCGAAGCTGCGGTCGATGGGTGCGGACGTGGTGGTCGTGTCGGCGCACTCGGGTTCGTCGGGCACGTCCTCGTACGGTGATCAGTTGCCGTACGTGGAGAACTCGGCGGGGTTGGTGGCGCAGCAGGTGCCGGGGATCGACGCGATTCTGGTCGGGCACGCGCATGTGGAGATTCCGGAGTTGAAGGTCACCAACACGAAGACGGGGAAGACGGTCGTTCTGTCGGAGCCGTTGGCGTATGCGGAGCGGTTGTCGCTGTTCGACTTCGAGTTGGTCTTCGAGAAGGGCCGTTGGACGGTCGAGTCGGTGGCGGCGTCGGTCCGCAACTCGAACTCGGTGGCCGACGACCCGAGGATCACGAAGCTGTTGAAGGACGAGCACGACGTGGTCGTGGCGTACGTCAACCAGGTGGTCGGGACGGCGACGGAGACGCTGACGACGGTCGAGGCGCGCTACAAGGACGCTCCGATCATCGACCTGATCACAAAGGTCCAGGAGGACGTGGTCAAGGCGGCGTTGGTGGGGACGGAGTACGCGTCGTTGCCGGTGTTGTCGCAGGCGTCGCCGTTCTCGCGTACGTCGGAGATCCCGGCGGGTGATGTGACGATCCGGGATCTGTCGAGTCTGTATGTGTACGACAACACGCTGGTCGCGAAGTTGATGACAGGTGCTCAGGTGCGGGCGTACCTGGAGTTCTCGGCGCAGTATTTCGTGCAGACGGCGGCCGGTGCCGCGGTCGATGTGGAGAAGCTGACGAACGCGGGCAACCGGCCGGACTACAACTACGACTATGTGTCGGGGCTGACGTACGACATCGACATCGCGCAGGCGGCGGGTTCGCGGATCAAGAACCTTTCCTACGGCGGTGTGGCGTTGGACGACGCGCAGCAGTTCGTGTTCGCGGTGAACAACTACCGGGCCAATGGCGGTGGGGCGTTCCCGCATGTGGCGTCGGCGAAGGAGCTGTGGGCGGAGTCGACGGAGATCCGTACGCGGATCGCGGAGTGGGTGACGGCGAAGGGTTCGCTGGATCCGAAGGAGTTCGCGTCGGTGGACTGGAAGCTGACGCGTGAGGGTACGCCGGTCTTCTAGTCGGCTTCCGGTCGGCTTCTGGTCGGCCGGTTCGTGTACAGGTACAGGGGCCGGATTTTCTATTCGGCGAGTGGTGTGAGCATCCGTGGCTGCTGTCTGGCGGGCGGGATCTGGGGCTGCTGGGTGAGTCCGAAGGTCGTGAAGGCCGTTCGGCTCGGCAGTGGGTAGGGGTCTTTGCCCGTCAGGGAGTTGAGGATGCTCGCGCTGCGCCAGGCGGTGAGGCCGAGGTCGGGGGCGCCGACGCCGTGGGTGTGGCGTTCGCCGTTCTGGACGTAGACGGCTCCGGTGACGGAGGGGTCGAGGACGAGGCGGTGGCGGTCGTCGATGCGGGGGCGTTCGGAGGCGTCGCGGCGCATGTAGGGGTCGAGTCCGGCGAGGATGCGGCTCAGGGGGCGTTCGCGGTAGCCGGTGGCGAGGATGACCGCGTCGGTGGTGATGCGGGAGCGGCCGGCCTGTTGGGCGTGTTCCAGGTGGAGTTCGACCTTGGTGGTGGCGATGCGGCCCGCGGTGCGGACGTGGACGCCGGGGGTGAGGACGGTGTCGGGCCAGCCGCCGTCCAGGGTGCGGCGGTAGAGCTCGTCGTGGATGGCGGCGATGGTGTCGGCGTCGATGCCTTTGTGGAGTTGCCATTGGGCGGGGACGAGCCGGTCGCGTACGGGTTCGGGCAGGGCGTGGAAGTAGCGGGTGTAGTCGGGTGTGAAGTGTTCGAGCCCGAGTTTTGAGTACTCCATGGGTGCGAAGGCCTCGGTGCGGGCGAGCCAGTGGATTTTCTCGCGGCCTGCGGGGCGGTTTCTGAGGAGGTCGAGGAAGACCTCGGCGCCGGACTGTCCTGAGCCGATGACGGTGATGTGTTCGGCGGTCAGGAACCGGTCGCGGTGTTCGAGGTAGTCGGCGGCGTGGATGACGGGCACGCCGGGGGCTTCGACGAGGGGGCGGAGCGGTTCGGGGATGTGGGGGGCGGTGCCGATGCCGAGGGCGATGTTCTTGGTGTAGGTGCGGCCGAGTGCTTCGGCTTCGCCGTCGCTGTCGAGTTGGGTGAAGTCGACTTCGAAGACGTCGCGTTCGGGGTTCCAGCGGACGGCGTCGACCTGGTGGCCGAAGTGGAGTCCGGGGAGGCTGTCGCTGACCCAGCGGCAGTAGGCGGCGTATTCGGCGCGGTGGATGTGGAGTCGTTCGGCGAAGTAGAAGGGGAAGAGTCGGTCGCGGGCCTTGAGGTAGTTGAGGAAGGTCCAGGGGCTGGCGGGGTCGGCGAGGGTCACCAGGTCGGCGATGAAGGGGACTTGGAGGGTGGTGCCTTCGATGAGGAGGCCGGGGTGCCAGTCGAAGGTGGGGCGCTGTTCGTAGAAGGCGGTGTCGAGTTCGGCGAGGGGGTGGGCGAGGGCGGCGAGGGAGAGGTTGTTGGGGCCGATGCCGATGCCGACGAGGTCGCGGGGGGCTTCGGGTTCGTGGTGTACGGGGTGCTGGGGGGATGTGGGTGACGTGGGGGGCGTCATCGTCGGGTGTGTCCTTCCACCAGTTTCAGGAGCGCGGCCAGGTCGTCGGCTCCGGTGTGCGGGTTGAGCAGGGTGGCTTTGAGCCAGAGGCGGTCGTCGAGGCGGGCGCGGCCGAGGACGGCCCGGCCTTCGGTGAGGAGGGTGCGGCGTACGGCGGCGACGGTGTCGTCGGTGGCGTCGGTGGGCCGGAACAGGACGGTGCTGATGGTGGGCCGGTCGTGGAGTTCGAAGTGCGGGTGCCGGTGGATGAGTTCGGCGAATTCGGCGGCTTGTTCGCAGACGCGGTCGACGAGGGCGCCGAATCCGGTGCGGCCGAGGGTTTTGAGGGTGACGGCGATCTTGAGGATGTCGGGTCGTCGGGTGGTGCGCAGGGAGCGGCCGAGGAGGTCGGGCAGGCCTGCTTCGGTGTCGTCGTCGGCGTTGAGGTAGTCGGCGTGGTGGGCCAGTGCGGCGAGGTCGTTTCGGTCGCGTACGGCGAGGAGGCCTGCGGCGACGGGCTGCCAGCCCAGTTTGTGCAGGTCGAGGGTGACGGTGTGGGCGCGGGCGAGGCCGTCGAGTTTGGGGCGGTGGCGGTCGCTGAAGAGGAGGCCTCCGCCGTAGGCGGCGTCGATGTGGAGGCGGGCGCCGTGAGTTTCGCAGAGGGTGGCGATGTCGGGGAGCGGGTCGATGAGGCCGGCGTCGGTGGTGCCCGCGGTGGCGGCTACCAGGAGTGGGCCCGGGAGCGCGGTCAGGGCTTCGCCGAGGGCGGCGGGGTCCATGGTGCCTGCGGGGGCGGGCACGGTGACGGGTTCGGGGAGGCCGAGGAGCCAGGTGGCGCGGCGGAGGGAGTGGTGGGCGTTCTCGGCGCAGACGAGCTGGGTGTGGCCGTGGTGTTCGCGGGCGAGGAGGAGGGCCAGTTGGTTGGACTCGGTGCCGCCTGTGGTGACTAGGGCGTCGCCGGCTGTCCGGGCCTGGCCTGCTTCCCCGTAGACCTCGGCGGTGAGGGCTCCGGTGACCAGGGCTTCCAGTTCGGAGGCGGCCGGGGCCTGGTCCCAGGAGTCGAGGGAGGGGTTGAGGACGGAGGCGGCGAGGTCCGCGGCGGCGGCTACGGCGAGGGGTGGGCAGTGGAGGTGGGCCGTGCAGAGGGGGTCCGCGGGGTCTGCCGCGCCTGCCGCGAAGGCTTGGACGAGGGTGCGGAGGGCGTCTTCGTCGCCGTGGTCCGGGAAGGGGTCGCCGAGTGCCTCGCGGAGGCGGGCGGCGACTTCGGTGGGGCCGCCGGCCGGGAGGGGGCCGTCTCGGGTGGCCGCGCCGGCTTGTAGTGCTTCGAGCACGGTGGTGAGCAGCGGTCGCAGGGTGTTCGGGCCTTGGGGGCCTGATGCGAGCGGGCTCATGGTCGTCCTCCGGGGCGCGGGGCGGGGACTTCCAGCGTGTCTGTGTTTGGGGCGGTGTGCGTGGAGAGTGCGGTGATCAGCACTCGAAAGGGGGTATTGCGCTCCGCGCCGGGGTTGTGGGGGACGTGCGGGTTTGTGGGGGACGTGCGGGTTTGTGGGTGACGTGCGGGTTTGTGGGTGACGTGCGGGTCGGTCGGGGCTGGTCGCGCAGTTCCCCGCGCCCCTAAAAAGATGGCGGTTCGCCGCGCCCCGCAAGACGGCAGGACCACGTCCGCGAAAAAGACGGGCAGTTCGCCGCGCCCCAGTCGGAAAGCTGGCCCGCGCCCCTGAAAGCCAAAGCAGGCGGTTGCCCGCGCCCCTGTTTGAAGCGGGCCCGCGCCCTTGTGCGCGGAGGGGCGCGGGCCGTCGATCAGTCCCTGTCCGCTATGCCTCTCGTACTCGCAACGCCCGTGCCAGGTCGTCCAGTTGGTCTGTGAGTTTGCGGCGGAGGGCTGGGGTGGGGGTGGATTCCGTCAGGCATTGTTCGCCTGCGTGGACCGTGTCCGGGGTGATGGCGTAGACGGGGAAGGCCCAGCGGCCCGCTGCTTCGGCGATGGCGGGGCCTCGGCGGGCGGCGACGGCCACCGCGTCGTTCCAGTAGAGGTCGACGTACTGGCGTACGAGGTCGGTCTGTTCGGGTTGCCAGAAGCCCTGGGCGGTGGCGGTGAAGAGGTAGTTGGAGAGGTCGTCGGTGGTGAACATCGCGTCCCAGGCGGCGCGTTTGGCGACCGGGTCGGGGAGGGCGGCGCGGCAGCGGGCGGCGCCTTCCTGGCCGGTGGCGCTGGGATCCTGGACGAGTTCGGCGTCGATGACGGCGTCGTCGATGGCGCCGAGGACTGCGAGGCGGCCGAGGATGCGCCAGCGCAGTTCGGGGTCGAGTTCGGGGCCGCCGGGGACGGTGCCCTCGGAGAACCAGGCGCTGATGGTGTCGGGCTGGGCGGCGACGTCGATGAGGTGGCGTACGGCGATGAGGCGCAGGCCGGGGTGGTCGCCGTCCTCGGTGCGGCGGATGAGGTCGCGGCAGAGTGAGGTAAGGGTGGCGAGGGCGGCGGGCCGTTCGTGGGCGGGCAGGTAGCGGTCGGCGACCTGGGCGGCGGCGAAGGTGAGGACGCCCTGGACGACGGCGAGGTCGGTCTCCGCGGGGAGGTGGGCGCGGGCGGTCTCCAGGTAGGCGGCGGGGGCGAGGCCGCCGTCGCGGACCATGTCGCGCAGGGTGTTCCACAGGACGGCGCGGGTGAGGGCGTCGGGGACGTCGGAGATGCCGCGCAGGGCGGTCTCCTTGGACACGTCGTCGAGGCGGATCTTGGCGTAGGTGAGGTCGAGGTCGTTGGGGACGACGAGGGCGGGGCGGGGGCCGGTGCGGGGTTCGGGGGCGGGCTGTTGCGGGATGTCCGTCTCGTAGCGTTCGCGCAGGAGGAGGGCGCGGCTGTCGTTGAGGTCGCGGTCGTAGACGCCGACGGTGACGCGGTGGGGGCGGCTGCCCGCACGGTCGAGGGTGAGGGTCCACTCCCCCGGCTGTGCGGTGACGGACGCGGTGAGGGTGTCGACGCCGGTGGTGCGCAGCCAGGAGTCGGCCCAGGCGTGGACGTCGCGTTCGGTGGCGGCGGCGAGGGATTCGATGAAGTCGGCGAGGGTGGCGTTGGCGAACCTGTGGCGGGCGAAGTGGGTGTTGATGCCGGCGAGGAAGTCCTTCTCGCCGAGCCAGGCGACGAGTTGGCGTAGTGCGGAGGCGCCCTTGGCGTAGGAGATGCCGTCGAAGTTGAGCATCGCGGAGGCGGTGTCGGGGACGGCTTCGGGGTCGGGGGCGACGGGGTGGGTGGAGGGGCGCTGGTCGGCGTCGTAGCCCCAGGCCTTGCGGACGATGCCGAAGTCGGTCCAGGTGTCGGTGAAGCGGGTCGCTTCGGTGAGGGTCTGGTAGCCCATGTACTCGGCGAAGGACTCGTTCAGCCAGATGTCGTCCCACCAGCGCAGGGTGACGAGGTCGCCGAACCACATGTGGGCCATCTCGTGGGCGATGACCATGGCGCGGGTCTGGCGTTCGGTGTCGGTGACGGCGGAGCGGTAGACGAAGTCGTCGCGGAAGGTGACGAGTCCGGGGTTCTCCATGGCGCCGGCGTTGAACTCGGGGACGAACGCCTGGTCGTAGGAGTCGAAGGGGTAGGGCTCCTCGAACTTCTCGTGGTAGCGGTCGAAGCAGGCGCGGGTGATGTCGAGGATCTCGTCGGCGTCGGTGTCGAGGTGGGGGGCGAGGGAGCGGCGGCAGTGGATGCCGAAGGGCAGGCCGCGGTGTTCGGTGCGCACGGAGTGCCAGGGTCCGGCGGCGACGGCGACGAGGTAGGTGGAGATCAGCGGGGTGGGCGCTGCCCGCCAACTGCCGTTCTCCTGGCGCTCGGTGATGCCGTTGGCGAGTACGGTCCAGCCTTGGGGGGCCGTCACTGTGAGCTCGAAGACGGCCTTGAGGTCGGGCTGGTCGAAGGCCGCGAAGACGCGCTGCACGTCGTCCATGAACAGCTGCGTGTAGACGTATGTCTCGCCGTCGGTGGGGTCGGTGAAGCGGTGCATGCCCTCGCCGGTGCGGGAGTAGCGCATGGTGGCGTCGATGCGCAGTTCGTGCTCGCCGGCGGTGAGGTCCTTGAGCGGCAGCCGGTTCTCGTCCAGGGAGTGGGTGTCCAGGTCGAGGAGGTTGCCGTCGAGGGTGACGGAGCGCAGTTCGGCGGGCTTGAGCTCGACGAAGGTGTCCCCGTCCGCGCGGGTGGTGAAGCGGATGACGGTACGGGAGTCGAAGATCTCGTCGCCGCGCGTCAGGTCGAGTTCGATCTGGTAGCGGTGGACGTCGAGGAGCTTGGCACGGGTCTGCGCTTCGTCGCGCGTCAGTACGGACATGGGTGCCATGCTGCCTGATGGGCGGGGCGCGGCACAGGGGCGGCCTGGTCCGGGTGGGGTTGCGCCCCCGGTCGGGTCGGGGTCACGTCCCTGGTCCGGTGGGGGTTACGCGCCCGGTCCCACGTAGCGTGCGGCGGGTGGCTGTTCCTTCACCAGGGCGCGGAGTTCGCGTACTTCGCGTTCCAGGGACCGGTAGCGCTGGTGGGAGTCGTAGAGGTAGCGGACCTTGGTGCGCAGGGCCCAGGGGTCTATGGGTTTCATGACGAGGTCGGCGACGCCCAGGCGGTAGGCGGTGGTGGTGAGTTCGGCGTCGGGGCCGAAGCCGGTGACCAGGATGATCGGGATGAGCTGGGTCTGTTCGACGCCCCGCATGTAGCGGACCACGTCGAGGCCGCTGACGCCGGGCATGCGTACGTCGAGGACGAGCAGGCCGACGTGGCCGCGCAGGACTACCTTCAGCGCTTCGTCGCCGCTGGTCGCCCGCGTCAGGTGGTAGCCGAGCGGGGCCAGGGCGCTTTCCAGGGCGTAGAGCGTTTCCTCATGGTCGTCGACTATGAGGATCTTGGCATCCGGCGGCATGGAGCGAAGTCCCCTCGCTTGGACGACAAGCTTATGTCCGAACAGGCCGACAGGGAGTACTCGTGTACTGACAAGGAGTGCTCAGCGCAGGATGCCTCATTTCGGCGCGTACGCCGAGAGGGCGGGCTTACAACGGCATGAGAAACAGCATGAGAAGTAGGGCCTGCCGGTAGGCGGTTGTGGTCATTCCCGGCTGCCCGCGCCACCTGTGCCGCCGTCGCCGCCTGTGGTGCCCGCGCTGTCCGCGATGCTCTCGTGGTGGCGGATGACCTCGGCGATGATGAAGTTGAGGAGCTTCTCCGCGAACGCGGGGTCGAGTCTTGACCTCGAACTCTGGGAGCGTCTTAGCTGGTTGACGGCCTGGCGCGATCACTCATCCGTTTCAATGACCCGCCAGTGCGCGTCAGCGATACATCAGTGCGCCACAGTGCCGCGCAGCCCAATCTCCTAAAACTCCCCTAATCGATCATGGGGACTCTGCAGGTCAGGGGTGCAGGCGACCCCCCGCCGTCCCACGTCGGTGGGGAGCGAGGGGCCGCCCCAAGTGTCGAGCCGCCACCGAGGGGGGGCTAATCCGTAGGTGACGGCCCGACACGTTCTGGGTGCTTCGACCGTTCGCATTGCCTAACGGATGCAGGTCTAGGCGGTAATTCACCCGATCGAGCGAACGCCCGTTCGAATCTTGGACACTACAGCGAGCCCTGCGGCATATGCCATAGCGCCGCGAGGCTCGGCTCAATCTTGATCGACTGGCGACCATTTGGGTACTGACACAAGATCATCTGGGCAACAGCGTTTGACGGGTGTCCCGCCGCCGCACTCCCCGACCCGACTGGGTCATCGACCGCCGAAGACTCCTCGGCCACCGAATCGCGGACCTTCGACGACAAGCAGAACTCTCACAGGAGCAGCTGGCCAACCTCGCCGGCATGGAACGCCGAAGCATCCAGCGCTACGAGAACGCCCAACGGGACCCGCAGTTCTCGGATCTGCTGCTCATTGCGCACGCGCTGAGAGTGCATGTATCGGACCTCCTCCACAGTGAGCAGCCGCACGGCGGGGTCTAGGGCGCGCGACTGACTTGTAGTCAATAGCACGTTGGGTGACCCGCGAAAGATGACTGGCGCATATATCTGTGTGCTCATCCTGTGCCCCGTGTGAAGGTCTCACCGCAGGTCAAGCACTGGCCAAACGTTCCTGCCCGTAACCCGATAATCCGACCGACGCGACTCCGGGTGGTGACGGGGTGTCAGCGGGTCTCTTCGGTCAGCCGGTCGTAGGCGTCGTTGAGGGCCGTGTTCCAGGCCTGCCACAGCCGGTCGCCTTCCGCGCACCGGTCGCGGTCGACGTCGCTGCAGCGCTGGCAGCCGCGGACCCGGCCGGCGCCTTCTATGTGCCCGCTGTAGTCGAGGTGGGCCTGCTGCGCGGTGGGGAGCGTGCTGGCGGCTGGTTCCGGCGGACTGGTTCCGCTGTCGGGTTGGGGGTCTCTACGCTCGTCCATGTCGACGCTCCGGTAGCTGTGTCGGCCACGCCCCCGGGCCGGTCAGACGGTCGCGGGGGTCTTTCGTGGGTCCCACCATGACATAGCAGGCTATAGCCTGCCTGGCGTACTACGGATCGCCGCCGCAGATCATGGCGTCCTACGTTGCGCTGTATGGAGTTCGCAGCAGATCGCCCCAGGTGGAGGCAGGTCCACGAGGTGATCGTGGAGCGGATCCGGTCGGGCGTGTATCCGCCCCGGACGAAGGTGCCGTCTACGGTCAAGTTGACCGAGGAGTTCGGCATCGCCAACGTGACCGCACAGAAGGTACTCAGGCGGCTGCGGGAGGACGGGCTGGTGTACACGGTGAACGGCATGGGGTCGTTCGTCACCGATCCGCTACCGCCGCCTACGCCGTAGCCCGCTGTCAGTCGTCCGGACTACCCTGGTCCGCATGATCCCCCCACCCTCAACTCCTGGTTCCCTACGGCCTGCTGCCGTGGTGAATGAGGAGATTCGCGCCCTGGTCGCAGAGGCGGGCTGCTGGCTGTACGGGGAGACGCGGCAGCGGTACGAGGTGCTGCGGGATGAGTGGACTGTGGCGACGGCCGCCGAGCGCGGGGACGTCGTCGAGGCGGCATAGAGAAACCCCGCTCACGAGGGGCGGGGTGGCTTGTCGCGGGGAACCCATCTCCCCGCTGTTTGCGGGCCAGGCGCTCCACCGGGCCGGGCGTGCACTCCCTGCCGGTCTTGCCACCTGCCGTCGGGTAGCCGTCGGCTGATCAAGCCGGGGCCCCTCGCCAGACGCGAGGTTGACACCACTGTACGTCGCGCCGTCCGGGTCCCGCCGTCGGACGGCTGCAGGGGGTGGGCGCGGTACAGCTCCCTCGTTCAAGTCCGGCCGCCGCCGGACCCCAGTCCCCTGCTCTTGAGGGCGCACGCTGGCCAGCCATGCACGGGACGCCCCTACGGGTGAGGGTACGGTGACGTGGCGACGCCCCGCCTGCTTGCTTCAGGCGGGGCGTCGTATTGCGGCAGCTAGCCCTCCTCGTTGACGGTGTGGTCCGGGAGGCGAAGTTCCGACCTGTCACCAGTAGGCTCCGCAGCCGCAGCCTCGACTTTGGGCTGGATGTCGATGTGGGTCCAGCCGAACCGGTTCCGGTGCGACCGGTCGGCCAGCTCCTTGCGGAGCGCTTCGGCTTGCTCGCAAGCAGGCGGCTTGCCTTCGACGTCGCGGACGGTCTTCCGGTAGTCGGCGATCTTCAGGTGCCAGTTGCGTTTGCCTCGGTAGGCGACCACTTCATAGGCGGCCATCAGTCCGTCACTGGCTTCGGCATGGCCCGGCACCTCTCGGCGTGCGCCTGTGCCCACTCAAGGGCCTCGCGATTGGCCGTCTCTGGGTCGCGCACATCGTCCACGAAGGTCATGCGCTGGACGGGACGCCAGTGCTTGAAGTCCTCGACGGTAGGACATCCGGTGCAGGCGCCGCGCGTCAGGTTCCGACTGCCTACGATTCCGTCGCCCGCGTCGTAGGGGTACTCCCCGGACGTGAGGTCGACGGTAGCGCCGCCCACGGTGAGGTAGCGGGCGATGGTACCCACGGGCCAGTCAATTGCTGTGGTCATTCCTGATCCTTGTCGTTGAGGTCGGTTCGCTTCCCCCGGCCGGGTCGTGCGGCGTTCGCGGTCTTGACCTGCTCGGGGTTGTACAGGGCTTGTGCCCGGTGGCTCTGGGGGTGAGCCCGAAAGCTGCGGGCCCGCACTCTCATGCGCGAGAGGGCGCCGCGTGCGCTGCTCGGCTGAATGCCGAGGTAAGCGGCGACGTCGTCGATGGTCCAGAGGTCGGGCGGTCTTTCGTCTGACACCCCTGAACTATGCAGCACGTGATGCAAGGTTGGGTAGGTCGGATCCAGACAACACCCGTGAGCCACGTAGGATCCCCCGGTGACCATCGACATCCCCGACACCCTGATCGCGCTGGAGACGACCGCCTGGGAGGAAATCCGGGCCGGACGGTTGACCGTGAAGACCGCAGCCGCCGTACATGAGGGCGTCGTCGCGTTCGCGGAGGCCAGCGGGGAGAATCGGCTCGCCGTCGAGGAGTCGCTGAAGCGGATCGTGCGGCACCCGAAGCCCGAGACGGCGGGCTAGTCGCAGGTGTGGGTCCGGCGGAGGAGCTGCCCCGACCAGGTGCGCAGTTCGTCCGTGTCGCCCGCGCAGTCCTTCGTCAGACAGACCGTCGGGTCCAGCCGGATCGGCCGCTCCGCCATGGCACTCCGCATGCCCTGCTCGAACGGGGACAGCTCCGGCATGTGGCTGTCGACGAGCCCGAGTTCGCGTTCCAGGACGGCGATCCGCGCATAGTCCGGGCGTGCCGGTACGGGAGCAGGGCGCCGCCAGTCGTGGGCGATGAAGTTCCAGATCGGCAGCGGCCAGCGCAGCCACAGCGGGGCGTGCGGGGTCGAGCCGAACGTGCCGCAGGCCGCGGCATACAACACCAGTACGGCGATGAGCAGAATCATCGCGGCCTCCCCTGGTTGATGCGGTCGATGAAGCCGGGCGAGAAGCGGTCCTTCATCCCGGACGGCAAGCTTCCCCGCTCACGCATGCGCTTCGCGTCGGCGGTGAGCCCGAGCGCCTCCGCCTCGTCCGGGTCGTCGATCCGGCGGCCAGGGCTGAGGATCACCATCTGCTCGCCGGGGCGCGACCGGTACGGCGACAGCGGGCCGCCACGGGGGCGACGGAAGACGCGGCGAAGAAGGCGGATCACGGGCCCCTCCCGGACATCGCGACGCCCCGCCCCAGTGCATCACGCTGGAGACGGGGCGCCATTCGAGTAGCCATCAAAACCCGTCAGGCGGTTGATGGATGAACCCATGCTACGGGCAGGCGCCGACAACAGGGCTGGGCGCCTCGGCAGGCCGACCCTCGATGAGATCCAGCGCCCGCGTCGTCGACGCCCAGCCGCTTCAGGATGACACACGACGCGGTCAGACGTCGGGCCACTCCGTCAACGTCTCGCCGGTCGCCTCGTCGACGAGGGTGAGCCGTGGATCGCTGACGGGGAACTCGCCAATCCACGCCTTGAACTTGCCGTCCGCCGTCGCTCTGCTCGCCCACCAGCCGTGCGCGATCGGGGCGCCACCGGAGAACAAAGTGAGGTGGAAGCGTTCGGGGTTAGCGGCCAGGATGGGCTGCATCGAAGTGCTCCGAAATCGCCAACTCGACCCGCAGCCGAAAGTTGTTGCCGCGCACCTCGGCCTGCGAAGACATTGCCGCCGACAGGTCATCGGCCGTGAAGTTCGCGGGCAGCAGTAGCGGCCCCATCGGTCCAGGGTCTGTGCTCTCGTCGTGATGCCAACCGCATTCCAGCGGGCAGCGAAAGCGAGCGATGCAGCCGGGCCTGAAATCGGGCATCGGAATCGTGGACGGTGGAGGCGGTGGCGCCTGCTCAGCTGCTCGCCGCGCATCCTCGACCTCCCGCAGGAAGTCCGCGCCAAGAGGACGCGTGAGCGCATTGAGGTCGAAGTCATCCGCCATTCCCCCAGGATCGCAGACCCGCGTCGTCGGTGTTGCTGGCGATGACCCGCATCCGCAGCCCGGACTCCTCGGCCACCGCCTGCAGCACCGACAGGGTGTCCTCCACCGGCACCGGCGGGCGTTTCGGGCGGGCTGCGATGGCGGCCATGGCGTGGTCGCGGCACTGGTCCAGCCAGCGGTAGCCCAACCCCGGGACGGTGATGATGCGCGTCGTCCACGCCGGGTTGCCGCACGCCGAACACTGGACTGGGTTGAGGCCGATGCGGTCCCACAGTTCCGGTGGGCGCGGCCGGGGTGGTGGCGCCGGCTTCAGGTCGGCTGGGTCGACGTCGAGGAATGCCAGCAGCTGTACGTCGTCCATGCCGCCTCCCGGGTCCCCGATGTGCCGGTGGAGATCCTAAGCCATAGAATCGAACACGTGAACGACCAGCCCGCCACTCGACTCGCCCTCCTGCGATTCCTCGAACGCGTCCAACAGCAAGACCTCGCACGCACCCGGCAGTGGATCGCAGCCGAAGAACGGCGGCAGGTGGAAGTCGAGCGCGGTCAGCAGCGGAAACCGCCCGAACCCGACTGGCTGATCGAGCAAGGGCTCAACGGCGGCGTACCCGTGTACGTCCATGTCGGCGGCTGCCACATGGCCGGTAAGAGGAGCCGGGGAGTGACGCGGGAGCAGGCCCGGTACGCGCTCGCTCAGGGGGTCGATGCCTGCACGCACTGCCGGGCCGATACGGAGCTTGGGATCATCGACGGCTGACGTGCAGCCGCTTGGCCTCCCGTGGGGAGCCGGGAGGAGCGGCGGGCCCCGCCGAGCTCGCAGCTACTGGCGGGACCCGTACCGAGCACCCTGCACCACAAACCGGCCACCACGGAAGACGTCGGCCGGAACTATCCCCAGACGAGCGAACGCCCGCCCGGATTAGGGGCGGGCGCAGGCGGACACCGCGTCATGACGCCAGCATCCGGCAGCCGATCGGACGGCCGAAGCCGCACTGCCGTTGGCCCGCCCGGCTTGAGCCGGTGAACCCGGGTGACGCCGTATCCAGCGACAGTCGAGCGGGGCCATGGCCAGGATGCCAGAAACCCGCCTCAACGGGGGGTGAGGCGGGTTTCTCCTGCCCGAACCGGGCGTGATGCGTTCCTAGGCGCATGGCCAGTGTGGCACGGGGTGGTGATCAGCGTTGGGCGTTGCCGGGGGCGAGGAGGCTCGTCAGCTCGGCGATCGCCTCGGGTGAGGGCTTGAAGTACTTGCGGACGTTCTCCGGCTTCTTGTGCCTGGACTTCGCCATCAGCATCAACAGAGAAGCGCCCTGCTCGCCGAGATGCGTAAGGGCGGAGTGCCGGTACTCGTGCAAGTCCCATCCGCTCCCCGGATTCCCGCTCGAGGTCCCCTCGTCCAGCAGTGCTCGAGCCTGCCCATAAGAGAGGCGGGCGAGCCCTGTGTCCGGGCAGACATCTCGAGCGCCGACGACTTTGCCGGGGCCGGGCTTCCGGTGGGTGGTGAAGACGGGGCCTCGAGTCCGATCCTTCAGCAGGCGCGGAAGGAGCCGGGCAGTACCCGCGTCCCAGTAGACGGCCTCGAGGACGAAGTCGTCTCGAGACTCGCCGCGGCGCCGCGTCTTCGACTTCGCGCCCTTCGCCTTGACGTGGCAGCGACGGCCGGCGAAATCGAGGTCTTCGATGTTGAGGGCGAGGATCTCATCGGACCGCGCCGCAGTCTCGTACAGCATTCGCCAGAGCGTCTTCTCGCGGAGGTGGATGTCGCGGCGGGCGAGGAGTCGGTCGATCTCCGACTTGGAGTGGGCAGGGGTGTCGCTGTCGGGAGGGGTGATCCTCTTGGTCCAGACCGGCACAGAGGGGCCGCTGTACCCGCGGTCGCGGCACCACGAGAGCCAGGACTGAACCGCGGCACGGCGGGCGTTCCACGTGTTGACGGCCGAACTCCCCCACAACTGCTCAAGAGTCTCGCCGATCTCATCGTCGGCGACAGACTGAAGCGGCCGGCCAGAACCGAGCCGCTCGACGGTCTTGCTGACGCCGATGCCGTAGTTGCGCGCCGTGTTGGGGTTGCCGAGAGCATCGAGGTAGCGGTCGGCTGCCGACTGGACGGTGAGGGCTTTTCCGGTGGGGAGTTGGACGACGGAACCCACGTTCCTCCTTGCCGCAGATAACAGGGTCGCTTCACGCAGACTCCAGGCAGCGTTCGCCCTGCTCGCGTTCGGCCGTACCCCAGATAATAGGGCATTATCTGGGGTACGTTGAGGGTATGGCCTACACCTCAGAGGAACTGCGCACGACATCGGAGCGCGCCGGGATCCCCCTCGACTACCTCACGCGCCTCGTGGCAGCCGACGACCACGACCCCCAAGACCCTGACGGCAACCACGTCTTGCTGAAGAAGCTCGTCGTTGTCTTCGATCACCACGTGGCGAAGTGCTTCGCCAGCCCAGACCCGGTCGGCGCGCTGCGCCAGTTCGGCTTCGAGGAGACCGCCGACGCGCTCGCCGAGGCCTGACGCGACCCGTGCACGACGAAACGCCCCGCTCCCCTGCCGAAGCAGGAGGGCGGGGCGTCTCGCGTTCTCACTCGCCGGGTTCGGCGGGCGGTGGCGGCAGGTCGGGTTCGAGGAACGGGCTGTTGCTCGGCGCGGGTACGGGCTGCGGGTCGATGCGGCCCATCTGCTCCAGCGACCGGGCGTCGGCCGCAGTGTCATCGGGGCGCGGGACGGCGGGAATCGCTTCGGGCATTCGCACTCCAGTTCTCACACGTCGACGTTGCGAAGATACTGGCGCGCCCGCTCCGACATCGGCTCCGGCGCCGGCGGTTCCAGCCCCGTCCCTCGGATGTAGCTGACCAGGCCGCGCACTCGTCCGAGGAGCCAGCCGATCGCCTCGTCCTGGTCGGCGATGCGGTCGCGCTGCTTCTCCGCCTCAGCCTCGCGCAGTTCGATGCGCTTCTCCAAGCGCTCGATGGCCTTTCCTTGCTGGTCTGTTACAGCAATGAAGTCGTCCCGCTTCTCCTGCCGAGGCGTCCTGCGGGCGGACCGTGCGGCCCACAGTCCGCAGATCGCGGTGAGGACCGACACGGCAACGGATGCGATCACCTCAGGACTCATGCAGAGGCCCCACTCTCTTGGGCCGGGGCGGCTCGCGCCATCCGGCTACGACTATCACCGGTACGGCGATCACCACCCAGATTGCTGCCGCGACCCAGCCGCGGGGGAACGTCTGCAGCGGCCACCATGACAGCAGGTAGGACGACATCCACGGGATGACGATCAGCACCAGTGCGACGAACCCGGGAGCGTCCCTGCCTTGAGGGAGGAACGCGCACACGATCGCGATGAGGCCAGTGGCGATCCAGAAGCCCGCCCACGCTTCGAGCGGAAGCAGATTGAGGAGCATAGCCAGGCCGCGCTGGTCGGTCTGCGGAGAGATGAGCTGCCCGTAGCCGTACAGGGCCCACACGGTTCCGTAGGACAGGAGAATTACGCCGCGGCGACCCAGGATGCGGGCGATCCGCCGCGCCGCACGGCACCGCACCTACACGCTCCGGGGTGTGCCGCCGCCGAGCGCGGCCTGCGCCTTGCCGGAGACTCCGGTCGGCTTCCACAGGCCGAAGTGGGAGAGCGCGCCGACGGCGAAGGCGACGAGTGTCAGGATGACGGCGGTGCCGAAGTCGTAGCCGGGCCCGGGGTTCGCGTACTCGACGAGGAACCCGTTCAGTGTGCTGAGCGCGAGCAGCAGTACCGCCTTGAAGCCTGCGTGCGTGACCTGCTTGGTGACCAGCCCGACGAGGACGGGCAGGACGACGGAGATGAGCAGGCCGATCCAGTAGGCCTTGTCGAGCGACTCGTTCATGGGTGTCTCACTTCTGTGCGCGTTCGGCGAGCCAGCGCCGGACGGTCTGGTTGTGTCTGGCGTCGGCGAGCGCGTCGTGCTCGCCGGACTCCTGCTCGGGTAGATCGGCCCAGCCGATACCGAGGCGGGATCGTTCCTGCTGGATGTCGTGCGTGAACATCGGCAGGCCGTCGGGGAGCGCGATCATCGGGCCCCAGAGTTGGGCCAGGCAGACATGGTCGTAGGCGCCGTAGTTCGCCCACAGCTGGACGTCGGGCCCGGATGCGCGGATGAACTCGGCTACCTCGTCGGCGATCCGCTCGATCGGCTTCACGGCCGGGTCGAGGTAGTTGAACAGCCATGACTTCGGCATATGGAGGCGCCAGTCGCCGTGCGGCTGCGGCAGGTTGGGAACGACGTTCTCCATCAGCCATGCGTGCTTGCGGATACGACGTCGAAGTAGCCAGCCGCGCGGGGAGCGTGAGGCGAGGAGCCGGTTGACGGCGTAGTACGTGCGGCCGTCGTCAGCGACCATGCCGATCGAGATCGGCACGATGGTCCTGCCGTTCTCCAGGAACTCCCAGTCGTAGTCCAGGCCGGTCACGCGACCACCACGAATCCGTACTTCTTGCCGAGGCGTTCCAGGGACGTCTTGCCGGGGATGCCGTCGGCAGCCGCACCGCTGTATCCGCAGGCCCGCTGCCACTTGGCGTAGGCCTCGACGGTGACGCTGCCGTAGTGGCCGTCGCTGTACGTCTTGGCCAGAAGGCCCGCATCGACGAGCGCGGTCTCGACGGTCTTCACACCGGCGTAGGTGACCGGGGTGCCCTTCGCGGCCGGGTTGCCGCGGGCTGCGGCGACCAGCTTGGACAGGTCGACGATGGGCTTCTGTGGTGCGGGAAGCGTGACTGGCGTCGGATCGACATCGAGACGCTTCGCGATCCGAGAGCGCATCGCCGCCATGGTGAAGCCGCGCGGGTCGACCTTGCCGGGCTGCCACTCCAGGTGGCCGATGACGGAGCGCTCGTCCCAGTTGTGGTGGCGGGCGATGGCCGCGGACACCTTCTCGATGGCGAGCAGCTGAATGTCGGGCCACGGGTCGTGGCCGTCGCCGAGGTTCTCGCACTCGAAGCCGTAGAAGGCCCGGTTGCCGTCTGTGTCCGCCTCGTTGTCGACGGGCGGTGTCCGCTCGGCCTTCACCGCGGCGAGAACGTCACCGTCGCCGAGCCCGGCATGGTTGGCGCGGCCGTAGCCGACGAGGTGAACGCGGCCGTCCTTGGTGATGACGCCGTGGCACAGCGGGCCCGGCAGAGCGCTGTGCCCCTTGCGGCAGAGTTCGACGGTGCTGGCGCTGCCGGACGTCACCGTGTGGTGGATCATCACGCCGTGGACGGGGCCCCACGGGCCCTTCGAGTTGCGGTTGCGGGTCTCCCAGTTCCCCACCTCCACAACAGTGAGGCCCTCGTCTCTGAGGATCTGGGCGAACTTGGATGCAGTCGGTGGAGTGGCCACGGCGCGGGCCCCTTTCTAGTAGTCCCAGGTGAGACCGGCGAACTGGGCGTGTTCGACAGCCCAGGGTTCGTGGTGGTCGTGCCACACCTCGACGCCGACGGGCTGGTTGGCCTGGCCGGCGAACTGCCAGGTGGTGGTTTCCCAGCTGCGGCCCGGTGTGGCGGGGTGGTCGGTGGCGCCGGTGTCGTCGCGGTCGCCGTGCGGGTCGCGGATGAAGCGGGACATGAACTGCCGTGGCCGCACGTCGCCGTCGGGCAGGGTGATGGCGGCCCAGCGCAGGTTCCGCGACCAGATGAAGTGGCCGTCGAACGGCGGCATGATCAGCGACAGGTTGCGCATCATCGAGCGGTCGTTGCTGATGGTCCGTTCGAACGTGACAAGCGTCCACGTGCCGGGCGGGATGAGCTGCGGCTTGTCGCTGCGGTACAGCTTGCACACGGTGGCCACGGCGCCTCCTTACGCGTCAGCGGCTAGGGCCTGGTCAGCGGGCAGAGAGGCGAACAGGCGGGGCCTATCGCCGGGCACTGCTGGCGGCGGGCCTCGGGTACTGGGGGGCGGTCAACGGATATGCCGCTCAGGTAGATCCGCTTCACTGCCGTCTTGCAATAGGCGAGCAGCGTTCCGTCGCGGGTGACGTCCATGAGCACCCATGTGAACCGCTCGTCCGGGGTGGTCCCACCGACTTGGGTGGACAGCAGGTACGCGGCGTTCCACTCGCCCTCGCGGAAGCCTCCGAGGCGGATCGGCTGACCAACGGGGAAGACGTCTGCCTCGCGGGGTGTGTAGTCGGCGAGGAACGAGACCGTTCCGTTCCGGTCCAGGTAGCCGGGGTCGAAGCCGGGCTCGACATCGGGGCCGAGCTCAAGAGGGAGCTTTTCAGGGGCTGCGAGCGTCATGGCGCCTCCAGAGCGTGAAGGGCCCCGGACGGGGCGAGTCAGAGGCTGACGATGACGCCGTTGAAGCCGATCCACGGCGGCTTCGTCGTGGTCGCGAACCCGAAGACTTGCAGGTAGCCGTCGGTTTGCACGTCGAGTTTCATGGAGATGCGGTCCGAGGACTGGTCCGAGCAGGGGATCAGCACGGTCCGCAGTGTCGACGGCCGCACGATCGACGGCAACGGCGCCGAGTTGATGATCGTGTTGTAGGCGGGCGATGCCGGATACGAGGACCGGCCGATCGCACCGCGCAGCTGCAGGGACTCCTCGCCGGAGATGTTCAACAGCCGGTACTGCAGGGTGCCGTTCGTGTTGCCGTTCTGTGTGAACGGGGACACCAAGTTGATCGTGGTCCACGCCGAGGCGCCGGTGGAGACTGCGACGAAGCTGGTGCCGTCGAACAGGTCGAGCCTGTTCACGTCCCGCAGCCACGTCAGCATGCCCTCGACTGGCGCCTGGTCCGGGCCGTACAGGGTCGCGCCGCGCTCCGTACCGGACGCGAACGAGAGGACGCCGCGCGGGATGACGCCGTCGGCGAGCGCCTTGATGGCGGCGGGAATGTCAGGGGCGTCGGTCATCGCCCAGAGACCAATGCCCTGCCCGTAGATGTCCGTTGTCGGCACGGGTCCTCCTAGTCGAGGGGGTAGCGGATCCCCTTGAGGGAGAGCCAGTTGGTTTCGACGTCGCCCGCTACGGCGCTGATCAGGGTGAGCGTCCCGTCCTGGTTGAAGTCGATCTTTAGCGAGTGGAAGACGTTGCTGGACGCGGCGACGCCGGTGATCGCGGTGGCGTTGCGGGCAATGACCATGCTCGCTTTGCGTACCGGCCGGAACGCGGTCGCAAGCGCTGCGGACAGCAGGTTGGCGGTCTGGGCCCCGTTGGCGCGGTCGGCGCCGCCGTCCCATTCCATGAACCACGTGCCCTGGATGTTGATCTTTCGGTAGCGGATGGCCCCGTTGTTGTTGCCGGTCGTCGTGGTGTTGCCCTGCGTGTAACCGGTGCCGAGCGTTGGTGTCGTCCACCCGGTGCCACCAGCAACAGCAAGGCGCCCCATGGCCACCCAGTTGCCACTGCTGGACTGGTCGAGACGGACAACGTCGTCGACGGCCGGTGCCGAATACCACTCCATGCAGCGGGCGACGATGCCGTCCGCGGTGACGGTGCCGGCTCCGACGGCGGTGACGGTGGCGAGCCGCCAGTCCGCCCCGCGCACCGACGGTGTCGAGGCGCCGGTACGGACGGCCTGGCCTTTGAGCGAGGCGACAAGGTCGCGCTGTGTGGCGTGCGAGGACGTCGTCACGCATCCTCCTTCGCCGAGATCGTCGAGATCGGGAAGTCGCCGCCCTCGTCCAACGGCACGCTGAACGACGCGGCCTGGTGGAGTTCGCGGGTGCCGTCCGGGTGCAGGACCCGCAGCACATCTCCGGGTTCCAGCGCCGGGTTGGGCAGGCTGGAGAAGTCCCCGGAGGAGTTGGGGGCCTTCGCCTGGGCCAACTTCAGGTTCGCGGCCTGCGTGCAGGCGGCCAGCGTCGTCAAGGTCGACGAGGAGTGGAAACCCGGCCTGCGCCCGAACCTTCCGCCCCAGTACGTCGGCGAGTTAGGGTCCGTGTCGACGGCCAGGTACTGCACCGGCGCCACATTCTCTGCGGTGTTCTCGCCGCGGGCCAGCCACCCGTTCTTGACGTTGTCGCTGGTCATGCCGCGGTTACCGGAGATGTACACGCCACCCTCGGTAGCCTCCACCGACCACACGGGCGGCGTGGTGAGCAGCTCGGGCAAGGTGGCGATGACGAACACGCCGTCGGCATTGGCGTACACCTCGGCGCCGCCAGCAGCGGCGATCTCCTGCGCGCCCGCCCACGGGTCGGCTTCGACGTCGAACGTCCTGCTGCCGATGGGTGCGTCGACGATGAGGCTGATGACGTCCGCGTCGGGGATGCTGCGCTGGATCAGTGCGGTGACCGCGCCGACGATCGTGCCCGTCGCCGTGTAGGGCTCGACGAACTTGTCGTCGGCGACGATCGCCGACAGGTCTTTGCCCTGCAGTGTGACCGGGCCTTCGGAGACGTCGCCTTCCACGCTGTCGAGGCGGAACACGCCGAGCGGCACCAGCTCGCTGGTGCCGTCGCCGTAGTAGACGCCGCGGCTCACCCGCAGTCGCGCCCCATACGTGGCCAATTGGTCCGTCGGTGATCGCGGGATGAGCGACGGGTCGGCGCAGGTGACGGTGCAGGAGCGGCGGATGGCCTGCGCCCGGTCCACCGTCACGCTGCCGCCGGTGTGCTCAAGGTCGAGCACACGCCCGTCCGTCGTGAACAGTTGCACGCGGGTGGCGACCTGGTGCGACTCGGCCAGCCGCTTCAGGAACCGGTCCGAGACGGGGTACATCGATCACCCCGTTCTGCGGTCGAGCAACAGATCCTCGCAGGTCGCATACACAGCTAGGAGGTCCGCGCAGGTCGCGTATACGGCGACCACGTCCTGCCAGGTGCGGCCCGCCGCACCGTTGACGCCAGTGGTGACGGGCATGTCGGCCTGCGTGAGCGGCAGCGACCACGTCCGCCACGGCTCCTGCGCCAACCGGCCGACCCGATCCAGACCCACCTGGCCGGCGTTGACGTACATGTCGTCCTCGCCCATGCCCGGCGCGACCTGCCACAGCAGCGTGTTGCCCGACCCGAGGAGCAGGCGCAGTGCTTTGCGCTCCTCGTCCGAGCGCGTCCACACGGCGAGGTCGCCTTCCAGGCCGCCTCGGCTGTCGGACAGCACGACCGCGTTCTGCCGGTTACGGACCTTGTGCTTGGTCTGCACGATCGGCAGATCCCAGTCCGGGGCCTGCTGCACCACAACCCGCATGTTGCGCTGCGGATTGCCGGGGTCTTTCAGCCATGCCTCGTTGAAGTCGGCGAGTGTGAGCATGATCTGCGCGGAGCTGCGCGTGGACGCCCCCGACCCGTCGGCGTTCAAGATCTCTATGTGGTATCTGAGGGAGACTCCGAACGGCGCCTCGTGGTCCTCGATGATGAGCAGGTCCGAGACGGTCGGATCCCCGTCGATCAGCCCCGACGGGCCCCGCACCAGAGTGCGCAGCCCGTCGGGGCCCTCCCGCTGGACCCGCAGCAGGAACCCGAACGGCAACTCCCGCAGCGTCAACCGGACATAGCCGTCGGCGTCGAAGCCAGTGACCGCGGTGAGCGGCAGCACCGGCCACAGAGACGCCGCATCGACCTGCAGCACACTGCTGCCAGCGGTGGCGGTAGTCGTGAGCTCGATCGACGCCTGCGTCGCACCCGCCGGGGCAACACCATCGGCCGGCATCGAGTACCAGCCGGAGCCGGGCAGCGACCAGGCGACGCCCGTCGATGCGCCGAGGTCGACGTTGGCGGCGTCGTACCAGCGGATTTTGACGTTCACCGACGACCATGTGCCCGCGGTGACATGCGAGGTGACCTGCGCCCGGAAGTTGTTTCCCGGGGCGTCGGAGACCGGGAACTTCCCGGACCGGACGACGCTTGCCGTAGCAGTCGACGAGGAGACGGTCAGGGAGTAGGAGCCGTCACTCGCCTGAGCGCCCCACGGCGTCGACCGGGCCAGCGTGGCAACACCGGAGGCGACCGTCCACTGACCGACACCCTGCTCCATCGAGCCGTCCGCATACGGCACGACCGTGCCCGCCTGCAGCTGCGGCGCGGCCGTGACGACGACCGTCTCGATGCGCAGGATCTGCCCGGCCGACGCCCCGTCGAGCCCGGCCGTGACCGAGCAGGAGGCGGCATTGTCAGGCGCCTTCGCCGACACCCGCTGCCGGTACATGCCTGTACCCGGGGCCGCCAGTACGCTTCGGTACGAGGCGATCTGGTTGCCGTTGCCGTCGAAATACAGCAGCTCAATCCATGCATTCGCCGTCAACACCGGCGGCTGCAGATACGCGTAGGCCAGATACTCGACGCCCGGTGTCACCGACGGCCCGTTGACCGCAAGGATCGACGCGTTGCCCGCGGCGACCGCCGTCATCGCGATCGTGTGGCCGCCGGCCGTCCAGTTGTCGACGGCCCACGAAATGACCGGCACCTGCCGGGAGATCGTCGCGTTGGCGAGCGGCGTCCACCCGGAGGCGTCGATCTCGCTGGACTCCGTGCCGAATCCGAAGAGATTGCCGGTCGTGCGGATCGGCAACCCGAGATAGACGTTCTCCCAGTACTGGTTGACCAGCCCGGCCAGTGGAGACGACGACAGCAGGACTTGCGCCTGCGTCGCCCCCGACGGTGCCGCCCCGGCCACACCGACCCGATGCCAGCCAGAAGAGGCCGCCATCGTGTACAGCGACCAGGTGATGCTGATCTCCGTGCCCGCCGCGTTGAGCCAGCGGATCCCGATCCGTTCCGGAACGGACGCCCCGGCCGCATCCGAGAACACCTGGTAGACGGTGCCTGCCGTGACCGGGTAGGAGGAGACGGTGCGGGCCTGCATCTCCCCCGCAGCCACCGATTTGACGACGAGGCAGCCGTCACCGACCCGCCCGCCGACACCCTTGCTGAGGGTGCAGTTCAGCTTGGGTGTCCAGCCGGACGTGTTCGGGTCGATGGTGGAGGTCGTCTCCGACAGGAAGTTCCCGGGGATCGCCAAGATGACCTCCTCAGCTCGACCGGATGGCGGAGATCAGTTCCCGCTGGCCCTGCACCATGACCTCGGTTGCCTCACCGCGCACCCGGCCCAAGAACTCGCCGGAGTCGAGGTAGAGGCTGCCCTCGAACGACGCCGGGCCCGACGAGCCCTTCGACGCCATCGACGTCAGGGCGCTGGCCTGCGACGACGTGAAGACCGGCTCCGGCCGCCCGGTGCCGTTGTAGGCCAAGTTCAGCCCGGGCTGCAGGTAGCCGCCGGAGTCGTATTTGCCGGGCTGGAAGCCGTACCACGACCCGAACAGCTTGTCGTTGTACGCCCTGGCCGGCTTGCCGACCACCACACCGTCGCCACCCCGGGACTCGACATTCATCTTGCCCAAGGTGCCTGCGGTGTGGCCGACCCCGGCGTTGGTGATGCCGACCTTGAAGGCGCTGTTGCCGTTCTTCACCCAGCCGGGAGGTGCCGTCTGTCCATGGAACGCCATCGTCGCCCACCGCCGGTGAGGCTTCTGACCTCGGATGACGGACTCGATGGCGGACATGAAGCCGGAGCAGTCCCACGACGGGTTGCCGTTGCCGGCCCACTGGTATGGCAGACCGCTCTGGGTCTTCGCCCATTTCTGCGCGGCCTGGATCCGCAGCCCTCCGATGCCGCCGGCACCCTTCTTGTCGGCGTCCTTCGAGTACCCGAACATGGTGTCGAGGATCTTGTCGGGGATGCGGCGAATCATTGAGCCGAACCCGTTGTCCATGCCGGGGAACGACTTGAGCAGCGGGTCGACGATGTTCTTGACGCCCGCCCGCGCCGAAGCCTCCAAGGTGTCCTTGAGCCAGGACGCCCCTTCCTTGATCTTGTTCCAGGCCGCCGAACCTGCACCTGCGATTTTGTTGGCTGCACCGCCGATCCAGCCGAAGACGCCACCGTCGGCAAATGCCTGGTGGACGCCGCCGTTGGCGTACCGCAGGGACGTGTCGGTCGACGACGGCGGGTTGCCGCCGAATACCGGCGCCAGGGCCGCCTTCACGCCTTGCGCGCCGCGGGACTTGGCGATGCTGTTCATCGCCCCGACAAAGCCACTGCCGACGGCCCGGGTGAACTCGGGCCGCATGATGGCCTCGCCGCCGGACAGAGCCAGCGAACCGCCCGTCGGAGACACGAAGCGGTGCACGTCCTTGCCCGGCGTGTAGCCAGGCATGACGCCGCCGTCCGCGAACTTGAACTCTTTCAACTTCGGAGCCCCGAATGCGCCGGCGACCTTGTTCCAGACGCCGACGATGCCCTTGTTGTAGACGAAGTCGACGACGTACTGGATGGGCTTCTTCGCGATGCCCTTCAGCCGGTCCCAGGCCGTCTTGATCGCGCCGACGGCGCTGTCGAAGGCGCCGCCGAGACCCTTAATGATCCGCTTCCAGCCGTCGAAGATGGGCTTGATGCCCTTCTCCCACGCCCATTTGCCTGCGGCGACGATCCCGTCCCAGGCGGGCTTGATCGCGGTCTTCCACAGCCAAGTAGCCCAGCGTCCGACCTCCTTCATGCCCTCCCAGATGAAGCGGAATACGGGCCGGAGGATGTTCTCCCACATGAACTTGGCGCCAGCCTGGATGCCCGCCCAGGCAGGCTTGATGGCGTTGCTCCACAGCCATTTCGCCTTGTTGCCGATCCACGTGAAGACCGGGCTGATCGCGTTCGTCCACAGCCACATGGCGGCTGTGGCGATGCCCTCGAATGCGGGCTTGAACGCGTACTCCCACAGCCACATGGCGATGGCGCCGACAATCTTGATGATCGCGATGATCGGCAGCAGGATCAGCGTCACCAGTGCGGTGGCCAGGATCTTTCCTGCCAGGACGATGCCGTTGAATGCGGGCTGGAGCGCATTGGTCCACAGCCACATCGCCCAGCGGCCGACCGTCTGCAGCCCAAGCATGATGCCGTTGAAGGCAGGCTTGAGGACGGAATTCCACAAGAACAGCGCACCGGTCTTGATGCCGTCCCAGACTGCCTGCACACCCGCGCGGAACCAGCCGAACCTGTCGTAGGCGTAGATAACGATCGCCATCAAGGCGAGGATCGCGAGACCGATCAGCACCAGCGGGTTCGCCGACATCACGAAGTTGAGAGCGGCCATCGCGATCGCCCACAGCTTCGTCGCCAGGACGATGCTGTAGAGCAGCAGGATGTACCAGGGCGCCCGCTCGGCGACGACCGCAATGAAGTTCGCCACCGCGCCTATGAACTTCAACAGTGGACCGGAGATCGGCTTCAGCGCCTGAGCAACGTTCATGAACGCCGACCCGATCTCGCCGAGCGCGTCACCCAACTTGGGTGCCATCTCCGCCGAGTACGACAGGAACTTCTCGAAATCGGGGCTGCCCTTCAGGCCAGTACCCCAGTTCGCGAAGCGGCCCGTGATGTCCTGCATCCGCTGTGAGATCGAATCCATGTGTGGCAGGAAGGCCTGCACGATCCCGCCCATGCCCTTGAACAGGTTCGCGAACCCCACGCCCAGGCCGACGATCGCAGGCTTCATCGAGCCCGTCAGGTCGGCTTTGAACTCCTTCCAGCCCTTCGACTTGAAGCCCTTCGACGCCCGGTCCTGGAGATCACCGATCGCATCAGCGGCCTCCCTCACGAACGGCGTCAATCCCGGAAGGGCGTTCTTCATGCCGATCAGAGCCCGCGTAAAGATCGGCATCACCGCAGGCTGCAACGTCTTCGACCATGCGCCGAACGCGGTGCGCAGGCCTACGAAGGCGTCGAATGTGTCCCGGGCCGATGGCGTCAGCTTGTCCAGCTCTGCCTGATATTTGGCCTGTGCGATGGCAGCCTGATCCACACCCCCGGCCGCAGACTGCGACGCGGAGGCAATCTGACGCTGAGCAGAGGCAATCGAGTCGGCGGCGGACTGCTGGGCAGCGACCAGGGACTCCTGGGCGCGGGCCACCGAGCGGGCTCCGTCCTCCTGGACACGAACAACGTTGCGCTGACTCTCGGCGACCTTCTCCTGCGCTGCGGCGATGTCCCGCTGCCCCTGTACCTGCTGGCGGGCCGCTTCGATGCGGCTCTTACCCAGAGCCTTCTGCTGCTCGGCTACGCCCTGCTCGGCGGCAGTCAACCGCTCCTGAGCATTCCGGACTGTCTCAGAACCCTCGACGCCAGCCTTGTCCGCAGCCTTCTTCTCTGCGGTGAGGTCTTTCGTCTCCTGCTTCTGCTCCTTCAGGCGCTGCACGGCCTGGTCGTAGGCCAACTGTGCGCGCTGCTGCTCGATCAGCGAAGCATTTGCCCCCGCCGCCTGAACGCCCTGGAGGCGCCTTCTCGCCTCCTGCACCGACAGGACGGCGTCCCGCTCGGACAGTTGGGCGTTGGTGAGCTTGTCGCCGAGCTCGGCAAGTTCCGCCGTAGCGTCCTTCCGGGCCTGAGTGAGATCTTGCTGGGCCTGTCGGGCGCTGCGCTGTGCATCAGCGAGAGAGTCCTCGGCATCCCGAACCCGCTCGGCGGCCTGCAACTGCTGGTCTGCAGCCTGCCGCACCGCATCCGCCAGAGACTGCCGCGCCTGCTTCACCTGCTGCGAGGCCTGCCGGTTCGCCTCCGCCGACGAGCGCACCGCATCCCCGACAGCCTGCTCCGCCTGCCCGATCTGCCGTGCCGCGTTGCGGTGGGCGGTCGCCAGCGACTGCTGCGCGCCCGCCAACTGCAACGCCTTCGACGCGCCCTGCGAATTGGCCTGGCCGCCCTGATAGCTCGCATTCGTGGCGGCATCCTGGGCAGCCTTCTGTGCCTGCAGAGCCGACCCAATGCCCTTGAGAGCGGGGATCGCGACCAAGCCGATCGCCGCGATACCAACGCCCGCCGCCACGCCGGCAGCCGCGATGGCGCCCAAGCCAGCTGCCACCACCGGCAGCGCCGGAATAATCGCCGGGCCGAAGGCGAGTGCCGCTGTAGCAAGATTCCCGAGAGCCAGTTGTGCTACGCCCGTGTTCACGTCGACGCGGACATTCCTGCCGTCCAGGCGATTCACCTGAAGCTGGAAAGCCGCGAGCTGGGCGCGAGCTGCGCCAGCATCTACACGGACAGCCACGTCAGCGTCCTGCGCAGACAGCCTCTGTAGCCGGGCCTGGATCTCCTCGACACGCGCCAGAGCTGTTGCCGCATCGATGTCGATACCGATGCGGGCATCCTTCAACGCCGTCAGCTGGGCCCGCAGCCGGGCAATCTCGACCTGCGCGGGCGTGGTGTCGGCGTTGATGTTGATGTTCGGCAGTGACGCCTCGGCCTGCTGCACCGCAGCCCGCAGACGGGCGCCGAGCTGGCCGTCCGTCTCCGTCCGGATCCGCAGCGGGTCTGCGGAGATCTCGTCGATCTGCTCCCGCAGCAGCCGCAGCTGTGCGATCGCCGCAGCCGTGTCCGCGCGCACCGCAACATTCGGGTGCGCGGCGCCGATACGGCGCAGCCGCTCCTCGATGTCCGCAGCCTGCGCACGCGCCGTCTCCGCATCGATGTCGATGCCGACGGTCTTGCCGGCCAACGCCTCCAGGCGGGCCCGCAGACGCGCCAGGTCGGCGTCAACGCCCGTGTCGGAGAGTCGGACGTCGAGCTTGGGCATACTGCGGAACGCAGCCTCAAGGCGGGCCCGCAGCGAACGGGCGAACGCGCCACCCGTGTCGGATCCCTGACGGGTCGCCACCGGCTTCGCGGCCTTCGCGCCGTTCTGAATGCCGTCACGGACGGCTGGCGTGATGTGCGTGACGATCTGACGCCCGATGATCCGGCCGACTTCGTCACCGACCTGCGTAGCCGCCGGGATCAGCGCGGCGCGGAGCCTGTTGTGGAATCCCTGCGCACTGGGCAGAACATCGACTTCGACCGATCCGACAGTGATCGCGGGCACTGAGGGCCTCCCCCCAGCGCTACGAGGCGCCCCCATTGATCAGCTTGAACAACTCGTCTGCCCGCTTGTTCACGAGGCGCGGTTTCGCCGACTTCGGCTTCGCGCCCGGGCGCCGCATCGGCTCCGGCGGTGGCGTCTGCTTGGCCTTGCTTTCGGCGTGAGCGCAGCTGTACACCCACTCCAGCCGGGCAAGCCGGTCAGAGATGCCAGCCAGGAGCTGTTCCGTCTGCGACCAGCGGGCCTTCTCCGGCTCGCCACGGTCCGCAAGCTTGGCGAGTTCCTCGTCGGAGAGTTCGTTGCGCAGCGCGGTCATCGTGTGCGACTCGGCGGGAAGGTGCTCGATGAACACCCGCAGCCACCGCCACGACCGGCGGCCCGACAACACATCGGCGATGTCGTAGTGCCGGTCGATCAGGTCGGCCTCTACCGCCTCTGCGTGGTCCTGCCAGAGCGCGACCGTGGCCTGGACTTTCCCAGGCTCTCCCCCGCCCGCTCACCGGCGTCCGTGACGAACGCCTCGAACTCCTCGTTCGTAGGGTCGACCTCAACGAAGTAGTCGTAGTCATCCGGGTGCAGCACCTTCTCCGCGAAGGCGTAGAACTGCCCCTGCACCAGCATCCGCTGCCACGACATACGCCATGCAGCCGGAGGGATGACCTGCACTTCGTCGCCGCAGAGTTCGGCTGTGACGTAGTGCCCCTCGGCCTCGATCTCCTGAGCGTCGGCCGCAGTAACCTCCGGCTCCTCGATCCCCGGCTCCGGTGCGCTGCGGGTCGTGGCCGGACGGGATGCCGCCCGGGCGGCGGTGCGGGGCTTCCTGCTGCCTGCGGTGGTGCTTCGTGCGGCCACGGCGCGGGCCTCCTTCTGTAGTGGCGCGGGCAAGGATCAGAGGTGGACGGGCCGGGCCCGCGCCGACGGATAGCGACCCGCCCACCTGTCTCAGGACCCGGTGTACGCAGCCGTGTCCGGCACCCGGTCGAAGTGGTAGACGGTGTTGCCCTCGGCGTCCGGGTAGGCGGTGATCGTCCACTCGAAGCCGGCGACCTCGTCCTGCTTGTGGGTGACGTCCGAGCGCTCGGTGATCTCGCCCTCGGGGACGTAGAAACCCCTCTTGAACGTGTCGCCGTCCAGGACGACGAACCAGAACGCCCGACGGTCCGGAACCGGGCTCGCAGTCTCCGCGAACGACGTCAGACCACTGGCCGGCGCCAGGTCTGCGACGTCGAGGCGGTACTGCAGCGACTGCACCGTGGTGCGGCCGACCTCCCACGCCGTCAGCCCGAACGTGCGCAGGCTCGACGTGATGGTGGTGCGGATCGGCGACGTGAAGCCCCACGGCGTGTAGGACTGCGAGTCCTCCTCGAAGCCCTGCACCAGACCGTCGTCGCTGATGGCGCCAAGCGGCAGCCACGGCGAGACAGGCTGAACCTCAGGATCTCCGGGGGATGTGGAGCCGAGAGGCGCCACCCATCCGCCGCCATTCGCGCCGACCTCCAGAAGGTCCGCCGCGCGGGTGATGTTGACCATTGGGTCTCCAGACATGAAGAGACCCCGCGGCTGGCGGGGTCGATTTACGGGGTCCGGCGCGGGCCCATAGGTCGGTCAGGAGACCGGATGGCAGAAGATCTCGAACGTTGCGCCGAAGCGGCGCAGACCAGGGTTCTCGTAGGAGCGCCAGAACGGCGCCGTGATGGTGCGGGCCGAAGTGAAGACCGCGGCGGCCGTGACCACCCCTCTCAGCTCGGTGAGGAGCAGGGAGCGGGCCTGGCTCATGAGTTGGGATGCCGCCTGCCGAGTGGCTCCGTACACGTCGATGTCGATGAAAGCGCGGTCAAGCCGGATGCCGTCGTCACCGCCGCCCGCTCGCTGGATCTGAACGACGGGCAGGACGTCGCCCAGGTTCTCGGGCAGGTCCGTCAGGACTCGCACGTCGAGTCTGCCCGTCAGCCAGGCGACGAGTTCGACCTCGACATCCACGCTGCCGACGGCGGCCATCAGTTCCGGCCCCCCAACTGGGCGGCGCGCAGCAGCACATGGTGGGCGTGCACCCGCTCCGTGCCGTACTCCACCCAGCGGGCGTAGTAGGCGCCGTTGCGGACGTAGGCAACGGCCCGGTCCCTGCGCCGGCCACCGCGGCTCGTACTGTCCGTGGACCATGAGGCCTTGTAGTGGCCGGGGTGCGGGCTGTTCTCGTCGACCGGTGAAATGGCGATGGCGACACCCTTGATGACCTGGGCGCGGCGCAGCATCTCCGCCTGCATACCAGGCATTCTCAGCATCTGTCCGATGCCTTTGCGGTTCGGCTTGACCCGTGCTGCCATAGCCCCTCCACTCACTCACGTCTCTGGGGGCGGACATGGAAGTCAAAGGCGTACTCGGCAGCATCAGCTTCGACGGCGAGTGGATCACCGTCAGCAAGAAGCCCATCGGCCAGCGGGGAACCGACTACCGGATCCGGGCCGCCGACGTCACCGGCACCCGACTCAAGAAGGCCAACAGACTGTTCCACGGCTACGTGCAGTTCGTGCTACCAGGAGCAGCGGCAGGCGACGAACTCAAACCCAGCTTCGGGCAAGGCGGCCGGCCGCACTACGACGACCCACACAGCCTCTCCATCCCGCACAAGAGCAACGACGCAGCCGAGAAGCTCGTGGCCGCCGTTGAACAGGCCCGCGGCTAGCCAGTGACCAACTCCAGGGCGACGACCACCGGTCCGGTAGAGCCCGTGAAGGGCGACCGGAAGCTGCCCGAGTGGCCGTCGACCTCGTACTCGTCGCCTCCGACGCGCACCCGGTCGGTGGCCCGAATGTCAGTGCCGTAGGGGGCGTACAGGGTGAGGCCTGTGATGACCGTGTCGCGGGCGTCGACGATCTCGTTGGTGCCTGCCCCTGTTCCGTCCCGGGGCGCGATGGCACAGCCCGGAATGGGGATCTCGACGGGCGGGCCTGGGACGTCGTTCTGGTAGACGTCCCGAGTCGAGGGTCCGGGCCGCAGGATTGTGACCGTGTCCCCGGAGGGAAGTTCACGCACGGACGGCCCCCTCGACTGCTGCGCACCACGCTGCAAGATCCTCGGAGGGATCCAGTTCGACGCTGCGGGCCTTCGCCCGCTTGGACGCCAGTCGGCACCCACCCGGCGTGAGTAGCTGCCGAAGCACCGCCTCGTAGCCGTCGATGTCTTCACGGTCGACGTACACGCCGGCATCGCCGAGCGACTCGCACAGGCCCGGCGTGGGGTGAGCCAGGACCGGAATGCCACTGGCCATCGCCTCGACTCCGACACGCCCCCAGGACTCGTAGGAACTGGGCATGAGCAGCACCCGAGTGCGGGCGTACACCTGCTCCCGCATGTCCTCGCCGCGGACGTGCTCAAGGATCTCGACGTTCTCCGGGGCTGGCAGAACCTGCTCCCCGTAGGCGCCCTTCACGGCAAGGAAGTGCTGCTCAGGCATGCGCCGGGCCAGGGCAGCGAGAACCTCGCCGCCCTTCTCCTTGCTGCAGTTGACGAGCGTCACCGCTCCGCCAGGCTTGGCCGCGTACTCCGCGGCCACCACCGGCGGTCGCACAATCAGCGACTGCGCTGGCCGGACACCCTTCGGATACTCGGCGAAGAACAACTCCGCCTCCCGCTCCATCCACTGGCTGTTGTAGACCGCGAGGGCCGTGCCGCCGGATGCCATGTCGCGGAAGCTGGGTCTGTGCGTGTTGTGGCAGACCACGACCATCGGCTTGCCGAAGCCGCGGGCCAGCGACGCCGTCGCCGGGACGGATTCCAGATGCGACAGCACCACGTCGGCCCGACGAACTGCACTCCCGAAGTCGAGACGTGCCGCCAACGGAACGACGGGGATGCCACGGTACTCGTAGGACTCGCGCGCCTCGCCGTGCTGGGACAGCCACACCTGGACGTCGTGGCCGCGCTCGACGAGCGGGCGCAGCATGCCGACCAGCATGTGCTCGGCGCCCGCGTTGTGCTCCGGAGGCATCGCATGCACGCGGGCGACGACCCGCAACGGCCTGGTCATCGCCACCTCGTCATCGACATGCCGGCCTTGCGCCGATACCCGGCGAGCTCCAGCATTTTGCGGTCGTCGTCGGTCATGACGACGGCCACGCCGACACCGGATCCGTCGGTCCGGTAGCTGTAGGGGCCGATCGTCTCGCTCGTGAGGCCGCCAGCCATGGATGGGGCGGTCATCGTTCGCAGCGCCATCCGGGCCACGACTGCGACCACGTCGGCAGGTACCTCGGCGTCGCCATGGCTGTAGGTCACCCGGTAGGTGCCCGGATAGGCCTCAACGTCTTCGTCGTACCAGAGTTCCGGCAGGTTGATTGAGGGGCTGTCGACTGCCGTTCGGACGATGTCGATGCCGTCCCACTGCCATCCGACTATGGGCAGATCCGGTGCCCCGCCTGCGCCCACCGCAACAACTTCCGTCACATCGATCACGGGCCGTTTCGGTAGCCGGATCTCGCCCTGCTGGGCCCGCATCACCACGGTTGCGTCATCGGTGCGGGTGAAGTCCTGCCCTGTGAACGATCGGACCAGAGCGGAAGCGTCTGCAAGCAATGCCTGCCCGCGGGCCTCCTCGGCTGCCGTGAGCGGCCTGCCGAGACGGTCGGAGAGATCCGCCAAGTTAGCGAGGGGATCCACGCTTTGCCACCCCCTCCATCGCCGTGCACCAGGAGTCGAGTTCAGTCGCCGGATCGAGACCGGCAGCGCGTGCTGCCGCCGCCTTCGATGCCTGCCGGTACACGTTCGGCGCCGCCAGCCGCTTGATGGCCGCCTGCCAGGCGTCGAGGTCGTCCCGGTCGCAGAATGTGCCTGCTTCCCCCAGCGACTCCATGAGTCCCGGGGTTGGGTGGGCGATGACGGGGATGCCTGAGCACATGGCCTCCACGGCGACGCGTCCGTAGGACTCGTATGCCGACGGGGCCAGCAGGAGCCTGGTGCGTGCGTACACGTCCTTGGCCATGCGGTCGCCGGGCGTGTGCGGCACGACCTCCATGTTCGGTAGATCCTCGCGCACGATCTGATGGCCGTATCCGCCGATCACGCCGAGGAATTTGCGGCGCGGCATCCGCTCGGCGAGCGCGTAGAAAACTTTGGCGCCCTTCTCTTCCGTCAGGTTGATCAGAGTGATCCGGTCGCCCGGCGTGGCCTCATAGTCGGAGACGGCAACCGGCGGATGCACGGTCAAACCCCACGGCATCGGACGGTCACCGCGGTGGATACGCCACCACGCCTCCGCATCCGCCTTCATCCAAGCCGTGTTGTAGACGACCAGCGACGGCGAACCCTTCACCAGCCACGACTTCGACTTCTCGAAGGTGTTGTGCAGCAGGTGAACGACCGGAATCCGGTTCAACTCCCCCAGCACCGACGCCCTGGCCGTGTTCTCCAGATGCGTCACAATCACCCGGGCCCGGCCGTCGCCCCGCATCCACCGAGAAGGATCCGCCTTGCCCCGGTACGGGTGGACGCTCACGCCGTCAATCTCATAGGCGGCATCCCCGGCCTCGGCCTGCGAGAGCAGCACGTCCACGTCATGCCCGCGCGCCGCCAGCTCGCGCAACAGGCTGTGGGCCGCCCACTCGGCGCCCGCGTTGTGGTCCGGAGGGTAGGCGTGAAACATCGCCAGCACCCGCAACAGGAACTCCGATCTCCCGACAGCCGGCAGCCCGTCGAGGCTGCCGGCCGCGGACCGTCAGGACGCGGCCGTCGTCGCCTGAACAACACCGAACGGCGAGCGGGTCGCCGAGTTGGTGTTGAGGCGGGTCGCCGGGTTGGCCGTGGCGAACGCCGCTCGCATCACCACGCGCAGCGCCACGCTGTCCTGCTGCATCAGGTTGAGGATGACCTTGCCGTCGTCGTCGGAGATGACGCCCTCGGTGAACAGCTTGAAGCTGATGTCCGTGCGCTTCCCGATGATGACCTTGCTCCAGTCACCCATCAGCAGCTCGGCCTCGGACATGTCCCAGGCGCCGTTGGAAAGCTCCGCCATCGGGTAGCCGTACAGATTGCCGCCGGGGCGCCCGTCCAGGTTCGGCTGGTAGATCGGGATGCCTTCAGTCGACCGCATGCCGACGAGCTTCCAGTTCAGGCCCGGGCGGGCCACGAACCCGTTGACAGCGAAGCCGTCCCGGGTGACCAGCTCGGCCGTGCTCGACACGTCCTGCGCGAAATCGTCACCCGTGCCCGAGATGACCGCGTTGCCCGCGGCGACCGCCGACTGATAGACGGCCGTCGGCCACGTGGACGGCTTGTTCGTGCCGAACAGGGCCGCCCCGTCCAGCAGCGCACCGAGGGCCTCCACCAGCCGGGGCTTCACCTCGTCCCAGATCGGCACCTGCGCGTCGTCGAGGTACGCCTCGGGGATCGGGACGATCGTCGCCATCTCCTCGACGATCAGGTCCACGTTCTTCCAGTCCTGCGCCGAGGTCTGCTTCAGACCAGTGTCGCCGCCCACGAAGTAGGCGATTGGCATGACGTCGAGGACCGGCTGCCGCTGCGTCTTCGTCGACATCGGCACCTGGCGGGCGAGCTGCAGCACCGCCGACTGCGTCGGCAGCTCCTGGATGATCTCCTTGGAGACCGGCTCGGGCACCAGCGGATCGTTACTGGCGTCCCGAGAGATCAAAGAGTTGTACGTGGCCACGGGGGCTCCTTCCGGAAGAGCAGCGACCCCGGCCCCGTGACATGGGAGATTCCGGCGCTGCGAATGTCAGATCAGGACTTGCTGCGGGCCATCTGGCGGATCCAGTCGTCCGCCGTAGCCGGCGCCGCAGACGAGGGCGCCGCGCCAGGGGTCAGCGACTCCACCGGCCGCTGCGAAGCAGGAGTCGGGGCCGGAGTCACCGCCTTGAGTCGCTCGGCAAGCACCTCGGCCCGCGCGCCGATCTCTTCGGCGGTGCCGGAGCCGAGAAGCTCGATGAGCTCCGGCGGGATGTTGTGCGTCGCAGCGGCCAGAAGACGCGCGTTCTGTGCCCGCTCGTCCGCGAGCTGCTGCTCGAAGGTCTGCGCCCGCTCGGTCGCCTTCTGGATCTCGGACTTCTGGGTCTCTTCGAACTCCGAGTACTTCTGAGCGGACTGCCGAAGCTGATCGATCTCGTCCTTCGACTTGAAGCCCAGCGCATCGAGGTGCTTGCCCTCGTGGCGCCGGGCCAGCGACTTCCATTTCGCCGCTTCGGCCTCCCAGTCCGTCGGCTCCTCCGGCTTCCCGCTGTCGGCGGGCTGCGCGGGAGCCGCAGGGGTCGGCGAGGGTGATGCGGCGGGGGGAGTCGGAGCCTGGGCGGGGATATGCCCGGCTGCGACAGCCTCGGCAGGGGTCGGAACGGCCGGCGTGGCGCCAGCGGGCTCCGCGGTGGGTGTGGACATGTGGTGCTCCCATGTCGGGATCTGCGCCCGCCTGACGGCTGACGCAGATTGGGCATGACGAAGGCGTGCACCGTGTCGGCACACGCCTCGGGTTGAACTGATTCAGGAAGCCGCCCGCAGGCGGCACCCAGCTTGGGGAGATCTAGGTGGTGGGTCGGTCCGGAGCCGCATAGGCGGCCCGCCCTTCCGCTTCCCACCAGCGGCGGAACGCGTTCACGGCATGTCGCCCGCCGCGGCCTCGCGTCACGCGCAACCAGTCGTCATACAGCCCCTCGGCGGTACCGACGAACGGCTCGTCGAGGCTGAAGGATGGGACCGCGGCGCAGCCGCAATGGTCGTGATAGCGGTCGCCGCCCTGACGCGGATCGCCCGCCGTCACGGCGGTCTTGTAGACCGGCCCGCGACTGGCAAGCATCGCGCACCAAGCGCACGGATCGTCGTCCGTCACCCGGGCGTAACCCGTGGCGCGCTCGTCGGCGTCGATCGACCGCCTCATCACCGACCTCCCGCCCTCAAGCGCCAGATACTGCGTCGAGCCGACCATGCGGACCGCTGCGGCATCCATCGCCTGCTGCGGGGTCCTCCCGGCGGCGATGGCCTTCTTGAACTCCACCGGGCCCGTCACATCGAGCGTCGACTCCAGACGGTCTATCGCCAACTGGAGCGGCTCCGGCGGAACGAAACCATCATCCGGCACGCCCGCATCCTGCCGCGCATCCATGTAACCAGCCCGGGCGAGCACGGCCGACTGCTCGCGAGCCTGCTGCACAATCGGCATCAACGCCGCGCGCACCGCCGGCCACGACGCATCCACCTTCGCCGGGTTCATCAAATCCCGCCACACGCGCAGAACCTGCTGAGCCATCCGGGCCGCCAACAGCGCCTGAACGCCGCGGTACTTTTGCGGCGCCGCCGGATCGGCCGCCATCAGGCCGCCACGTCAGGAACCGGGGCGACAGGAGCGGTGTCGTGCTGCGACATCTGCTTCTCGATGATGCCGTTCAGGCGCCCCATCGCGTCGCCCTGCTCGGCGGCCGACTTCCACCGCTCCACATCGGTCTGCGTCACGCCAGGAACCCGTTCCCACAGTTCCTGCGGGGGCACTCCGAGCATCGTGACGAGCTTGCCGAGCGCGTCCACAGTCTGCGCCAGCGAGCGTGCAGACGTGTCGCGCCACACCACCTGAGCGGCCGTGTCCGCCCACGCCGTCTTGTCGCCGGAGGCCAGGGCACACAGGCGGAGTGTCTGCTCGTGCCCCTCGCCGCACAGCGACTCACGCTCATCCGTCTTACGATCCAGGCCATCCCGGGCCGCGGCGAGCGCCTCAGCCGACAGATTCACCATCTGCCCGAGCAGGTGATACGGCGGCACCTGGGAGATCGTTGCGATGTTCCGGACCGTCGACTCCCGCGAGTCGAGATAACCCTTCAGATCGGTCTGCCCGAACTCACCGAACTTCGTGTCGGCGTCCTCAGCGACGAAGAGTCCATCCACACGGGATCGGAACGGCTCGACCGGATTGCCGTCATTGTCCAATGGGGGCGCCATGCCAGTAACCCAGCGCTGCCTGAACGCCGCGTACTGCTGCGCCATCAGCAAGTTGAACGTCGTCATATTCAGCTGGTCCTGGACCTCGATCAGCGGCTCAACCTCGCCGACCACGCCATCCCCGTCAAGATCCTCGGTGTTGATGTACCGCACCACCGGACACACGCCCAGCCGATGCTCCATCACCCAGCTCTCGCCGTCGGCCTCCAACTGCGAGCCGTCCGGCCTCCCCGCCAGTGTGTACCGGGCCTGATCGTCATAGACCCGCACCACGCGGCGCTTCCCCTTCGCCGTGCTCTCCAGTCGATCCTCGACCGCGAGCACAGGCCACTCGTCGTTCACCGGATCCGCATACAGCGCCGTCATGCGCCGCGGCGAGAACGGCGTGATCACCGGCACCGGCTTGCCCGGCATCACCACCGCATACGCAGCGCCATAGGTGAGCACGGAACGGTGAATGCCGTGCTGCCGGGCGTCCATGCGGTTCGCCTGCCACACCGCCCACGGATCAGCGTTCTCGTCCGAGCCCGCCGGCCGGTAGCCGTCCACGTACATGTTCTGCGCGACCACCGTGACCACCAGCGGCAAAATGTTCACCCGAGCCCGCTCGATCAGCCACCGATACTCGGCCCGGGCGCCCCTCGGCACATACACGCTGTCGTGCTCGCCGCACATGTAGCGCTGAATCCGGTCCAGCCGCCCCTGCTCGCCGTCGCGCAACTCCAGCAGGCGCCGCGCTGTCGACACCGCATCATCCTGGCCCATCACCACGCGCCGCCCACCTCCGTCCCTCACGCAAACCCATGCACGCGCCCAGTGCGCTGCCGCTTCTTCTGCCGTTTCGCCCAGTCCGGCGACGCCAGAACGAGCCGCCGGACCATTCGCGCGCCGATCGCGCACACCGCCAAGTCGATCTTCTTCGGGGAGCCTCGACCTTCCTTGCCAATCGACACCCCGTACTTGTTGGGGCGCCGCCGGGCGTTGAGTGCATGCCGCTGGAGTCGGCTGTCTCCGTCGTGAGTCAGGGTTTTCTCGCGAATGTCGATGTCGGCCCGTTCGCAGGCGTCCGTGAACTCCCGGACCTTGGTGCGCATGTCCCAGGCGACGCTGTGGGCGTTGCGCCCGGTGACTGCCTGAATCACGAGCCGGTCTCCGAAGTCCTGGGCCCAAGTGTCGATATAGGACTCGAACTCCCTCACGTCGGCGAAGAAGGCGACGATGTTCCGCGCTTCGAAGGTCTGCCGGACAATTCGGTCGACGTCCTTCCTGTCGACCTCCCAGCCCTTCGCCATGGGCCCGTCGGGCTTCTCCCAGGCCGCCAACGTGACCAGATGGCCAGTCTGCACGTCGCAGCCCACAAGCCCGGTGGCGTCATCGCTCTTGGAGCCATCGAAGAACATCACCATCGGATCGCTGTCCGCGACGACAATGTCCGGGCGCGCACACGCCGCCCACAACGGCTTTGTCGTCCACGCCTCACGGGCGCCAGTCGGCTGGTTGAAGAAGTACCGGCGCGAGTCCTCAATGTCCTTCTCGATGTTCCAAAACTCGTTCTCGACGATGCCGTCCAAGTCGAGGACGTCGGCGAACGGCCCGTAGACCTCCCGCAGCGCCGCCTTGATGGCGTCGCCGTCCGCCAGGTCAACCTCGGCCGGCGCCTCGCGGTGGTCGAACAGCAGCCGCGTTCCGCGGGTCTTGCCCTCGGCGATCAGCTTGGCCCGTTCGTGCGTCTTCTCGGCCACCGAGTTGTCGCCAGGCTGGTACATCGTCGTCGTCTGCAACGTCCACGGCTGAGCGTCCTTGCGCTTGCGACAGTTGCGGTCAACCGTCGTATACATCCGCCTGAGCTCCGGCGTCACATACAGGTGGGGCTCATCGAAGATCGTGCAGGTCTCTTTCCCGCCGTCCTTCGACGACGAAGAGGCCGTAGACGGGACGATCTCGCCGCCGCCAGGCAGGAACACCCGGGTCAGGCCAGCCGATCCAGACGGGAGATCCTCGCCCAGCGGCCCCTCGGTCAGGTTGAAGTGGATGTTGTCGTAGGTGTTCCCGGCCTGCGACTCCTCCGTAGCCAGACAGCGGATGAACGGGTACGTAATCCGGCGCCCCATCGGCTCGCCCGGTTGATACTCGTACCGGAAGTCATGCCACTCGAAAACCTCGCCACCCTCAGCCCAACCAGCGAACCGACAAGGCCCGAAAGCCTCGAACAGTCCGATGAACGCGGCCAACTCGCTCTTCGCTCGCCCCTTCGCCCGGGAGAGGACAGCCGAGTCGTAGAGCTTCCGCCCGTCGTCGCGCAGAGCGTAGGCGTCGACGATGAAGCCGCCGAACTCCCCGTCCATCTCGACTGTGTCGCCCTGAATGTCGCCCGGCCCGTGGACGCACCAATACTCGATCCAATCCCAGGCCAACAGCCCCAAAGACCGGTCCCGGTCATGGTTGGGCGAACGAACCAGCTCACGAGGCATCGGTCATCAGCCGACGGCGCCGCTCCGAAAGGTCCGGCACGCCTGCCGCCGGGCGCGAAACAAGCTTAGGGGCCTCGATCTTGATCCTGGCGCGCATCCGGTCGACGTGCGTCGCACCGAGCAGCGACTCGTTCAGCCGGATCTCCGCCAACAGCTTCGTCGACGGCTCCAGCCAGAACGCATCCACCAGAGGCGCAAGCATGTGAAGCCGCTGCCAGTCCGTCCCGGTGAACGCGGAAGCCTGCGGAGCACGTCGCCACGTCTCATACCAGTCGAGCGTCCGAGGCGTATACAGCGCGTCGTGCGGCAGCTCCGGCCCATGAAGCGTGCCGTCATCGGCAACCGTGACCGCCTGCTCCTCGAACTCGTCCTTGTTCGCGCGCCGCTTATTCTCCGACGGCGGGGGGCCATAGCCGGCCATGGCGACCACCCCCCTTGTCAGACCAGCGAGGCAACCACCTCGGAGAGATCGGTCAGTTCCAGGGGAGCGTCCTCGAATCGGCGGCCCGTCATGGCCACGTACCGGCCCTGCCCGTACACCTCAACGGACGAGCCTCCCTGGCGCATCCTTCGGCCACGCTTCAACTCGCCATGGCCCCAGATGTGCAGGCCGTCGCCGCCAGGACTGACCTCCGTGTAGGAGGCGGGACAGTCGTCCAGGATTGCCCGAGCCCACGGGGCCAACTGGCCCTCATCGAGGCAGTGGTCAAGGTCGATACAGACAATGCCGTCACCCTCGGCGAGTACATACCCCAGGCCGACGCCCACCTTTGACGCCGCAGCTTCGCGGTGGGCAGTCCACGTCTCCGGGTCCGACACCGAGGCGAATCCGCCACCGACCGTTCGCGGTGCCTTGCGCTCATCGCGCCGCACCCAGCGCCTGCGCCCGGTCATCTCGGTCGGCAGCGCCGACTCGGCGCGGCGAGCCCGATGGGCGGCAACACGGCAGCGAGTTGAGCAGAAGCGGGGCATCGGACCGCGGCCGGCAACCGGCAACGCCGCCTCACACCCGGATCGCTCACACACCGTGTTGGCCATGGGTCTATGGTACCGGACAGGCGTAACGAGTAGAAGCCCTGACCAGCACCAATCCACACTCAGGTAGCACCACCCGAGGCCACCATGCGTGATCATCGCAGGTCACAGACCCGTAGACGCCGCGCCAAGGTAACCAGCCCGATCCGCCGATTGGGATGATCTTGGAGTGGCCCCCCAGGGTGATCTTGATCCGTGACGATCAAGCAGCGGCCGGCGAGCCGGGCTGCTCCAGTCGATCACACTTCCGACTGTTGCATCCCAGGTGGGCCGCTTGAGCGTTGGCCATCGAGTGCTCGCCACCCTTGGCCAAGGGCACGACGTGATCGACTGATGGGCTCATCGAGTCGGGCCATGCGACCGCGGGGTCGATGCCGAGCAGGCAGAGCTGGCACACCCAGCCGTCCCGCTCGTACACGTCGCGTGGTGCGAAGTCCTCGACGGTGGCGGCCTGGACGCGCATGCGGCGCAGGGCGTCGACTCGTGACGCCCTCTCGGGATAGACGACGCGCCAGTGACCGACGGTCTCAAGCCGTCTGCGCTGGGACTTGCGGTCGTAGTCGCGATAGCGCTCGCCGGACTCGCCGGCTCGAACCCTGCGCATGGTCTCGCGCGAGCGGGCAGCGTTGAAGCGGCGCTTGCATTCGACCTTGCCGCAATGGGCGGTCCTGTTGCCCGGCATGGGGTCACTGCAGTGCGGGCAGGGGCGCGGGGGTCGTTGTGCTCACTCTCGTGCTGCGTCGTTCAGCTTCCGCTGTCGGCGAGCTTCGGCTCTGCCGTCGAGTTCCTCGCGTTCGCTGCGTGCCTGCTGCTTACATCTGGGCGTGCAGTATGTGGGCAGTGGCCCGCCCTTGCGTCCGCCGCGTTCGATGGTCGCGCTACAGACGGGGCAGGTCTTCATCTCTCTATTATCCCAGGTCAGTTGATGAGTCCGGGGTGCTGTTCTTGTGGTCTTGCTCTCGGCGGCAGGGCATGGGCTACAGCCGACGCCTCGCGCCCGGTCTTCTGATCATGGTGCCACTGGCACAGGGCCCAAAGATTCGCCTCGCTGTGGTCATCTACACCCGAGGCAGCGTTGACCTTGTGGTCCACCTGGTTGGCGGGCTCGTTGCAGAGTCCGCCAGTGGAGACGATCCACTGGCACACCCATCGGTCGCGCTTGAGGATGCGCTTGCGGATGTGTGGCCAGTCCTTGGGTAGTGGTGCTGAGCGCCTGCCTTGGCTGCCCATCAGTCGTCGTCCTTGCCGTCTCGGTGCTGGCCGGGCCATTCGCCTGTGACTTCGTGGATGACGCGTGCACAGAAGCCGTCGAGCTGTCGGCCTTGGATGTAGCGCCCGAGTTCGGCTTGGCATCTGCGGAATGCGCCTGGGGTTCCGGCCTGGATCTTCGCGGCGCCTGCCCCGAAGGCCCAGTACTTCAGGAGGCGTTGGGTTCCGGCTGCTCCGGCTGCGCTGGTCTCTTCGGTGGCCACGGTTCACGCTCCTTCGGCGCGGTCCTCAGGCTGCTGGTCGACGCGTTGGATGCTGGCGCCTTGTCCGCTGGGTACGGCGAGGCAGACGCCGTGGCTGTCGGAGAAGATGGCCCAGCCGTCGTGGATGACGAGTGTGAGGTCGTCGGCTTCGAGGAGGACGTCGTCCTTCTTCTGTCCTCGCGGGTGGATGACGAGGTACGCCGGCATCGCTACTCCTCGGGGCTGCGTTCGGTGTCGCTGCCGAGGGGGCCGATGGCGGCGAGGACTTGGGACGGCCAGAGTGTGTCTGCGTCGACGAGCCCGCCGCCTTCGCCTTGGGTCTGGTTGCCGAGCGCAAGGGCGCGCACGCGGCTGATCGCTTCGTCGTACTGCGCGGCCAGTTGCAGGTGTTCGCACGAGTCGATGTGGGACGGCCATCCTTCGGTGAGCCACTCCGGGGCGACGCCGTGGTCGGTCCAGGAGCAGTGCTTCTGTCCGATCTCGTAGCCGTGTCGGGCCCAACTGCGGGCTTCGTCGCGGTCGTTGCGCAGTTGGTCTCGGGCGTTCTCGGAACGGATCAGCTCGGCGCTCGCATCCGCGGATGCGTCGCGGTTGACCGCCTGCCGCAGTTCGGCCGGCGCCTTGCGGATCTCGTCTTGGACCTGCTCGCGGAACTTCTCGAACTCACCCTCGACGTGGACCTTGAGGAACAGCGGGTGCCCGTTCTCGTCGACGGGTACGTCGTTGGCGGGAATGTCGATGGTGTCTTCGGTGAGTAGGACGGTGCGGGCGCCCGCCTGTTCGGCCATCTTCTTCCATGCGTCCAGAACGGCAGGCTCGTTGGCTGTGACGGTGTCGGGCCACTGGTCGACGACGAGCACGAACGGCGGCCGGTCGTCGTTGGCGCCTTCGGGGAGTTCGAGGATCTGCAGGCGGGCCATCAGTCGGTCACCGCCATGGGCTCCTCGGCGAGGATGACACTGAGGACGTTGATGACAGGGACGTAGGCGACGATGCGGCCGTTCTCGTCGAGGAAGCGGTACTCGCTTCCGTCGACGTTCTGCTCGACCTTGGTGGCGACAACGGGGGCTTTCATCCCGTTGTCGAAGGTGATGAAGTAGCGGGCCATGGCGCGGGCTCCTGTGTGGGGTTACGGCTTCCAGTTGGTGCCGCGTAGTGCGGCGGGTACGTCGCTGGTGGTGATGGGGACTGTCAGGCGGGCGCGTTCGCGAAGGCGCCGCTTCCGCGCCGGGCTCGGCTCGGGCGGTTGTGGCCGGTCGAGTCCGGCGAGGATCTCGTCCGTCAGCCCGTGCGCGTGGCCGAGATCGCGGAGTTCCGGGCAGTCGTTGATGTTGTCGGTGACCGGGTCGTCGCAGTCGCCCATGACCCCGCAGCCGTGGCAGGCGGCGGCGCGTAGCCAGTCGTCCGCCTCGCTCGGGTCGAGCCTGTGCCGGGCGAGAATGCGGCGATCTGCTTCGCAGCGGCGCAGGATGGGTGCGGCTTCGTCGCTCGCAATGCAGTTGTCTTCGATCAGCCGCTCAACGGCGTCGACTTGCTGGGTGATCCAGGCGTGGAGATCCATGGCGCAGCCCCCTCACTCGGCGTTCTTCGTGAGGTCGACAGGCTGCCGTGTGTAGTGCTCCACTGCGCGCCAGATGCCGTACCCGACTACGACGAGGGGCCATCCGATGAAGGAGACCAGTCCGCTGAAGACGGCTACGAACCTGTCCTCGCTGTCCACGGGGCGGCCCTTCTTCGCCTGGTCGTGACGGAGGACGAGAACAGCGGTCACGAACCATGCGACGAGGCCGATGGCGATGTAGCCGACGATGAACTGCCAGGGCACGTCGCTGCCGTGGCCGTGATGGTTGCTGCGGATGAGGGCGAGCGTTGCGGAAGCCATGGGCGCGGGCCTTCCGGGTGGGGTGGTCAGTGTTCGTGGACACGGCGCAGGACCACGCCGCTCCAGGTGTGGATCTCGTAGTCGCTGCCGGTGCAGTCTTTGATCAGGCAGACGGGCCGCGCGGTAGGAACGCTTCGTTCCGGCTCGGGCTGATCGATGCCGAGTTCGCGTTCGAGCTGGGCGATCCGCCGGTAGTCCGGAGCTGGCATGGGCGCCTCCCAGTTCAGACGGGGACGGTGGCCCGTTCGGCGATGAGCGCCCGGATGGCGTCGGGGTTGTCGGTGGCGTCGACGTACCGCTGACAGAGCTGCCCGTTGGCGATGTGCTGGGGGCTGCCGTGACCCACCTCGGACGGGTGCCACAGGTGGGTGATGGCGCCCTGATGAGCGACGGTCGGGCCGAGGAGTGCGTCGGCGGCGATGCGGTATGCGGCGTCCTCGAAGCCGTAGGCAACGAAGCGTTCGTCCATCCCGCCTGCCGCCCACCAGCTCGCGGGCCGGATGACCAGCACGCCGCCGGTGGCCCATTCGTGGGCGAGGTCGGTGGCGCAGTCTGCGGCCGGAACTCCTGCGAGGTAGGCGAGTGTTCCGGGGCGGGAGAGTCCCTGATACCAGGTGTACGGCAGATGCAGCCGCCCGTCGTCGGCGGCTTCGATGGCCGCGTGCAGAGGCTCGGCCTCGGGCAGCGTGTCGGCGTCGCAGATGACGACGACGTCGGCCCCGGCCGCTTGCGCCTGCCGGACGCCTTCGTTGCGGCTGCCGGCGCGGGAGAACGGCGTGTGTCCGCTGTCGACGTCGAGATGGATCGCGTCGGGCAGCAACTGCTGGAGGTGGGCTCGCACGTGTTCGTGGTGGGCGTTGCGCTCGGGTGTGCCGGGCCGCCACGGGATGACGACTGCGACGGTCACGCGCCCACCTCCCGGTTCCTGCGAATCGGCGGGCGGGAGTAGATGGCGAACTCCAAAGCGGCTGCTCCTGGATCGGGGCACGGCCGGTCGAGACGACGGCGCCCGTCCGTCCAGTCCCACGCCTGATCCGCTGGGACCATGCCCGCCCCAGTGATTGGGATGCGAGTCGAAGGATCATCCGTCAACGGCAGCAAGAGAGCGGAGGGCGACACATCGAAGATCGACGCGAGCGCCATCAGGTCGTCAACGGTGACATGCCGCCGCGCGGACTCCATGCGAGAGATCGCGGAGGGCGGGATGACGCGACCGTACTTTCGGAGCTCCGCTGACAACCCTCGCGTGGTGTATCCGCGAATCTTCCGGAGCTGGGCAATGTTGGCGGCCACGGTCTCGCCAGTCGGGCCGAACTCAACGGCCCGACGTCCGTACTGTCGCTCTGTCGTGTCAGTCATTTCTTCTCCAGGGAAGGCGGAAGCCGCGACGCCTGGAACGTCGCGGCTTCCTTCCTGCGGTAGCTAGCCGCAGGCGTATGGGTGGTGGGATCAGGTAGTGCGGAACACCTGCCAGGGAACGTGCTGGTCGTCAACCCGGGTGAGCCCCAGCTCGGCGGCGAGTTCCTCCTGCTGCGCCTCGGACCAAGTGGTGACGTCCAGCCAGGCCACACCCTCCGCGGGCTCGTCGGCGACGGGCCAGTCGAGGATGAGCAGCCCGCCCTTCTTGACGATGGCCCGCAGGTTACGGATGAGCATCTCGGCGGAGGCATAGTCGAGGTGGATGAGCACGGCCAGGCAGTACACGGCGTCCATCTTGCGGCGACCGAGGTGGCTGCCGAAGTCTGTGCCGTCGGACTGGAAGGCCGTCAGGTCGGGGTCGTTGGCGGCGAGCGCGTCGACCATGCCTGCGGAGCCGTCGACTGCCGTCACCTCGTAGCCGAGGGCCCGCAGCGGGATGGCGACGCGGCCGTCACCGCACCCGAAGTCCATGACCTTCACCCCGGCCGGGATGTCCTGGGCGAGGAGTTCGGCCTGCCTGCTGCCGGACTCCCAGTAGGCGTCTTCCGAGATGCCTCGCGAGGGGTGAATGAAGTCGGTGGCGCCGGGGCGGCTCCAGTTGGCGATCGCCTCGTCGGCCTTCACGTCGCGTGTCCCTTCTTCTCGTGCTGCTCGGCTTCAGCGATGAGTTCGGGGATGGACGGGCTGTAGCCGGGATCCCACCAGCGGACATCGGATGGCCCACCGTGCTGCCCGCAGATCTTGCAGGCGAGTGCGACGATCGGCGCGTCCACCGAAGGCTCATCGGCGGTGACCCGGTAATCGGCGAGGCCGGTCATGTCTTCCTGCCCACGCGGATGGTGGTGACGCCGGGCTGGTCGGGCATGTATCCGTGCGGGTCGATGACCACGGAGCCGGGGGCGATGGCCGCAGCGGTGTGGTAATCGTGCTTCGCGGTGATCACGTAGACCTGCGGGCCGACCGGAAGATCAAAGTCGTCGTCGACCCAGATGTCCTTGTGATCGACCTGAAGGTCGCGCTCGCGGAGCTGCTCGGCGAGCAGCAACCCAGCCGATCCCTGCGTGAGGCTGACGTTCGGCTTGTACGCCTTCCCAAGGAGCGTGACAGGCAGGCCACTCATCCGATGCCAGTGCTCAACCAAGTCGGCAAGATAGGCGGACTGCCGCTCGCGGGCCTCCGACACGTAGCCCATCAAATCAACTGACAGCGCGAGCCGCCCAGCCAGCCAGGACATGGCCTGATTGTCGCGTGGATGACACCCCCCCGAGTCGCCCATTCCGCCTCGCATGTAGGCCGGGGACGCGATGCGGTCCGTGGCCAACGCGAGACCGTCGGCGATCTGGTCACAGTCGGCCCCGGTCTTCTGGCAGATCTCCATGACCATGTTCGCGAACACGATCTTCATGCTGATGAAGCAGTTGTAGGCGACCTTCAGCAGCTCGGCCGACTCGATGGACACGGCGTGTACGGGCCGGTCGTGAATGGTCTTGTACATGTCGGCGACGTCGGCCAGGGCGTGCGGGTCGTCGGAGCCGAGGAGCACGAACTCGGGCTGCAGGAAGTCCTGCACGGTCGTCGACATGGCGATGAAGTAGGGCCCGTAGACGAGCCGCACATTCGGCCCGCACAGCGGCGCCAGACGGGCCCGCGTAGTACCGGGCAGCACCGTGGAGACGACGACAATGGTGATCGGCTTGGCCTGCTTCTCGGCAGCCTGCGCAATGTCACGGACGGCCTGAACCAGGTAGCCGTACTCGAAGTCGACGGGCCGGTCAGGCATGCGGGATTCGCCACCGAAGCGCGGGTCGTGCGGAGTTTGCACAGACACCAGGACGACGCCATCGGTTGCGGCGACCACACCGGCCGGCGAGTCGGCGAAGTCGATGGCGGTGGCGTCGAGGAGGTCTTCGATGCCTGCCTCTTCGGGCGGCGGCACTTCGCCGGCGAGGATCTGGCGGGGCCGGTCGGAGGGGTCGTAGCCGGTGATGTGGTGGCTGCCGTGTTTCGCCATGGCGAGCGCGCAGGTGATGCCGAGGCGGCCGAGGCCGCACCATCCGATGTTCACGCGGCAGCCTCCCTTTTGCGTAGGACGGCGGCGAGGTACTGGCCGGTGGGGGTGAGGTATTCGCAGCGTTCGACGGTGAACAGGTCGCCGAAGCGCTGCTCGATGCGGTCGCGGCTGTACCAGTCGGCGTATTCGCCGACCTGGTCGAAGTGGCGCACGAAGCGTTCGAAGCCGGGGTCGGCGGTGACGTCGTCGGGCGGTTCGGTGCCGGTGGCCTGGATCCATCCGCGCTCGCTGTACAGCATCAGGCGTGCGATGCCGTCGGGGCGGAGGATCTGGTGGGCGCGTTCCATGATCTGGCGGGCCCACGGGATGTGGTGGAGGACGCCGTTGCAGTGGAATACGTCGTACCTTTCGGGGCGGCCCTCGATGTATGGCGACTCGCCGAGCGCCAGGTAGGCCGTCAGTGCGTGCCGGTCGGGGATCTCGTCTACATGGAGGCCGAGGATGCGGCCAGCGAGGTGCAGGTTGTCGAGGTTGATGTCGGCTAGGTCGACGCGATTTCCGGCGAGTGTGAGCTCCAGGGCTTCCACGCCGGTGCCGCAGCCGAAGTCAAGGATGTCGCGGCCGCCGGGTTCGTCCAACCCCATGAGGTCTCGCCACAGGCCACCGTGGTTGCGCCAGCCGGTGTAGCGGGTGGTGCGCATCTGTTCGACGATTGCCCGGAGTTCGTCGTCCGGTTTGGCGAGCAGTTCGGTGGCGGGGATGTAGCCGACGTCATCGACGGGAGGTCGCGACCATGCTTCGCGCTGCCGGTCGTAGAAGCCTTCGTCGGTCACGGCGCCTCCGGGTCGAGCAAGGCGCGCAAGGTGGCGACGTCGGCGGCGCGGGCGGCTTCCATGACGGGGCTGCCGTAGTCGGCGGTGCGATAGCCGACTGACGATTCGGCGCGGGTCTGGTCGTCGTGGCCTCCGGTGAGATCAGCCCGGTCGTGGAGGATCTCCACATCGACGCGTTCGTGCCGGTCGAGGGCCTGGCCGAGGTATTGGATCCACGAGTCGCAGTGCGGCGACAGCGAGACGTGCCCGAGGCGGTCGGTCCAGATGCGGGGCCAGATGGGGAAAGTGTTGCAGGTTGGAATGTCGTTGCTGTGCGGCCACAGCACTGTCGGCTGGCGCCGGGCGACGGCGGTGTCCCAGCCTGCGGTGAGGATGCGGGCGTCGTCGTTCCACAGCATCAGCCAGTCGCCGTCTGCCTGTTCGGCGAGCCGGTTGACGTATTCGTGGAGGCGCGAGTAGCCGTAGCGTTCCGGTGCGGTCCAGATCGTGGCCTGCTGCGGGAGTTCTGTGTTGCGCGTGCCGGGGTCGTCGGGGTCGGCGGCGATCCGAATCTGGATCCGGTTAGGCTGGTCGGCCAGGTCGAGGAGGCTTCCGACGGATTCGGCGAGGGCCGTGGGGCGGCCTCGGGAGGGCAGCAGCACAGTGATCAGTGGGCCGTCGGCCATGGCGCTGGCTCCGTTCTCGGTCATGCGGGCTCGACGATGTGCCAGTCCACGGTGGACGTGTCGGTGCCACTGGAACTGTTGATCGTGAAGGAGACTCCAGCCGACCGGGTGTAGGTGATGTTGCCGAGCGTTCCGCCCGCCACCCGCCGCTGAATGAAGATGTGGCTGTTGGCGGTGACGGACGTGTTGAGGACGGTCACCGTGCCGCCGACCAGGGTGGAGCTGCCCAGCTTCCCGTTCGCACCCTCGGCGACCTTGAGGCCCTTGCCGACTGTGGCGATCCGCAGGTCTGCGCCGACAGCCGAGTAGGCGCCGGTGGTGCGGGTGAAGGCTGCCGGGTCGAGCACGACGGCGGTCGCCGGCCCGGTCGCTTCCTTGAGGCTCGCGCCCCGGAGCAACGTCGTGTTGCCGCCTGCGTCGTGGACGGCGGTGGTGACCCCGTTGATGAGGCCGGAGGCGAGCGACAGGTACGCACTGCCGATCATCCGCACCCCGTACTGGGGGGACTGTGTGCCGCCGCCGCCGTCGTCGACGCCGGGGGTGACGACGAGTCCGTCGGCGAGGACGTGGCACGGTGTGCCTTCGATGTTGAGGGCTGCCTGGTCGCCGCCGCCGCCACCGAACCACTTGCCGTCCCTCGTCAGCGAGCAGTTGCTGAGGACGAGGAACCCAGGGTCGGATCCGCGGACGTCGAGCCCGTGCCCGTTGTTGCGGTCGGTGGAGCATCCGATCATGCGGAGGACGCCGGGGCCGATGGTGATTTTGTAGCCGTCGGAGCCGGACCATTCGCTGCGGCAGGCGGTCATCGTCGAGTTGCCAGAGCCTGAGATCCACCAGCCCCACGCGCTGCCACCCAGCACGTACACGTCGTTCAGGTTGCTGTCAGTCGCATTGTTGAGGGCGACGCCGATGTCCTTCGGCCACATCACGCTGACGCGGTCCATGTGGATGCAGAACGGGGCCTGCGGTCCGGGCGGCGCGGAGAAGTTGTACTCCGTATTGATCCCCTTGCCGCTGGTGTCGCGGATGCCGACGTCCCGGATGATCGGATTCTGGATCTGCCCAGTCATGCGGATGCCGTCGACCGGCGTCTCTTCCGGGACCGCGGATCCGTCGATCGTCAGCCGCTCGATGCGCTGCTGGCTGGCCAGGATGTCGTAGCCGCCGAGCTGCTGGTCGAGGATCTCGATGACGGCGTCGCCGTCGAAGTCTGCCAGTGGCTTCAGGCAGGTCACGGGGGCGGGTGCGCCCGGCTGTGCTTCGCCTGCACCATGCGTGCCCATGAGGGTGACGTAGGGCGGGACGCGCACCGGGCTGCCGGTGTGGTAGATGCGGGCTTCGAGGTAGACGGTGCCGCCTATGGGGGTGGCGTCGACGGCTGCCTGGATCTCCGGCTGCTCGTCGGCGACGGCTCCGATGGCGCCGTGGCGGCGAACGTTGACCCAGTCGGTGACGCCGAGCGCGTCAAGGGTCCCGTCGATGCCGAGGTCGCCGGTGACGGTTCCGCCCGCCTTGGGCAGGAAGGTGTCGTCCGCGTACTCGCGGTCGCCGTGCGGGTCATCCGCTTCGACGTGCGCCTCGACGGCTGCGGTGGCAGTTCCGGCCGGGTCGGCTCCGACTCCGGCGGCGTCGATGGTGACGCCGCCGGTCTGCCCGTTGACGGACGAGACGAGCCCGGCTGCGACTTCGATGACCCGTGAGGGTGTGCCGCCGTTGACGGTGATCTCGTCGACGGGCTGTTCGCCGGTGACCTGGATCTTCACGCCCGGGTCACCTCCGGGGACACGATCGCCTTGCCGTTCAGGAGGCGGACCACGACAGCGCCTTGGACGACTTCGAGATCCCAGCGCCCGTTGCGGGTGAGGGTCTCGGTGATCGCGGCAGGGATGGCGAGGCGGATCGCGTCAGGTGTGGGGGCGCCGACGGTCAGATAGTCGGTGAGATCGAGGAGCAGGTCGGCGTTCTCGGAGGCCTGCGACCGGATCTGCGCGCGGGCCGTCCAGCCGTCCCACGTGAAGTCTGGGTGATCGGTGACGGTGTACGTCTGGACGAACGTGCTGCCTTGTTCGATGTAGAGGTCCCAGTCGCCGGCGCTCAACTCAGCCACCTCCGGGATCTCGATGCCTGCTGCGTCGGCGAGGAGGCTGCTCTGCGCGGTGAGGCTGGCGGCAGCGAGTGCGGACAGTGCCGCCGTGCCTTCGAGGCCGCTGTCTGCGGTGAGGCTGGCGGAGGCTCGGGCGGCAAGGGCGGCTGCCGATGTGAGGCCGCTCTGCCCGGTGAGGGGCGCGGACGCGGTCCAGACTGCACCGTCGGACAGTGTATTCACGTTGTCGTAGGCCGCATGATCCGTCGTTCCGGCGTCGCGGTAGCAGAACAGGTCGAGGGCGCACGTGTCGACGGCCGCGGTCACCCAGGCGGGTGTGGCGAGCGTCCTGCGGTTGGTCCAGGTGCTGCCGTCCGGCGACGTGTCCCAGTAGACGTTGGTGCCGTCTTCACGGAGCCGCAGCCACAGGTGCGTCGTGCCGTTGTACGCGATCTCGACGGCGCCCGCGTCGAAATACGCCACGTTCGACTGCATGCGCAGCATGCCTGTAACCACGTTGATTTTGAAGCCGATGGCGGTGCCGTCGACGTTCGACGTGACCATGAAGTGGACGCCGACGTCCGTGCCGGTCGACACGACAGGCAGGGTGGGGATCTTCAGATAGACGGTGGCACCGGCGAGTGTCCAGGCGCGGCCGGTCTGGTAGCCGGCGTAGGTGTCGGCGACGAGCGGCACGCGCGCCTGGCCGCCGGTCTCGGTCACGCCGCCATACGAGTCGCCCCAGTTGGGGCCGACTATCCCGTCGTTGAAATTGTCCACCAGGGTCGAGAGGCTTGGCACCGGCCGCCTCCCATCACGAGAGCGTGAAGTCCAACTCGCCTGCGAGGATCTGAAGCTCGTCGCCAGCCAGCACGGTGCGCGGGTCTGTGAGCGGCCCATACCAGAGCCTGACGGGCGACCCCGCGGAGTCCCACACCTCAACGCCGACGACCGTCGCGGCGGGCATGCCCGCGAATACGAGGTCGGCCGAGTTGCTAGTCGCCCCGCTGGCCGCGGCGGCCACGGAGAGCGTCTGGCGGGCATACGAACCGCCGGTGACCTCAGTACCCGCGGCCGTGTCGGAGCCTGCCGCCGTCACCAGGGCGACCTTGATGGGGGTCGTGGGGGCGGTCGATGACAGGCCGAGAATGAAATCGAGGCACCGGTTTTCGCCGGTCCCGCTGAGATTGTCTGCGATCGGACTCACCTCCTAGGAGACGCTGAGGACCCCGGATTTACGGACGACGTTCTCGCTGCCGGGCGGGTCGATGCTGACCCACACCCGGTAGTCGCCGGCTGCCAACTCGATGTCGGTGCCGGGGCCGATGAGGATGCGGACTTCGCTGCCCACCCAGGCCGCGGTGTGCCATTCGTCGTCGTCCGGGTTCGCCCGGTGCGCGACGACAGCGGCCCGCACCGGCGTTGATCCGGTGTCGATGCCGGTGGGCACGGTCACGGGGATGTGCAGGTATTCGGTGGAGGTGGCCGGGATTATCACAGGTCGGCCACCTCCCACTCGTCGACCGGCGCTTCGGACTGGTACGGGCTGCCGCGCAGGATCCCGGTCGGCCAGCCGCTTGCGGGTGGCCGGCTGGTGTACGGGGTGGTTCGGGGCTGGCCTGTCGACCATGCGAGGTAGGGGGCGCCGACGGTGACGTCGATGTCCTCGACCGGCTCGCCGACGATTCCCGCCGCTTGCAGTACTGCCGTGGCTGCGAGTTGCCCGCCGCCTGCGGTGGCGAGGCTGGCTGCCGCCGTCCGGGTCGCGATCGCTGCGAGGGTGGCCGCTCCTTGAGTGGTGCGGGTGCCGGTCGCTTGCAGGATGGCCGTGGCGGTGAGAGCTGCCGTACCGGTCCCGCTCGCGGTGACCGTCGCTGCAGCGGATGCCGTAGCTTCCCCGGCGAGGGTTGCGTCACTGCTGGTGCCGCGGACGACGTTCCCGCTGCATTCGGCCGTCACGTCCAGGCTGGCCGCCTGGCCTGCGGTAGCGCGGACGGCTTCCGTGCTGGCGGTCGCCGTTGCGGCCAGTGCGCCGGTGCCGTTCGCTCCGCGGGTCGCGGAGCTCGCCGAACTGGCGGAGGCTGCGAGGCTGCCGACGCCGACCAGCGCGAGCTGACCTTCGGCTGCCGCCGCCGCGGTGGCGGTGAGGTCCGCGCTGGAGTCGCCGTTCCCTGTGACGGTGCCCGCAGACGAGAGGCCCGCAGACACTGCGAGTGCGGCGACCGCCTGGGCCGCCACCATTCCGTCGGCCATTGGCGTGGCTATGCCCGTCAAGGCTCCGTCGGCGGTCGTGGCGCGAACACCATCGCCGGAGAGGACGGCTGCCCCATCGAGACTGGCCTCACCAGTCCGTCCTGCGATGCCGCTACCGGATAGCCCGGCAGTGGCGTCGAGTTCACCCGTTGCCTCTGTCGCAACGGAGCCAGCTGCCTCGCCGTCGCCTGTGACGTCGAGCGCGGCGGTGCCGGATGCGGTGCGAAGTGCGGTGCCAGCCGACGTGGCTGTGGCGGCGAGTACGCCTGAGATGGCGCGCCCAGTGCTGCCGGACGCCGTCGGGCTGGCGGTGGCCGCAGCCTCCGACTCACCTTCCGTGCCGACCGATCCGGCCGCGGCCGTGGTGCTGGCGGCGGCGAGCGTCGAGGTTCCCGCAGCAGCCCGGACGCCGTCCGCTGTAGCCGTCGCGGCCCCGGCGAGGGTTCCAGCAGCCGGATGTCCGACAAGGCCGGTGGCGTTGCGGCCAGCCGTAACTGCGAGGGCCGCCGCTGACGTCGCATCGAGTCGGCTATCTGCGGTGAGCCCTGCTGTCGCCTGCAGTTCGCCAGCCGCGACGGCGTCGAGAGCGACCGCTGCATCGGCTGTCGCTGACGCGGCAAGGCTCGCTGTGGAGCTGGCGGCCCGGACACCGCCAGCGGTGGTGCTAGCAGTTGCCGCGAGGGCTGCGGCCAGCGCCGTATCGATGCGTCCCGCGGTCGTACCCGTGGCAGTCCCGGAGAGCGATCCGGTGCCGGTGGTTGCGCGGTCTACCGCGGCTGTCGCTGTTGCCGTGACGGCCAGCACCGCAACGCCGTTGGCGTCGATGGCCCCGGTCGCGGACGGCGTCGCGGTTGCCGCGAGGCTTCCTGCGCCGAGGCGCCCGACTTCGCCGCTGGCGCTGCCGGTGGCTGTTCCGTCGAGCGCCCCGTCCCCGTCGACGGGGACTCCGGCGGGGGGCACGTTGAGGGAGTCAAATTCGGCGTAGTCGTCGACGCCTTCGCCGCGGTGGGCGATGAGCTGGAATTCCAGGTTGGGTTCGCCGACCCAGGCCGGGGAGGCGAGGGTACGGCGGGTCGTCCACGTCGACGCGTCGGGAGAGGTCTCCCAGTAGACGGTGCCGCCGGTTTCACGGATCCGCAGCCAGGCGTGGGCGACCGGATCGTAGGGCGTGGACACGGAGCCGCCGTCGAAGTAGCCGACCCTGCTGTACATGAACAGCGATCCGGACAGGGCGCTGATCTCGAAGCAGATGTCCGTGCCCGGGGTCTGCTGCTTGATGAGGGCCTGCACCCACACTTCGGTGGTGGCGCCGCCGTTGGCCATCGGGTAGGCCCGGATGGTCATGCCGGATTCCCGCAGCGTGTAGAGGAGTCCGGTGCTGTACGCGTTGTAGCCGGTGTTGCAGGGGATGCGGGCCCGGCCGCCTACTTCGCTGACGGTGCCGAACGAGTTCGACCACAGCACTGTGTTGATGGTGTTGTCGTCGAAGTCGTCGCTGATGGAGCTGAGTGCCGTGCCGATGACGGCGATCTGCGTTCCGACGGCTTGTGGCTGCTTGCGCGGGTCGAGGACGGCGGCCCGGTTGGGGGTCATGCGGGCGACGGGCCGGGAGACGATCGACGATCGCGATCCCGCCCGGGAGGTGCCGCTGGTGGTGACGGCGCCGGTGGTGCGGGCCCGGCCGCCGGGCATCAGCGCTCGTCGTAGGCCACGTAGCAGCGGAGGTTGGCGGTGGTTGCTGCCGCGGTCTGGGTGATGGGCATGCCGCCTCCCGCCGCGATGATGAGGCCCGGGTCGGGGAACGTCCAAATGAAGCCGGTGCCCAAGGTCGCGGGCGTGGTGCCGCGCCGGAAGGCGAGACCGAGGAGGGTCGGGTCGGCGGTGGCCCACGTCTTTTCGAGGACGGCTGCAGTGGCGCCGAGGACCGGGTCTTCAGCGACGGGGGTGTCGCTTGTGATGGCGCCGGTGCCGACGGCGTTCATCCGCCAGATCGCGAACCCGATCGCTGCGGCAGTGCCACTCTCCAGGAAGACGCCGACCTCGTAGACGGCCAGCGACTTCGCCGACCCGGCTTTCAGGTTCCACATGACCTTGTCGGTCGCGTTCACCGAGGCTTTCGCGGCGGCGGAGGCAACGCTGTAGCGGGCCATCTGCGACTCCTCTACTCGACGCGGGAGTTAAAGCCGCAGGTCAGGAAGCTTGCGGGGCCAGGGAGAGCGAAAGAGCAGTTGTGGTGAAGGTGTCGGCGCTAGCCCAAGCCTTCGAAGCGGTGAGCGCCACCGAGAACAGGAACGTGCCGCCGCTGGATGCCGACCAGATCGACAGGTGCGTGATCGTCTCCGACGTGCCGCCGTTGGTCCAGCTGGGGTTGGTGCCGGTGAGGGCGAGCGCAGACCCGGTCGTCGATGCGGCGAACGTGAACACCGGACGGGTCGTCGACCCGACGCTGATCGCCGTGGTTCCGGCGGCGCCCGGGTTGGCGGTGTGCAGTTGCGCGTAGGTGGTGATGGGCCCGTAGGCGGCACCTGCGGCGCGCAGGGTGTTGAGCCAGCTGGATACGAGGCTTGTGGACAGGCCCTCAGCCATCGGTCTCCTCCTCGTCGGTGGGAGACTCGTCGGTCTCCGGCTTGGGGGCTGGGGTGACCTCGCCTGAGGCCTCCACGGTGATCACGATCGTCTGGCTGTCGGCCACAGCGACGCGCCTTCCTGTGCAGCGCCGCTGTGGCGCATCGGGGGTGTTCGGGGGTCCCGCCGCCCCGGGGCATGGGTGAAGTGGGGCGGCGGGACGTCGGGGCGGTGAGCAGCCGCCCCGGCTCTGGTCGTGCGTCCACCTCAGCCCCCCACTAGGACTGAGGCGGACGAAGGCCCGAGCGCTGGGGGCGCTTCGAGGGCCGTCCTGCGCGCCGCCGCGCAGGAGTCTCAGGCGGCGTGAGCGTGGGGGCCGCGACTGTTGGCGGCGGGGTCGGCGGGCCGGTGCTTGGCTCCGCCTTCTGCCGCTGCCCGAACGGTGGGGAGGTGGAAGTACTGGCCCGCTTCGCCGTCGAGGATGGGTTCGATCTTTCCTCGGGAGACCCAGACGCGAATCGTGCCGGGCTTCACTCCGGCTTCACGGGCTGCTTCCCACAGATCTCCGAGGTCGCGGTTGCCTGCGACTTGGGCGAAGTGGATCTCAAGCCCGTCCGGGTTGGGGTAAGCGACCACGGCACCTCCCCGAGGTACGCGAAAGCCCCCACCGGTGTTGTCACGGCGGGGGCTCCAGGGGCGTGATGTGATTCGTGTGCCACGATCAAGGATCACGATTACAGATGGGCGATTTTTCGTCAAGCAGCTTGCCTAGTTCGTGCCATTGTCGTCATCGAATAGCGGGCGGACGACATGCAGGTACTCCCAGATCCAGATGCCGAGGTGTTCGGCGGCGGCGTGGTAGCCCTCGGTGCGGATTCGCCGGTTCGGGCGCCATGTTCCGGCGGCATGGCGGTCGAGCCAGTAGGCGCAGCGTGGGGACATCACGGGCGGCGCCTGATTCCAGTAGGCCGTAGAGTCGGCGACTCTCGGCGGCTTGTGGCCCCAGAGCGGGGCGCTCATGCTGCCCGCTCGTCCCTCAATGCCCGCACCGCTCCCCATGCGAGGTACCCGATCAGTGCGACGGGGATGAGCGGCCAGATGAGGGCGAAGGCCGCGACGAGCACGGCGTGCGAGGCGGCGTGACCGGGCCGGGGTCCTCCTTTAGTGAGGACCATGTCGATGCCCCACAGGATCGCCCCGACAAGCAGGTAAGCCGCGATGCCTTCGGGCGGCAGATCGGTGACGGCGAAGGCGACCACAACCACCATGCTGGCGGCGACGACCCACGCGACGGCGTACATCCTGAACAGGCCCTGGTTGGGGACGGTCTCGCTCAAGGCGCCCACTCCTCCCCTTTGTGATCCGGATGCCCGGCGAACGGCTGGGCCAGAATGCGGAGTCCGCGCGGGATGTGCGGCGGTCGCGGCCCGTCGGGGCGCGGTCGCCGCCAGTACGACTCTTCGGTGTAGTCCCACCGTTCCCAGCCGTCGCGGCCCGCGTCGACGTTGCGCTCCCACGTCGGGTCGGGGTCGCCCGCCTCGTCGACGGGTGGCACGTCGGCGTCGTCCCACTGCTTGCGTGGGCCTTCGGTGGTGGCGTACTCCCAGGCGGGGTGGGCGCGTCGGGCATGCAGTGCGGTGTCGGGTTCGTCTTCGGTGGCCGGTGGTTCGTAGTCCAACTCGTCGACGAGGGCGAGCTTGGCGTCGAGGTCGTCGAGGAGTCGCGTCGGGTCGATGGGGGTGCCGTGGTAGCGCTCCGAGGTGACGCCGTCCCGGTTCCAGTTCGCACGGACTGCGGTGGCGTCTTCCGCGTACCGGGCCCGCAGGAAGTCGACTATCTGGCTCATCAGCTCACCTCTGCCCGGTCGGCGAGGCGAAGTCCGGACCGGAGAAGGAATTCGTCGAGGTCTATGACGCCCCCCATTTCGTCGCCCGTACTGAACCGGATCAGCTCAGTGTGCTCCTCGTTGTCGACGGTCCCGACGCCCCACCGGTAACGGAGGTAGAGGTACTGGCCGCCGATGGCCCACGCGTCCCACTGCGAGGGGCAGGCAAAGCAGGTCTGCACGACGCGTGCGAGGGCGAGGTTCACGCCGCCACCCCCGCCGCTTCGGCGAGCACGGCTTCTTGCGCGGCCCGGAGTTCCCGCCACTCCCCCAGCGTCTCCCACCGGCACCCGCACGCCCCGCACCGGACCCGATGTGATGCGGCGGTGGCGGTCAACGGCTGCCCGCACAGACTGCCGTCGTCGTACCGGGCCGGGCAGACACCGATCTGCACACGGCCGGGCCGCCGTTCGTCGTCGACAATCGCCTTGCACTCGCCGTAGAGGCGCCGCAGGTCGTCGATGTCCTGGCCGACCGACTCGTAACTGCCGCACGCCCACAACAGGTTGTCGGCAAGGAACCTGGCGTGCGCGGGTACGGCCTGCGCCGGGGAACCGCGCCACGGGGCCACCGTCCAGCCGAGCGCCTTCCGCCACGCGTCCTCGATGTCCCGCAGCCGGGCCGCAACACCACCCGGGCCGACCAGGGCCAGGACTTCCAGGCGGGGCGGGATCGGCGGATTCTTCGAGCCCGACGAGCCGCCGCCCGAACGGCGGGCGCCCCGCATCAACGACGCCGTCGTATCCAGTCGCCGGAACAGGGCCGGGAGTTCGGCGAGCCACGCGCCGGCCTTGTCCTCACACGGTCGGCATACCTGGCGGCCGAGTTCGGTCGCCCACAGGCGGTGGCTACGGGGGCCAGTCTCGGGCCCGGCCGCGCACGTCGGCCATTCGTAGTCGAGTTCAGAGGCGGAGTGGTCGTGCACGGCGGGCTCCTCGTGTGGTGCGGGAAGCATGATGCGCTTGCGCCAATTGTGCATCAGCACGCCTACAACCCATGCCGATGGCATAGCGTTGAGCCCTCTCGCATGCCAATGGCCCGCCCTATTCGAGGACGGGCCAATTCGGCGCGGGCCATGAACGGCTGGCGTACCGTCCACCTACGCACGCCGCGCCGAACTGGACGGCAAGGTAGGCCACGAGGCCTCCTATCGTTCGCGGCCGGGCATGTCGCCCCAGCCGAAGATCAGTCCAGGGTTGTGGGCGGCGCACCGCCACAGCCGCGTTTCAGGCGGTGGCGTTGAGCGGCTGGTCCAGCCAGCCGGCGAACTCGCCGACCGTCTTCGCCGCTTCGGCCTGGGTGGCGGCGATGTAGTGGTAGGCGACCTCGTGGCACGGGTCGTCGCTGGCCATGGGGGCGAGGTTGAGGGCCCATCCCTCCACGAGGATTCGCCCGTCGTGCAGGTCGAGGCTGGTGATGAATCCGCCGGGGCACGGGGTGATCGTGGGAACGCTCATTGCGGTACTCCTGACGGTGGTGGCCATGGCGATCTCCTAGGCGGCGAGGGCGAGGCGGGCGGCGCAGATCTTGAACTCGGCGCGGCGGGGCTTGTAGTTGAGGGCGATGACCGCGACCTGCTGCGCCGTGAACCTGGAGCAGTCCCGCATCCGGCGCCCGGCGTGAGTCCGGCCCGTGGTGCCGACAACCCCGCACTTGGCGGCGACCTTGCGCAACGTGCCGACCATGCTGGCCGCGTCCCGGCGGGAGAGGCCCTGCGCCATGGCGTGGCTCGCGAGGGTTCCGGTTCCGCGGCGGGCGATGCGGGCGGCGGCGCGGGTGGCGACGCTGCGGGCCCTGCGATGGGTCAGGCGAAGTAGGCCAGGGGGTTGACGCCGTCGCCGTTGTCGTCGACGTCCACAAGCCACTCGTCGAACAGGTCGTCGCCGAGGCGCTTGTTCAGCTCATCCATGACCCAGCCGCGCACGATGGCGGACTCCTCGGTGACCGGCTTGCCCTCGGTGCCCATCCAGGCGAGGCACAGAGCCTCGTCGCTGAGCTTCGCGGCCATCTCGGCGACCTTGGCGTTGGCCTGCTCGCGCACCGTGTTCATTCCGTCTCCCCTGCTGGTCTCCCTGGCGATGACTTCACTGTAAGGGTACCCCTTACGTCTTGTCAACCCACCCCTTACACTGAATCCATGACGACGCCGCCGAGCCCCTTCGAGAACCTCAAACACCTCGCCGAACAGGGCGATCCGATCCAGCGCGCCAAGGATGTCGGCAAGGTGCTGGAAGCCATCCCGGACCTGCAGCACTGGCTGCGCGAGGTGCGCCAAGGCGCAGTCCAGGAGATGCGCAACGAGGGCATGAGCCACGCCGAAGTCGGCAAGGAACTCGGACTCAGCAGGGCACGGGCGCAGCAGATCGTCGAAGGGCGGACCACCGGCAAGCGCGCCGAACCGAAGCCCGACGCCGAGTAGCCCGCTTCCCCGTTTCCGCCCCACTCCCCCACCACCCCGGGCAGACTGCGTCCATGGACGAGGTGGTGTACATGGTGCGCACGAAGAGCCGGGCGTCCTGTCAGCGGGAGTTGGATCTGATCTGCGAGCGCATGGGTGCGGTGGCGGTGACGAAACCGACGGATGCGGCCGGCGCCCGCTGGGTCGCCCGGGCTGTGCCGCGCATGACGCAGGCCCCGGTCGTGGACGGTGACGGCCGGGGCCCTTCCGCGGGTTGATCAGTCCTCGTCTTCGCTGTCGCGGGGGTCGAGGTAGCGGGCCGGGATCTTGTCGTAGGCGGTGTTGACGGCGTCCTGCAAGTACAGGTAGCGGGTGTCGCCCTGGGCGGGCTTGTTGCCTTGCTCGGCAACGTAGACGTCGAGGTCGTCGTTGGCCTTGTTCCATGCGCGTGTAGCGCGGCGGGCAGCAAGTCCCATAACGGCCTCCTCAGTAGTTGCTGTCGTCGTCGGGGTCGGGGTTGTCGGCGGCTTCACAGTTGGCGTTGCAGTACGGGTAGCCGCCGGGGGCACCGCACAGCTGGCACTCGTTGTCGGGCATCGACCCTCCTCCTACTGCGGGTTGTTGTTCTTGATCCAGATGGCGCGGTTCTTCTGGTTCGTCTCGCTCTGGTCGACGTGGACGTCTCCGCTGATGTGGTTGTGGGTCTCGGCGGGTACGGCTTGTCCGGCACGGCGCAGGAGCCGGGCGATAGCAAGCGCGAGGGCGGCGAGACCGCCGAAGAACACGCCGATCGCCGTCGGATCCGCCGCATCGGAGGCGACCATGACGAGGGAGACGCCGCCGCAGACGAGGACCGACATCCCGCCGAACGACCACATGCGGACACTGTCGTCGACGGCCTTCGAGCTCATCGACGGCCGTCCGGGCTGGTCGACGGCCGGGGTGCCGCCGATGCGGGAGCCGTCCTCCCATGACGGCACACTCGGGTCTTCGATGCGGATGGCGGTGGGCTTGTCAGCGGCGATCTCTTCGACGGCGGCAAACAGGCGGCGGACCGTCTCGCGGTCGGCGTCGGTGGGGGTGGCCTGCCCGGCCGCGGGGGCGGTGGGCTTCGGCTCGGGCAGGTGGTACATGGGTCTTGGTCCTTTCATGGTTACGGGGTGGCGGCGTTCGCCGACGCCTTGCGGGTCTTGGGGGCGGGTGCGGGCTGCGACGGGGCGAGGGCGGCTGCTTCGGTCTGCTGCGCGTACCAGGCGCCGCCGACGCTGACTCCTCCGTGCTTGGTCTTCTCGTGGGCGCGGAGTGCTTTGGTGGCGGTCTTGGCGTCGCGGTAGCGGGGCTTCTCCTTTTTGCCGCAGGGGCAGGTCCAGCCGACGAGCCCGGTGCGTTTGTCGGCGCCCATGCGGGCGGCCCGGTTGATCTCGACTCGGGAGACTTTCTCCTTGGTCGCTTTGGCCGGGCAGGGCTTGGAGCCGGTGAAGGAGCCGTCTTTGCCCTTGGTGAAGATCTGGCCGTTGCCGTGGCAGGTGGGGCAGCCCACGTGGGTGGCTCGGAGGATCGCGGCGTCCTTGCGGGACTGCATGACGGATCGGCGGTCTGCGACCATGGGGGCGACGACACGGAGAACGAGCCAGCTGCCGAGTCGGGCGTGGATGGGGCCGCCGCGGGGGATTTTGACGCGGCGGGTGGGATGCTTGCGGGCGGCGGGCTTACGGCGCCTCGCCGCGGTGCTGCGGCGGGCCGGCTTGCGCTTCGCGGGCGGCATACGGACTCCTCTTCAAGAACTTCACATATATGGATCAATAGGGTGGCGGCGACCCGGCGGGACCCCGGCGCAGACCCGGCAGACACCCGGCGACCTGCACCGATGCTCCAGACCTCCGCCGGGTCCCCGCCGGGCTTACGCCGCCCTCATGCCGGGGTCTTGCCGGGTCTGCGCCGGGTCCAGGAGGCCCGCAGCGGCCCGTTCGACCTCGCTCCGGTTCCAGCCGCGCAGGTACTTGCCCTCGGGGCAGTCGGTGCGGTCCGCCTTCACGCCGGGAGCGTGCTTGCGGAGCCGGTTGGCGAGCGCAGTCGCGTCCACCCCGTCGACTCCCGCAGCGGCCAGGGCGGGGAGCAGCACTTCGCCGGTCGGCAGAAAGTCGCGGCCCTTGGCGCGGAAGACGCGCAGCAGTGCGGCGATGAGCGGGGCGTCGCCGTGGGCGACGGCGTCGAGACGTTCGGCGAGGTTGCCCCGCTGCCCTGCCGTGGTAAGGGTGACGCCGGCCTTCAGGACGGTGTCGCTGTCCATGCGGTTGGGGCCAGCCTTGATGCGGTCGGGGACGGCGGAAACGATCTGATCGCGGGTGTACTTGTTGAACTGGTAGCGGATGGCCCGGTTGAACAACCCGCCCATGATCATGGCCTGGCCTGCGTCGTTGGCGACGACCCCGACGGCGGGCTTCATTCGGTCCGCCCGCCAGCCCTGCGCACCGGCACCGGGACCAAAGGCGATCTTGATGTCTTCGAAGCGGCAGGCCATGAGGATGCGGTAAGCGATGATCAGGGCGATGGCGTCACCCAGAGCGTCCGCAGTGGCTTCCTGACCAGCCATGATGAGGTAGATGCCGTACTGGCGGCCGGTGCGCAGGATCGTGATCGCGTCAGCCTTGCCCTTGGGGCTGAGCTGGATGAACTCGTCGATGTTGATGTACAGGTTGGGGTGCTTCTCGGTGGCGTGCCAGCGGTCGCCCATGCCGAGTGCGGGCATGAGGTAGCGGCGGGCGGAGATGTAGGAGAGCGCCTCCGCCAGGGCCTCCTCGCACTCCTCGGGGGTGCGGGCGTGGCGGGCCATGAGGTCGCCGAATTCCGCGAGTCCGCCCTTGATCGGGTCGAGGTCCCAGACGACGGCGTCCCGACAGGCAGTGAGCGCCTCGTTGATCGTGCGCAGAGCGCCGAGGGTTTTGCCCGCACCCATGGCGCCGACGATGAGCGCGCAGAATCCGTCGAGGGTGAGCTCGAAGATGCTGCCGTCCATGGCCCGACCCATGGCGATGGTGTCGTGGACCGACAGGGAGCGCGGGGCGTGCACGGCCGGGCGGGGCATCTCCGCGAACGGGTTCATCTGGACGAGGCGAACGATGATGCGGGACTTGTCGCGCGGGTCCGGCTCCATCATGAAGCCGCCATCGGGCAGCCCCAGGTGTGATTCGAGCTGGTCGACGACGCCCTGCACCTTGCCCGGGGTGGATCCCTTGAGGACAACCTCCAGCTCCCACCCCCAGTCGTGACGGGCGAGCGTCTTCACGTCCCGGTAGTCGGCGCCCTCGGCGTACAGGGCCCGGCCGAGGCAGTCCGCGGCCTGGCCGCCGTCAGTCACCCAGGCGATCGGGTACGGCTCGCCGCTCTCGGGGTCGTCCTGGTCGGCAACAATCTGCTCCGCGGCGATGCCGGGACTGTTGAGGCGGTAGCGCCCGTACCAGGAGACTGCGGCGAACGTGGCGAGCGTGAGGGTGGCGGGGGTCATCCACCACGAGTCGGCGGCGGTCATGCCCGCGTACTTTACGAGCGCCCACCAGCCGGCAAGGTTCAGCCCGGCGGTGGCGAGGGCGCTCCAGCCGAGGAACTTCCAGCGGGAGTGGCGCTCCTGCTTGACCTTGTTCCAGTCGGCGCCGCGGCTCATGCCGCCGAGGACTTCCTGTAGGTCGTGGGCGCGGACGTACCGCCAGCCGAGGTATGCGCCGGCTCCGAATCCGGTGCCGAACCAACTGGCGATGTTCCAGCCGCCGCGGGCGGTGAGGCCGACGGCCCGCCCGGTCTTCGCGGCGACGACCATGGCCGCGGAGCCGGTCTTCCGCAGCATGGGGTAGCCCGGCTCGTAGGGGATGACGATGCCGGGTGCGATGTCTTCCTCGGACAGGTCGTCGGGTACGACGAGTTCGCCCGCGATCACCTTGCTGGTGTCCCAGTCGGGCGGGAACTCGGGGGTGGCTTCGGTCGTCATCACTGGTCCTTCTGGCGTGCGTTCTTGGCGGCGATGGAGGCTTGGTTGCGGGCGGCCGGGGAGTACTTCTGGGTGTCGCCCTTCTGTCGCGTTCCGCGCACTGTCGGACCCCCTGCGTGACCACGCCTGGAGCGGCCGGGCATTTGTTGATCGACCTGCGAGGAACGGCCTGTTGCGAGGGCTGCAACGGGGGTGCCGGTGAGCGCGGCTTCGACGCGCCTCTCGGCGGCGCGGCGGGCGGTGATGGACTCGATGGACTCGCCCGGCTCGCAGCCCTTGATGTTGCGGTGAGCCTGGGCCCACACCGTGTCGTCGTCGGGAGCCGATCCGACCGCTGCGGCGATCTTCACGGCCTCCTTCCAGACGTCCTCGAACTCCCGCTGCCGTTCCTCCGCCAGACGCACCCGCTCAGCCTCGGCAGCCTTCTCCTCGGCGGCCTTCTCGACGGCGCGCTGCTTCTCCTCGGCGGCCTCCCTTTTCAACTCCGCCTTGGCCGCCTTCTTCGCGGCCCTGCGCTGCCGCCACGACGGCTTGCCGTCGCGCTTGCGGATGCGGCCGTGCTCGTGGAGGTCCCACATGCCGGGGCCGGCGATCGAGGCGAGCGCGGTGCCGAACGCGGTCGCCGCGTCGTACTCGGCGAGACCGTGAACGATGTTGATGCTGGCCGCGGTGAGCGCACCGGCCCAGGCGACGAGCCGGTAGTGCCAGTGCGGTCGCCCGGCTGTAACGGCAGCAGCAGCGCCGACAAGGGCGACGAGCGCGATCACCTCGATGAACACCGGGGCGATGAGCAGGTATTCGGCGGTCGGGTCGTAGAAGGCGTTCATCTGAACGGGCAGGGCGACCGCTGCACAGAGGGCGTAGAAGGCGAGGGCGACGTTGCGCCACCGCTTGCCGGACTTCGCGACGGCCTTCGTCTGCTCGGCCTCGCTCTTCTGCTGCCCTTCGGCCTGGCGGTCGGCTTCCTCGCGGGCGCGGTCGGCGTCGGCCTTCCGCTTCCGGCTCTCGGCGATGCGAGCCTCGGACGCGGCCTGCTCCTCGCGGGCCTTCCGCTCAGTACGGTCGTTGGCAAGGCGCAGTTTCCGGGAGTCCTCCTCGGCCCGGGTGCGTACCGCGTCGGCCTCGGCTTCGGCAGCCATGCGCTGCGATTCCGCGTCGGCCCACGCCTTGGCGCGGATCGCCTCGGCCTGCGCCTGGGCGACCAGTTCGGACTTCCCGGCCGGCTCGGGCTCAGGGTTGCGCTGTTCCTCGACGGGCTCGGGGTCGGGTGTGATGGGCCGCCAGTCCCCGTATACGGGCATGGTCGGCCGGGTGCTGCCGTTGACCTGGGGCGGGCTGGCGGTCATGACGTTCGGTGTCCTTTCGGGTCAGGCGCGGTTGCGCCGGTCAATGACAGCTACGGCGATGGATACGGCCGCGAACAGGACGATGAAGCTGATCGCTGTCACGGCAGGCTTGGGCAGACCGGCCAGGGTGAGCGTGAACGTGGTGCTCATCGACACGATCAGCGGCGGCAGGAGGATCGCGGCGGCCTGAGGGAGCGGGTAGCGGCGCTTCAGGTGGGCGATGATCCACATGGTCAGTCCTCTCGGCTGCGGCGGGTGGTCCGCCGGAACCCGAAGGGTCCGGGCAGGTCCATGGAGGTGGTGCGGCGTCCGGTTGACGAAATCGTGTGGCGCGGGCCCTTGCCGCCGCCCAACGTGATCGACCAGCTGCGCCGGTTGATGTTGAGGCGGACCCCGGGCAGAATCCGGAAGCTCTTACGGAACGTGATCGGCATCAGACGGCCGCCGATCCGTGCCGGGCGTGGTCCGTCGCCATGTCCCGCAGAACGGCGAGCCGCTCGGGCGATTGGTTGCGCGTCGCCCGGATCTCAACCGAGCAGCCCTGAGCGGAGCACCGGTACACCTCGGTCGTCGTGGCCTTCGCGACCCGGTCGGTGAGCGTGAGACCGGACGACAGCATCGACAGAACGACGGACAGCAGGATGAGCGTGCTCACGTCGTGGTCGGCAAGGTGCGCGGCAACGGCGCCCGTGACTACGGCGGTTGCGATGCCACCGATCACGTCGACGGGGTTCGGCTTCTTCATGGGTTCCTCTCTCAGGCGGTGGCGCCGGTGCGCGCCTTGTGGAATTCGGCGATGAACTCGTCGGTCAGGCCCGAGCCGAGCGCCGCACCGACCGGGCCGATCCCGGTGACGGAGGCGGCCCACAGCTCCAGCCATGCGGCCCGGCAGGCCAGGTAGTTGAGGACCGGTCGGGCCGCGCGCAGCGGGAAAACGACCGCCCCGAGGGCGACCATCACCGTCAGGGCGAGGGCCCGCAGCGCCCACCGGCCCGCCCACGCGGCCGCACGATGCAGCCGGCCAGGCTTCGCGGTGATCAGATAGGCGTGCACTACGGGCTCCTTCCGGGGGCTGGGGTGGCTAGGCGCGAGCCTTGTGGCCGGCTGCGTGCTTGCGGCGGGCCCTCTTGCAGCCCGCGCATTTCCGCACCGGGCCGTTGCCGACGATGGCGGGCGGAATGGTCTGGCCGCAGATCGCCGGGGTTTGGCCCCGCACGAGCTGCGGGTGGCAGTCCGGGCAGTGGAAGTGCATGTCGGCGACCTTCACGTCGGGCTCCCTTCGGGTTGGGTTCAGCGGCGGTCGAGTCCGCATCCGTTGTTCGCGTGGTCCTCGCACGGTCCACACGGTTCGTTCTGGGGGCCGAACCCCCAGTTGCCGCGATGGAGTTCGGCGTGCTCCACGCACTGGGGGCACTCCTTACGGGCCATCAGCCGCGCTGGGGCTTCTCCTTGGCGGCCCCCTCCGCCGCGACAACCCGGTCGTGGGAGGCCAGGTACTCGTCGCTGTCCGGGTCGGTGTTCTTGTTGTTGAAGCGGGCGTTGTGCTCGCGCTGCTCCGGCGTGCCGAGGATCTTGTTGGCGATGCGGCCCATGACGGGTCCTTTCGGTGGGTGGCGGAACACTGGACGGTTCCCCTCACCGCCCGTGCGAGACGGACGGATCGGTCAGCGGTCAGGGCTGGTTCTGCGTGTTGTTGATGGCGTCGAGGTAGCCGTCGGTCAGGTCACTGGCGGCCTTGGCGGTGTCGGGGTCTCCGGCCGCCAGCATTCGCGTCTGGAAGTCGCGGGTGGCGGTGGCGCCCTGCTGGTAGGCGGCGATCTGCTGCTCGGAGTTGCTGGCCACGGGGTCTCCTCGGATCGGTGGATGGTGTGGTGCGTGCCCCTGCCTGCGGTTGAGGCGGTGGCCCGGGTTCGGTCCGGCAGAGGCTGGGTGCCGTGGCGGCGGTCGGGGGGTGTGCCGCCGCCACGGCCGAACAGGGAAGGCGGTCAGAACCACCGCCGCTTCTTCGGCTCTACTGCGGGCTCGGCCTGCTCGGCCTGAGCCCGCAGCCGCCTTGCCGTCGCTAGATCCCGGCGAGGTACGGCAAGCACTTCCTCGGGGACAACGCCCCTGTTCCAAGCCGTGTCGCCGATCTCCCGTCCGGCCACAGCGGCCCGATAGTCGGCCTCGTCAGCCTGCTGACGGAGAGCGGCGGCCCGCTCGGCCGCGTACTGCTGCTCCGGCGTCAGCGTGTCCTTCGCGCGGCGGCCCATCAGGCGGCCTCCACCCAACTGGTGAGCTCGGCGAGCTGGTCGACGAGCCGCGGCCCGAACGGGTTCGCACCGTCGATCTCCGCAGCCCGGGCGAAGATCCGGTCAAGGGCGGCCCAGTCGTCGGCCCGGTCGGCGGCGATCGCCCGCAGCGTCAACTCGGCGGACTCGTCACCCCGCGCCTCCTCCCAAGAGGCGTCGACCTGGTCGACCAGAAGACCGGAACGGATCTCCCGAACCTCGGCGGACACGGAGGCGAGATCGGCGGAGAAGAAGAACGGAGACATGGGTGGGACCCTTTCGGTCACAGGAACTGGTGGGGGTGGAGCGGGGGTGCGTCAGTAGATGCGGTTCAGGGCGCTGCTGGAGGCGCGGGCGGCGTCGGAGACATCGCGGTAGTCGCTGGCGAGGTCGCGCTGAAACTCGGCCGCAACACTGTGGCCCTTCGACTCCAGGTCGGCGGCAACCTGCTCCCGGCCGTCCGCGTAGCCGTCGTACTCGGCGGCGATCGCGGCACGCTGCTCGGCAGTGAACTTCGGCATAGCGGTCCTCTCGAATGAGGTGAGGGTGGGGTTGGAAGCCGCGCTGACGGGGGCCGCGGGGGATGGGTTAACCCCGCCAGCGCGGCGGTCTTGGGGTTAGCTAGTGCCAGCTGTGGCAGCGGTCCCGCCAGTCGAGATGCACCGGGCAGGTCGCCCGCCGGTCGGCCGGAACACCGTCCCGGGACTCGGCGTACAGCTTCTGCAGCAGATCGTCCGAAGCATCAGCCGGAACACGAGGCCTCGTCGGGGTCGCCATCAGACGTCACCGTCCTCGAACGGCGGGTAGATGGTGGCCCTGATGGCGCCGCCCACCCCGTAACCCACGTCCAACCGGAACTTGCCGTACAGGTGGATGGCGCCGTCGGAACTGGTGCGCTCCGGCGTCACCGCCGCACCCAACTGGCGGCCCCAGGCGTCGAACGCGGCCCGCATCTCGGCCGGCGTCGACGTCAACGTGTCGACGTCACCGACCAGAGCGCCGGAGACCGGGATCGTCCACGTGATGACCGGCAGGTCGTTCAGCTTCAGCAGACCGCCGAGCGCCTTGTGCGCGTCACGCTGCCAACGCAGCCTCGAAGCGTTCGGGACCGCGCCCATCACCGCACCGCCGTCGGGTAGGGGTGCGGGCCGCAGGGGCGCTCGGGAAGCTTGTCCTTCACCTTGCCGTGCTCATCGGCGGCCAGCATCACGCCACCCCGATCAAGTCGAGGCGGCCGGCCTGCTCCAGCTGGCAGCGGCACATCCGCATCTCGTCCTGCGCAACCAGACAGCCATCGAAGTCGAAGTCGGCAGCAGCGCGGCGACAGTCCAGCGACGCCAGCCGATACCGGCCCGCCGTCTCTGCGGGGGCGATCAGGTCCAGGCGGCCAGCCTCGGCGAGAGTCTCGAACGCCTTAGTCAGGCTCAACTGCGCAGACACCAGCGAGTGAAACTCGCCACCCGACAGTGTCGACGCGGGGCGGGCGATCAGCTCGTCGTAGCGGGCCGTCGCGATCTCGTACACCGTCACGGCGCGGACGACAGCCGGATCGGCGAGCTTCAGGTCCAGACGGGCCAGGGCCGATACGGCAGCGGCAGGCAGCGGAGCGGTGGGCACGCCAGTTCCGGCACTGGCGTCATGCCAAGTACGATCTGTCATGTCTGGTCCTCCTGATAGCGCAGGTGGTTCCGGATGTCCTGACCAGGTGTGCAACCACCTGTCGGGCAGGCCCTCTCCGGCGTGCAACCGTCGGAGGGGGCTGTTGAGCAGCCCCGGTTTGGTGTGCAACCACCTACCGGGGCTTGGTTCGTTTTCGACAGTAGAGGAGAACTCCCTTCTTGACAAGTACGTGGTGCAGAGAGGAAGAATGTGGACATGCAGACCGATGACGAGAGAGGAGGGATGCCCGACTTCGTCACTTTCACCCAGATCGCAGATCGCCTCAACGAACTGGGCCTCGTGAGCCGCCCCATCACGCGGCAGGGCGTCCGGTACATCGCAGAACATGACCCGGACTGGCCCATCCCGCCCGACCAATGGATCATGGCGGGCAGGGCTTGGGTGATGGTCTGGGGCCCCATCGAGAAGTTCTTCCGTGAGCGCGAGAAGCCGCGCGGAAGGGGCGCCGCCCCCGAAAAGCCCGAGCAGTAATTCCTCATGAATCCAGAGCACACCCGCACCGGATACCGCCTCTAGGTACTGCCTGTCGCCTGTATGGCAATTCGCCAACTGGCGACAGGCGGGGGCCTGTTCCGCCTCTCAGTAGTCGGGAGACTGATGGCATGACCTTCGCTGCCGAACTCCGCGAGTACCGCTACGCTCGCGGCTTTTCCCTCGCCGATCTAGCCGAACAAGTCCACTTCCATCGCGGGTTCATCCACCGCGTAGAGACCGGCGAGCGTGCGCCGAATCAGAAGCTCGCCGAGGCAGCAGACATCGCACTGCAGGCCGCTGGCGCCCTGGTCCGCGCATTCCAGCAGGATGAGAGCGTGCGCCACGATGAGGCCGTCACCCGCAAAGCGCTCGCCTCATCCCTGGCCACCACCCGCTCCCTGTGCGAGCTGGCCGACCTGGAGCTGGACGAGATCGGCGGCGGCGTGGAAGAGGCGGCGGTCGACTACCTGGGATGGCCGCCGGCTCCGATGCTCCAGCGCGCGGACGCCCTGCGCACCGACGTGCTTCAGCGGCTTCGCGACTACCGGCACGGCCCGCACGAGCGAGCCGATCTGTACGTCGCAGCTGGCCGCCTGTCCGGCGTCCTCGCCTACGCGGCGCTCGACCTCGGAGACTCGCAGGCGGCGTTAGAGCATGCCCGCGCCGCAGCCCGCTGCGCCCGGTACGCCGGAGACATGGAGCTCCTGGTCTGGGTACGCGGCACCCAGTCTCTGATCTCCCGCTTCAACGGCGACTACGGCATCGCCCTCGACTACGTCCGCGACGGCATGCAGCATGTCGCCGAAGGGCACGGCACTGGAGAGGCCCGACTGCTGTGCGGCGAGGCCCAGTGCCTGGCGAACCTCGGCGACTCCCGGGCCGCGAACGCCGCCCTCAACGCAGCCGAGCAGGCGCGCGAGCGCGTACACCGCCCCGACTCCCTGGCCGGCCTGTTCGAGTTCTCTGAGACGAAGCAGCGGTACTACGCCGGCTCGTCGCTCATCTGGCTCGACGGCGGGGACGACGCTCGCCGGGCCGCGACCGAGGCCCAAGCTGCGATCGACTCGTGGGCGCAGATGCCCGCCGAGCAGCGTTCCCTTGACGACGAGCGACTGGCCCACATCTACAAGGCGACCGCGCTGGTGCAGCTCAACGACGTCGAAGGTGCAGCGGACGCCATGGCGCCGATCCTCACGCTGCCCCGCGAATCCCAGATCTCCTGGATCTCGAAGCGAGCCGGCCGTGTCGGCTCAATGCTCAGCACACCGAGATTCCAGGGCTCCCCCGCCGCAACGGATCTCAGGGAGGCGATCGCCGCACTCAAAACTGCCTGAAGAACGGCGACGGCCGAGGTGGTGGAACACCCCGGCCGCCAACAACCAGCGGATGCAACCGCTGATCAAACCCCACTCTGAGCAGAGAAGAGGCCTTCAATGACTGTAATCGAAGAGACGACGGCAGGCACTGTGCCGCAGGCCACGCAGCCCCGCACGTGGTCGTTCATCAACCGCCGGACGAGCGAGCCGATGGCCGTGACCTGCATGACCGGGTGCACCATCGATCACACCCAAGAGATGGGCCGGGCGATCTTCCCCGAGGACATCTGGTGCTGGACGCTGGCGGAGGACATGACGCTGCCGGTGAACGCGGACGGCAAGCCGGAAGAGTTCCGCATCCTGTCGACCGTCATCAAGGTCGAGCCGTGGTCTCCGAAGATCGCGGACCGGCTGCCGTTCGCTGTGATCGAGCTGGTCGATGACCACTTCGTCGACGGGCTGGACCCTGACGGACTTGAGACGGTCATCCGCACGCTCGCCGAGCGGCTGGATCAGATGCGAGCCATGCAACGCCGCCTCGTCGAAGTCCGAGCGCAGTACATGCGGCGGGCGCGCACCGCCTAGCGCTGTCAGTCCCGGCTCGTACATTGAACTGAAGCGCAACGGCGGGCCCGCTCAGAGGAGTTGAGCGGGCCCGCTTCGGATCATCCGAAGAGACGGCCAAGGGGTCGGTAGGAGTCCTCGCGTGACAACCGCACAAAAGCGATCAGCCCGCTCGATACAAGCGGAGGCGGAATTCCGCTCCCGTGTCGAAGCGCTAGGCGGTGCAGTGCTCTACGAGACATGGAGCGGATCCGATAAAAGGCATCGCGTCCGGTGCATCAAGGGGCACGAAAGCGCACCGCGTCCAACCGATGTACAGAAACGTGGCGGCATCTGCCGCACGTGCGCGGGCAACGACCCCAAAGCCGCAGAAGCAACGTTCCGAGCGCGCCTCGCTGAGGTCGGCGCGACTCTGGTTGAGCCGGAATGGCGCGGGGCGATCGCCAGGCATGAGGCGAGGTGCTCGGCAGGTCACACCTGCTACCCCATCCCGCACATGCTGCGTTGCAACCGGGTGTGCACCAAGTGTCCTCGGCCTGCATCTGTCGCAGCCTGGGAGAAGTTCCGGCAACGGGTCGAAGAACTGGGCGGGGAAGTTCTCGACACAGAATGGCGGGGGAGCCGGCAGAAGTATGCCGTCAGGTGCCCAGCGGGGCACCTGGGCCAGATCTGGCCCATCGGCCTCCACCAGGGGCGAGGCATGTGCAGCACTTGCACCGGCCAGAACCCACAGGTGGCATGGGAGAACTTTCGGTCCTTTGTCGAGCAGCTAGGCGGGACCGTTATAGAGGAGGCCTGGAAAGGCAAAGACAATCCGCATGCTTGCCTGTGCCCCGAGGGGCACGAATGCAGTCCCCGCCCAGGGCATCTGCGCAGGGGCATCGGCATGTGTCTCACGTGCGCCGGAATGGACCCTCGGGTCGCCGAGGCAGCGTTCCGCGCCCGGGTCGAAGAACTGGGCGGGGAAGTCCTTGAGTCGGAATGGCTCGGCAACGGGGCGCCTCATCGGGTTCGCTGCCCGGAGGGCCATGAGGGCGCACCAGCGCCGAGCTCAGTGAAGCAAGGCAACGGCATCTGCCGCATGTGCGCCGGAAAGGCGTGGGACGTGTTCTACGTCGTTGCTGACGAGATTAGCGACACCGTGAAGTTCGGTATCACATCAGGGGATCCGCGCCCTCGACTCGGCATACACGCCCGCGAGGGTCTCGACAGCGTGGTCCGCCTCGTCGAGGGCCTGCCCGGCGACCTGGCGCCGCGGCTTGAACGGGCCGTCCGTGCCGCGCTACGGGATGCACGGGAGGCGCCCGTTCGGGGCCGCGAGTACTTCCCGGCACGAACCCTGGGACTGATCCTCGACGTGACCGATGGGTGGACCACGTCGCCGCAAGTGGAGTCAGCCGCCTGACGGCACACGTCAGGGCCCCGCCCGATCGGGCGGGGCCTGCGTCGCCCACTCCCTCCGCCTCGCCGGGCTGTCCTGCCCTTCCGTCACGTGACTATCTCCTCACCTCTAGGGTGGCCTGTGCTGCCGCCGTGAAAGGATCCCGTTATGCGCCCCGCCGAGTTCCGCGACTTCCTGCTCGACCTGCTCAAGAACAGTCCTGACGTGCAGCGAGTGCAGGTCATCGAGTCGGGCAAGCACCCGTATGCGCTGGCTGCGACTGTGGGCGGCCGTGAATTTAAGTGGCAGGTGATTGGCCAGCTTGCGGACGGCGCGAAGCACGACACGCCGACGGCTGCGGTGAACGGCGGCCCGCCTGCCTATACGACGGCCCCTGCTGATGGCGCCCCGGACGCCTGGCTGGCTGGGGTGATCGGTGCTGCGGAGCCGGCGGACACGGAGCGGCTTGAGGTGTGGTCGGCGCGCAAGAAGCAGACCGATCCGGGGCTGACGGTGTTCTTCCGTAACGGGGAGCGCGCTTTCGTGCGCCTGCTCTGAGCCCCTCCCTGCTCCCTTCCGGCTGCCGCACGGTGACGGTGCACGGCGAATCACCCGCCGATAGAGGGAGCCCTCATGCGTGATCACGTCGATCCTGCTCAGTGTTCGGCCTCGTGTCCGGTCTGTGGCGCCTATGGCGGTGCGGAGCCTGGCCAGCCCGTGGCGCCGCATCAGCCGCAAGGCAGTCGTGAGATGTGCCCGGGGAGTGGGCAGCCTGCTGTGTAAGCACCTCGTAGCCCGTTCGGATGAGCGCCGCCACCTGTCGGGGCGGGGGCGCTCTACCGTGTCCAGCAGTCGAGGAGAGGAGCTGCCATGCCGGAGGAGCCGACGCCGGGCCCGTTGGGAACGGAGATGCGGGAGGCGACCTTCCCTGACGGGTCGCGAGGGATCGCACTGGTGAAGGCGGGCACGTCGCAGGACGATGCGGATCTGATCGCAGCGCAGGTGTGGGCAGGGCTGCCGGAGCAGGGCACGCCCAGCGAGTAGCCGCACACGTCGGTACGCCCCCACAGCCAGGATGGCTGTGGGGGCGTTGACGCGCCTGGCTACTCGCTGCCCTTCTTGGCTCGCCGTCCGGTGACGGTGCCGTTGACGAGGTGGCTGATGCGGCCGACGGAGAGTTCGACGAGCTCGGCTACCTCTTGGCCGGTGCGGGTCTTGCGCAGCTCGATGACGTCTGCGGCGCGGGCTTCCTTCAGGCGCTTGTCGTCCTCGACGGCTTTGAGGATGCGGGTGATTGCGCGGCCCCGTATGGCGGGGTCGTCGATAGCGAGGGCCTGCTCGATGGCTGCTTTGACGAGGTCGTCGGGGGCGGTCTCCATGCCTTCACTGTAGGCCTCTAAAAGAATCTCCGCTAGACCTCTAGACATGCGCTATAGAGGTCTATAGATTGGAGGTATCGAAGGACGCGGAACCCGAAGGAGACGGTCATGGCGAAGCAGTGGTGGACCCTCGGCAAGGAGCGCATGAACGAGGTCGCCGGCGCCAACGGCCACACCCTCACCTGGAAGCGCCTCCCCCGTGAGCACTCCGGCTGCGCCCTTATCTTCGAGGGCACCTGCACCGACTGCGGAGCCACCGTCCAGATCGACCGCTACGCGTCCACCTGCGCCACCATCCGCAACGCCCGCGACGAGCAGTGCTCCGGCCCTGGTACCGCGGTCCTCACCGAAGTCGAGCAGCAGCGGTCCAGCGAGCTCGCCGGTGAGGCGGTCGGCGAGTACGTGCAGGCTCTCCAGGACGCCGGCGTCACCTTTGCCCGCCCGCAGGCCCCGTTCCGCAACCCGCTCGCCCCTGAGAGCCAGTGCGGGATGATGAGCCGAGACGGCTACACCTGCAACCGCCGCCTCAACAAGCGAGGCACCCACAACATGAGCGGCGTCGGCAGCGGCCCCGACCACGTCGGCACCCACCCCGACGACAACTTCACGATGCCGTTCAGCGACGACGACCTGCTGACGGCCTGACCCCGGACAGCAGTGCGCCCCCGCGCCGGGGTTCCGGCCGGGGGCGTCGTCGTGCTGTCACCGTCTCGGTCGCGCGGGCCCATAGGGGCTCTGCCAGGCGGGCCGGTCGCGGCGCCGCGGTGGCGGGCAGTCGACGCAGCCGTCGGCCGCTTCCCGTGCCTGCTTGCCGAGCGCGTCGAGGGCCCGCCCGATCTCTTCCAGTTGCGGCTGGGCTGCTTCGCCCCAGGCTTGGAGGCGCTCGCGGAAGCGGCGGATCTGGTTGACGGCCTCGGTCGCATCGACGGTGATGACGACGACCCGTTCCTCGGGTCCGAAGCCGACGCTGGCGACGCCTTCGAGTTCCTGCCATTCGCCGTCGCCGCGCCTGATCGACAGCTTGGGCGGGCGCGGCTCGTATCCGGGCCTGCTGCGCACGGCGTCGACGCTGACCGTCCAGTCTTCAACAGCGTTGTCGATCTGGGCGAGGATGTCTTCGCTGCTGGTCACGGCGCCTCCCCTGCACGCTTGCTGTCCCAGTGAGCCCGGTCGTTGTCCCGGCATTCGTCCACGCTGGGCCCGCGGGCGCCGGCCTGTTCGTCCCTCTGGAGGTATGTCTGCCGCGCGGGATCGCCTTCGAACAGCTGCACGGCCCACGCGGCAGCGGTGTGAATTCCGGCGGCGATGCCTTCCTGGGCGAGCCGCACTTCCTCCCGGGTAGCTGTTCGGGCGCAGCGGAGCATCTTCGCCCGGTCGGCGGCGAGCTGGGCGAGGAGGCGCGGGTAGGCGGCGCCGGCGGCGTTCAACGCCATGTCCCGTTCCCGCCGTAGCTGCGCGGTCTCCCGCTGCACGACGGGCAGGATCGCGGTGGCCATGGCTTCGAACACTTCGCGGTCCATGGCGTAGGCGTCGGACCAGTGGGGGTCGCGGAGCGGGCGTTCGCGTTCGTAGAGGGCGGCGGCGATCTGGTCGCGGAGGTCGGGGCGCTGGGACGGCGAGGCCTCGCTGGGCTGCTTGAGGGGGTGCCGGTGGAAGCCGTGCGCCGCGCAGAAACCTTCCTCACCGGTGCACGGCTCGGGCTGGTCGGTCATCGGTTCCTCCGGGTCTTGCGTGCGAGTGCCCGTCGGGTGGCCCGGTTGGGCGGTGCGGGGTCGGGCGCGTTGTCGGCTATGTGCTGCTCGGTGCGGGCGAGTTGCTGCTCCCAGGTGACGCCGGGCCTGCCCGCCTTCTCGCCGCGCGGGCTGCTGGAGACGGTCACGGCTGCTCCAGGGCGTATCCGGAGCGGCGTCGGGCGCCAGTCTTGGTGCGGTCACTGTCATAGAGGTGGGTGACGAGGATCTGTCGGAAGCGTTTCCCGGTGACGGCGTCGACGACGTGGGCGCGGGCGTCGCCGGGACGGTAGGCGGTGATGCGGATACGGATGGATTCGCGGGGGTTGCAGTGGCGGTAGGTCTGGCCGGGCTGAATCATGTGCTGCTCCCGGTGTTGATGAGGCGGGCGAGCGCGAGGGCGTGGCGGTCGGCGGCCGTGGTCACAGGTACCTCCCGGTGGGCACGGTGACGGCGGTCCAGAGGGCGTGGGGGCCGGGGCCTTGGTCGCGGAGGTCGCGCATTTCGTGTTGGCGGCAGTCGAATCGGGTGGGGGTGTGGTCGCTGTCGTCGGGGTCGCGTAGTTCGTCGGCCGCGCTCACCGCTGCGCCTCCTCGGTGTCGTCGGTGTCGGGGAGGATGGGCGGCTCGTTGTCGACGAGGATCCACAGCGGCTCCCAGCTGCCGGGTTCGTGGGCGGACGGCTTCTCGTCGAGGGCGTAGAAGGCTCCGGTCTGGCCGTGCCATCCGATCTGCCGCCAGGTCTGTTGGGCGTCGAGGGTGTGGGTGTGCATCTCCTGGCCGCCGGGTTCGGAAGCGCGGCGGTAGGGGCGGTGGTCGTCGGGCAGGGTGGTCTGGTTGACCCAGGCGTCCGGGTTGGTTCGGATGTGGCGGTCACGAGGCTTGTCGGTCATGTGGTTTCGCTCCCAGGGTCGGGGTCGGGTGGGGTGTCGTGGCAGATGCAGGGGCAGTCGGTCTCGCCTTCTTCGCAGCAGTCGATGAAGCGACCGGAGACGTGGTGGATGGCGGCGTGGCGTTGGCGGGCTGCGTCGGCGGGGTTCATGCGGCCTCCCGGTAGCCCGGAGTCTCTGTGCGGCCCTCTGCGGCCTCAGGAGCCTCTCGATCGTCCAGGCCCTCATTCGGCCCGCCTGAGGCGCCACACGCCCTCCTGGCGCCCCTCCTGACGCGTTTCGCAGCCCACGTGACAACCGCCACCGCAGCCAACAGCAGGAGTGAGGCGATCGCGGAGCCAAGCATGATCCACTTGATGGCGGCGTCGAGCATCGCGTCGACCGCATCGAAGAACTCGATCACCGTCACGACGAGTCTCCGAACAGGTCGCGCTCCGGCGGGCCGCCAGCGGCACGTCGCGCCAGGTACGCCTTGAACTCGTCGACCGCCTGCCGATCCCCGTCCGTCAACCGGACGTTGGGGTTGTTGCCGCAGCGCGGGCCCACCGTCGTCTCCTCGACGGGCTCGGGGCAGAACCGGCAGTGGTCCGCCTCGGTGCCGTGAAACTCGGCCGGGTCGTCGTCGTGCAGCTGGCGGGCGACCGCGTCGAGGGCGGTACGCATCGGGTTGTCGGCGTCGCTGTTCACAGGGCTTCGAACTCCTTGCAGACGAGGTTGTCGGTGCTGTCGGGGTCGCATGCGTCGCAGAGGAGGCGTCCACTGACGGCGACGTGTTCGCCTCGGGTGTGGCCGCAGGTGCAGACGGTGCGCGGCCCGTGGGCCTCCTCGTCGGGCTGCGACACGACGGCGGGCTGCTCTTTGAGTGCGGCCCGGTGGGTGGCAACCACGCACTCGCCGGAGCAGTACGGGCGCTTGTCGCCAGTCCGGTACACGAGGTCGTCCTCGTGGTAGTCGCTGATGTCGTCACCGCAGCGAGGGCAGAGCAGCGTCACCTCGTCGACGTCGCAGTACTCGCACCCGTCCTGGCCGCAGGCGCACGACTGGCGCGGCTCGTGCCCGGCCTGTGTTTCGGGCTGCGGCAACACGGCGGCGGGCTTCTCCAGACATCCGCAGTCCCCGACCGCCCGTCCCTCGCAGACGTGCTCACCGAGCGGGGTCCCGGTGTCGGCGTGGAGCCGGTAGCGGTCGAGAGCGGCATCGAAGGCGTGCCACTCGTCCGTCTCGCCGCCGCAACTGTCGCGGAAGTTCTTCAGCCACTGCTCGAATGCGTCGCCGCGCCCGGCCTGCGTCTCGGCGGCCGCACCCGGGACGACGGCAGACACGGCGGCCAGGCGGCGCAGTGCGGCGGCGGCCTGATGTCCGAACATCTGCTGCACGCGGCGCCCGTCGGCCTCGAACCAGTCGGCGCCCTCCCGGAGTGCGGCGGCCCGCACGTCTGCCTGCTCGGCGTCCGCGACAGCCAGCACCGCGGCGGTGAGCGGCTGCGCGCGGTGAAGACGAGCTTCCTCCGCCGTGGCGGTCAGCGGCAGGCCTCCGGGGGTGTTGTGCTGCGGGCCGCCATAGCGTGGCTTGAGGGCGTCGGCCAGCGCCTGCGCGTACCGGTCGCGGCGTTCCACCGTGGGCGGTACGGCATCGGCCTCGTCGGGGATCACGCGAACCTCGGTGATCAGCAGATCGCTTGTTTCCGGGAACCGGTCCTCCGGCCCGTAGAAACTGTGGATCAGCCACCGCCTTCCGCCCGGCGCCGCGAACAACTCGAAGCGGGCGCTGTCGACGAGCGGCTTCTTGCGTTCCTCGGTCTCGCAGTAGGTGAACGCCCCGTTCAGGCTGGCGTGGTAGCCGTGGATACGCCGAAGCTCGTTGTCGCGGATCTCTGACACGCGGTACACGCGGGCCGGAGCCGGGGGCCGGTTGGCGGGCGGTACGGCGACAGACACGGCAGCAGGCGCGGCGTCCACCGTCTGCACGTCCGGATGCAGCCGGGCCACATGGTCATCCATGAGGGTGCGCGCGATCATCGGCCGGCCGGGGCACCAGGGGCACGGGTCGCGGACTTCGACGCGTCCTGCGATCGGGTTGGTGGAGTCGGGCGTCGGGTCGGTCATGGGGTTCTCCAGTCGGGTGCGGGGATGTGGGCTGCGTAGGGTTCGGGGTGCCGGCCGCTCCTGGCTTCAACAGGAGCGGCCGGTCTGCGTGCGGGTGGTCACGGGTTGAGGAGCACCTCGGACAGCTCCCGGAACCCGGCCGCCGCGCACAGGTCCGCAGCCAGCTGCGGCACCCCGGTCTGCGCCACGTGGACGAAGGCCTCACTGGTGAGGTCCTGGATCTGCAGCGTGACCGTGGGCCGGTCCTCGTCGTCGGCGGTGTCCGGGTGGATGGTGAGGAGGTTGCCGGCCGTGTCGTTCCACAGGGCTGGCTCGTGGCAGTCGGCCGGGTGGCGGGCGTCGGTGAGCGGTGTCGGAGACGGCTGCTCGGCGGATCCGCCGGCGAGGAACTCCTGCGCCTTCCGGTCGGCCGCCCCGGACGCGGCGTCCTTCTTGGCGATCTGGTCGATCAGGTAGCGGCGCTGGCCTTGGAGGCGGCGGATCTGGTCGACGAGCTCGGTGACGACGCGCGGGTTGATCTTGTCGCCGATGTGGGCTGCGGTCTCGGCGAGGACCGCGTACTCGTTGAGGTGCTGGTCGGTGAACGGGATGGTGGGATCAGTCATTGCGTCTCCTGGTGTACTGGGGGCACGGCCGCCGCTGGGTCCAACAGCGGCGGCCGGCCTGCGGGTGGTCATGCGGCGGCGGGCATCCGGCCGCGGATATGTGCGGCGGCGCGCTCGCCGATCCACTGCGCGAATTTCGGAGGGATGGCTTCGCAGACTTCGCGGATGCCGAGCTGGATCCGCTCCATCCGCGCGTCCTCCGGGACCTTGATCCACGGCATGCCCATGGCGTCACACGCCGCCCGCTGCCACTTCTTCGAGTGCTTGCCGCCGTGGATCGACATGAACGGCTTCTCCGGTGTGGGCAGATAACCGTTGCGCATGCAGCGCGCCACGTGCTTCGGATGCGCCGGCACCGCCAGGTCCCAGTTCGTCTCGAACACCCGGTGCCGGTAGACGATCAGGTCGAACATCGGGCCGCACAACGTCACCGGGTCGATCAACTCCCGGGCCGCCTCCTCGACGTTCTCGATGACGTAGGGCCGGCCGGTCGCGACCATCGCCTCCCGGGTCGGGGCGATCAGTCGCGGATAGGACTTCTTGTTGTAGGCGTTCAGGTTCGAGAAGTCCTGGCAGGGCGGCGACCCGTGGATCAAGTCGTACTCGTGGCCGTGGGCGCGGATGTATTCGATTGCGTCGCCCTGGATGAACGGGAACGGATAGTTCGGCTGCGGGTTGATGTCCACGCCGACGACGTCGAAGCCGGCCAGGTAGTAGCCCATGCCCATGCCGCCGGCGCAGCAGAACGTGTCGAGGACGGTCAGGCCATTCGGTGGGCGAGGGGGCAGGTTGATCACGGCGGTGTCTCCTGGTGGTTGGTATCCGGATGCGGTCGCGCGGGCGGCTCAGGCGGCGGGTGCGGGCGGCTTGTTGGCGCCGGGTGCGGGCGGCTTGTTGGCGCCGGGGCAGGGCTTGCCGGTGGAGAAGCCGGACAGCGTCACGCCGTTGTGGAGGCGCAGGGTGCCGTCGCGCTTGACCTGGTAGGCGAGGCCGCACTCGGTGCAGGGCTGGCGAGCGGCGGCTTGGGGTTCGGCTGCGGGCTGGCTCTCGGTCGGGGTGCCCGGCCAGGTTCCGGCGGCGATCTGGTCGTGGCGGGTGGCGAGGAGTCCACGCAGGACGCTGGCTTTCTTGGCGTAGCGGTCGCGGGTGACCTCGGCTTCGCGGATGGCGGCTTCGATGGCTTCGGGTGCGGCGTGGGTCATGAATGCCGGGGCGATGTACGTCATGTGCTGCTCCTTGGTCGCGCGCGCTTGGTGTTGATCTGTTGTGGGGGTGGGTGGGGCTCACACGGCGGGCTCAGGTGCTCCAGCCGATGAGGCGGAACTCGGCGCCCTGGTCTTCGAGGTCGCGCTTGGAGGAGCAGACCTCGGACTCCCAGACGAGGCGGAGGATTGCGTCGCCGTGGGATGACGGGCTGGTCTGGTACTCGCCGTAGACGAAGCCCTCCTCGTCCAGCCAGATCGCGCTGTGCTTGTCGGTGGGCCGGTCTGCGGGCGGCATGAGTCCGGCTTCGACGGCGGCGCGCAGATAGGCCTCGGCTTCCTGGACCTTGATCTGCTGGGCGCCTTTGGTGAGGCCGTCCCACAACTGGACAGATCCGTTGGTGTTCTCGTGGGTGATGTGCTGGCGGTGCTGGGCGAGCTGGAGGGCTCGGGGGTCGGTGGTCATTTGTGCCTCTTTCTGCGGGTTGGTGTGGGTGCGGGATGGGACTACACGGCGGGGGTGGTGGCGGGGTGCGGTCAGGGTTTGGTGACGTGGAGTCGGCGTCGTCCGCCGCCAGGCATCTGATCGGCGACGACATGGAATCCGTCGGCCTGCAGCTGGAGCCGGTACCGCTCCAGGGCGTCGGCCTCGCCGGGCCCGTCATGGAAGACGTTCACCTGCCGTCGCCCGTCCTGGGCGATGCGGTAGCCGGGCTCCCAGTCGCCGTCGACGAACTCGGACTGCTCGTAGCCGCTGTACGCGAGGACGGCGTCGACGTCGCGGGCACGGATGTGGCGGGTCATCAGCGGGCCACCGCCGAACGGGCAGCGATCTTCGTGAGCTTGGCGTCGAGGACGCCCTGCGGCTCGGCGCTGATCGAGGCGAGCGCCACGGCGGCGGTGACGATCACGTCGCAGAGTTCTTCCTGCACGTCGACCCAGCCGTGCGAACGCCCCTTGCGCGGGTTCTGGCCGTGCACGCCGATGTACGCGGCGGCAACTTCACCAGCCTCCTCGGTGACCTTGAGGGTGCGCATGGCGAGTTCGTGGTCGCTGCGGCCGTTGTTCTGGTCCAGCCAGTCGACGAGGCCACGGATCGTGGCCCACTGATCGGTGCTCAACATCGGTTCTCCTGTGGGTGAGTTGCGGTGAACGGATTCGGGAGGCGCTGTACGGGCCCTGAGAGGCGCTGGGACGGGTTCGAAGCTCCGCGGGGACCTTCAGGCGCCCCCAGGCCGCCTGAGGCGAAGCAGGCGGCCCGCACGGGGGTTTCCCGCCCGACCGGTCCCCTGCGGGCGGCGGTCAACGTGCACCCGGCGGTGGCCGCAGATGCCAGCCGCCGCAGACATCGCATCCGGCAGTCGTGAACGGCGTCCTCCACCGCGAACCGAGCCTGGCCGACTCAATGCCCGCCGCCGACGCCGTGCCGAAACGCGGCTCACCCGACGGGCAGGTGAGTGGGCGGCGGACCGTCGCCGGCGGATGCCGCAGCCACCGGCGGGGCATCAGGCGGCCTCGTCGTCAGGTTGTGCTGCCCATCCGCAGGTCCACGTGTCGCCGCAGGTGGGGCAGCGGTAGGTGGCGAGGACGGAGCCGGGGCCGGTCGGGGCGACCTTGACGGGGGTTATGGCAGGGCTGTCGGCGGTGAGGCAGCGGTCGCAGGTGTCGAGGTAGGGCATGGGAGTTCTCCGATCGGTTGGGTTGATCAGGCCTGGGCCATGTCGACGAATCGGGCATAGTGCCCCTGGAAGGCGACGGTGATCGTGGCGGTGGGCCCGTTGCGGTGCTTGGCGACGATCAGGTCCGCCTCGCCGGCGCGAGGGGAGTCCTTCTCGTAGGCGTCCTCGCGGTGCAGCAGGATGACGATGTCGGCGTCCTGCTCGAGGGATCCCGACTCGCGGAGGTCGGACACCATCGGCTTCTTGTCCTGCCGCTGCTCGGGGCCGCGGTTCAGCTGGGACAGGGCGATGACTGGGGCTTGCAGGTCCATGGCGAGCGTCTTCAGGCCGCGGCTGATCCGGGAGACTTCCTGCTGCCGGTTGTCGTTGCGGCCGGTCGATTCGCCGTGCATCAACTGCAGGTAGTCGATGACGACCAGGCCGAGGCCGTGCTGGCGCTGCACGCGGCGGCAGTGCGAGCGGATCTTGGCGAGGGTGATGCCGGTGTCGGCGACGATGAACAGTGGCGACGACTGCATGTCCTTGCCGGCCTCGACGAGCTTCATGACCTTGCCGTCGTCGATGGGCCCCTTGGCCTTCATCCAGTGCAGCGGGTAGGTGGCCTGCGCGGACAGGAAGCGCTTCTCGAGCTCCTTGCGGCCCATCTCGAGCGAGAAGAACGCGGTCGGGATGTCGTTGCGGATCGCGGTGTAGCGGGCGAAGTCCCCGGCGAGCACCGACTTGCCCATGGCTGGGCGGGCGGCGATGAGGATGAACTGGCCGGGCTGCAGGCCGCCGGTGAGGGCGTCGAAGTCGATGAATCCGGTCAGGAGTCCGAGCTTGGGGCCGTTCTCGCGGATGTCGACGACCTCGGCGACGGTGTTCATGATGTCGACGCCGATGGACAGATCTTCGTCTCCGGCGTCGGTCAGGCCGGCGAGACCCTCGAGGGTGTCGTAGGCGTTCTGGATGATCTCGTCGGGGCTGTACTCGCCGCTTCGGGCTTCCTGCGTCATGCCGCTGCCCGCGGTGAGGATCTTCCGCAGGACGGCCTTCTCGCGGACGACGCTGGCGTAGTACTCGGCGTCCGCGACGGACGGCAGGGCCTGCACGAGGGTGAACGGGTAGCCGTGGCCGCCGCAGCGGGCCAGGTCTCCGTCCCGCTCGAGGCGGTTGTTGAGGGCGATCTGGTCGTGGGGGGCGCCTTCGTTGTGGAGGTCAACGAGGGCTCGGTAGATCGTTTCGTGGTTGTGGCGGTAGAAGTGCGCGGGCTCGAGGATTTCGACGACTTCCTCAATCACCCGGCTGGAAATGATCATTGCTCCGAGGACTGCCCGCTCGGCGTCCAGGTCGATCGGCGGAATGTCCTTGAAATCGTCGGCCGGGGGCTCGTGGTCGTGGGTCATGAGGCCTTCCTGAAGTCGGTTCCGGTGAAAGTGGCGAAGGCGGATCCGCCGTCGGCGAAGCGGGACTGGGTCCGCGGGCCGAGCGGCTCGAGGGTGGGCAGGTTGGTGGAGATCAACGTGGGCAGTTGGTTCTGCCAGCGGGCGTCGATCAGTTGGGCGATCGCGTCGACCGTCCACGGGTACAGCTGGGTGGCACCCAGGTCGTCGAGGGCGATCAGCGGCGCCTCGCGCCACGTCTGCAGCCGCTCGTGGTTGACCGGCCGGTCCGCGGCGGCCTTGAACTCGAAGTCGGAGACCAGGTAGTAGCGGCCGAACCAGCCGCGGCGGATCAGCAGTTCACCGAGCTTCCACAGGTGCCAGGTCTTGCCGGTGCCGGGCTCGCCCAGCAGCAGCAGTGAGGCGTGAGAGCCGGACAGGAAGTCGCTGATCCACTTCTCGATCTCGGGCCGAACGGGGTGGTCCTCGGTGAAGGACTTCGGGCGGCGGGCGAGGTAGCGGTCGAGGGTCTGCGCGCGAATCTCGTTGCGGGCCGCGGACTGGGCGGCATCGTGTCGAGCGCGCCGCTCTTCGGCAGGGGTCATCAGAAGGGCCTCGCGTTCTTGTACTCATCGGCAGTGGGCACGGGGGCGCCGGCACCGGTGGCGGGATGGGGGCGGTTGGGGCCGGTCCAGCCGCCAGCAACGGCGCGGAGGTGGGGGCGGCCGGGCTGCTGTTCCGGTTCGGGCTCGAGCGTTTCCCAGCGGCCGATCCAGGCGGTGACGCTGTCCGGCTCGCCGCGGAGCTGGGCTGCGTTTACGGCGGAGCGGACCATGAGGTCGGCCCCAAGTCGCTCGAGCTGTGTGCGGATTCGCTGCCAGTCGGTGAACTTCTTGATGTCCCAGGCAACCGCTCCGAGCCCTGCTGCCGCGAGCGCCTTAGCGAGGGGCTTGAGTGCGTCGGGGAATCCGTTCTTGCGGTCGGCCCAGCTAGCAGCAGTAGCTACGTCAGTAGCTACTGCTTGGGTCGGGGCGGGCCGGGACGCGCGTGCGCGAGGCGGGCTGGAGTCCCCAGGGGACGCGGCGTCCTGAACTGGGGCTTTACCTGAAACTGGCGAAGAAAAACCGTCCAAAAACTCGAGTTTTTCTTCAGTTTTTCCACCGAAATCCGAGCCGTTTTGGTTCGCGTTTCGCGGCGGAGGCGTTCCGTCCGGCTTCCCGCCGGCGCGCTGGGCCCGCTTCTTTTCCGCCTCGCGGTCGCGTTCAGCAACGACCCGCGCGCGGGTCGGGTTGTAGCGGAGGTAGTCGTGCATCACGTAGTCGCCGGGCATCGGCTGAGGGCACCGCGGGCACCCGTGCCCCTGCTCATGCCACAAGCCAGCCTTGACGAGCTTGGCGATCTGCGTTGGCGTGCCCTCGGCTGCCGTCTCCGCGGGGACGATCCCGTCGGTGAGGTACGCGGCGGCGTAGGAGCCGCACATCACCCACAGGCCGATGGCGGACTTGCCGGCGCGGCGCATCTTCGGGTGCGCGTGCGCCGTGTCGTCGACCTTGAACCAAGGCATCAGTTCTCCCCCGGGTTCTCGATGCGGCCCATCAAGCGACACCACCCACGGGCTGCGAGAGGATCTCGAAAACCGACCCATGGCGCGGCAGGCAGGTGCTGATGTCGGGGTCCTGGTAAGCGCCTGCCGCAGAGGCGGCCGTCTGGATGTCGGCGATGTAGATGTCGCCGTCGGCCGCGATCCGACCGATGCTGTCGATGAATGCAGAGCGTTCGGACTTGTCGGGCCAGCGGCCGTCGACGGCATGGAAGGCCTCGCACCACGCTTCGAGGGCTGTCCAGAAGTAGCCCGTGACGCCAATGAGTTCTTGCTCATTGGCGTCCAGCCCGAAGTGGAGACTGACTGATTTTCGAGCGCCCGCGTATACGGCGGCTCGAGCGATGCGCACGGTTGATACGGAGTCCGCGAGCAAGGTGTCGATCTGCTTTCGCATGCGCGTCCCTGCCTCGTCGGGCGGGTAGTCGCCGACTGTCGAGAGCCAGGAGCACCACCACTGGTGGTAGATCTCGCTGTGATCATTGGCCCGCAGTGCGCCGGCCACGTCGGTCTCTCCGCACCAAGCGGCTAGCTGGGCACCGAAGAGAACTCGGTGGGGATCCTCCGTGCCGCACACTTCAGCGAGGCTGGCGAGGACCTCCTTGCGCATCTCCGACGTGACGTCCTCGGCTTGCTCGTTCTCCCAGATGTCGATGGCCGCCTGAGTAAGGGAGTCCGCAGGTGTCGCCGTCTTCGATGCGACTCCCGTGATGGTCTTCGCTCGCTCCTGAAGCTCGCGGACCATGCGCCAGGCGATGCCGCAGGCGTAGCGGAAGGTGTTGTCGACCCTGACCGTCGGGTTGGTCATGGCCTTCTCGACGATGTCGGGCCATACCTCTTGCGGCAGGCCGGCTTCGTAGAAGGTGTCGAGGCTGCCTTTCCAGCTGTCGGGTAGTTCGACCTTCTGCGTCTTCCAGCCGACCTCGCGGGTCCAGCCCTGCCAGGACTTCTTGAAGTGCTCCCTGTACGCGAGCTTCGGAGCCACCTCCTGGCGCTTCTCGTCGGCCGCCTGCTGCATGGCGGCGGCCCACCGGAGGGCGTCGTCGCTGACATCGGCGACCGTGGCGGCATCGACGGTGCTGCTGCTCTTGCCGCTGTTGCACGGCTCGCACGAGGTGGCGAGGTTGCTCGGTTCATCGGTGCCGCCGAGCGCGACGGGGGTGACGTGATCGACGCGCAGCGGTACGTCCGGGGCGGACGTACCGCAGTAGCGGCAGGTGTGTGAGTCCCTGCGGAGGATCTCGTAACGGAGGCGCTTGGAGACGGCCATTGGTCTTCTTTCGAGAGAGCTTGAGGGGTTTTGGGCGCACGGAACCAGAGCGCTTAGGGAGGTGTGTTCAACCCCTCTCCCTTGTAGCTATCATAGCTAAGAAAGGCGTCACAGCTAAGGAGACTAAGATGACCATTGCGGCTATCAGTTACGATCTGCTCATGAGCGAGCGACCGACCGTCCACCGGAACCAGATCGCCGAGGCACGCAACGTCCTCGGCAAGGTCATCGCCCGTGCGCGCTTCGGTGGCGAGCCCACGGTGCTCATCAATCGCGGCGAGGAAGCAGCCGTGATCGTCAGCTACGAGGACTACGCGACGCTGCACGAACTCCGCGCTTACCTGGAAGAGCTGGAGGAGGGAGACAGGCCGAGCGACAAGACCAACGCCCGCGTACTCCGCGAGTCCCTCGAAATCGCCAAGCGCCGCGCGCTCGACTCGACCTGACGTCACGTCCGTCTCCTTCCTGGCCCCGCCGTGCTGGCGGGGCCGTCGTCATGTCCGGGCTAGGCGGCGAGCTTTTTGGTGGTGCCGGTGCGGCGGAGTCGGTTGTCGGCGTCGGTGTTCGCTTTGCTGCACGGCGCGCACGCTTCTTCGCCGTTGCTGCGGTGCAGTCGGTAGCCGTTGCGGGTGCCGCAGTAGCCGCGTTCTGGCTGGTCCGTCAGGTGAGCGGGAAGGACGCATTCCTTGTTGCCGCAGTCGGACAGCACGGGCCCTTCCGGGCGCCGGCCTCGGTCGACTTTGAAGGCGACTTGCCGCGGCGTGTATTTGTGGCCGCCGAAGTAGATCTGGTCGCCGCCGGTCCATGCGAGGTGTCCGCCCCACAGGCGTGTGGTGTTGTCGTTGAAGATGGCCTGGAGGGTGCGTTCCTGCCGCGTCTCGCGCGCCTCCGCGGCCTTGGTCGTGACGTCCTCGGGTGCGGTACGGCCTCGCCTCACGGACCGGTGGAGGCTGGCACGCTCCCGCTCGTCGAGCCCGCCGAAGATGCCGGAGGGGATGCCTTCGTTGAGGGCGAACTGGAGGCAGCTGTCAACGACGGGGCAGGTGCGGCAGACGGCTTTGGTTTCTTCCGCCTGTATGGCGGCGTGGGCGGATTCGCCTACGGGGAAGAACAGTTCGGGGTCGACTTCGCGGCAGCGGGCCGCGTTCCTCCAGTCACTCATGCGGCCACCTGCTTGCGGTCGTGCTTCTGCCCGCTGCGCCATTCCTGGACGATCTGGCGGACGGTGGAGATGGACACTTCGTCGTCGAGTCGGGCGTGGATTTGGTCGGGGGTGTCGCCGTGCCAGGCGAGGTGGATGATCTCTTCGCGGCGGAGCTTGGCGCGCTCCCGGAAGCCGAACTCGTCGGCGGCTTCGGGGTCGAAGTCGGGGTCGTCGATGCGGCCGTAGTCCTCCCACCACTGCGGGTCGCGCCAGCCTTTGTTGCGGGCGAGGATGCGGGCCCTGTTGCTGGGCCCGGGGTGCTGGATGAGGTGCTGGTAGTGGAGGGCGACGGTGTCGGCGGTGGTGGCGCGGACGTGTTCGAGTTCGCCGCGGGCGATGTTGCCGAGTGCGGTCGGCCAGATGCCGAGCCGTGTGGAGAGTTGGGCGATGGGCCAGCCGATGGCGACGAGGGCGCGGAGTCGGCGTGTGGTGCCGGTGGCGTCGACGTCGCGGGTGTCGGCGGGCGGTGGCCCGATCGGGACGGCCAGGATGCTTCGGGCGGTGGTGGTGGCGACGATGGGTTGTCCGCGGCGGATGTCTCCGACGATGTGGTGGGCGATTCCGGCGGCGCGGGCGATCTGGGCTTGCGTCCAGTCGGCCTCGATGAGGCGTTCGATGTGGTGGGCGGTTTGGGTGGCGTCGGTGCGACGGCGCTCCCCGCGGTGGTAGCTGAGACGAAGCCGGCACATGTACCGGTAGTTCTCCTGTGCACACTCGGGCAGCGGGCAGCCGCGCTGGTAGCAGCCTCGGGACGGGGTGTGGTCGGCGGCGGTGGTCACGGCTTCTCCTTCCGGCTGCGGTTGGCGGGGTGGTTGGCGAAGGATTCGAGCTGGCGGATGCCGCGCCGCGCCTGCCATCGGCGGCTGATCCGTCCGAAGGCCAGCTGGCCGGCCAGGACTGCGAAGACTCCGGCGATGCAGGCGACGGAGCAGGTGGCGGCGATCACCGCACCGGGCTCGATGTCCAGGACGGCGGCGATGTCGTCGATCACGTCCGCCTCCTGTGCCTGCGGTCGGCGATGGACGCGATGACGGCGACGACGCCGAGGAGGAGACCGAGCAGGCCGCAGTAGAGGGCGATGTCGCACATCACGCCGCCCTCCGCTCGTCCGCCCGGGCGGCCCGTCGTGCGGCCCGCTCCTCCCGCCGTCGGGCGGCAACGAGTTCACGCAGCCGGATGGGGACGCCGATCCACACGTAGACGAGGCTCTTGCGGCAGCGCGCGGACGGCCCGTAGCCGTGGTGGCGGATGAGTCCGGCGTCCTGCAGGCGGGCCGGCAGGCTCCCCCACTGGCTCTTCGGGTGCGGCGGGTCGGGCAGATGCTTGGTGGTGGCGATCTCGCAGATCGTGAACGGCTGGCCGGTGTCGGCGGCGGCCACGAACGCGGGGGTGACCTCGTCGACCCAGGCCTCGTAGTCGTCGACGATCCGGCGGGACGTGGACGGGGCGGCGGCCTCGATGCGGCCGGCCTCGAACGTGGGGGCGATGTTGCTCATGAGGTGGCTCCGATCCGGTCGAGCAGGGGGCCCGAGTCGAGTTGGCCGTCTTCGTCTTCGAGGGCGGAGAGGCTGTGGCAGCGGGCGCAGAGCCGGATCGTTTTGAACTCCATCCAGCCGTCGGGCACCCACGAGAAGTCGAAGAGCGGCCGGGGCTGGCGGCAGCGCCCGCAGTGTTCGGGTGCGGCGGCGGCGATGATGCGGGCGAACGAGTCGAGCTGGCCGACGAGTTGGGAGGCGTGGCCGATGCAGGCCCGGCACCAGATCAAGCCGGCCGGCGGCTCGGACGGCATCGGGTCGAGGAGGACGGGCGGAGACTGGGTGACGCCCCATCCGACAGCCCCGCACAGGCCCTGCCTGCCGGCGAACTTGCCGTCCTCGCGCATCACGTGCACATTGCGGACCTGCTTGGCACGGCGGCCCGTGGCGGCGGAGTAGCCGCGATAGAAGGCCCTCATGAGGTGGTCTCCTCGGGCGTGCCGTGCTGCTCAAGCTCGGCGTCGGTCATCAGTGGGTGCGGGATGCGGCCGGTGCGCAGGACGTCCCGCAGGTCGGAGGCCGCGGTGCGGTAAGTCGCGGCGCGCTCGACTCGTGCGGACTCGGCGGGCGTGACCTCGTCGACGAACAGGCCCTCATCAGGATCCGGGGCCTGGCCGGCCATCTGCTCCCAGCGGTCGGCAAGAGTGGTGAGCGTGGCTCGGAGGGCGGCCTCCGACTGATGCATGGTCTTGGCGGTCATTCGTGGTCTCCTGGTCCGGGGAGCCGCCGCAGGTTCGGGCCGCGGCGGCTCCCCAATGGGGTGGGCTAGAAGGGCGGGTCGCTGGGGTCGCGGCCGAGGGTGAGTTCGGTGATCCGCTTTTCGATGTCGCCGGTGAGGTCGGCGCCTTCGTTCTTCAGAGCGAAGGTGAGGCGGCGGGCCTGCTCGGCGTGCCAGTCGTCCTGGCGGTCGAGGAGCATGTCGGCGAGTCGCTCGACGACGATCCGGCGGACGGGCTCGGGCACGTCGGCGGTGATGTCCGGCTTCGGCGACCACGGGTCGTCGGAGGGCGTGAGGGACGCCGGGGTCTTGTAGGCGGACCGGGGCTCCCAGCCGTGGTCTTCGAGCCAGTTGTCGACGAGGTTGTCCACGCTGCAGTGGGCCTCGTCGAGGGCCTTGGAGAGTTTGATGGCGGCGAGCCAGCGGTCCTTCTCCCGGCTGGCGAGGCCCTCCGCGATGTGGGTGGCGACGAGGTCCCGCACATCGCGGTCGCGGCGGCGCAGCAGGGCGTTGGCGTCCCGCATGTCGTGGAGGATGGAGACCGCGACGGTCACGGTCTCGGACTCGATCTGTTCGGTCGTCATGCTTCGTGGTCTCCTTCTCGGAGGCCGGCCCGCCTGTTATCGGCGGGCGGGTCGGCCGTCGGGTGGGGTCTAGGCGGCGGTTGCGGCGCGGAGGCGGGCGACGAGATCGCGGATGGCCTGCGCGGAGACGTGCTCGACGGGCGCGCCGAGCTCCTCGTGGGCGAGCAGCTCGATGTCGTCGATGCCCTGGTCGCGTCCGAAGGCGTGCAGCTCCTGGGTTGCGGTGGCGTGCTCGTCGTCGGTGTCGACGTCGACCACATCGGTGGGCTGCGGTTCGGCCAGCTGCTGCGGCGTCGGGGCGGCGGTGAGGGAGGCGACGGACAGCGGTGCCCGCTTCGGCTGGACGGCCTCGCCGTGGACGTAGCCGTCGAGCTCCTCGGCGACGTAGGGCATTCCGTGCAGCGCGTCGGCGGCGACGAGGCGGCAGATCTCACCCGTGGCCCGGTTGATCAGCATGGTCTTCGGCTGCTTCTTCCACTCAGCCTTGTTGATCAGCCCCATTTGGGTGGCACGCGCGGTGTCCCACTCGACGTACTGCCAATCGGTGGCACCCTTTCGCCGGCCCCGCATCTTGCAGTACTCGGCGGTGGACTCGACGAGCTCGACGTCGTGGCCCTTGTTCTGGAGGATGCCGCGCATCGCGTGCGCCCTCAGGGCGGGCTGGTTGTTGATGACGTCGATGGACTTCAGCGAGGTCATCGGCTTCAGCCCGAGCTCATGCCCGGCGAGGATGACAGCGACGATCTCGTCGCGCTTACCGCGGTAGGCGCCGGCCAGAGAGGTGCCGGCGATGGCGTTGGCGATGCCGGAGATGGCGGCGGCGTCCTGCGCCCACTTCTCCAGGCTGGATTCGACGGGCTGGTTGGCGGGCTGCTGTACGGCGACGACGTTCTGCTCGTCGCGGGTGGCGATCTCGCTGCTCACTTCAAGTACTCCTCGGCCTGGCGGAGGGTGGGCCAGCTCGGCATTCCGAGCTGGGGGATGGTGTCGACGGGGCCGGTCCAGTCGGGCCAGTCGTCGTTGGCGACGCAGTCCGCGTAGATCCGGAGTGCGCGTTCGTTGCGGGCCCGGCCGATGTCCTGGTCTTGGTCCTTCAGTTCGCGGACCGTGATCAGGTAGGGGGCCTTCTTGGACTGGAAGACGAAGAAGAAGCGGGCGCCCTCAGGGGCTAGACCGGCGGCCTGCACGCCGTCGATGTACAGGGCTCCCTGCTGGTGGTAGCTGTACGACTCGATGGCCTTGCTGCACGCTTCAGGGTTGGCGTCGGTCGTCGTCTTGAAGTCGACGATGACCGTGACCTCGGGCCGGACCATCAGCCAGTCGGGCCGGACCCGGCAGCGGACGCCGGTCGCTGGATCGGTCCAGTAGATGGAGCGTTCCGGGAGGCCCATGCCCGGCGCCAACAGCGGACCAGCGTCCCGGTGTCCACGGACCGCCTTCGCCATCGCGTCGACCTGGAGCTTCTCCTTCGGCAGGAGCGGCACCTTGCCTGCGGCGTAGGCCTCGTCTCGCAGGGCTCGGGCGTCGCCCTTCTTGTAGTCCGTGAAGCCGACAATCTCGACGATGTCGTGGCCCTCCCCCAGCACCGCGGCGTGCACGGCATTGCCGAGGTCGAACTCCCTCTTCGGGGGCTTCGGGTGGTAGCGGTCGTAGTGGAACTGAGCCGGGCATCCGGGGTCGAGGAGTTCCCGCAGTCCGGTCGAGGAGACCGACGTGCGGTCCGCGTGGTAGTCCTCGGCGGACAGGCCGTCGACGATCTTCGGCGCTTCGATGGTGGTCGTCATGAACTCAGCCCCCGCAGCGCGTCCTCAATGTCGTCGCGGGCTCCCGCAATGCGCGCGGTGAGGTCGTCGACCTTCCCTTGCAGCTCGTCGCGCTCCTGGACGACGTCGGCGTACTTGTCGCGCAACTCGGAGAGTTCGTCTTCGAGGTTCCCGACCAGCTCTTCCAGTTCGCCGGTGCTCGCCGCGGCGGTCATGCGACACCGTCCAGGGGCATCGGCTGGTCGCACGCCTCGCACAAGCCGGCCGCCGTGTTGGGGCCGTCGGTGGTCTTGCAGCGGGTGCAGCGGCCGGCCGCCAGGTCGAGGAGGTGGGCGACGCCGTTCGGGTCGTACTTGATGGCGGTGATCGCGGCGACGTAGTCGGGGAATCCGGCGGCGAACCGGTCCCGGTTGGAGTCGTCGGCGCGGGAGATGAGGCTGATCAGGTCCTCAGCCCAGTCGCCTGCCGGGTAGCCGCCGCGGCCGTAGTGGCAGAGGACGTGCGCGGCAACATCCGGCGGAATGGTGGGGCTGCTGGTGCTCATGGTTCTCCGTTTCTGGGTGCACTGAAGACGGGTCCGCTCCCCCGAGCGGGGGGGGTGCTCCGAGGGAGCGGACCCTGGGCGGCGCGGAGTTGGGGGAACTCGACGCGCCGCCGGCCTATGTGGTTGTTGGTCGATTCACCGGACGCCCGTACCTGACCGGCCGGGCGACCGGGAGCTATGCGGCGCCCACGTCGGCCTGCTCCGTGCTGGCCTTGCTGACGACGAACTCCTCGGCCGCGAACAGCCCGTCCTCCTGCGGCGGGAGCTTCTTCTCGGCCGACTTGATCTTCCGGCGGACCGCGTCGTGACACGGCGGGCACATCGCGGCGAGACGGCTGGCCGGCAGCGAGGCCGCGGTCACGAAGTCGCCCTCGTTGATCGGGTCCCGCGGCATCGCGATCAGGACGACCTGGCCGACCTTGCTCACGCGCTTGCCGTTCTCCAGGTCGCACCGGCCCTGCACCCGCTTGCGGTCCGGGTCGTGCTTCTTGCCGCACGCGCCCCGGCACTCGCAGCGGTGGTCGGCGTTCCTCATCACCGCGGTCCACAGGGCGACGCCGACTATCGGCGGGCGGACGGTCATGACGCCTCCCTCGCTTCGATCCACTGCTGGGCGATGCGCTTGGAGTGGCTGCGGTAGACCGTGCGGCCGGTGTCCCGGTCGACGACCCAGTGCGGCGTCGCGCGGTAGTCGTAGTTCGCGGAGGTGTGTACGAAGTGCCGGTCCTGGTCGGCGTCTTGGCGCCGACGGATGTAGTTGATCTGGATGCGGTGCTTTCCGTGCTGGCTTGTGTGCCGGTACCAGCCGCGCAAGCCGTGCAGTTCGGCATAGGCGTCGACGCGGTCCGCGTGCCATGGCCGGTCCTCGGCCGGCGCCGTTTCCTCGGCTGCGGCAAGGAGAGACAGCACTGCCGCTTCCCGGCAGGAATGCCACTCGCGGACGCCGGCGCCGGTCACCTCGCATTCGACGGCCCGCTGGGCGAATCCGCGCGCCCGGTGGCGGGCTTCCGCCGTGAAGTAGTCGTCGAAGGACTTCGGTGACCAGTTGTCGATCGCGTCGCGGTCCGGGAGGGGGCCGTCTGGCATGCCGGTCAGGTCGTTGATTTCGAAGACTTGCGCAACGGTCGCCATCACGCCGCCCCCTCGGTCGAGATGACGGTCGCGCCGAGGACCTCGGCCACCCATTTCGCGTCGTCGAAGGAGGCGGACATCGCGTCCCGGGTCGGCCGCAGCAGGACGGGGCTGGCCCCGCCACGTGCCTCGTCGTGGGCCTGGTCGGTGCGGGGGCAGACAACGATGTGGAAGACCTGCTCCTTGACCGCCATCACGACACCCCCGACGTCTCGTCACGCACAGCCCACGACGGCGTTCCGCGACCGGGGTTGGTGGTGGCGAACGGCGCCTGATGCAACGCGACCGGGATGGGCACGATGGGAATCTCCTGCGTCTGCGCGGCTGCAGCCTCGGCGAGGACGCCGACGTTGAGGCGGTTCTCCAGTTCGGCGATCCGGTCTTCGAGTTCGCGGATGGTGGCGGTGTACCGCTCGTCGATGCGGGCGATGATCTGCTCGTGCTCGTGGTCCTGGTCGTCGAGCTGCAGGTGCAGCCCGTTGATGAGGAGCTGGGCGCCGTGCAGGTGACGCTTAAGGCGGTCAACTTCGTCGACGGCCCGGTGCTTACGGACGGGCTGCTCGCGCTCCCACAGGAAGCTGAACCGCCTCGGCATCAGATCGGTGAGCGTCACGACTCCCCCTCCTCGATGTCGTCGGTCACGCGGAAGGTGTGGATGACGCCGGCCACGAAGGCGGCCAGCAGGACGAACGGGGGGATGCAGAGGGCGAGCGTCTCGATCACGACTGGCCTCCTTTCAGGCGGGCGGTGATGGCTTTCTCGGCGTCGACGCAGATTTCGAGGTAGCCGAGGTAGCCGAGGAGTTCACGCAGCGGTCCGGCGATGGCCGGGTTGTGGGCGAGCTCCCGGCCGACGGCCTTCGGGTCGATGCCGTCGTCCTCGTGCGGGTGGTGGAAGGCGAGCCCGCCGGCCGTGTTGACGGCCGCCCTGCGCCACGTCGCGTCATCGACGGCGACCTTGGGCATCAGGGACGACGACTCGATCTCCCGGCCGCTCATGACGCCTCCTGGAGACGGCACCATCCGTCGCCGTCCCAGCCGGTGCCGTGGCCGCGGTGCTCCTCCGCGATGGCGAGCACACATGCGGGCGGGTCCGGGAGCGGCTCGGCCGTGTCCTTGAAAACGACCGTCACGTACAGGCGCTTCTCGGCGTACTGGAACCGGAGCCCGTGCACCGGCTGCGGGGCCCCGCCCATGGCGCCGGACAGCGGCGGCACACTGGCGGGGTCAACGTGGATCTGGTGCTCCGCAGCCACACCGATCTTCTGCCTCAGCTCCTTTTCCAGCCGAGTGAAAGACCTGTGCGGGCGGACCAGTTCCGGGTCCCAGCCGGTGATGTGGATCCAGCGGGCCCGCCCGTCCGGGGCCTGCTCGTCGGGGCGGCCGAAGACTTCCATGTCGGTGCGCGGCACGCAGGTGAATCCGGCGTTCTGCAGGGAGACGTGCCAGCGGTAGATGAGGATGGCGCGGATTCCGCCGGGCATGAGGTCGGCGTCTCCGGGCCGCCAGACGACGACTGCCGTGTTGTCGCGGTAGTCGCGGGCCGTCATCCAGCCGCCGGCGTCGACGGTATCGGGGAAGTGCTCCCGCATGTGGGCGTCGACTTGCCCGGGCAGATCAGTGACGGCTTCCGGCTTGACGGTGCTTTCGGCGACCGGCGTCTCAGTCGCTGTTGTCATGCCGCCTCCAGGACTTGCCGGTACAGGGCGGCCGTGGTGCGGACGCTGTCCGGGGTGAGTGGCCCGTGGTCGCGGTAGACGACCGACAGCGGCAGCACGGCCTCGCCGAGGCGGTCGATGCGCTGCATGAGCGGCTCACCGGCATCGGTGTGCTCGCATGTCCACAGCCACCGGGAGTCGTCTCCGAGTGCGGTCTGCGCCCGGTCCAGGTCGATCTGTGTGCCGTCGAGGTCGGTGAGCATCACGCCACCTCGGGGAGCCGCTTGACGAGCTGCTGGGTTGCAGTCCAGGCGCGAAGCTCGGACACGGCCTCCAGTAGCTGGTCGAGCGTCTCGGCCGGGGAGCCGCTCACCGCGATGGCGATGGTGTCGCTGCCCTGGCCGATGACGAGGCGGGCGGTGGGCTTGCCGTCGAAGTGGCTGCGGCTGTACTCGGTGCGGATCGGGCCGTCATGCAGGTCGACGGTCAAACCGCCGATGATGTGAGCAGTCACGAGGTCTCCTCGACGGTGGTGGTTCGGCGTGCTTGCTTGCGGCGGCTAGGGGCGGAGGATCGGCGGGGCCGGCCGGTCGGGTTCAGTCCCACATGCGGGTCCGGGGTGGCGGCCTGCTCGCGGATCTGCTGCTCTAGTTCGGGCAGCGGCACGTCCAGGTCGCGGATCGGGCGGGTCGGTTCGGCCATCACCAGCACCTGCCGATCTCGCGCAAGCCGCCGGCCTCGTCGGCGACCTCCTCGACGGCCTGCTCAAGGGCCGCGGCGGGCTCGACGGGGACGACATACTCGACGCCCTCCTCCGAGCAGACGGAGATCCAGCCGTTGCCCTTGCCGTCGATGTAGATGCGGCGCCGGTTGTCGGCCGGATCGTCCGGCCGGTCGCCGTCGGCTGCCTTACGAACGTCCTCAACCCACTCGGGCACGGGGAGCGGGTTCTCCCAGCGGGTGGCCTGCTTCTCGGTCGCGTCACACAGGTCGCAGACGGCGTTGAGGCAGCGGCTGAGGTAGGTCATTTCCTCGGCGATCGTCGGCTCATGGCCGACGTACTTCGCCAACTCGGTGCGCGTCCGGTCCAGTTCAGCGAGCAGGTCGCGGGCGGCGAGGTTCCCGAGCGACCAGTTCTTCGTGGCCGCGACGTGCTCGCGGATTTCTGCCTCACGCTCGGCCATCAACCGGCTTGCGGCCTGGAGGCGATCCGGGGCATTTCCCACAGGCATGGGGAGCGCACCCTGTTCGGCGACTGCGGCGGCGGTCTCGGCGGCGCGCGCCGCCTTGAACTCGTCCTCCGACACCGGGTCCACGTGGCTGAGCGCGATGCAGGCGCTGTGGCCGTCGACCCAGACGACGTCGGTGTGACCGCCCAACACCTGCGCCTTGCTGCGGGTGCGGGTGATGAGCCGCCTGTCGCCGGGGTGATCCTCCGGACGGCAGGCCGGGTAGGCGACTACCGGAGTACCGACCGGATAGCGGGAGTTGAAGGTCTCGGCGTTCATCGGAGCACCGCCTTACGGGCCGGGTTCCAGGTGCAGGACTCGAAGCCCTTCTGCTTCACGTCCCGGCAGATGCCGGGCTGGTGCTTGGGTGAGCGGCGGCAGTAGTGGTCCGCGTGCTCGGGGCAGCGGGAGCCGCAGATCGAGGCGTCGTACTGGCCGATGCCCCACACGATCGCGCGGCAGGCGAAGAGGAACTCCCACGAGAAGTCGTCGAACGACTCCTCCCAGTGGTCCGGGATCCGCAGACGGAAGTCGCCGTGATCGAACGACCCGACCGCGTACTCGGCCGTGCCCCGGTATTCGAGGTTGTGGTCCTCGGAGTCGAGGATCTGCTCGGTGACCGCCTCGACGGCGCCGGGGAAGCGGGCCTCGGCGGCGGCGGCCTCCTCGATCACCCAGGCGCGGAACTTTTCCTCCGACCAGTCGGTGACGTCGCCCCGACCGGCGGTGACCTTCTCCTGCCAGTAGCCCGGGTTGATGTCGGCCTGCTTGCTCTCCCGGAACAGGCGGAACAGGTCAACCGTCGGGTGGACGGAGAAGGCGAACGAGAAGCCATCGCCACGCACCATCAAGTTGTGCGGCCACGTCACCAAGTCGAAGCGGTAGAAGCTGCCCGCCGGATCCGTGAACGCGAGATGCCGGTACAAGCCCTGGTCCAGAAGGACCGTCATCTTGTGGCCGCGCGTCTCAGCGGCGAACCGGGCAGCGGAAGAGGCGTAGTCGGTCATGACAGCGCCTCCGTCTGCGGGAGGGGCTCATACGAGATGCGGCCGTCGCCGTACACAGTCACCGAAGCGACCGCGCCCTTCATCGGCTCCGGCATGCCCTCACCCGTGTGAAACACGACCTGCAGGCGGTTACCGAACGCGGGCAGGACGTGAACCTCGGTCACGTTGGAATCCAGCAGCTCGACCAGCGGGGAGGCGGAAGGAGGAGTCGGGGTGCTCATCGGGCACCTGCCTCGGGGCACGCCTTGCTGCCGCCGCGGCACACGCACAGGCCCTCAATGGCAATGTCGTGCGCCTCGCCCCACGCCACGGAGTCGCGGGACTCGCCGAGCTGGACGAAGCCGACGGCGACAGCCTCGCGGACCCTGCTCTCCACGTTGGCCACAGCGGCAGCCTCAACCTCGGCGAGCATCGCCTCGGCCTCGCCGTGAGTACGGACAGCGGACAGGATCGCGAGGATCCGATCCCGGGCGGGGAGCGCGCGCTCAGCCTCAGCCTTCGCGCGGACGCGGGCCTTCACCTCGTTGCGGCTGGGACCCGTTGGCTTCGGCATCGGGCGGGGAGTCTGCGACGATGGCTTCACGTGAAGCCCCTTTCGTTTCGTGAGTTCGTGAGGGGTGGATCTCGCGGCCTGTGGCCGCAGTGGCCCCGGCTGCCGGACTGGACTCCAGCGGTTGGGGCCGCGGGCTAGGCGGCGCGGGCCGGCTTGCTGAACGGCTTGACGACGAAGTGCTCGTTCAGGGCGGCGATCTGGCGGCCGGTGAGGTAGTTGTCGCGGCCGTTGAAGACGTACTCGATCTCGCGGAGCCGGATCATTTCCATGAGCTTCCGGCCGGAGAACGGCGTCCACTGCGCCGCCTCATGGGGGGTGTAGTGGAAGAGCTCGCCCTCGGGGGTGTTCGGTGCGGGCAGGTCTTCGCGGATCTTGGGTGCGGGGCGCTTGCGGGGCGCGGACGTCGTGGCCTGAGGGGCGGTCACGGGGACTCCTTGTGGGTGATGTCATCGGGGGTGGCATCCAGCGCCTCCGCGACCCGGTGAATGTTCTTGTCGCCCAGACCGGCCTTTCCGTTCTCCACTCGGGAGAGGTGGCCCTTGTTGATGCCAGTCAGGGCGGAGAGCTTTGCAAGGCTCATCTTGAGAGCCTCCCGTCTGTAGCGGATAGCGCTGGCGTGCGGCCTCACGCCTCAAAAGCTAGCCCCTCAGTACGCCCTAGGCAAGCACTAGTGCGCTTTTTTATAGCCTTGCTGGACCGGCGCGTCCCGTACCTACCGGTTAGCACGGTGCGCCCCATGCAACCCAAACGCTCTATTTGCGAGCCAAAGCGCAGGTCAAAAGGCCAGAACGCAGCTAGGTGGTTGCATGGAACTAGTGCATGATTGAGGGCCATGGAGCGAGATTGGGAACGGCTCGGCAGGGCATTCGCGAAAGCCCGGACCGCGGCAGGCCTCACACAGGAGCAGGTCGCGGAGCGACTGCATGTCAGCCGCACCCCCATCCAGGCCATCGAGCGCGGGCGCCAGCCCAACGGCAAGGCCTTCACGAAGGTCACCGCGACCATGCGTGCCTACGCCCGGCTCGTCGGCTGGACCGAAGAGTCAGCCGACCGAATCCTTGACGGGCAGGAACCAGAACAGGCCACACCTGTTCCGCCGCCCGCCGAGTCCAAGTCCGATCTCCCGCCGGCCGTCGACCGCGAGCTGCGGTCCGGCAAGACCCTCGATCACGCAGTAGTACACCTTGGAGGCGAGGACGACGAGGACGACTTCCGGCTCGTCGTCATCGTCAAGGGCGCGGAGAACATGACCGAGGAAGAGATCGACCGCCGCTACGAGCAATGGCGTCGCATGCGGCGGCACTTGCAGGCAATCCCCGGCGAAACAGACACCCCAAACGGGTCGTAGGGCATTTTCGGTCCCACGCGGTCGACCGTGACTCAAAAGTGTGCTTAGGTCGACGGACCGTCACCGAGGGGGGGCACTGCTCGGATCGGGAGGACCCATGTGGGTCATGCACGTTGAGCGTGTTCAGGGTGACTACATAGAGCCCGAGATCATCGATCTCGAAGACGGGACGGGCTGCCTGTTCAGGCTGCACGAGACAGACATCAGCGAAGACGGCATCAAGCCGCTGGCACAACTGCTCACAGAGCAGGCGCAGCGCTGGGCCCCCCGACCGGCCGGATCACCCCCAGGCCCCGTCGTCCCCGTCCGCTGGGACCGCATCCCCAACCCGCCCGACCCGCTGGCTATAGGAGTCGACGACGGCCCGGCCGGCATCACCTACACCCTCGACGTGGAGATGCTCAGCCAGCGCGCCGCGGACTATCTCGGGCGACTCGACACGGAGCGATCTCCGTACTGGCAGCGTGTACCCAAGGGCTACCACGACGAAGGCAGGTAGACGCCGAGTAGCCGGACGCGAGGGGGCACCGTGGCTTACGCCGAGAAGGTCTACAAAGTCCGCAACGGCAAGAAGACCACCAAGTTCACGTGGCGGTGCAAGTACAAGAAGCCGGACGGCAAGGAAGGATCCGAGTCCGGCTTCCCGACCAGGGCCACGGCGGTCGACTGGGGGAACCAGCAGGAAGCCGCGATCCGGGAAGGCCGCTGGGTCGACCCTGAACTGTCGCGTAAGAAGTTCGGCGTATTCGTCACCGACTGGATGAAGGCGCAGAAGCCCCGCGGCCGGACGGAGATGAACCGGTGGGAGCGACTCGAAGCGCACATCCTCCCCCGATGGAAGGACGCCGCCCTCATATCCGTCAACTGGTTCGAGGTGGAAGCCTGGGCGCGCACACTCACCTGCGCCCGCAGCACCACCAAGGACTGCGTGCAGCTGATGAGCCGCATCATGAACGGCGCCGTCGACGCCCGGCATCTCGCCTTCAACCCGCTGGCCGGGCGCCGGCTCACCGGCCTCCCCGCAGACCCGGCGACGAAGAAGTCCGACGAGGAAACGGTTGCCCAGCCAGAGGTGGTGCTGGAGCTGGCGCGTCGGCTCGGCCCGCTGTACGGGCTGCACATCGTCACAGCCGCTTTCACCGGGCTGCGCTACGAGGAGCTCGTCGGCCTGCAGCGCCACAACACCCTGCGGGAGCGGCAGCAGAAGCACGACGGCGGTGTCTTCACCTGCCCGATCCTGCGCGTCGACAAGGAGATCGGGGCGCTCGCCGAGTACTACGTGCGCGACGAGCACGGCAAGCGCAAGATGTTCCGCGGCCTGGAGCCGCCGAAGAACGCCAAGTCGGCGCGGGACGTCGACCTGCCGCCGTTCCTGGCCCTCCTGCTGAAGGAACACCTGGACGGCTGGCCGCATGAGCACGTCTTCACGACGAAGACGGGCAAGTGGTGGTGGCGCAGCTACTGGCACGAGGTGCTGCGGCCCGCTGCAGACGGCAGGGAGGCCCGGCCGAAGGCGCGGGGGACGGCGGTGAAGGAGGAGTGGGGACCGCTCATGCCGGGGCTGACGATGCGGGATCTGCGGCACACGCACGACTCGTGGCAGGAGCAGATCGGTGTGGCCCCCGTTCTGGGGTATGAGCAGATGGGGCACAAGTACCCTGGGATCAAGGGCACGTACCGGCATCCGACTCCGCCGATGCGCCGGGCCCGGCTGGACGGCTTGCAGGAGATTCACGAGCGGGCCATGCGGAATCTGGGGTGGACGAGCATCTGGGGGAGTTGATCTCCCGAGGATCCCCTAAATGATCACTTCTCGATCAACTGGGATCATGATGCCGAGTCTCCGCCGCTGGTCACGGCCCCGTCGGCAATCTGTTCATGGTGCCTGATCACTTCAGCGATGATGAAGTTGAGGAGCTTCTCCGCGAACGCGGGGTCGAGTCTGGCGTTCTCGGCGAGGCTGCGCAGCCGGGCGATCTGCTGGGCCTCGCGGGACGGGTCGGCGGGCGGCAGTTGGTGGGCGGCCTTGAGGTGGCCGACCTGCTGGGTGCACTTGAAGCGTTCGGCGAGCATGTGGACGACGGCCGCGTCGATGTTGTCGATGCTCTCGCGCAGCCGGGCGAGTTCGGCGCGGACGGCCGGGTCGACGCCGCCCGCGTTTCCGGTGTTGCTGGTGGTCATGGTGGGCAACCCTACGTGGCGTGCCGCGGGTGGTGCGCGGCCGCTCGGTCGACGTGCTCCCCAGGAGCCCCGGTCATCGTGTTCCCGGGGAACGGAGCATCGGCGGGTCGTCGGGGTCGGGGACCTGGTTGCTCCAGCCGCCGGGGACGGTGCGTCCCTGTTGTTCCCGGAAGCGCACGGGTGCCGTGCCGACGCGGCGGGTGAACAGGCGGGAGAAGTAGGCCGGGTCGTCGTAGCCGACGCGTCTGGCCACGGCGGCGACGGGGAGTTCGGTGGCGGCGAGGAGTTCCTTGGCGCGGCCGAGGCGGATGCCGAGGAGGTAGTCCTTGGGGCTGCAGCCGGCGCCGCGGCGGACCGCGGTGCGCAGTTCGGCGGGGGTCATGCCGTGGCGGGCGGCGTGGTCGGCGACGGAGAGCGGTTTGAAGGCGTCGCGGGCGAGGGCCTGGAGGACCTGTTCGCCGTCGGGGGCGGTGTCGGCGCGGGCGCGGCGCAGGGTGACGAGGAGTTCGTGGACGGCGGCGCTGGTCTCGACTTCAAGGAGGGGGTTGCCGAGGCGGGCGGCGCGGGCGATGCGGGCGACGGTGGTGCGGGCGGGGCCGGCGTCGGAGAGGGGGACGACGGGCCGGGCCGGTTCGATGTAGCCGAGTTCGGTGTACGTGTCGGCGGTGGGCCCGGTGAAGTCGACGAAGGCCTCGTCCCAGCCGGTCTCGGGGTCGGGCGCGTAGTGGTGGGGCACGCCGGGGGTGAGCCAGAGCAGGGCGGGCGCGGTGACGGCCGTGCACCGCCCGTCGACGGTACGGAACCAGCCGCGTCCCGCGCTGACCACGACGGCCACGTGGTGGTCGAGGGTGCGGGGTCCGACGGTGGGCAGTGCCCCGTACTGGAGGCCGACGCCGAGGCAGACCAGGCCGAGCTTGTGGTGGGCGGGTCCGGGGCTGAAGAACCGCATCCAGGTGTGGTACATCGGCTGTCCTCCCACCCGGTTGGCAAGCCCGTCCCGCGCCGCCGGCACAGCTGCGTCCAATCACCGCTGATCTTTGTCCATGGACCCGGTCGCCGCCAGGGGTCAGGGTGGTGCTCATGACCGAGTTCACGGTGGGGGACGACGATTTTCTGCTGGCCGGGCGGCCGGTGCGGCTGCTGTCGGGGGCGCTGCACTACTTCCGGGTGCACGAGGGGCAGTGGGGGCACCGGCTGGCGATGCTGCGGGCGATGGGCCTCAACTGTGTGGAGACGTACGTCCCGTGGAATCTGCATGAGCCGCGTCCGGGTTCCTTCCGGGACGTCGAGGCGCTCGGCCGGTTCCTGGACGCCGCCCAGCGGGCCGGGCTGCGGGCGATCGTGCGGCCGGGTCCGTACATCTGCGCCGAGTGGGAGAACGGCGGGCTGCCGCACTGGGTGACCGGCGGGTCGGGCGCCCTCGCGCGCACCCGCGACGAGGGGTTCCTGGGCCATGTGGAGCGCTGGTTCGCCCGCCTGCTGCGGGAGATCGTGCCCCGGCAGATCGACCGCGGCGGTCCGGTGCTGATGGTGCAGGTGGAGAACGAGTACGGGAGTTACGGCTCGGACCAGGTGTATCTGAGCCGGCTCGCCGACCTGCTGCGTGAGGGGGGCGTGACCGTGCCGCTCTTCACGTCGGACGGTCCCGAGGACCACATGCTCACCGGGGGCTCCCTTCCCGGTGTCCTGGCGACCGCGAATTTCGGGTCGCACGCGCGCGTGGCCTTCGAGACACTGCGCCGGCACCGGCCGACTGGTCCGCTGATGTGCATGGAGTTCTGGTGCGGCTGGTTCGACCACTGGGGCGCCGAGCACGTCGTACGCGATCCCGGTGACGCCGCCGACGCGCTGCGGGAGATCCTGGAGTGCGGGGCCTCGGTCAATCTCTACATGGCGCACGGCGGCACGAACTTCGCGGGCTGGGCGGGTGCCAACCGGGGCGGCGGCGCGCTGCACGACGGGGTGCTTGAGCCGGACGTGACGTCGTACGACTATGACGCGCCGATCGACGAGTACGGGCGCCCCACGGAGAAGTTCTGGCGGTTCCGGTCGCTCCTGGCCGCGTACGCGGACAGCCCGCTGCCCGAACCGCCGTCCGCACCGGACCGGTTGGGCGCCCCCGCCACCGTGGAACTCACCGGCTGGGCGTCCCTGTCCGCCGTGCTCGACGCGCTCGGCGGGCCCGAGACCGAGCGGCCCGTGCCGCCGACCTTCGAGGAACTGGACGTCGACCGGGGGCTGGTGCGCTACACGGTCGACGTTCCGGGACCCCGCCGCCCGTACCCCCTGACCGTGCGCGGCCTGCGGGACCTGGCGACGGTGTACGTCGACGGGGAGCCGGCCGGAGTGCTCACCGAGGACGAGCCGCGGCTCAAGGAGCCGGTCGCCGGTCCCGCGCGCGTGGACCTGTGGGTGGAGTCGCTGGGCCGGGTCAACTACGGCCCGCGCACCGGGGAGACGAAGGGCATCACCGGCGGCGTACTGCACGAACGGCAGTATCTGCACGGGGTGCGGGCGCGGGGGCTGCGCCTCGACGCGTTCGACGGTGGCGTGCAGCCGGTGCCGTTCCGGCCGCTTCCCGCTTCCGGCACCCCCGGCCTGTACCGCGGCACGGTCACGGTGCGCGGCGCCGGGGACGCCCGCCTCGAACTCCCCGGCTGGACAAGGGGTTTCGCCTGGGTCAACGGCTTCAACCTGGGCCGCTACTGGTCCACCGGCCCCCAACGATCCCTGTACGTCCCCGGCCCGGTCCTGCGCGAGGGCGCCAACGACGTATGGCTCCTGGAATTCGAGGAGGCGTCCGGACCGCCGGCCCTGCGGGGCGCGGGCGAGGCGGGCGGCGGAAGCTAACGCAAGCACCGGCCGCCTTCGCTGTGTCACTCGGGCCCACTTTTCAGGGGCGCGGGGCCGTGACATTGTGCGGCTCCGCCGCGTGGGCGCACAAACCCCCCACCGGCCGCACCCGAAAACAAGCAGGCGCCCCCGGCACAACACCGCGAACGCCCACCCCACCCGCCCCGCCGGAGGCTAGAGCGTCGCCGCGGCCCGGGCTATCGCCGAAGAGAAGGCGGACACCTCGGTGTACACCCCCGGAACGAGCGGCCGAGCACACCCGTCACCCCAGCTGACGATCCCGACCTGAAGCCACGTTCCACCGTCGTCCTTGCGGAACATGGGCCCGCCGGAGTCCCCCTGGCAGGTGTCGACCCCGCCGCGCGGAACGCCGGCGCAGATCTCCTGCCCGGCGATGAGCCGGCTGCCGTAGTGCCGCTTGCACTGGCGGTCGGCGACGAACGGCACCTTGGCCTTGAGGAGCTTCGTGGACCCGGTACCCGCGCTCTCCGTGGTGTCGCCCCACCCGGCGATGGTGAACGTGCCCCTGTTGTAGCGGGTGTTCGTCGCGAGCTTCAGCGTGGGCAGGTTGATGGGCCGGGCGAGCTTGATGAGCGCCCAGTCCTTGCCGCTGCCGTTGTAGCCGGGGGCCTGGAGGACCTTGGTCGACTTGACCTTGATCGCGCCGGAGGCGTTGAGGTCGGCGACCCCGGCCGTGGCGGTTATCCGTGTGGTGTTGCCCGAGCCGTCCACGCAGTGCGCGGCGGTCAGGACGACGTCCTTCTTGTAGAGGGCACCGCCGCAGCCCATGGAGAGGCTGACCATGAACGGGAACTCGTTCTGCGCCGCGGGCGTACCGCCGACGACCGGCACGGGCGCCGCGTGCGCGGCGACGGGCTGGAGGCTGGCGGTCGCGAGGGCGACGGCACCGATGGCCGCGGCCCGCTTGAAGGCGGATCTCTTGAGGAGACCGACTGCCCTGTTCGTCAACATGATCCCTTTCATGGGTGGTTGAGTGCGCGGAAGAGCGCACAGAAGTATGAGGATCATGACGCATGGGCGGCAAGGCCGGATCTCACTCCCCCTCCGAGCAACCCAACCCGGGAGACCTCGCTCGCGTCCCCTTAGAGTGGAATGGGGGTTCGGGTCCTCTTTGGGGGTACGGACGTGACGAACGGCGGTCCGGTCGAGCACGGCTACCCGCACCTGGACACGGTGCGGGCGGCGGTCACCGCACTGTACAAACGGCTCTCGTACGACACCATCCACACCTTCGACACCAGCGTGGCCCCCGTCGACGTGGCGTTCTGCGACACGGACGATCTCCATCTGGGCGCCCAGCGGGTCGCCCGCGAGCTGGTGCGGCACTTCCGTCTCCCGGATGCCCGCATGATCGTGGGCTTCCGCGAGATGGAGCACGCGGCGAACGTCGAGCTCACCGCGGGCCCCGAGTACTTCATCGAGCTGAACGACCGGTTCCGCACCCACCGCAGGGACATCGGCGCGGCGCTCGCGCACGAGGTGATGCACGTCTACCTGCACCGCCTGGACCTGTCGTTCCCGGGCACGCGCGACAACGAGATCCTCACGGACACGGCGACGACGTATCTCGGCGCGGGCTGGCTGCTGCTCGACGCGTACCGCGAGGACGCGGCGTCCTCACAGAAGCTGGGCTATCTGACGCCGGAGGAGTTCGGGTACGTGCTGGCCAAGCGGTCGCTGGCGTTCGGTGAGGACCCGGCGACCTGGTTCACCAGCCCGCAGGCGTACACCGCGTACACGAAGGGCATGATCCGGGCCCGTCACGACGAGCGGCAGCCGCCGCTGACCGCGGCGGGGTGGGCGGGGCGGCGGCGTTACGCGAAGGCCCGCCGCCATGCGCAGGACCACGTGGTCGCGGCGCCGCCCGCCGACGCGTCGTATGCCTTCACGCCCGACGGGCCCGGACCACTGCGTGTGTCGTTCCCCTGTCCGACCTGTCATCAGCGGATTCGGGTGCCGGTGCGGGGGCGGGTTCGGGCTCGGTGTGGGTTGTGTCGGACTGTTCTGGAGTGCGATACGTAGCGCCCTCGTCGAGGCCGAAGCAGTGGGAGCGGCGCGGCGGGTCGTACACCTCACTGTCCGGCCGCGTTCGCCCAGGCGCCTTCGACGGCGAACCCGCGTCCCAGGGCAGCGAGTTCGGCGGCGAGTTCCGGATGGGGCCGGCCGCGGCGAGCGCCCGGTGGCGCAGCCCGAGGCTGTCCGCTCTCCCGACGAACTCCACCTGAGCCGCCTCCGCCCACCCCACCCTGCCCTGCCGGGCATCCTCGCGAGCACGGGTGCGGGGTGCGGAGTGCGGGGTGCGGGGTCAAAGGGTTCCCCGCGCGTCTCCCTCCTGGGTGTCGTACGCCGATCGCGCTACTGCGCTCCGTAGACCGGCTGGGGCGCCTCCGCCTCGGCGAGCAGTTTGAGCGCCGTGTCCCCGGCCTCGGCGGGGGTCCACCGCGCCCCCTTGTCGGTGCTCGGGCCGGGCCGCCAGCCCTCCATGACGGTGATGCGGCCGCCCTCGGTCTCGAAGACGCGGCCGGTGACGCCGGCGCTCGCGGCGGAGCCGAGCCAGACGACGAGCGGCGACACGTTCCCGGGCGCCATCGCGTCGAAGCCGCTGTCGGGTGCCGTCATCGTCCCGGCGAAGGTGCCCTCGGTCATCCGGGTGCGCGCGGCCGGCGCGATGGCGTTCACCTGTACTCCGTAGCGTCCCATCTCGGCGGCGGCCACCAGTGTGAGCCCCACGATCCCGGCCTTGGCCGCGCTGTAGTTGCCCTGCCCGACGGACCCCAACAACCCCGCTCCGGAACTGGTGTTGACGATCCGCGCCTGCGGCACGCGCCCCGCCTTCGCCTCCACCCGCCAGTACGCGGCGGCGTGCTTCAACGGCAGGAAGTGGCCCTTCAGGTGGACGCGCATGACGGCGTCCCAGTCGTCCTCGTCGAGGTTCACGAGCATCCGGTCGCGCAGGAACCCGGCGTTGTTGACGAGCGTGTCGAGCCGCCCGAAGGCGTCCACGGCCGTGCGTACGAGGGACACGGCGCCCTCGGTCGTGGCGATGTCCCCGCCGTGCGCCACCGCCTCGCCGCCCGCCGCCGTGATCTCCTCGACGACCTGCCTGGAGGGGCTGTCGGGGCCGGGCGAACCGTCGAGCCCGACGCCCAGGTCGTTGACGACGACGCGGGCCCCCTCCGCCGCGAAGGCGAGCGCGTGCGCCCGCCCGAGCCCACGTCCCGCGCCCGTGACGATCACGACCCGCCCGTCGCTGATTCCGGTGCCTGCAGTCATCCCGTTTCTCCTCCCACTCGTCCTTGAAGGCGGTTCTCACTTCTCCTTGTTGGCGGTCGCCGCGTCCAGGAAGGCGGGCAACTCGCCCCCGCCGTGCACGAGGAGGCCGGCCCCGGTGATGTACGCGGCGGCGTCCGACGCGAGGAAGACGGCGGCCCGGCCGACGTCGAGGGGATCGGCCAGCCGCCCCATGGGAACGGTGCGGGCGACGGCCGCGATGGCGTCCTCGCCCCCGTAGTGGAGGTGGGACAGCTCGGTGCGGACCATCCCCACGACGAGGGTGTTCACCCGCACCTCCGGCGCCCACTCCACGGCCATCGAGCGCGCGAGATTCTCCAGGCCCGCCTTGGCCGCCCCGTAGGCCGCCGTGCCGGGCGAGGGCCGTGTCCCGCTGACACTGCCGATCATCACGACGGACCCACGCGCGCGCTTGAGCTGCTCGTACGCCGCCATGGACGCCGTCAGCGGCACGGTGAGGTTGAGCTCGATCACGCGCGCGTGCCGCTCGACGTCCGACTCCGCGAGCAGCCGGTAGGGGGCACCGCCCGCGTTGTTGACCAGGACGTCGACACGGGGCAGCCCGTCGAAGAAGGCGCGTACGGCCGGTGGGTCCCGCAGATCGAGGGGGACGAACTCGACGCCGTCGACCGGAACTTCGGGCGGTCTGCGCGCACAGACCACGACCTCGGCGCCCGCCTCGACGAACGCGCGGGCGATGCCGGCGCCCACGCCCCGGGTGCCGCCCGTGACCACCACGAGCCGTTTGCCGGACGGCTTGTCCGACGGCGTGCCTGACGGCTTGTCCACAGGGCCTCCCACTCGTCGGCGATCGCTGTTACCTTCACAACCGGCGCACCTAACAAATGTTTGGTCGAAAGGTAGCTGATGAGCTGATGGGTGTCTCCACCTCGTCCCCGGAAAAGGGGATTTCCGTTGTCACGGTCGACTTCCCGCCCGTGAACGCGCTGCCGGTGCGCGGCTGGTTCGAGCTGGCCGACGCCCTGCGCGCGGCGGGCCGCGACGCCGAGGTCCGCTGTGTGGTGCTGGCCGCCGAGGGGCGGGGGTTCAACGCGGGCGTGGACATCAAGGAGATACAGGCGCAGGGCGGCAGCGCCCTGCTCGGCGCCAACCGCGGCTGCGCCGACGCCTTCGCCGCGGTGTACGAGTGCGAGGTGCCCGTGGTGGCGGAGGTGCACGGCTTCTGCCTGGGCGGCGGAATAGGCCTGGTGGGCAACGCGGACGCGATCGTGGCCAGCGAGGACGCCACCTTCGGTCTGCCCGAGCTGGACCGGGGCGCCCTGGGCGCGGCCACCCATCTGGCCCGGCTGGTGCCACAGCATCTGATGCGCGCGCTGTACTACACCTCGCGCAAGGCGACCGCGGCCGAGCTGCACCGGCACGGGTCGGTGTGGCGGGTCGTGCCGCGCGGTGAACTGCGTGCCGCTGTCCTGGAGTTGGCCCGTTCGATCGCGAGCAAGGACGGGCAGCTGATCCGGCTGGCCAAGGCCGCGATCAACGGCATCGACCCCGTGGACGTGCGCCGCAGCTACCGCTTCGAACAGGGCTTCACGTTCGAGGCGAACCTCGCGGGGGTCGGCGACCGGGTCAGGGACACGTTCGGGAAGGACCGGGAAGGAGGGGGTACGGAATGAGCGACAAGACGATGACGGCCGACGAGGTCGTCTCCCGGCTCCGCAGCGGGATGACCCTCGGCATCGGCGGCTGGGGCTCGCGCCGCAAACCGATGGCCCTGGTGAGAGCGCTGCTCCGCTCCCAGGTCACCGACCTCACGATCGTGTCGTACGGCGGCCCGGACGTCGGGATGCTCGCCGCCGCGGGCAGGATCCGCAAGCTCGTCGCGGCCTTCGTGACGCTCGACTCGATCCCTCTGGAGCCGCACTACCGGGCCGCCCGGCAGAGCGGGGCCTTCGAGCTGACGGAGGTCGACGAGGCGATGTTCATGTGGGGGCTGCACGCCGCCGCGAACCGGCTGCCCTTCATGCCGGTCCGGGCGGGCATCGGCTCGGACGTCATGCGGGTCAACCCCGGCCTGCGGACGGTCACTTCACCGTACGAGGACCCGTCGACCGGGATCCGGGAGACGTTCGTCGCCATGCCGGCCCTGCGCATGGACGCGGCCCTCGTCCACGTCAACCGCGCGGACCGGTCGGGCAACGGCCAGTATCTGGGCCCGGACCCGTACTTCGACGACCTCTTCTGCGAGGCGGCGGACGTTGCGTACGTCTCCTGCGAGCGGCTCGTGGACCGCTTCGACGACGCGGTGCCGCAGACCCTCCTCGTCAACCGGCACTCGGTCACGGGAGTCGTCGAGACGCCCGGTGGCGCACACCCCACCTCCTGCGTCCCCGACCACGACCGCGACGAGCCCTTCCAGAAGCTGTACGCGACGACGCCGTGGCCCGAGTTCACCGAGCGGTTCCTGTACGGGGACGAGAAGGCCTACCAGTCGGCCGCGCAGGCCTGGCACGAGGAGCGGCGATGACCGACGCGACCCCCACCCCGGCGGTCCCGCCCACCCACGCCCCTCTGCTCCCGCCCACCCACACGCCTCCTCTCCGGCCCACCCGCGCCGAGTACTGCGTGATCGCCTGTGCCGAGGCCTGGCGGGACGACGGCGAGGTGCTCGCGAGCCCGATGGGTGCCGTCCCCTCCGTCGGTGCCCGGCTCGCCCGGCGGACCTTCGCCCCGGAGCTCCTGCTCACCGACGGCGAGGCGATGCTGGTCGGCCCGGACGGCACGCCCGAGGGCTGGCTGCCCTACCGCAGGCATCTCACGATGGTCACCGGCGGGCGTCGGCACGTGATGATGGGCGCGAGCCAGATAGACCGCTTCGGCAACCAGAACATCTCCTGCATCGGCGACTGGGAGCGGCCCGCCCGGCAGCTGCTCGGGGTGCGGGGCGCGCCCGTCAACACCCTGAACAACCCGGTGAGTTACTGGGTGCCCAAGCACTCGACGCGGGTCTTCGTGGAGAAGGTCGACATGATCAGCGGGGTGGGGTACGACAGTGCGGCGGCGGCCGGTCCCACGGCGACCCGCTTCCACCGCATCCCCCGGGTCGTGTCGAACCTGGGAGTGTTCGACTTCGCGACTCCGGACCACTCGATGCGGCTCGCCTCGCTGCATCCGGGGGTGACGGTCGAGGAGGTCCTGGCGGCGACCGGGTTCGAGCCGGCGGTCCCCGACGAGGTCCCGTACACCCGTGAACCGACCCCGGCGGAGCTGGAGTTGATCCGCGAGGTCATCGACCCCAAGGGGCTGCGCGACCGGGAGGTCCCGGGCTGATGGAGACCGCGCTCACGAAACTGGTCGGCGTCCGGCACCCGATCGTGCAGACCGGGATGGGCTGGGTGGCGGGGCCGCGACTGGTCTCCGCCTCGGCGAACGCGGGAGCGCTGGGCATCCTGGCCTCCGCGACGATGACCCTCGACCAGCTGCGGGAGGCGGTCCGGGAGGTCAGGTCCCGTACGGACGCGCCGTTCGGGGTGAACCTGCGCGCGGACGCGGGGGACGCCCGGGACCGCGTCCGGCTGATCGTCGAGGAGGGGGTGAAGGTCGCCTCCTTCGCGCTCGCGCCCTCCCGGGAGCTGATCGCCGAGCTCAAGGACGCGGGGGTCGTCGTCATCCCGTCGATCGGGGCCCGCCGGCACGCCGAGAAGGTCGCGGCCTGGGGCGCTGACGCGGTGATCGTGCAGGGCGGCGAGGGCGGCGGCCACACCGGCGAGGTGGCGACCACCGTCCTCCTCCCCCAGGTCGTGGACGCCGTCGGCATACCGGTGATCGCGGCGGGCGGTTTCTTCGACGGCCGGGGCCTGGTCGCGGCACTGGCGTACGGGGCGGCGGGCGTCGCCATGGGCACCCGCTTCCTCCTGACCTCCGACTCCACGGTCCCGGACGCGGTGAAGGCCCAGTACCTCGCGGCCACGGTGAAGGACGTGACGGTGACGACAGCCGTGGACGGCCTCCCCCACCGCATGCTCCGCACGGACCTGGTCAACTCCCTTGAGGAGGCGGGCCGTACGAGAACGCTGACCCGGGCGATACGCCGGGCTGCCCACTTCCGAAAGCTCTCGGGCCTCACCTGGCCCCAGCTGGTCCGCGACGGCCTGGCGATGAAACACGGCAAGGACCTGACCTGGAGCCAGGTCCTCCTCGCCGCCAACACCCCGATGCTGCTGCGCGCGTCGATGGTCGAGGGCCGCACGGACCTGGGAGTGATGGCCTCGGGCCAGGTGGCGGGCCTGATCGAGGACTTGCCGTCGTGCGCGGAGCTGGTGGCTCGGGTGATGACAGAGGCCCGGGAAACCCTGGGCGCACTGCCGGTGCCGGGTGCTTCAATGCCGGGATGACCGAGTCGATCAAAGACCCCTGGGGCCTCAGTGTGTTCGGGGCCGGAAGCGTGCGCGTCGAACCCCAGCTGGTGCGGGTGAAACTGGCGGTGGATGTCCTGGAGCCCTCTCCCGACCGGGCGTTCCAGGAGGCGGGCACCGCGGTGACCCGGCTGCGCGAGGCCCTGCGCCGGCACGGGATACCGGACGCTTCGGTCTCCGGTTCCCGGCTCAAGCTCAGTTCGGACTACGACGGCTACGGCAGCGACCGGAAGTTCAGTGGCTATCGCTGCAGGGCCTCGTACTCCGTGGAGACGGAGGCGCTGGACGATCTGCAGCAGCTCATCGTGGACGCGGTCGACGCGGGCGCGCACCACATCGACAGCGTCGACTTCGACGTGCACGACAAGCCGGCCCTGCGGGACGAGGCCCGGCGCAGAGCGGTGGCCGCCGCCCGTCGCAAGGCCGAGGTCTACTCGGAGGCGGCCGGCGTCGCGCTCGGCCCGGTGATACACATCCAGGACGTGGACGCCGAGTCCTGGGAGTTCAGCAACCACCGCGGCCACGGCGGCGGGGGCGGCAACTCTGCGGGAAACCTGGCACCGGGGATGGTGGAGGTCTCGGCGGGAGTGGTGCTGGGCTTCTCACTGGGCCGCTGACACGAGGATGGTGTTATGGGGCGCCCCGTCGGAGGCGCCCCCTCTTTTCAGGGGCGCGGGGAACTGCGCGACAAGCGACGACGGACCCGCACGCAACCGAACAGCCTAGAGCCGCTCGACGATCGTCACGTTCGCCTGACCTCCGCCCTCACACATCGTCTGCAGCCCGAACCGCCCGCCCGTCCGCTCCAGTTCATGGAGCAACGTGGTCATCAGCTTCACCCCGGTCGCCCCCAGTGGATGCCCGAGGGCAATCGCACCCCCGTTGACATTGACCCGGTCGGGATCCGCCCCGGTCTCCTTCAGCCAGGCAAGGACCACAGGCGCGAACGCCTCGTTGATCTCGACGAGGTCGATGTCGCCGATGGACATCCCGGACTTCTTCAGGGCGTACGCGGTGGCCGGAATCGGCGCCGAAAGCATCCGTATCGGGTCCTCCCCCCGCACCGACAGATGGTGAACCCGCGCCCGAGGCGTGAGCCCGTGCTCGCGCACGGCCCGCTCGGACGCGAGGAGCATCGCGGCCGCGCCGTCGGAGACCTGGGAGGAGCAGGCGGCGGTGATGGTGCCGCCGTCCACCACCGGCTTCAGCCCGGCCATCTTCTCCAGCGAGGTGTCCCGCCGCGGCCCCTCGTCCACGGCGACGTCCCCGAACGGCACGACCTCCCGCTCGAAACGCCCCTCGTCGATCGCCCGGAGCGCCCGCTGATGCGACCTCAGGGCGAACTCCTCCTGGTCCCGCCGACTGATCCCCCACTTCTCGGCGATCAGCTCGGCGCCGTGGAACTGGTTGACGGGCCGGTCCCCGTACCGCGCCCGCCACCCCTCGCTCCCCGCGAACGGCCCCTCCGTGAGCCCCAGCGGCTCCGCGGCCTGGCGGGAGGCGAAGGCGATGGGGATCTGCGTCATGTTCTGGACGCCGCCCGCGACCACCAGGTCCTGCGTGCCGGACAGGACACCCTGCGCGGCGAAGTGCACGGCCTGCTGCGAGGACCCGCACTGCCGGTCGATCGTCACCCCGGGCACCTCCTCGGGCAGCCCGGCCGCCAGCCAGGCCGTCCGCGCGATGTCCCCGGCCTGCGGCCCGACGGTGTCCAGACACCCGAAGACGACGTCCTCGACGGCGGCCGGGTCGACCCCGGACCGCTCGACCAGTGCCTTCAGCACATGCGCGCCCAGATCGGCGGGATGGACCCCGCCGAGGCCGCCCTTCCGGCGCCCCACGGGCGTACGGACCGCTTCGACTATGTAGGCCTCGGCCATGACAACTCCTCGGGCTCCTCGGTGGGTTCAGCGAGATCAACGGGTTCAGTGGGCCCAGTGGCCCAGCGAGTTACGTACGTACGGCGATTCCGTCGAGGACCATCGACAGGTACTGCCGGGCGATCTCCTCCGGGCTGTGCTGTCCGCCGGGCCGGTACCAGGACGCGGCGACCCACACCGTGTCGCGCACGAACCGGTAGGTGAGCCGGATGTCGAGGTCGTCCCGGAAGACCTCGCCGGCCACGCCCCGCTCCAGCGTGGCCAGCCATGTCTTCTCGAACTTGCGCTGCGACTCGGCGAGGAACGCGAACCGTTCCTGCGCGACGAGGTGCCTGGACTCCCGCTGGTAGATCGCGACGGCCGCGCGGTGCCGGTCGATCTCCCGGAAGGACTCGGTGACCAGGGCCTCCAGCGTCTCGCGCGGGCCGAGCTCGGCCTCCAGGACGGTGTCGTACCCGTCCCACAGCTCGTCCATGAAGGTCCGCAGGATCTCCTCCAGCATCGATTCCTTGGAGTCGAAGTGGTAGTAGAGGCTGCCCGCGAGCATGCCCGCGTGGTCCGCGATCTTGCGGACGGTGGTGGCGTTGTAGCCCTGCTCGGCGAAGACCTCGGCGGCGGTGTCGAGAAGTTCGCGACGGCGGGCGGGCGCGGCGGTCACCTGGGGCTTCTTCTTGGTAGGCACGTTTCCATTGTGGTCCCGGTCCCAGTCCCGGTCCCAGTCCCGGTCCCGGTCCCGGTCCTCGTCCCGGGGGCTCCGGCCACCGACCGCCTACGCATGCTGGCTGCTCACCGAGACGATCTCGCCGGTCATGTACGAGGAGTAGCCGGACGCCAGGAACACGATCACGTTGGCCACCTCCCACGGCTCGGCGTACCGCCCGAAGGCCTCGCGGGACGTCAGTTCCTCCAGGAGTTCGGGGGTCGTCACCTTCACCAGGTGCGGGTGCATGGCGAGGCTCGGCGAGACGGCGTTGACCCGCACGCCGTGCTCCGCCGCCTCGATCGCCGCGCACCGGGTCAGCGCCATGACCCCTGCCTTCGCCGCCGCGTAGTGCGCCTGCCCCGCCTGAGCGCGCCAGCCGACGACGGAGGCGTTGTTGACGATCACGCCGCCGTGCCCGCCCTCCCGGAAAGCACGAAGGGCAGCCCGCGTGCACCGAAAGGTGCCGTTCAGTGTCACGTCGAGCACCTTCGACCACTGCTCGTCGGCCATGTCGACGAGGTCCGAAGTCCCGCCGAGACCGGCGTTGTTGACGACGATGTCGAGCCGCCCGTGCTGCCGCACGGCCGTATCGAAGAGCGCCTGCACCTGGGCCTCGTCGGTGACGTCGCACGCAAGCGCCGAGACGCCCTCGAACTCCCCGGCCAGCTCGGCCTCGTACTCCTTGAGCCGTCGCGCGTGCGCGTCGCTGATCAGCACGCGCGCGCCCTCTTCCAGGAAGCGGCGCGCGGTGGCGCCGCCGATGCCCGCGCCCGCGGCGGCGGTGACGACGGCCGTACGTCCTTTCAGCAGCCCGTGCCCAGGCACGTACTCCGGACTCTCGACGTCTGTCATGACGCCACGCTAACCTACCAAACACTTGTTAGGGAAGGATCGCCGCTGATGGACCTCGACTTCACGGCCGACCAGGACGCCTTCCGCGCCGAGGCGCGCGCCTGGCTGCACACGCACGTCCCGTCGCCGCCGCTGCCCTCCCTGGAGACCGAGGAGGGCTTCGCCGCCCACCGCGCGTGGGAGGCCGAACTCGCCGCGGACCGCTGGTCGGTGGTGTCCTGGCCGGCCGCGTACGGCGGGCGGGACGCGGGACTCGTACGGTGGCTGGTCTTCGAGGAGGAGTACTACGCGGCGAGCGCGCCGGGCCGGGTCGGCCAGAACGGCATCAACCTCCTCGCGCCGACCCTCTTCGACCACGGCACCGAGGAGCAGCGGGCCCGGATCCTGCCGCCGATGGCCTCCGGCGAGGTCGTCTGGGCGCAGGCCTGGTCCGAGCCCGAGGCCGGGTCCGACCTCGCCTCCCTCAGGTCCAGGGCGGTGCGCACGGACGGCGGCTGGCTGTTGAGCGGGCAGAAGACGTGGTCGTCGCGGGCCGCGTTCGCCGACCGCGCGTTCGGCCCGTTCCGCAGCGAGCCCGACACTCCGAAGCCCCACCAGGGCCTCACGTACCTGATGTTCGACCTGCGCGCGCCGGGCGTGACCGTCCGCCCGATCGGCCGCCTGGACGGCAAGCCGGCCTTCGCCGAACTCTTCCTGGACGACGTGTTCGTGCCGGACGAGGACGTGATCGGCGAGCCCGGCCAGGGCTGGCGGGTCGCCATGTCGACGGCGGGCAACGAGCGCGGGCTGACCCTCCGCTCCCCCGGCCGCTTCCTGGCCTCGGCCGACCGCCTGGCCGCGCTCTGGCGGGCGCGCGGCCGGGACCCGTTCACCCGCGACCGGGTGGCCGACGCGGTGATCGGCGCCCGCGCGTACCAGCTCTTCACGTACGCGGGCGCCTCCCGTTTCCTCGACGGCGAGCCCATCGGCCCGGAGTCCAGCCTGAACAAGGTCTTCTGGTCCGAGTACGACATAGCGCTGCACGAGACGGCACTCGATCTCCTGGGCGGGGAGGGGGAGTTGACGGATGCCACTGACGACGAGGACAGCGGCTGGGCCGAGGGGTACGTCTTCTCCCTCGCCGGTCCCATCTACGCGGGCACGAACGAGATCCAGCGCGACATCATCGCCGAACGCCTCCTGGGCCTGCCGAAGGGACGCCGCTGATGCGTTTCCTCCTGGACGACGAACAGCGTGCCTTCGCCCACTCGTTGGACGCCCTGCTGACGGCGGCGGACACCCCGTCGGTCGTACGGTCGTGGGGCGCCGGTGACCATACGGCCGGGCTGGCCCTGTGGTCCCGTGTCGCCGACGCGGGAGTGTTCGCGCTGGCGGTCCCCGAGACGTACGAGGGTGTCGGGCCGCTCCCCGTCGAACTGGCCGTCGCCTTAGTGGAGTTGGGGCGGCACGCGGTACCGGGCCCGCTGGTGGAGACGGTGGCGGCGGCCGCCCTGCTGTCGGAACCGGGCCTGGCGAAGAGGTTCCTGCCGGGGCTGGCATCCGGGGAGACGATCGCGACGGTGGCCGCCTTGGACGGTTCGTGCGGCTCGTACGCGCTGGACGGGGACGCGGCCACCATCCACCTCGCGGTCGACAGCGGCAAGGGTGACGAGGGCAGTGCAGGCGGCGAGTTGAGGCTGACCCAGGGGCACGGGCCGGTCCGTACGTCCATGGATCCGGCCCGGCGTCTCACCCGGCTGGAGGAAACGGGCGGCGAACTCCTCGCCACCGGCCCCCAAGTCACCGCCGCCACCGCCCACGCCCTGACCTGGGCCCGGCTCGCGACCGCCGCGCAGGCACTCGGTGTGGGACTGACCCTGCTCGACAGGACCGTGGCGTACGTGAAGCAGCGCAGCCAGTTCGGCGTCCCCATAGGCTCGTTCCAGGCGGTGAAGCACCGACTGGCCGACGCCAAGGTCGCGTTGGAGTTCGCGCGCCCGCTCCTCTTCGGCGCGGCCCTGACCATGGACCCGGCCGACGTGGCCGCCGCCAAGGTCACGGCCTGCGAGGCGGCGTACACGACCGCCCGTACCGCCCTGCAACTGCACGGCGCGATCGGCTACACCGCGGAGTACGACCTCTCCCTCTGGCTGACCAAGGCCCGCGCACTGCGCACGGCTTGGGGCACGCCCGGCGAATGCCGCGAGCTGGTCCTCAACAGCTGAGCCCCGAAGTAGCCGTGCCCCCAGCAGCTGTGCGCTCAGTGGTGATGGTCGTCGCTGCTCGTGAGTTCGCGGTACTCCTCGACGGTCGGCTTGGGGATCTGCGCGTTCTGCCCGTACATGGCCCGGGCGAGCCGCGCCCTCAGCCGCTGGGACGGCTTGACCTTCCGCTCGACGCCGTTCGCGTCGACGAGCGGGCCCACGTCGTAGGGCACGTCCTGCTCGTGCTGGGTGAGGGTGAACCGCTGGGCCGGGGTGAGGGGTTCGTGCACCTCGACGAACTCGCCGTGCGGCAGCCGCCTGATGACGCCGGACTCCCTGCCGTGCAACACCTTGTCGCGGTCGCCGCGTTGGAGCGCCATGCAGACGCGTCTCGTGACGACGAAGGCGATCACCGGGACCACGAAGAAGCCGATCCGGACGAACCAGGTGATCGAGTTGATCGACAGATGCAGATGCGTGGCCACGATGTCGTTGCCGCCGCCGATCAGCAGCACCCCGTACAGACTCAGCCAGGCCACGCCGAGCCCCGTGCGCGTGGGGACGTTGCGGGGCCGGTCCAGGATGTGGTGCTCGCGTTTGTCCCCGGTGATCCATGCCTCGATGAACGGGTAGACGCCGATCGCCACCATGATCAGCGGGAAGAGGGAGAAGGGGATGAAGACGCCCAACTGCAGGGTGTGCCCCCAGGCGTTGATCTCCCATCCCGGCATCACCCGGATCAGCCCCTCGGAGAAGCCGAGGTACCAGTCGGGCTGGGCGCCGGTGGTGACCAGATCGGAACGATAGGGCCCGAAGGCCCACACGGGGTTGATCGTCGCGATCGCGCCCATCATCGACAGCACGCCGAAGACCAGGAAGAAGAAGCCGCCGGCCTTGGCCATGTAGACCGGCATGAACGGCATGCCCACCACGGACTTCTGCTCGCGGCCGGGCCCGGGGTACTGGGTGTGCTTGTGGTAGAAGACCAGGATCAGATGGGCGACGACCAGGCCGAGCATGATCCCGGGCAGCAGGAGGACATGGATCGGGTACAGCCTGGAGATGATGTCGTGTCCCGGGAACTCCCCTCCGAAGAGGAAGAACGCGAGATACGTGCCCACGATCGGCACGGACAGGATCGCGCCCTGCGCGAAGCGGAGGCCGGTGCCGGAGAGCAGGTCGTCGGGGAGCGAGTAGCCGGTCAGGCCGGTGATGATGCCGAGGAACAGCAGGGTCCAGCCGAACAGCCAGTTCAGCTCGCGCGGCTTGCGGAAGGCGCCCGTGAAGAACACGCGCATCATGTGCACGAGCATTCCGGCGACGAAGACGATCGCGGCCCAGTGGTGGATCTGCCGGATCAGCAGTCCGCCGCGCACGTCGAAGCTGATGTCGAGGGTGGACTCGTACGCCCTGGTCATGATGATGCCGTTGAGGGGTTCGTACGAGCCGTTGTAGACGACCTCGGCGGCGCTGGGCTCGAAGAAGAGGGTGAGGTAGACACCGGTGAGGATCAGGATGAGGAAGCTGTAGAGGCAGACCTCGCCCAGCATGAAGGACCAGTGGTCCGGGAACACCTTGCGCAGCTGGGTCTTGGCCAGTGTGTAGATCCCGAGCCGCCCGTCGGCCCAGTCCGCCACCTTCTCGCCCTTGCCCGGCTGTGCCGCTCTCCCGTTGCTCCGCGCGTCCATTCGTGGCCCTCCCCATAGGCTCGGTTCAGAGTGTCACGGGGTTCTGCGAAGCCAAAGGGGTTGGTCACCGCGCGAACAACCCCCACCGGCTCAGGCACCCCGTGTCACTCGACGATCCCCGCGGCCCGGGCCGCCGACAGCCACCGTGGGAACTCGCCCAGCAGCCGGTCGTACAGCTCACCGTCGGAGACGCCCCGGCGGGGGTCCGAACCGGCGTGGAAGAAGCCGGCGTTGTCGACGGCCCGCTTCCCCGGAACGGCCAGGTCGTCGAGCCTGCGCAGGAAGTCGAACTGCTTGCTGGACGGGTCCCCGAAGCCGATGAACTGCCAGAACAGGGGCAGCTTCGCGGCCTTGCAGAGGTACCGCTCCGCGGCAAGCTTGTTGATCGGTCCGCCGTCGGTCTGGAAGACGACCAGGGCGGGGTCCTTGGAGCCGCTGTCGAGGTAGTGGTCGATGACGGCGTCCATCGCCAGGTGGTAGCTGGTCTTGCCCATGTGCCCGAGCCCGGCGACGATCCGCTCCACCCGCCCCGCGTGGCTGTCGAGCGCGATGTCGGTGACGGCGTCGATGTCCGTGGAGAAGAAGACGACAGGCACGGTCCCGTCGTCGTCGAAGTGCGCGCTCAGACCGAGCACACGGTCGGCGAGCGCCTGCACGCTGCCGTCGGCGTAGTACGGCTTCATCGACCCCGAGTAGTCGACGACGAGATAGACGGCGGCCCGCTGTCCGCTCAGTCCGTGTTTGGTGAGGGAGACCCCCGCGCTCTTGTAGAGGCTGACCAGCGCGGGCGCGGTCTCCTCCACCTTGGTGAGGCTGATCCCGGCCATGCGGGCTCCTTCCGGCCATGATCCGACCGGGTGAGCCTAACCGGCCGCCCGCTCCCGGAACGCCGGCAGCTCGAAGAGCCGCCGCCGGGCCCCGTCACCCATCAACTCGACCAGCGGGAATACCAGTTCCCACAGGTCCTCCTTCTCGACGCCGACGGCCAGCGCCTCGATGTCGGGATCGGAGAGCGCTCCCGCGGCCTTCGCGACGATCCGCCGGGCGGTCGGCGGCATCGCCGCCACCATCGGGAGGAACTCCGCCCACAGCCCGGTCGCCACCACCCCGCGGACGAGCCCGTCGAGCACCGCGCGGTCCCGCAGCGCGGGCAGCGCGGCGACGGCCCGCAGCTCGTCCTCGTCGAGCGCGGTCACGATCGGCAGGAGCGACTCCCACAGGTCCTGCTCGGCGGTGGTGCGGACGAGGGAGTCGAGCCGGGCCTCGGGCTGGGCGGCGGTGAGGGAGGCGATCCTGGCCCGCTGTTCGCCGGAGGCCATGCTCGCGACGGCCATGGCCTCCGGCCACAGTCCGTCGTCGGCGGCGGACGCGATGACCGACGACACCCGCTCCTCGCCCAGCAGCTCGACGATGTGGCCGAGCCGTTCCGGGTGGTCAATGACGAAGCCGGTGAGCAGCAGGGTCGCGTCGTCGAGCCGCGGCAGGATCCGCAGCAGCGCGGAGTCCCGCAGATGCCCGACGAACCGGCCCATCGTGAGGTGGTCGCGGCGGTCGGCGAGGACGAGGGCGATCCGTACGACGATGTCGTCGTCCAGTCTGCCCATGATCCCGGCGATCCGGCGCGGGTCGACGTGGTGGCAGCAGCGGGCCGTGAACTCGGGCGGGAGCCGCTCGATGATGTCGGCGGCGCGGACCGGTTCGAGGCGTCCGGCGAGGGCGGCGGCCAGGCGCGGCCCGAGTGCCTTCTGCGAGATGGCCGCGGCGACACCCGCGGGCAGCAGCCTCGTCTTCGCGGCGATGCGGTCGAGGATCCGGGGGGCGTCGTCGAAGAGCGCGGCGACGGATCTCTCGCGGAAGGCGCGCACATCGTGGACGGGCAGCTCTTCGAGGAACGCCAGCTGCCGTGGTTCGACATCCAGCAGGCGGGCGAGCTTCAGGATCTCGGCCCTGCTGCGCAGTGTGTCCATGCGGGAGGGGTCTCCTGGCTAACGGAAGAGCATCCGGCGGAGGGGTTCCCTGGTCAGGGCCGGTACGAGGGTCAGGGCGTCCTCGACGGCCTCGTTCAGCCCGGAAGCCCGGCGTTCCCGTGCCCGGCGCAGTGTCTGTGTGAGTGTCCGGACCTGTGTGTCGTCCAGCGTTGCGAAGCTCTCCGGCGGTGGAGCGCTCAACTCCGTCCGCAGCAGCGCCAGTTCCTCCGCGCTCACAGATCCTCCCCCGACGATCACAGAATCTCCACCCGATGCGGCACGGCACTGGGAGCCGATCGTACTCTTTGCCCATGAAACGCGCTGGCCGTCTGATGTTCGTCGCCGTCCCTCTCGTCGCGGTGACGGTGTACGTCGCGGTGCCCGACCAGAAGGGCGACGACGGGCCTTCCGACGCCCGGAACTCCTCCCCGTCGGCTTCCTCCGGGTCGGGCTCCTCCGGATCGGCCGACCTGGACTCCCCGGAGAAGAAGGAGCTGGCCCAGCGGATCGTGTCGAGCGCCGAGAACTCCAGCCTCGACTGGCGTGACCAGTACGACTACGTCGAGGACATAGGCGACGGCCGCGGCTACACCGCCGGGATCATCGGCTTCACCACCGGCACGCACGACCTGCTCAAGCTGGTGGAGCTGTACACCGAGTCCCATCCGGACAACGCCCTGGAGCCGTACCTCCCGGCCCTGCGCTCCGTCGACGGCTCGGACTCCCACGAGGGCCTGGACCCCGGTTTCACCGCCGCCTGGAAGGAGGAGGCGCAGAAGGACGCCTTCAAGCGCGTCCAGGACTCCCAGCGCGACCGCGTCTACTTCGGCCCGGCGGTCCGCCTCGCCAAGCGTGACGGCCTGGGCGCGCTCGGCCAGTTCATCTACTACGACGCCATGGTCATGCACGGCCCCGGCGACCCCGGCTTCCACGGCATCCGCGAGCGCGCCATGGCCGAGGCCGACACCCCCACGGAGGGCGGCGACGAGCAGAGCTACCTCGACATCTTCCTGGACACCCGCCGCGCGACCATGAAGTCCGAGAAGCGCGACACGACCCGCGTGGACACGGCCCAGCGGAGGTTCCTGTACGAGGGAAACCTGGGCCTCCGCACACCGCTGGAGTGGAAGGTGTACGGCCTGTCGTACAAGATCGACTGACGCCCGTCACCTGCTCAGGGGCTCCGCCCGCGAGAAAAGGCCCCGGACGCACCACGGCGCCCACCGTCGTCCGGTCGGGGACAAAGGGCAGGCGCCGTGCTCAGTTCCGTACACCGTTGTACGGGACGTCTTTCGAGGCGAACCGTCAGACCATCAGGGAACGGTCCGTCGGGCGGATCGGGGCCGGCAGGTCGCTCTCCCCGGTCAGGAAGCGGTCGACCCCACGGGCGGCCGAGCGGCCCTCCGCGATGGCCCAGACGATGAGGGACTGACCCCGGCCGGCGTCACCGGCGACGTACACGCCGGGCACGTTGGTCGCGAAGTCGGCGTCGCGCGCGATGTTGCCGCGCTCGTCGAGGCCGAGGCCGAACTGGGAGACCAGGCCGTTCTCCTGGTCGGTTCCCGTGAAGCCCATGGCGAGGGTGACGAGCTGGGCGGGGATCTTGCGCTCCGTGCCCGACTTCTGCGTCAGCTTGCCGTCGATGAACTCGACCTCGACGAGGTGCAGCCACTGCACGTTGCCGTCCTCGTCGCCCTCGAAGTGGGTGGTGGAGACGGAGTAGACCCGCTCGCCGCCCTCCTCGTGCGCGGAGGTGACCTTGTAGAGCATGGGGAACGTCGGCCAGGGCTGGTTCGGAGCACGGTCCTCGCCCGGCTGGGGCATGATCTCCAGCTGCGTGACCGAGGCCGCGCCCTGGCGGTGGGCGGTGCCCACGCAGTCCGCGCCCGTGTCGCCGCCGCCGATGACGACGACATGCTTGCCCTCGGCGGTGATCGGGGGCGCCACGAAGTCGCCCTCCTGCACCTTGTTGGCGAGCGGCAGGTACTCCATGGCGAAGTGGATGCCGTTCAGCTCGCGCCCGGGGGCCGGCAGGTCGCGGGAGACGGTCGCGCCGGCCGCGATGACCACGGCGTCGTACCGCTTGCGCAGGTCCGTCGCCTTGAGGTCGCGGCCGATCTCGATGCCCGTACGGAAGCGGGTGCCCTCCGCGCGCATCTGCTCGATGCGGCGGTTGATGTGCCGCTTCTCCATCTTGAACTCGGGGATGCCGTAGCGCAGGAGGCCGCCGACGCGGTCCGCGCGCTCGTAGACCGCCACGGTGTGGCCCGCCCGGGTGAGCTGCTGCGCGGCGGCGAGGCCGGCCGGGCCGGAGCCGATGACCGCGACCGTCTTGCCGGAGAGCCGCTCGGGGGCCTGGGGCGCGACGTCGCCGGTGTCCCACGCCTTGTCGATGATCGAGACCTCGACGTTCTTGATGGTCACGGCGGGCTGGTTGATGCCGAGGACGCACGCCGACTCGCACGGGGCGGGGCACAGCCGGCCCGTGAACTCCGGGAAGTTGTTCGTGGCGTGCAGGCGCTCGGAGGCGGCGGACCAGTCCTCGCGGTACGCGTAGTCGTTCCACTCGGGGATGAGGTTCCCGAGCGGACAGCCGTTGTGGCAGAACGGGATGCCGCAGTCCATGCAGCGCGAGGCCTGCGTGGGGATGATGGGGAGCAGCGAGCCCGGAACGTAGACCTCGTTCCAGTCCTTGAGACGCACGTCCACCGGACGGGTCCTGGCGACCTCGCGGCCGTGGTTGAGAAAGCCCTTGGGATCAGCCATTGGTCGCCGCCTCCATCATCTTCTCGGTGATCTCGGTCTCGGTGAGACCGGCTCGCTCGGCGGCGTCCTTGGCGGCGAGCACTGCCTTGTACGTGCTGGGGATGATCCTGCTGAAGCGGTCCACCGACGCGGGCCACTCGGCGAGGAGCTTCTCGGCGACCGTGGAGCCGGTCTCCTCGGCGTGGCGGCGCACGACGTCGTGCAGCCACTGCTTGTCGGTGTCGTCGAGCTCCTCGACCGCGCCGAGGTTGCCGACGTTGACGTTGTCGCGGTTCAGGTCGATGACGTACGCGATGCCGCCCGACATGCCGGCCGCGAAGTTGCGGCCCGTCTCGCCGAGGACGACCGCGTGACCGCCGGTCATGTACTCGCAGCCGTGGTCGCCCACGCCCTCGGAGACCACCGTCGCGCCGGAGTTGCGGACGCAGAAGCGCTCGCCGGTACGGCCCCGGAGGAACAGCTCGCCGCCGGTCGCGCCGTACGCGATGGTGTTGCCCGCGATCGTCGAGAACTCGGCGAGGTGGTCGGCGCCCCGGTCGGGACGGACGATCACCCGGCCGCCGGAGAGGCCCTTGCCGACGTAGTCGTTGGCGTCGCCCTCCAGGCGCAGCGTCACACCGCGCGGCAGGAAGGCGCCGAAGGACTGGCCGGCCGACCCGGTGAAGGTGATGTCGATGGTGTCGTCGGGCAGGCCCGCGCCACCGAACTTCTTCGTCACCTCGTGGCCGAGCATGGTGCCGACCGTGCGGTTGATGTTGCGGATCGCGACCTGGGCGCGCACCGGCTGGGCACCGGTCACGGAGTCCGCGGCCAGTGCGTCGGCGGCGAGCTTGATCAGCTCGTTGTCGAGCGCCTTCTCCAGGCCGTGGTCCTGCTCGATGACCTGGTGGCGCGGGGTGCCCTCGGGCAGCTCCGGCACGTAGAAGAGCGGGGACAGGTCCAGGCCCTGCGCCTTCCAGTGGGTGACCGCCCGCTCCACGTCGAGGTGCTCGGCGTGGCCGACGGCCTCCTCGATCGTGCGGAAGCCCAGCTCGGCGAGGATCTCGCGGACCTCCTCGGCGATGAACTCGAAGAAGTTCACGACGTACTCGGCCTTGCCGGCGTACCGGTCGCGCAGCACCGGGTTCTGCGTGGCGATGCCGACCGGGCAGGTGTCCAGGTGGCAGACGCGCATCATGACGCAGCCGGAGACGACGAGCGGCGCGGTCGCGAAACCGAACTCCTCGGCGCCGAGCATCGCGGCGATGACGACGTCACGGCCGGTCTTCAGCTGGCCGTCGGTCTGTACGACGATGCGGTCGCGCAGGCCGTTGAGCAGCAGGGTCTGCTGGGTCTCGGCGAGGCCCAGCTCCCAGGGTCCACCGGCGTGCTTGAGGGAGGTGAGCGGGGAGGCGCCCGTACCGCCGTCGTGGCCGGAGATGAGGACGACGTCCGCGTGCGCCTTGGACACACCCGCGGCGACCGTGCCGACGCCGACCTCGGAGACCAGCTTCACGTGGATCCGCGCCTGCGGGTTCGCGTTCTTCAGGTCGTGGATCAGCTGGGCGAGGTCTTCGATGGAGTAGATGTCGTGGTGCGGCGGCGGGGAGATCAGACCGACACCCGGGGTGGAGTGCCGGGTCTTGGCGACCCAGGGGTAGACCTTGTGGCCGGGCAGCTGGCCGCCCTCGCCGGGCTTGGCGCCCTGGGCCATCTTGATCTGGATGTCGTCCGCGTTGACCAGGTACTCGGAGGTCACACCGAAGCGGCCGGAGGCGACCTGCTTGATGGACGAGCGGCGTGCCGGGTCGTACAGACGGTCCGCGTCCTCGCCGCCCTCACCGGTGTTGGACTTGCCGCCCAGCTGGTTCATGGCGATGGCGAGCGTCTCGTGGGCTTCCTTGGAGATGGAGCCGTAGGACATGGCGCCGGTGGAGAAGCGCTTGACGATCTCGCTGGCCGGCTCGACCTCGTCGATGGAGATCGGCTCGCGGCCGGACTTGAAGCCGAACAGGCCGCGGAGCGTCATCAGGCGCTCGGACTGCTCGTTCACCCGGTCCGTGTACTTCTTGAAGATGTCGTAGCGGCGGGTGCGCGTGGAGTGCTGGAGGCGGAAGACCGTCTCCGGGTCGAACAGGTGCGGCTCGCCCTCGCGGCGCCACTGATACTCGCCGCCTATGTCGAGGGCGCGGTGCGCGGGCGCGATGCCGCTGGCCGGGTACGCCTTCGCGTGGCGGGCGGCGACCTCCTTGGCGATGACGTCGATGCCGACGCCGCCGATCTTGGTGGCCGTGCCGATGAAGTACTTCTGCACGAAGGCCGTGTCGAGACCGACGGCCTCGAAGACCTGGGCGCCGCGGTAGGAGGCGACGGTCGAGATGCCCATCTTGGACATGACCTTGAGGACGCCCTTGCCGAGCGCGTAGATCAGGTTGCGGATGGCCTGCTCGGACTCCATGCCGGGGAGGAACGTGCCCGCCCGGACGAGGTCCTCGACGGACTCCATCGCGAGGTACGGGTTGACGGCCGCGGCGCCGAAGCCGATGAGGAGGGCCACGTGGTGGACCTCGCGGACGTCGCCGGCCTCGACCAGCAGGCCCACCTGGGTGCGCTGCTTGGTGCGGATGAGGTGGTGGTGGACGGCCGCGGTGAGCAGCAGCGAGGGGATCGGCGCGTGCTCGGCGTCGGAGTGACGGTCCGAGAGGACGATCAGCCGGGCGCCGTTCTCTATGGCGGCGTCGGCCTCGGTGCAGATCTCCTCGATGCGCGCGGCGAGCGAGTCGCCCCCGCCGGAGACCCGGTACAGGCCGGACAGCGTCGCGGCCTTCATGCCCGGCATGTCGCCGTCGGCGTTGATGTGGATGAGCTTGGCCAGCTCGTCGTTGTCGATCACCGGGAAGGGCAGGGTGACGCTGCGACAGGACGCGGCGGTCGGTTCGAGCAGGTTGCCGGCCGGGCCGAGGGAGGAGCGCAGCGAGGTGACGAGCTCCTCGCGGATGGCGTCCAGCGGCGGGTTGGTGACCTGCGCGAACAGCTGGGTGAAGTAGTCGAAGAGCAGCCGCGGGCGCTCGGACAGGGCCGCGATCGGCGAGTCCGTGCCCATGGAGCCGAGCGGCTCGCCGCCGGACTTGGCCATCGGCGCGAGGATGACGCGCAGCTCTTCCTCGGTGTAGCCGAAGGTCTGCTGGCGACGGGTGACCGAGGCGTGCGTGTGCACGATGTGCTCACGCTCGGGCAGGTCGGAGAGCTCGATCTCGCCGGCCTCCAGCCACTCCGCGTACGGGTTCTCGGCGGCGAGGCCGGCCTTGATCTCGTCGTCCTCGATGATGCGGTGCTCGACGGTGTCGACGAGGAACATGCGGCCGGGCTGCAGGCGGCCCTTGCGGACGACCTTCGCGGGGTCGATGTCGAGGACACCGACCTCGGAGCCGAGGACGACGAGGCCGTCGTCGGTGACCCAGTAGCGGCCGGGGCGCAGACCGTTGCGGTCCAGTACGGCGCCGACCTGCTTGCCGTCGGTGAAGGTGACACAGGCCGGGCCGTCCCAGGGCTCCATCATCGTGGAGTGGAACTGGTAGAAGGCGCGGCGGGCCGGGTCCATGGAGTCGTGGTTCTCCCACGCCTCCGGGATCATCATCAGCACGGAGTGCGGGAGCGAACGGCCGCCCAGGTGCAGGAGTTCGAGCACCTCGTCGAAGGACGCGGAGTCGGACGCCTCGGGCGTGCAGATCGGGAAGACGCGGTCGAGCTTGTCCTGGTCGCCGAAGAGGTCGGAGACGAGCTGGGACTCGCGGGCCACCATCCAGTTGCGGTTGCCCTTGACCGTGTTGATCTCGCCGTTGTGCGCGACGAAGCGGTACGGGTGGGCGAGCGGCCAGCTCGGGAAGGTGTTCGTGGAGAACCGGGAGTGCACGAGCGCGATCGCGGAGGCGAAGCGGCGGTCGGACAGGTCCGGGAAGAAGGGCTCCAGCTGGCCGGTGGTCAGCATGCCCTTGTAGACGATCGTCCGGGCGGAGAGCGACGGGAAGTACACGCCGGCCTCGCGCTCGGCGCGCTTGCGCAGCACGAACGCCCTGCGGTCGAGATCGATGCCCTGGCTGATTCCGTCCGTCACGAAGATCTGACGGAAGAGGGGCATCGTCGAGCGGGCGGTGGCGCCGAGGAGTTCGGGGGCGGTCGGGACCTCGCGCCAGCCGAGGACCGTCAGGCCCTCGTCGGCGGCGATCGTCTCGATCCGTGAGACGGCCTCGGCGGTGCCGTCCTCCGGAAGGAAGGCGATACCGACCGCGTACGAGCCCGCCTCGGGCAGCTCGAATTCGGCCACCTCCCGGAAGAAGGTGTCGGGCACCTGGGAGAGGATGCCGGCCCCGTCGCCGGAGTCGGGCTCCGAGCCGGTCGCGCCGCGGTGCTCCAGATTGCGGAGCACGGTCAGCGCCTGTTCGACCAGCGCGTGGCTCGCCTCACCGGTGAGGGTGGCCACAAAGCCGACGCCACAGGCGTCGTGCTCGTTGCGCGGGTCGTACATCCCCTGCGCGGCAGGGCGAGCATCCATGAAGGACCAGTTCTGGCCATTCGCGGAGTGCTGGGACGGCTGGCGCGGCGTACGCATCGGCTCTCCCGTCGTCGTCGTGGCATATGCGAGTGCCGAGGGACGACGTTGGCCCTCTGCGAAAAGTGCAAAATTTCGTGCAGGTTACATGATGGAGCCGTTCTCGGGAACCGGATACGGCGTTCCAGCATGCGGACGCCGCGGGTCGCGGCGGGGGCCGCTCGTGGCGGCTGAACAAGGGGACCTTTTCGGACAGATCAGTGACCGTCGGCCCGATCGCGGCAGGCAACGTCGCCCAACGCTTCAATTGCCGTGCAGGCCTCATTGCCCGCAGCGCTTACGGCTCATGCCCAGTGGTTAAGGATTCGAAACCGTTGAGTAACGACTACTTATGCAGTCCCGTGCATAGCTGCTCGACCCAACGGTGCGCGGGTCATCCTACGGCCGTACCGAACAGAGTGCCCAGGGCGTACGTCACACCGGCCGCGGCACCGCCCAGCGCGAGCTGGCGCAGTCCGCTGTACCACCAGGACTTCGCGGTCACCCTGGCCACGATCGCACCGCACGCGAAGAGCCCGAGGAACGCGAGCAGCAGAGCGGGCCACAGGGCGGTCGCGCCCAGCAGATAAGGGAGTACGGGGAGCAGGGCGCCCAGGGCGAACGAGCCGAAGCTCGACACGGCGGCGACGGTCGGCGAGGGCAGGTCGCCGGGATCGATGCCCAGCTCCTCGCGGGCGTGTATCTCCAGGGCCTGCTCGGGGTCCTTCGACAGCTGCCGGGCGACCTCACGGGCGAGACCGGACTCGACGCCCCGCGCCTGGTACAGCTCGGCGAGCTCCCGCTCCTCGTCCTTGGGGTACTTCCTCAACTCCCGCCGCTCGACGTCGAGTTCGGCCTCGACGAGTTCGCGCTGCGAGGCGACGGAGGTGTACTCGCCGGCCGCCATGGAGAAGGCACCGGCGGCCAGCCCCGCGAGCCCGGTGATGACGATCGTCCGATGGGACACGGCACCGCCCGCCACACCCGTCATCAACGCCAGGTTGGAGACCAGACCGTCCATCGCGCCGAAGACGGCGGGCCGCAGCCAGCCGCCGCTCACGTCCCGGTGGGTGTGGTTGTCGCGGTGCGCCTCGTGAAGCGCCGCCTCGGTCTCGATGATGGCCATGCCAGGGTCTCCCGAAGTGCTGCTCGGACCGTGTTGCCCGGAGTGCTAATTGGACTATTTCTATTCTTGGACAACACCCAAGCTACGCTCGGAATTTCCCGCCCGCCAGCAAGGAAGGCCGTACTTACCTGGGCTTTCGCCGCCCTTCGCTCATCCGTAGGGACCTGCGCACAAATGTCGACCGGGTGACGCTGAGCCGCGCGAGGCTCCGCCGAACCACTTGGTGGGGACAGATCCGCAAAGGGTCCCTCAGTCCTTCCGGGACCCCGTGATGGAGAGGCACCGTCATGGCTTCGATTGCCTGCGTTCCCTCGGTCCCGGCCCCCGGGGACGCCGCCGGTCTCCGCGACCGGGCGCGCGGCGCGCTGCTGGGACTCGCCGTCGGTGACGCGCTGGGGGCGCCCGCCGAGAACATGAAGCCGTCCGAGATCCGCGCACGCTGGGGCCGCATCACGGGGTACGTGACCGAGACTCCGGCCGGCACGGACGACACGGAGTACGCGATCTTCTCGGGGCTGCTCCTGGCCCGGCACGGTTCGGCGCTCACACCCCGGCATGTGGAGGCGGCCTGGCACCACTGGATCGCCGACCTGGACGAGGGTCCCTTCCGGGGCGCGGGCTTCAGCGAGCGGGGCACGCTGGAGAACCTGCGGCGGGGCCTGGCCGCCCCGATCTCCGCCCAGCACCGGCACGCCTGGAGCGACGGCCTCGCCATGCGCGCGGCCCCCTTCGGCGTCTTCGCGGCGGGCCGCCCCGCGGAGGCCGCCCGCCTGGTGGCCATCGACGGTTCGGTGAGCCACGACGGTGAGGGCATCTACGGCGGCCAGGCGGTCGCGGCGGGAGTGGCCGCGGCGATGGCGGGCGCCCCGACGATGGTGGTGGTCGCCTCGGCCCTGGCGGTGATCCCCGACGACTCCTGGACGGCCCGTTCGCTGCGCCGCGCCGTCGCCTGCGCCCACCGCGGCGAACGCGCCGTCCGCTCCGCCGTCGTCATCGGCGGCTACCCCTGGACCGACCTCGCCCCCGAGGCCGTCGCCCTGGCCTTCGGCGCGTACGCCGCCGCCGACGGCGACTTCACGGAAGCGGTACTGACCGCCGTGAACATGGGCCGCGACGCCGACACCACGGCAGCGGTGGCGGGCGCCCTGGCCGGCGCGACGAAGGGCGTCTCGTCGATCCCTCCCACCTGGTCCGCGGCGATCGGCCCGGCAAAAGGCAGCTGCCTCCCATCCATGCGCGGCCACCACATCCTGGACGTGGCGGACCTCCTGACCCCGGACGAGGACGAGGTACCCCAGTGAAACCAGAACTGCTGAACGACCCGAACGAGGGCGCCCCGTCAGGCGCGCAAGGAACGGCACACCCAGCCGCCCCTTCAGGGGCGCGGGGAACTGCGCACCCAGCCCCGACGAACCCGCACATCACACTCCGGACCCCAGCCGATTCAGGGGCGCGGGGAACTGCGCACTCAGCCCCCACCGACCCGCACCTCACACCCCGGCCCCCCACCCCCTCAGGGGCGCGGGGAACTGCGCACCCAGCCGCAACGGACCCGCACATCGCAATCCGGACCGACACCCCGAGGCGAATCGAAGGCCTCCTGCTGGGCCTGGCCGCAGGCGACGCCGCAGGCTGGCCCGCCGCCAGACACCGAGCCGCCCGCATGCCGGAGTGGACCAGGCGCCTCACCCGCGAACTGGACACCTTCGCCGAACAGAACGCGACCACCACCCTCCCCGTCCCCATCGCCCTGAACCAACCCCCGGAACCCCTACGCCTCGGCCCCTCGGACGACGCCGAGTGGGCGGCCTTCGCGGCGGAGGCGGTCCTACGCGCCACCGACCCCGGCGCACTCGGCGACCTGAGCCGAGAACGCCGCATGCGCGCGGCCATCGACCTGTCCTGGAACGCCGTCGCCAGCGAAGTCGCCGCGGCGGCCGACCGCGCCCCCGAGGTCGAGTCGGCCGTACTCCCCCTGCGCGCCCGCATCTCCGTACGGGCCGGTCTCGGCAACCTGGCCACCGGCCTGCGCCCGCCCGCCACCGGCCACGACAACCCCCACTACTTCGACGACGCGGCCTGCGTACGGGCCTGCGTGCTGGCCGTGGCCCACGCCGGGGACCCCCGACTCGCAGCGGAACTCGCCGAGTTCGACGCCCGCTACACCCAGGACGGCGACGGGGTGCACGGCGCCCGCGCGATGGCGGCGGCACTCGCGCTCGCGCTGGCCGGCGAGGACGCCGACACCTGCGTGGCAGCCGCGCTCGCCGAACTCCCGGAGTCCACGGAGATCGGCCGCAACGCCCGCCACGCGCTGGCGCTCGCCCGCGAGGCCGACAGCGCCTTCAGCCTCGTACCCCTCCTGGAGCACCAGATCGTCGACCACGTCTACAGCTACGGAATCGCCGCCGCCGAGACCGTCCCGGTGGCCCTGGCCCTCGCGACCGCCTCGCACGGCCGGATCGCCGAGGCGGTACCCGCCGCCGCGTGTCTGTCCCGGGTCGCGGACTCGGCCCCCGCTCTCGCCGGCGCGCTGACCGGCGCGATCGGCGGCGGAGCGGCGATCCCCGCCTCCTGGCGCGACGCGTGCCGGACGCTCTCGGGCTGCGCGCTCCCCCGCCTGACCGGCACGGACCTGGTGGAACTCGCCGAACTCCTGGCAGCCACGGAACTGGCCCTCTCAGGGGGATGATTCGGACATGACGCCCACCGCACCCGCAACTCTGGAAGAACGGATCACCCGCAGCCTCGTGGGAGCCGCCGTCGGCGACGCGCTCGGCGGCCCCGTCGAGGGCTACTCCCCCGAGCAGATCGCCGAACGCCACGGCGGCCGGGTCCACGGCATCGTCGGCCCCTGGAACGGCGACGACTGGCGCACGGCCCGCCCCATCGCCCCGTACCACAAGGGCGACGGCCACGTCACCGACGACACCTTGATGACCCACGCGCTGGTACGGGTGTACGCGAAGGTCCGCGACCACCTGGACGCGTACGCCGTCGCCGACCACCTGGTCCCCGACCTGATGACGACACCGCGCTGGATCCCGGAACTGGAGGCCGAGGCGCTACCCCTCCACCGGATCTTCCTGGCGGAGAAGTGGCTGGTGACAAGGATCCACTACGGCCACGCGGACCCCCGCGAAGCCGGCACCGGCAACATCGTCAACTGCGGTGCGGCGATGTACATGGCCCCGGTCGGCCTGGTCAACGCGGCCAACCCGGCGGGCGCGTACGCCGAGGCCCTCGACATCGCGGGCGCCCACCAGTCGTCGTACGGACGAGAGGCCGCGGGCGTGTTCGCGGCGGGGGTGGCGGCAGCCTGCACACCCGGCGCGACCCCGGACTCGGTGGTCGAAGCGTGCCTCTCCCTGGCGAAGGACGGCACACGGGCGGCCATCGAAACGGTCTGCGACACGGCGTCGCGCTACTCGGACTTCGAGTCGGCACTACGCCCCCTGCGCGAGGCGGTGGCGCCCTACGACACGGTCGGCCCCGACTACCGCACCCCGTCCCTGGGCGCCCGCCGCCCCTCCCGCATCCACTCCATCGAGGAACTCCCGGTCGCCCTCGCCATGTTGCTCATCTCCCGCAGCGACTACCGGCACGCGGTCCTCGGCTCGGTGAACTACGGCCGCGACTGCGACTCGATCGCCACGATGTCCGGCGCCCTCGCGGGCGCCCTCGGTGCGGAGATCCCGCCCGACTGGGCCAAGACGGTGGCGGAGTCCAGTCGCCTGGACCTGGAGGCCCCCGCGACGACGCTCACAGAGGTGACCCGCGAGATCTTCACCCGCGACACCACCCGCCGCCGTACCCACGAGACGGCCTACGCGGAGCTGTCATGACCCCCCTCCGCCTGACCTGGGTCCAGCCGGAGGACCTCCTGGGCCACGAACTCCACCAGGCAAGCCAGGACGGCCGCGAACCATCGGCCATCGCCGCCCGCTGGCACAGGGCGGGCGGCCCCCAGTCCCCCCAACGAGCAGGCGCCTCCTCCCAACCGGCCTCCCCTTACCTACGGGCCCTGGCCCAAGACCTCCTGGACGAACTGGCAGACCTACCAAGCAGGTTGAAGGACAAGGAGCCAACAGCCCTGCCCAGGATCCGAGCTCTCTGCCCCAACTGGCCCACAACGGTCGGCGGCACCACGCTTACCGCTGTGGGCAATCGTTCCGCTGGGGCGATGGGGGTCCCCCCACTTGAGCGAAGCCGAGAGTGGGGGAGGGTGGGCACAGCGGACCTCAGCAGCACAGCCGGGGGCCTGGGGGCAGCGCCCCCAGTTTCGGGAAGGGGTGGGTCTGGGGAAGAAGAAACATCCCTGCCCCCCACCACACTCCACCCCCGCCTGGAAGCAGCCTGGCTGGGCAGAGCCGCAGGCTGCCTCCTCGGCAAACCAGTGGAGAAACTCCCCCTGGACGGCATCCGCCAACTCGCCAGAGCCACCGGCAACTGGCCCCTCACCACCTGGTTCACAGAACGAGGCCTCCCACCGGACCTCAAGGCCACCCACCCCTGGAACCGCCGCTCCGCCCCCACCTCCCTCGCCGAGAACATCGACGGCATGCCGGAGGACGACGACCTCAACTACCCCCTCCTGAACCTCCTGCTCCTCCAACGCCACGGCAGGCACTTCACCACCGCGGACGTGGCCCGCCTCTGGCTGGACGAACTCCCCGCGGGCCGCACGTTCACCGCGGAGCGAGTCGCCTACCGCAACCTCCTCGACGGCATCGAACCCCCGCACACGGCCCGACACCGCAACCCGTTCCGCGAGTGGATCGGCGCCCTGATCCGCGCGGACGCCCACGGCTGGACGAACCCAGGCGCCCCGGCGACGGCGGCGGAACAGGCCCACAGGGACGCCACCCTCACCCACACCGCCAACGGCGTCTACGCGGCGATGTTCACGGCGGCGGCCATCGCCGAGGCGGCCACCGGCACGAGCGACATCCACGCCTGCCTCCGCATGGGCCTCACCGTCGTACCCCCCGAGTCCCGCCTCGCCGAAGCCGTCCGCCACGGGATCCAACTGGCCACGGAACACCGGGACTTCGACACGATCGTCGACGAACTGCACACCACCCACGCCGAGTACCACTGGGTCCACGCCGTCCCCAACACGGCCCTGCTCGCCGCCGCCCTCACCCACGCGGACGGCGACTTCTCGGCGTCCATCTGCCGTGCCGTGTCGGGCGGTTGGGACACGGACTCGAACGGCGCGACGACCGGCTCGATCACAGGCCTGCTCGCGGGCGCCCCCGAAGCGATCCCGTCCCGCTGGACGACCCCGCTCAAGAACCGACTGGCCACATCCATCGGCGACTTCAACGGCACGGGCTTCGACACCCTCGCCGACCTGACAGCCCAACTGGCGACCAGGCCGACCACCTAGCCAAACCCCTCCCGATCGTCCCCACCCCCACCAGGAGTCCCCCCACCCATGACCCACACCGCCGTGACCGCACCGGCACCCCTCACCGGCCTCCACGTCCTCGACCTCGCCACCCTCTTCGCCGGCCCCCTCGCCGCCACGATGCTCGGCGACTTCGGCGCGGAGGTCATCAAGGTCGAGCACCCCCGCAGACCGGACCCGTCCCGCGGCCACGGCCCGTCGAAGAACGGCATCGGCCTGTGGTGGAAACTCCTCGGCCGCAACAAACGCACGATGACGCTGGACCTCTCCACGAACGGCGGCCGGGACACCCTCCTCCGCCTGGCCGCCTCCACCGACGTGATCGTCGAGAACTTCCGCCCCGGAACCCTGGAGAAGTGGGACCTCGGCTGGGAGGAACTGTCGGCGGTGAACCCCCGTCTGGTCCTGGCCCGCGTCACCGGCTTCGGCCAGTTCGGCCCGTACGCGCACCGCCCCGGCTTCGGCACGCTCGCCGAGGCGATGAGCGGTTTCGCCGCGATCACCGGCGAACCGGACGCCCCGCCGACCCTCCCGCCCTTCGGCCTCGCCGACTCGATCGCGGGCCTGGCCACGGCGTACGCGGTGATGACGGCCCTCGCCGCCCGCGACCGCACGGGCCGCGGGCAGGTCGTCGACATGGCGATCATCGAGCCGATCCTCACGGTGCTGGGCCCGCAGCCGCTCTGGTACGACCAGTTGGGCCACGTACAGCCCCGCACGGGCAACCGCTCCCAGAACAACGCGCCCCGCAACACCTACCGCACCGCGGACGGCAGTTGGGTCGCCGTATCGACCTCGGCCCAGTCGGTCGCCGAACGCGTGATGCGCCTGGTCGGCCGCCCGGACCTGACCGCCGAACCGTGGTTCACCACCGGCGCGGAACGGGCCCGCCACACGGACGTCCTCGACGAGGCGGTCGGATCGTGGATCGCCCGCCACACCCGCGAGGAGGTCATCGCGGAGTTCGAGAAGGCGGAGGCGGCGGTGGCCCCCATCCAGGACGTACGCGACGTCATGACGGACCCTCAGTACGCCGCCCTCGACACGGTAACCACCGTCGACGACCCCGAACTGGGCCCGCTGCGCATGCAGAACGTCCTCTTCCGCCTCACCGACACCCCCGGCGGAATCCGCTGGGCGGGCCGCCCGCACGGCGCCGACACGGACACCGTCCTCGCCGAACTCGGCCTGACGGAGGCCGAGATCACCACACTGAGAGCGGAGGGCGCCCTGTGACCACGGAGGCCACCGGAGTCCCAGGAGCAACCGACGCGTTCCCTCTCACCTGGCTGTACGTCCCCGGCGACCGCCCGGAAGTGGTGGCGAAGGCCCTGGTCGCCGGCGCCGACGTGGTCGTCGTCGACCTGGAGGACGCGGTCGCCCCCGACCGCAAGGAGTACGCCCGCGCCGCCACCGCCGACCTCCTGTCCGAGCGGTCCCCGCTCCCCGTTCCGGTGCACGTCCGTGTCAACGCCCCGGACAGCCCGGAGTCCGCCACCGACCTCCGGACCCTCGCCACGCTCCCGGCCCTGTCGAACCTCTCGGGCATCCGCCTGCCCAAGGTCACGGCCCCCGCCCAGGTCGTACGTACGGCGGACAGGGCCCCGCACATCCCCCTGTACGCCCTCCTGGAATCGGCCCTCGCCGTCGAGCACGCCTACGCGATCGCCACCGCCCACCCCGCCCTGCGCGGCATCTCGCTCGGTGAGGCCGACCTCCGGGCCGACCTCGGCGTACGCGACGACACGGGCCTCGACTGGCCCCGCTCCCGAGTGGTCCTGGCCGCCCGGGCGGCGAACCTTGCCCCGCCGCCCCAGTCCGTCCACCCCGACGTGCGCGACCTCACCGGTCTGGCCGCGTCCTGTGCCCACGGCCGCGAGCTGGGCTTCCTCGGCCGCGCCGCCATCCATCCCCGCCAGCTCCCGGTGATCGAGACGGCCTACCTCCCGACCCCGGAGGACATCGAATCGGCCGAGTCGGTCGTCAAGGCCGCGGCCACCCACCCCGGCGCCCAGGCCCTCCCGGACGGCCGCTTCATCGACGCGGCGGTGGTGGCGGCGGCCCACCGCACCCTGGCACTGGCCCGCCGCCGCTAGTCGTGCGCACACGCGTGGAGGGGGCGCCCCGATCACTCGGTGCGCCCCCTCCACGTACGAACTGACGTCAGGCCTTGTTCGCCGACCCGGCTTCGTCCTTCGCCTCGGCCTCGGCCGTCTCCTTCTCGTCCTTGTTCTCGTCCTTGTCCTTGTTCTCGTCCTTGTTCTCGGCCTCGGCCTTCTCAGCGTCGGACTTCTTGGACTCGGAGTCGCCGTCGGACTTCTTGCCCTCGGACTTCTTGCCCTCGGAGTCCTTGTCCTTGGAGTCCGTGTCCTCGGAGTCCTTGTCCAGCTTCACCGCGGCGCCGTCGTCGTCGGTGTCCCCGTCGGAGGCACCCGGTTCGACGACCTCTTCGCGTCCCGGACGGAGCCGGGCCGACAGCACGATGTAGAGGACGGCGAGGAGGAAGACCACGATCGAGGTCCACTCGTTGAGGCGCATCCCCAGGAAGTGGTGGGCCTCGTCGACCCGCATGGCCTCGATCCAGAAGCGGCCCGCGCAGTACGCGGCCACGTACAGGGCGAAGGCGCGGCCGTGGCCGAGCTTGAAGCGTCGGTCGGCCCAGATGACGAGAACCGCGACACCGATGCACCACAGCGACTCGTACAGGAAGGTCGGGTGGTAGTAGCCCGGCACCCGGCCGTCCGTCGAGGACGTGATGTGCAGCGCCCAGGGGAGGTCCGTCTCCCGCCCGTACAGCTCCTGGTTGAACCAGTTGCCCCAGCGGCCGATGGCCTGCGCGAGGGCGATGCCGGGCGCGAGGGCGTCGGCCCACGCGGGCAGTGGGACCCCACGGCTGCGGCAGCCGATCCAGGCACCCACCGCGCCGAACGCGATGGCGCCCCAGATACCGAGGCCGCCCTCCCAGATCTTGAAGGCGTCTACCCAGTCCTGACCCTCGCTGAAGTACAGCTGGTAGTCGGTGATGACGTGGTACAGCCGCCCGCCGACGAGGCCGAACGGCACGGCCCACACGGCGATGTCCGCCACGGTGCCTGGTCGGCCCCCGCGCGCGATCCATCGCCTGTTGCCGAGCCAGACGGCTACGAAGACGCCGATGATGATGCAGAACGCGTAGCCGCGCAGCGGAATGGGGCCGAGGTGCAGCACACCGCGCGACGGGCTGGGGATATAGGCAAATTCCATGGCAGGGTCGACGCTACCTTGCCGGGCGGCACGTACGGCAACCCGCCCGGGCTACGGCTCCATAACGAGACCGACGGAACCCGCGGGGCCCCCGGGGCGAATGTGACACCCGCGAAGCGCCGCACGGCCCACCGGCCTCATGATCTGCGACTCACGCCTTGTCGGCCTGCCGCACCAGCTGCTTCAGCTTCGCCGGGGTCATCGACTGGTCCTGGTAGATGTTCTTGCCGTTCAGCAGCACCGTCGGCGTGCCGCTGAAGCCGCCGCCCTGGAACGCCTGGTGGGACTTGGCGACCCAGCTGTCGTGCGCGCCGTCGTCGACGCACTTCTTGAACGGGCCGGTGTCCAGCCCGTCGACCTTGCCGGCCAGCTCGGTCAGCTTGCTGTTCTTCGCGTACGCGTCGTCCGTTTCGGCGGGCTGGTTCTCGAAGAGCACGTCGTGGTACGCGGGGAACTTCCCGGCGTCCTGGGCACACGCCGCGGCGTTGGCCGCGCGCAGGGAACCGCTGCCGCCCATGTTGCCGTCGATCAGGGTCGCGAGGTGGTACTCGACCTTGAGCTGTCCGGCGTCCGTCAGCTCGTGGATCGTCGAGCGGTAGGCGTCCTCGAAGCTCTTGCAGGCCGGGCAGCGGAAGTCCTCCCACACGGTGAGAGTGGACTTGGCGCTCTCCTTGCCGACGGGGATGGCGAGGCTGTCGTCGCCGTTCGCCCCCGACGGGGCCGTCACCGGGCCCGCCGTGTCGGTCTTGTCGTTGCCCGCGTTCGCGGCCAGGACACCGCCGACCGCGGCCAGTGCCAGCACGCAGACGACGGCACCGCCCACGATCAGCACGCGCCGGCGCTTCTCCGCCGTCTTCTGCTTCGCTCGCTCTTCCGCCAGCCGCTCGCGGGCGGTGCGCTTTCCGTCACGGTTCTTCTCGCTCACATCCCGCAGAACGAACCGGGGAGGCGCACCGCGCCTCCCCGGCCCCAGGTCCACCCGTTCGAGTGAGCGGATTGTCCGTTACGTACACGTAGGGCTGGTACATGCACGACTGGTACGTGAACGGCTGTTCGTCACGCGGTGCCGCTCGTCAGGCCGTGCCGCGCACACCCTTCGCGAGGTCGGCGGCGAGGGCGCGTACGGCGTCCAGGCCCGCGGCCTCGTCCGGGGCGTCCAGCATCCGCTTCACGAAGGCCGAGCCGACGATGACGCCGTCGGCGAAGCCGGCGACCTCGGAGGCCTGCACGGCGTTCGAGACGCCGAGGCCGACACAGACGGGGATGTCGGTGGTGGCCTTGGTGCGCCGCACCAGGTCCTGGGCCTGCGCGCCCACGGACTCACGCGTCCCGGTGACGCCCATCAGCGAGGCCGCGTAGACGAAGCCGGAGCCCGCCTTCGTGATCTCGGCGAGCCGGGCGTCCTTGCTGCTGGGCGCGACGACGAAGACGGTCGCGAGGCCGTGCTTCTCGGCGTGCTCCCTCCACAGCGCGGACTCCTGCACGGGCAGGTCGGGCAGGATGCAGCCCGCCCCGCCCGCCTCGGCCAGTTCCGCGGTGAAGCGCTCGACGCCGTAGCGGTCGATGGGGTTCCAGTACGTCATCACGAGGACGGGCCTGCCGGTCGCCTCGTACGCCTCGCGGACCGTGCGCATGACGTCCGCGATCTTGACGCCGCCGCGCAGGGCGATGTCGTCGGCGGTCTGGATGACCGGTCCGTCGAGGACGGGGTCGCTGTGCGGCAGCCCGACCTCGACGATGTCCGCGCCGCCCTCGAAGACGGCCTTGATGGCCGCGATCCCGCCGTCGACGGTCGGGAAGCCGGCCGGCAGGTACGCGATGAGCGCGGACCGCCCCTCCGCCTTCGCACCGGCGAGGGTGTCGCTCAACAGCTGGATGTTGCCGCTCACTTGGCGTCCCCCTCGATCTCCGCGCCGTCGCTGTCGGCGTCCGCCTCGACGACGGCGTCGGCGCCCTCGTCGTACAGGCCGAAGTAACGCGCGGCCGTGTCCATGTCCTTGTCGCCGCGCCCGGAGAGGTTGACGACGATCAGCCCGTCGGGCCCGAGCTCCTTGCCGACCTCCAGGGCGCCCGCCAGCGCGTGCGCGCTCTCGATGGCCGGGATGATGCCCTCGGTACGGGAGAGCAGGCGCAGGGCCTGCATCGCCGCGTCGTCGGTGACGGCGCGGTACTCGCCACGGCCGCTGTCCTTGAGGTACGCGTGCTCGGGGCCGATACCCGGGTAGTCGAGTCCGGCCGAGATCGAGTACGGCTCGGTGATCTGGCCCTCCTCGTCCTGGAGGACGTACGAGCGCGAGCCGTGCAGGATGCCGGGCTCGCCCGCGGTGAGGGTGGCCGCGTGCTCGCCGCTCTCGATGCCGTGTCCGGCGGGCTCGCAGCCGATGAGGCGTACGTCCGCGTCCGGGATGAAGGCGTGGAAGAGGCCGATGGCGTTCGAGCCGCCGCCGACACAGGCGACGGCCGCGTCGGGGAGACGGCCCGCGCGCTCCAGGATCTGCCGCCTGGCCTCGACGCCGATGACGCGGTGGAAGTCGCGGACCATGGCCGGGAAGGGGTGGGGTCCGGCGACGGTCCCGAAGAGGTAGTGGGTGCGGTCGACGTTGGCGACCCAGTCGCGGAAGGCCTCGTTGATGGCGTCCTTCAGCGTGCGGCTGCCGGACTTCACGGCGATGACCTCGGCGCCGAGCATGCGCATCCGGGCCACGTTCAGGGCCTGGCGCTGGGTGTCGATCTCGCCCATGTAGATGGTGCATTCGAGGCCGAACAGCGCGCAGGCGGTGGCCGTGGCGACGCCGTGCTGGCCCGCGCCGGTCTCGGCGATGACCCGGGTCTTGCCCATGCGCCGGGTGAGCAGGGCCTGCCCGAGCACGTTGTTGATCTTGTGGGAGCCGGTGTGGTTCAGGTCCTCGCGCTTGAGGAACACCCGGGCGCCACCGGCGTGTTCGGCGAAGCGCCGCACCTCGGTGAGGGAGCTGGGGCGGCCGGTGTAGTGGACGAGCAGGTCGTCCAGTTCCCGGGCGAACTCGGGGTCGGACTTCGCCTTGTCGTACTCCACGGCGACCTCGTCCACGGCGGCGACCAGCGCCTCCGGGATGAATTTCCCGCCGAAGGCGCCGAAGTACCCCTCGGCGCTGGGGATTTGACCCTCGGGGTCGGGAATGAAGAACTCACTGGGCATGCGGTTACCTCGCAGGGGCGAAAGCCCCGGTCAACAGGTCGGATGGACGGTCCCGTGTGCGCCACGGCCGCCGACGGTTCGCTCATGTGGAGGCGTACCACCCCCCGCCGCGACGGCGCGAGGCCCCACGTCGGTCATCGGTGGTGATCGGCGGTGCCGGACCGGGCCGTGCCCCCGTCAGGAGACGGGGCGGAGCCCACTGTCGGCGGTGGCGCGTGCGCGCCGGCGCCATCGCATGCCGTTGACCTGGCCGGGCTCGTCACCGATGACGTACCGGACCCGGCGTCCGTGCACGCGGCGTGCGGGCGCCCGGCAGCCGCGCGGACGGCAGCCGCGGGCAAGCCGGGCGTAGGGGCCACGGGCCACCGAAGGGCCCGCGGCGGCCGACCGTACGCTCGCCGGACCGCCGTCGGGGCCGGGGCCCGGACGGGTGGTCGTGGCGGCGAGGGAACGGCCGGCGTACATCGGGAGCGTCAGCCCCGTCCGTGCCGCAGCGCGGGATGGGCTCCCGCGGCAACCAGGTCGGAGACGGCCGTCTTCGGGTCCCGGCCGGTGACCAGGGACTCGCCGACCAGCACGGCGTCGGCGCCCGCGTTGGCGTACGCGATGAGGTCGTGCGGGCCGCGGACGCCGGACTCGGCGATCTTCACGATGTGCGCGGGGATCTCGGGTGCGACGCGCTCGAAGGTGCCGCGGTCGACCTTGAGGTCCTTGAGGTTGCGCGCGTTGACGCCGATGACCTTCGCTCCGGCGTCCACCGCCCGCTCGACCTCGTCCTCGTCGTGCACCTCGACGAGCGGGGTGAGCCCGATGGACTCGGCGCGCTCGATGAGGGACTCCAGGGCGGGCTGGTCGAGGGCGGCCACGATGAGCAGCGCGAGGTCCGCGCCGTACGCCCGGGCCTCCCACAGCTGGTAGGAGGTGACGATGAAGTCCTTGCGCAGCACCGGGATGTCGACCCGGGCGCGGACGGCCTCCAGGTCGGCCAGCGAACCGCCGAAGCGGCGCTGCTCCGTGAGGACGGAGATGACGGCCGCGCCGCCCGCCTCGTAGTCGGCGGCGAGTGCGGCGGGGTCGGCGATCGCGGCGAGCGCGCCCTTGGACGGGCTGGAGCGCTTGACCTCGCAGATGACCTTGACGCCGTCACCGCGCAGGGCCGCGACACCGTCCTTGGCAGCCGGGGCCGTCGCGGCGCGCTCCTTGAGCTCGTCGAGGCTGACGCGCGCCTGCCGCTCCGCGAGGTCGGCACGGACTCCGTCGATGATCTCGTCGAGCACACTCACGCGAGCGGCCCCCTTCCCTGACGGTGAACGGTTGAAGCGGTTCTGCGGTTGACCCGGGTTTCGTCGCAGCGGATGAAACCGGTGGTCACTGCGATGGTATCCGGAGGAGGGCTTAGGCCTCACATCCGGTTGACGCCGGTCCCACTACCTGGACGTTCCCCGATTGATCAAGGGTGCAGCCAGCCACCGAACGGCAGGTTCCGGACAACCGTGAAGACCAGCAGCAACGCGCCCAGGCCCCACAGGACGGACGGCCTGGGATCGATGCGCAGCGGCCGCCCCCGGACCGTACGGATCACCCAGACGGTCCACACGACGGCGAACACCAGATACCCCACGACGGCGACCGCGTTGGCCCCGAGCGCCGCCACGAGGTCCCCGTGCGCGACGGCGTGCGCGCTGCGCAGTCCGCCGCAGCCGGGGCAGTACACGCCGGCGTACTGGAGCAGCGGACAGGCGGGGTAGTGCCCCGGTTCGTTCGGATCGACGGCCCCCACGTACGCGAAGGCGCCGGCCACGGCCGCGAGGATCCCGCCGGGCACGAGGAGCCGCCGCGCCACGGACCCCTGCGGTACGGATCCGGGAGCGGGCGTCACCCTCTGGGTTTCGGCGTTCACCCCACGCATTCTGCCGCGCCGGGGCGCACACCGCACATATGCCCGTACGCGAGGGAGCGCGTCCGTACGTGAAAGAGGCGGGCCCGGCGATCGAGGCCGGCCCCGCCTCTCAGCACACGTGAAGGATCAGCTCTCGGCGGACGCGGACGCCACCTGGTGGGTCCGGGGGGCGGCCTTCTGCTTGCCCAGGCCCGCCGCGCGCATGGCCATACCGACCACGCCACCGAGGGCCACGACGACCATGCCGGCCCAGAAGCCCAGCGGGTTGGCCATCACCATGAAGGCACCGGAGACGCAGAAACCGATGACGGCGATGATGACGCCGGTCCAGGCGGCCGGAGTGTGACCGTGGTTGGTGCCCGCCATGACTTAGCTCCTCATGATCTGTGTTGCTCTGTGCGTGTGTGAGTCGGACGCTCACCGACCATTGTCCCGCACGCGCGCGTGCGGCCTGCGCGGGGGTGCCGCGCCCGTTGACCCACGGAGTACTAGGCGCCCGTGGGGTCCTCGCCCCGGTCCAGCGCCTTCCAGATCTCCTCGGGCCGGTCGGGGGCGGCCGGGACCCGGGTCTTGCGCGGCCGGGGGGTGCCGTCACGCTCGTACCGCCCCGACATGGCCGGCCACAGCCGCCCGTACCGCAGGGCGAGGAGCCCGGCGAGCAGCAGCAGTAGGCCTCCCGCCGCGGCCACGTACGGCCAGGCGGTGTGGGTCATGGCGTCCACGGTCGCCCCGCTGTCGCCGGAGGCCTGCGCCGCCTTCTCGTCGAGCGCGGACGTGTCGGAGGCGCCGAGGAGCGCCGAGACGACGGTGCCCGCGCCGGAGAGCGCGAGGAGCCCGGCGACCAGGAAACGGCCGGCGCGGCGGACGGCGAAGACGGCGACGAGAGCGGCGAGGCCCACTATGGCGAGGGACGCGGGCACGCCCGTCACATCGCCGCCCTTGGCGCTCAGCGGGAAGTCGCCGCCGGCCACCGTCGCGGTGCCCTCCGACCAGCCCTGCCGTGAGGCGAGCAGCGCGACGACCGCGCCGAGCGCGCCGAACAGCAGGGCGAGGGCGAGGCTTCGGCGGCCGGACCTGGCGGGTCCGGGGGCTTCGGATCGGGGGTGCGGAACAGCAGTCACGTACTCCACTATCGCCTGAACCCCGGGCGAACCGTCACCCGGGGTTCACGTGACTCACGTCCCACTGTCCGCGTACGTCGTCCGCGTACGTCCGGCTGTACGGCCGTTTCCCGCGGTCCGGGACGATGTGCGCCCTACGGTCGTCCGAGCCGGTTCGCCGTGTGGACCGCGCGCAGGACCGCCGCCGCCTTGTTGCGGCACTCGGTGTCCTCGGCGACGGGGTCCGAGTCGGCGACGACTCCGGCGCCGGCCTGCACATACGCCGTGCCTTCGCGGAGCAGGGCCGTCCGGATGGCGATGGCGGTGTCGGAGTCGCCCGCGAAGTCGAGGTAGCCGACGCAGCCGCCGTACAGCCCGCGCCGCGAGGGCTCCAGTTCGTCGATGATCTGCATCGCGCGGGGCTTGGGGGCTCCGGAGAGGGTGCCCGCGGGGAAGCAGGCGGTGAGTACGTCGAAGGCCGTACGCCCCTCGGCCACCCGGCCCGTGACCGTGGACACGATGTGCATGACGTGCGAGTACCGCTCGATGGACATGAAGTCGACGACCTCGACGGAGCCGGGCTCGCAGACCCGCCCCAGGTCGTTGCGCCCCAGGTCGACGAGCATCAGGTGCTCGGCGCGCTCCTTGGGGTCGGCGATCAGCTCGTCGGCGAGGGCCTGGTCCTCCTGGACGGTGGCGCCGCGCGGCCGGGTGCCCGCGATGGGGTGCACCATCGCCTGCCCGTCCTCGACCTTGACCAGGGCCTCCGGGGAGGAGCCCACGACGTCGAAGCCGTCGAAGCGGAAGAGATACATGTACGGGGACGGGTTGGTGGCCCGCAGCACCCGGTACACGTCCAACGCGCTTGCCGTGCACGGTGTTTCGAAGCGCTGGGAGGGGACGACCTGGAAGGCCTCGCCGGCCCGGATGCGCTCCTTGATGTCCTCGACGGCGACCTGGTAGTCGGGGCCGCCCCACAGCGCGGTGTACTCGGGAAGCTCGGACGGCGGGAGCGCGGCCGGCGGCTGTGAGACGAACCGCGAGAGGTCGGCCTCCATGGCGTCGAGACGGGCCACCGCGTCCACGTACGCCTCGTCGACGCCCGTGTCGAGGTCGTTGTGGTTGATCGCGTTGGCGATCAGCAGGACCGAGCCGTCCCAGTGGTCCATGACCGCGAGGTCGCTGGTGAGCAGCATGGTGAGCTCGGGCAGTTTCAGGTCGTCGCGCTCGCCGGGGCCGATCTTCTCCAGGCGGCGGACGATGTCGTACCCGAGGTAGCCGACCATGCCGCCGGTGAAGGGCGGCAGTCCCTGGTCGTGGGCGAGGTCGTGGGGCGTGTGGAGGGCCTCGATGGTGGCGCGCAGGGCGGCGAGGGGGTCGCCGTCGGCCGGGACGCCCACGGGCGGCGTGCCCAGCCAGTGGGCCTGACCGTCGCGCTCGGTGAGGGTGGCGGCGGAGCGGACGCCCACGAAGGAGTAGCGGGACCACGAGCGGCCGTTCTCCGCGGACTCCAGGAGGAAGGTGCCGGGGCGCTCGGCGGCGAGCTTGCGGTAGAGCGCGACGGGCGTGTCGCCGTCCGCGAGGAGCTTGCGGCTGACGGGGATGACACGCCGGTCGGTGGCCAGCTTGCGGAAGGTCTCGAGGTCCATGGCGGCTGACCTTACTGATCCACGGCCGGTACGCCGGAATCGGCGCCCTCGGTGTCGGCAGCGCCCTCGGTGCCGATGGCGTCCTCGGCGTCCTTGAGGAGCACGTCGGCGTCGAAGCAGGTGCGGTCGCCGGTGTGGCAGGCGGCGCCCACCTGGTCGACCTTGACGAGCACGGTGTCCGCGTCGCAGTCGAGGGCGACGGACCTGACCCACTGGAAGTGACCGGAGGTGTCGCCCTTGACCCAGTACTCCCGGCGGCTGCGCGACCAGTAGGTGCACCGGCCGGTCGTCAGCGTGCGATGCAGTGCCTCGTCGTCCATCCAGCCGAGCATCAGCACCTCTCCGGTGTCGTACTGCTGGGCGATGGCGGGGACGAGCCCGTCGGCGCTGCGCCTGAGGCGTGCGGCGATCTCGGGATCCAGGCTGCTGGGCCTGCTGGACTGGGGCGTGCTGGTCATGACGACCATTGTGCCGCGCCGGTCCGACACTCCTGTGCCCTTGTCCACTGGGCGGACCCCGCGGGCAGTCGTAGGCTTGCTGACATGTCGACCCATGCCAAGCGTGAACGACTTCTCCTCGCCGATCTGTTGGAGACGGAGGGCCCGGACGCCCCCACTCTGTGCGAGGGCTGGAACACCCGTGATCTCGCCGCGCACGTGGTCGTGCGCGAGCGCCGCCCGGATGCCGCGGGCGGCATCCTGATCAAGCAGCTCGCCGCACGCCTCGACCGGGTGATGGCCGAGTTCACCGAGAAGCCGTACGAGGAGCTGATCCAGCTCATCCGTACGGGGCCGCCGCGCTTCTCGCCCTTCTCCCTCAAGCAGATCGACGAGGCGTCCAACGCGATCGAGTTCTACGTCCACACCGAGGACGTACGCCGTGCCCAGCCCGACTGGGTTCCGCGCGAGCTCGACTCCGTCTTCCAGGACGCCCTGTGGTCCCGTCTGGAGCGCGGGGCCCGCCTCATGGGCCGCGGCGCCCCCACCGGCCTGGTGCTCCGCCGCCCGGACGGCCAGACGGCGGTCGCCCACCGGGGCACGCCGGTCGTCACGGTCACGGGCGAGCCGTCCGAACTCGTCATGTTCGTGCACGGCCGCCAGAACGCCGCGGACGTGGAACTGGAGGGCGACAAGGACGCGATCGCCAAGCTGCACGAGGCGAAGCAGCTGGGCATCTGAACATCCGCTTCGGGGGTCCGGCTACTTCGGGAGTTCGGCCCGGCGGAGGTCGCGTACGCACAGCGCGAGCACCCCGCCGAGGCCGCACACGGCCGCGCTGACGACGAAGACCGGGCCCGTGCCCCACGCGCCGATCGCGGCGGCGGACACCGGCATGCTGAGCGGGGCGAGGCCGAGGCTGACGATGCCGGACACCGAGCTGACCCTGCCCAGGTAGGCGGGGTCGGTCCGGGTCTGCAGCAGCGCGCCGCACAGGGCGCCGCTGAGGCCCGTGAGCAGGCCGATGAGGACGGCGACGCCCGCGGCCGCGAAGACGTTCGGCACGTGGGCCAGGGCGCCGATCGCGACCGAGCCCGCCAGGATCGTCACCGCCATGACGCGTCCGGCGTGCGGAAGCCCCCCGCGTACGGCGAGCAGCAGCGCGGCGGCGCCCGCGCCGACGCCGAACCCGGCGAGCACCCAGCCCACCCCCGCGGCTCCCCAGCCGCGCTCGTCGGCGAGCAGGGTCAGCCCCACGTTGAGCGGGCCGACGAAGCCGAGGTCCCCGAGGGCGATGGCGACGAGCAGCGGGGCGAGGACACGGTGGCGGCGGATGTAGCGCAGCCCGTCGCGGAGGTCGCTCCAGGCGGTGGGGCGCTCGGTGGCCCTGTCGTCCCCGGGGAGGTCGGCGACCCGCAGGGTGACCAGCAGGGGCACCGACACGGCGATCAGCAGCCCGGCCAGTCCGAAGGCCGCGGCCGGCCCGCCGAGTGCGATGCCCAGGCCGCCGAGCGGTGCGCCCACGACGTTGGCGAAGCGGATGGAGAGGCCGCGCATGCCCTGGACGCGGGTGAGCTGGTCGCGGCCGGTGATACGGGCCGGCAGGGCGCCCACCGCGGGCAGGAAGACGGCGTCGACCGTGCCGAAGACGAGGGCGAGCAGCGCCAGCGGCCACAGCCCGGGGGTCGTGGCGAAGAGCAGCGCTGCCACCGCGAGCACGGCCGCGCACCGCACGGCGTCACTGCCGATGACGACCTTCCGGGGCCCGAACCGGTCGGCCAGCACTCCCCCGCCGAGCATCAGCAGGGCGCGCGGCACGGCGCTCACGGCCGCCACGAGCCCCGCCTGCGCGGGCGTGCCCGCCTGGACGGCGGCCCAGGTCAGCGCGAGGTAGTAGATGTTGTCGCCGACCATGGACGCGGTGTAGGCGCCGAGCCAGCGCAGGACGTTCGGGTCGCGATGGGCGGGGCGCTCGGCGGCGAGCGGTGCGGATATCGCGGGGGTGACGGTCACGACGACGGCCTCTCTCGGGCGCGCGGGCGCGGGCGAACTCTCAGGTGCGGAACGGGAATCCGTACACGTGCAGCGCGACGTTCTCGCGCCCCTCGGTCGCGCCGGCGACCTCGGCGGCGCGGCCCTTCTCGTCGTACTTCCTGGCGAGGGCGAGCAACTCCTCACTGAGCTCGGCCAGTTCGGCGGAGGTCAGCCGCAGCAGCGACTCGTTGTCCGGCGCGGCGGAGTTCCACTCGGAGCCCCAGGTGGGGCGTTCGTCGAGGTAGCGGCGGTACATGTCGGCCCGCTGCTCGTGGAAGAGCCTGGTGGCCGCCAGATGCGCGGAGGCCCTCTCGGGTGCGTCCCGAAAGTCCTTGTCCCGGATACTCACGCCCTGCGAGGAGGGCTGCCACCAGCGCTCGCGGGCGTCCCCGCTCTGCGGCTCGGCGGCCTCGATCAGCCCGTGCTCGGCGAGCTTGCGCAGGTGGTAGCTGACCAGTGAGACCGCTTCGTCGACCTGCTCGGCGAGCTGGGACGCGGTGGCGGTGCGGGCCACGCACAGCCCTCGGTACAGCCGCATCCGCAGAGGGTGGGCCAGGGCCTTGAGGGTGCCCAGGTCCGTGATCGGGAGGTTCTCCGTACCGCTCATGCCATCACCGTAGATACGAAAGAAAAGTTGCGCAATATAAATTGCGCAACTTTTCTTTCTCTTCTCGCCACGAGTAAGCCCCGGCCACCAGGTGACCGGGGCTTACCGAACCTCTCCTGTGCGTGAACGAGTGCGTGAACGAGGCTCCGGGGCGTCACCGCACCGGATGCCCCGCCTCCCGCAACGCCTGCTTCACCTCGCCGATCCGCAGGTCGCCGAAGTGGAAGACGGACGCGGCGAGCACGGCGTCCGCGCCCGCGGCGACGGCCGGCGGGAAGTCGGCCAGCCGGCCCGCGCCGCCGGAGGCGATCACCGGCACCGTGACGTGCTTCCGTACGGCCTCGATCATCTCGATGTCGTAGCCGTCCTTCGTGCCGTCGGCGTCCATCGAGTTGAGCAGGATCTCGCCCGCGCCCAGCTCGGCGGCCCGGTGCGCCCACTCGACGGCGTCAAGGCCGGTGCCCTTGCGTCCGCCGTGGGTGGTGACCTCGAAGGTGCCCTCGGGGGTCCGGCGCGCGTCCACCGACAGGACCAGCACCTGCCGCCCGAACCGCTCGGCGATCTCCCGGATCAGGTCGGGGCGGGCGATGGCGGCCGTGTTGACGCCGACCTTGTCCGCGCCCGCCCGCAGCAGCTTGTCCACGTCCTCCGCGGTGCGGACACCGCCGCCCACGGTGAGCGGGATGAAGACCTGCTCGGCGGTGCGCCGCACCACGTCGTACGTGGTCTCGCGGTTGCCCGAGGACGCGGTGATGTCCAGGAAGGTCAACTCGTCGGCGCCCTCGGCGTCGTACACCTTGGCCATCTCGACGGGGTCGCCCGCGTCGCGCAGGTTCTGGAAGTTGACGCCCTTGACGACCCGGCCGTTGTCGACGTCCAGGCAGGGGATGACTCGTACGGCCAGGGTCATGACGCGGGCGCCTCTCGGTACGCCTCCACCTCGACCTCGACCACCAGACTGGGGTCCACGAGACCGGAGACGATGATCATGGATGCGGCGGGCCGGACGGAGTCGAACAGCTCCTTGTGGGCGCGTCCGACGTCCTCCACGTCGCGGGCGTGGGTCAGGTACATGCGCGTCCGTACGACGTCCTCGCGGCCCAGATCCAGCTGCTTCAGCGCCGCCAGCGCGACGTTGAACGCGTTGACCGCCTGCTCGTACGGACCGCCTCCGGCGATCTCGCCGTCCACTATCGACGTGCAGCCGGAGACCAGCACCAGCCCGTTCGGCAGCTCCACCGCGCGGGAGTACCCGAAGGCGTCCTCCCAGGGGGCTCCGGTCGAGACGCGTCGTAGATCACTCACTTGGCCACCGCCTCCAGGGCCTCTTCCAGGGTGAACGCCTTCGCGTACAGGGCCTTGCCGACGATCGAGCCCTCGACACCGAGGGGTACGAGCTCGGCGATGGCACGCAGGTCGTCCAGCGACGAGACCCCGCCGGACGCCACCACCGGGCGGTCGGTCGCCGCGCACACGTTCTTCAGGAGCTCCAGGTTCGGGCCCTGGAGCGTGCCGTCCTTCGCGATGTCCGTGACGACGTACCGCGCGCAGCCCTCCTTGTCGAGCCGCTCCAGCGTCTCGTAGAGGTCACCGCCGTCCCGGGTCCAGCCGCGGCCACGCAGGGTCGTGCCGCGTACGTCGAGGCCGACCGCGATCTTGTCGCCGTGCTCGGCGATGACCTTGGCGACCCACTCGGGGGTCTCCAGGGCCGCCGTGCCGAGGTTCACCCGGGTACAGCCGGTGGCGAGGGCCGCGGCGAGCGTGGCGTCGTCGCGGATGCCGCCGGACAGCTCCACCTTGATGTGCAGTTCCTTCATGCGTTCCGCGACCTCGCCGATCAGGGCACGGTTGTCGCCCGTGCCGAACGCGGCGTCCAGGTCCACGAGATGCAGCCACTCGGCGCCCGCCCGCTGCCAGGCGAGGGCCGCCTCCAGGGGCGAGCCGTACGAGGTCTCCGTACCGGACTCGCCGTGGACGAGGCGGACCGCCTGGCCGTCGCGGACGTCGACGGCGGGGAGGAGTTCGAGCTTGGCCATGGTCTACAGGGTTCCGATCCAGTTGGTGAGCAGCTGCGCTCCGGCGTCGCCGGACTTCTCGGGGTGGAACTGCGTGGCCCACAGAGCGCCGTTCTCGACGGCCGCGACGAAGGGCTTGCCGTGCGTCGACCAGGTGACGAGCGGTGCGCGCATCGCCGGGTTGGCGACTTCGAGGTTCCAGTCGTGGACGGCGTACGAGTGCACGAAGTAGAAGCGCGCGTCCGTGTCCAGGCCGGCGAAGAGCCGGGAGCCCGCCGGTGCCTCGACGGTGTTCCAGCCCATGTGGGGCACGATGTCGGCCTGCAGCGGCTCGACCGAGCCGGGCCACTCGTCGAGGCCCTCGGTCTCGACGCCGTGCTCGATGCCGCGCGCGAAGAGGATCTGCATACCGACGCAGATGCCCATGACCGGCCGGCCACCGGCGAGACGGCGGCCGACGATCCAGTCGCCGCGCGCCTCCTTCAGCCCCTGCATACAGGCGGCGAAGGCGCCGACGCCCGGCACCAGCAGGCCGTCCGCGTTCATGGCCTTGTCGAAGTCACGCGTTATCTCGACCTCGGCACCCGCGCGCGCGAGGGCGCGTTCCGCCGAGCGCACGTTCCCGAAGCCGTAGTCAAAGACGACTACTCGTTTGGAAGGGGAGCTCAATTCCACACCTCCAGCCTCAGGACGCCCGCGACCAGACACATGCCGGCGCCGATCGACAGCAGCACGATGAGACCCTTCGGCATCTGCTGCTTGACGAAGGAGTAGACACCGCCGAGCAGGAAGAGCCCGACGACGATGAGGATGGTGTTGAGGCCTGTCATGGCTTTACAGCGCGCCCTTCGTGGAGGGAAGGATTCCGGCGGCGCGCGGGTCGCGCTCGGAGGCGTACCGCAGGGCCCGGGCGAGCGCCTTGAACTGGCACTCCACGATGTGGTGCGCGTTGCGCCCGTACGGCACGTGGACGTGCAGGGCGATCTGGGCCTGCGCGACGAACGACTCGAAGATGTGCCGGGTCATCGTCGTGTCGTACTCGCCGATCATCGGCGCCATCTTCTCGGGCTCGGTGTGCACGAGGTACGGGCGGCCGGAGAGGTCGACGGTCACCTGGGCGAGCGACTCGTCCAGCGGGACCGTGCAGTTGCCGAAGCGGTAGATGCCCACCTTGTCGCCGAGCGCCTGCTTGAAGGCGGCGCCGAGCGCGAGGGCGGAGTCCTCGATGGTGTGGTGCGAGTCGATGTGCAGGTCGCCCTCGGTCTTCACGGTCAGGTCGAACAGACCGTGGCGGCCGAGCTGGTCGAGCATGTGGTCGTAGAAGCCGACGCCTGTCGACACATCGACCTTGCCGGATCCGTCGAGATCGATCTCGACGAGGACCGACGTCTCCTTCGTCACTCGCTCGACTCTTCCAACACGCCCGTCGCGGCTCATGCGCTCTGCTCCTTCTTCAGTTCACGTACCGCGTCGAGGAACGCGTCGTTTTCGGCGGGGGTTCCGGCAGAGACCCGCAGCCATCCGGGTACGCCGTTGTCCCGGACCAGGACGCCCCGGTCGAGGATCTTCTGCCAGGCGATGTGCGACCCGTTCTCGCCGTCGAACCGCCCGAACTGCACGAAGTTCGCGTCGGACTCGGTCACGTCGAAGCCGATCGCCCGCAGTTCGAGGACCAGCCGGTCCCGCTCGCTCTTCAGCTGCTCGACGTATCCGAGCAGGGTGTCGGTGTGCTCCAGGGCGGCCAGCGCGGTCGCCTGTGTGACGGCCGACAGGTGGTACGGCAGCCGTACGAGCTGGACGGCGTCCACGACCGCCGGGTGCGCGGCGAGATAGCCGAGGCGCAGCCCGGCCGCGCCGAACGCCTTCGACATGGTCCGCGAGACGACGAGATTCGGCCGATCTTCGAGCAGCGGCAGCAGCGAGTCGCCGTGGCTGAACTCGATGTACGCCTCGTCGACCACCACCATGGACGGCTTCGCCGCCTGCGCCGCCTCGTACAGCGCGAGGACCGTCTCGGGCGGAACCGCGTTGCCCGTGGGGTTGTTGGGGGTGGTGATGAAGACGACGTCGGGCTTGTTCTCGGCGATCGCCTGTACGGCAGCCGCGACGTCGATCGTGAAGTCCTCGTTGCGAGGGCCCGAGATCCATCCGGTGCCGGTGCCGCGCGAGATCAGGCCGTGCATCGAGTACGAGGGCTCGAAGCCGATCGCCGTGCGGCCGGGCCCGCCGAAGGTCTGCAGCAGCTGCTGGATGACCTCGTTCGAGCCGTTGGCCGCCCAGACGTTCTGGACGCCGACCGCGTGCTTGCCGGTCTTCGTCAGGTACTTGGCCAGCTCGGTGCGCAGCTCGACCGCGTCCCGGTCGGGATAGCGGTTGAGGTTCCGCGCGGCCTCCCGCACCCGCTCGGCGATCCGCTCGACGAGCGGCTCGGGCAGCGGGTAAGGATTCTCGTTCGTGTTCAGCCGTACGGGGACATCGAGTTGGGGCGCCCCGTACGGGGACTTGCCGCGCAGCTCGTCGCGTACGGGGAGGTCGTCGATGCCGGTCACTTGCTGGGTACCTTCCAGTCGAACCTTGCCTTGACGGCGGCACCGTGGGCAGGGAGGTCCTCGGCCTCGGCGAGCGCCACCACGTGGTGCGCCACCTCCGCGAGGGCGTCGCGCGTGTAGTCGACGATGTGGATCCCGCGCAGGAAGGACTGGACCGACAGACCCGAGGAGTGGCAGGCGCAGCCGCCGGTCGGCAGGACGTGGTTGGAGCCGGCCGCGTAGTCGCCCAACGAGACGGGCGCCCAGGGTCCGACGAAGACCGCACCGGCGTTGCGGACCCGGTCGGCGACGGCAGCCGCGTCCGCCGTCTGGATCTCCAGGTGCTCGGCGCCGTACGCGTTGACGACCCGCAGGCCCTCGTCCACGCCGTCGACCAGCACGATCGCGGACTGGCGGCCGGCGAGCGCCGGGAGGATCCGGTCCTCGATGTGCTTGGTGGCCGCGACCTGCGGCTCCAGCTCCTTGGCCACCGCGTCGGCCAGCGCGACCGAGTCTGTGACGAGGACGGCGGCGGCCAGCGGGTCGTGCTCGGCCTGGCTGATCAGGTCGGACGCGACGTGCACCGGGTCGGCGCTCTCGTCGGCGAGGATCGCGATCTCGGTCGGACCGGCCTCGGAGTCGATGCCGATCTTCCCCGTGAAGTACCGCTTGGCGGCGACGACCCAGATGTTGCCCGGGCCCGTGACCATGTTGGCGGGCGGGCAGGACTCGGTGCCGTACGCGAACATCGCGACGGCGGTAGCGCCACCGGCCGCGTACACCTCGTCGATCCCGAGCAGCGCGCAGGCGGCCAGGATCGTCGGGTGCGGCAGGCCGCCGAACTCGGACTGGGCGGGCGACGCGAGGGCGATCGACTCGACGCCCGCCTCCTGGGCCGGGACCACGTTCATGATCACGGACGACGGGTAGACGGACCTGCCGCCGGGCGCGTACAGCCCGACCCGGTCGACCGGCACCCACTTCTCGGTGACCGAGCCGCCGGGCACGACCTGGGTGGTGTGGGTGGTGCGGCGCTGCTCGCGGTGGACGGCACGGGTGCGGCGGATCGACTCCTCCAGGGCCGCGCGGACGGCCGGATCGAGCTGCTCCAGCGCCTCCGCGAGCGCCCGCGCCGGGACGCGGACGGACTCCAGGCGTACGCCGTCGAACTTCTCCGCGTAGTCGATCAGCGCCGCGTCTCCCCGATGATGCACGGCCTCGCAGATCGGACGCACCTTCTCCAGTGCGGCCGAAACGTCGAAGTCGGCTCGGGGCAGCAGGTCGCGCAGGGCGGAGCCCTCGGGGAGGGCGTCGCCGCGCAGATCGATTCGGGAGATCACGGGGTCAATTCTCTCAGACGGGGATCCGGCGCCGGACTGCTGTATCAATCGCTGATACGGGCTGTGGATCACCGAGCGGCACGTGGCCCGATTTCGTGCCTGGCACGGGTTCCGGAAGATCACCTTCACTAGCGGCGTTCAGGCAGTCACCCAGCGGGCATCACAGGAACGACTGTACGAAACCCGCGAGTAGCGGGGGAGAAAGGGAAGACCGTGACCCAGGGGGCCGGCGTCCGCGCCGGAGAACTGCCCGATGACCTGACCGCCGCCGAAGCCGGGATGTGGCAGGCGTTCCGCAACGGCAGCGTGTACGACCTGCGCGCCGGGGACCCAACCGTGGACGATCCGCACGGCGGCCATCCATGGGGCCCCGAGCGCTGTGTGCGGGCCCGGATAGTGGCCTGGCTGCTGCTGGACGGACCGCCCGCGCTCGACGGCCGCGTCGCCTCCCTCAAGCTGACCGGCGTCCAGATCGTCGACGTCCTCGACCTCGCGGGCGGCACGGTCGAGCCGTACGTCGAGATCAAGGGCTGCCGGTTCGAGAAGGAGGTCCTGCTGCCGGAGGCCCGGTTCACGACCGTGCGCCTGGTGGACTGCGCGGTGCCCCGGCTGGAGGCGGCCCGGGTGCACACCGAGGGCGATCTGCATCTGCCGCGCTGCCGTTTCCACAACGGCGTACGCCTCACCGACGCGCACATCGGCACGGACCTGCTGCTCAACCAGGCGATCGTCTACCGGGACCGGCGCGGGCGCTCCCTCACGGGCGACGGGATGACCGTCGGGCAGGACCTCCAGGCCGAGATGCTGGAGTCGCACGGCGAGCTGAGCCTGCGCGGCGCGAAGGTCGGCGTCTCGCTCAGTCTGCGCGGCAGCCGGCTGGCCAACCCGTACGGGAGCCGCCGCGCGCTGAACGCACCGCAGCTGACCGTCGAGCGCACGCTGTACCTGACCCCGGCGAGCGTCGGCGACCCCCTCCACACCAGTGGCCGCACCCCGGCGCGCGGCACCCGCGTCCAGCGGTTCGAGTGCGAGGGCGGGATCCGGCTCGACGACGGCCGGTTCGGGGACGCTGTCGACTTCGAGCAGGCCCGCCTGATCCTGCGGGACGGCCAGGAGGTCTCGCTGCGCCGCGTCCAGGTACCCGAGCTGCGCTTCCTCGGCGAGCGGCCACAACGCGGTCGGGTCGTGCTGAACGGCGCGAAGGTGGTCAACCTGATGGACCGGGCGACCAGCTGGCCGGGCGCGGGCCAGCTGCAGATGGGCGGCTTCCAGTACGAGTACCTCGTGCCGCGCGGCCCGTTCCCGCTGGCCCGGCGTCTGGAGTGGGTGGCCGCGGCGACTCCGGAGTACAACCCGGAGCCGTACGAGCGGCTGGCGACCGTGCTGCGCAACGGCGGCGAGGACCAGGACGCCCGCGAGGTGCTGCTCGCCAAGCAGCGCCACCGACGCGAGAACCTGCCGATCGCCGCCAAGCTCTGGGGGTACGTGCAGGACTGGACGGTCGCCTACGGGTACCGGCCGGGGCGGGCGGCCCTGTGGATGGCCGTGCTGTGGGCGGCGACCTCCATAGCCTTCGCACACGCCGACCATCCACCGCTCAAAGGCGGCGAACATCCGCCGTGGAACCCCTCGCTGTTCGCGCTGGACCTGCTGCTGCCGGTCATCGATCTCGGCCAGGTCGGCTACTGGCAGCTGCGCGGCGGCTGGCAGTGGCTGTCCGCGGTGGTGATCCTGCTGGGCTGGGTCCTCGCCACGACGGTGGCCGCGGGCGCGACACGGCTGCTGCGCAGGGGCTGAGCAGGGGCTGAACAGGTTTCTCTCCCTGGTCGCGCACAGCCGTCGGACACATGAACAACAGTCACCTTTTACCTGGCCTTGACCATTCCGCACGCAACCAAAATACGGTTACAAAAGCGTCACCGCGCACCCCCTGGCACCCGTCCGACCTGCGGGTTTTCAATGGGCACCACCATGGCACTGCTGCGCGCGCTCCTCCGTACGGCACGGATGGCGCGGAACACTTCGCGCCTCGCCGCCGGCCTGCCCGCCGACGACGAGGTACTGCTCGACGCGCCCGACGAGCGGCTCGGACCCGCGCTCGTCGCCGCGGGCCGCGGCGAGTACGGGACCGCGGCGAAGCTGATGTCCACCACCCGGGAGGCCGCCGAGTGGGAGAACCGGGACCGGTACGCGACACGGCTCGCCGCCTTCGCGCGCTCCCGGCCGGAGTGGTTCGACGACTGGTGCTCCGACGCCCCGCACGACCCGGACGCACTGCTGGTCAAGGCCGAGCTCGCGGTGTGCCGGAGCTGGGAGTCGCCTGCCCGCGCCGAGCTGCTGCGCCAGGTAGCGCCGCTGATCACCGCTGCCGCCGAGGGCGACCCGCGCGACCCGGTGCCGTGGCGCATCGCACTCGACCACGCCCGGGGCACGAACACCCCGCACACCGCGTTCGAGCGGCTGTGGGGAGAGGCCGTACGCCGCTCCCCACACCACTACGGCTGCCATGCGGCCGCCCTCCAGTACCTGTCCGCGGCCTGGTACGGCTCGCACCGCGAGTGCTTCGACTTCGCCGAGCGGGCCGCGCAGGACGCACTGCCCGGCTCCCTCGTCCAGGCCCTGCCGGTGCGCGCGGCCTTCGCGTATCTGACCGAGGGCGGCGGGGCGGCCGTGCCGCGTGCGCGTCTCGACAAGGCGGCCGACCTCGCGATCGCCGTCTCCGGGGAGTACGCGGCCGCCGACCCCTGGCCCGCGGAGGTCCGCAACCTGCTCGTCTACGTGCTGATCCGCCTGGAACGCTGGCAGGACGCGCTGGCGGAGCTGCACCGGATCGGGCCGTACGCCACCTCGTTCCCCTGGGACCGCGTCTCGGACGACCCGCTCGGCCAGTTCCTCGAACTGCGCGACGGAATACGGATCGAGGTGGCCTCGGGCATGCCTCTGAAACTACGCAACGGGGATCTTCCGTATCCACGGAGTGAGCACGGCGGACGTGCGCGCTCCGGTGACCATTAGGCTTTCCCGTCGTGACCACCGTCCGGCTCCCCCTCTTCCCCCTGAACTCGGTGCTGTTCCCCGGGCTCGTGCTGCCCCTGAACGTCTTCGAGGAGCGGTATCGCGCGATGATGCGCGAGCTCCTGAAGACCCCCGAGGACGATCCGCGCCGGTTCGTCGTCGTCGCCATCCGCGACGGCCACGAGGTCGCGTCCACCGCGCCCGGCATGCCGGACCAGACCGCCGTACCCCAGCGCGGGCCCGCGGCGGGCTTCGGCGACGACCCGGCGAAGGCCTTCCACGAGGTGGGCTGCGTCGCGGACGCGGCGACCATCCGGGAACGGGCCGACGGCAGCTTCGAGGTGCTGGCCACCGGTACGACCCGGGTGCGGCTGCTCTCCGTGGACGCCTCCGGTGCCTTTCTGACGGCCGAACTGGAGGAGCTGGAGGAAGACCTCGGCGACGAGGCCGGCGCGCTGGCTCAAGGGGTACTGCGGGCCTTCAGGCAGTATCAGAAGCGGCTCGCGGGGGCCCGGGAGCGGTCCCTGGCGACCGGGGCCGAGCTTCCGGACGAGCCGGCCGTCGTCTCGTACCTGGTCGCCGCCGCGGCGATGCTCGACGTACCGGCGAAGCAGCGGCTGCTCGCGGCCCCGGACACGGCGTCCCGGCTCCGGGAGGAGCTGACGCTGCTGCGGGCGGAGACCGCGATCATCCGCAACCTGCCGTCGCTGCCCGCGTCGGAGCTGACGCGGGGCCCGACGAGCCTCAACTGACCTGGACCATCAAGGGCAAGCGGACCAGTAAGGGCGAAGGGCACGGGTCGTGGCCAAGAAGTCGAAGAAGCAGCAGCAGCCGGGAGGGACGCCCGCGACCGTGGCGCTCACCGCGGCGGGCGTCGAGTTCACGGTCCACGCCTACGAGCACGACCCCTCGCACCCCTCGTACGGGGAGGAGGCGGCCGAGGCGATGGGCGTCTCCCCCGACCGGGTCTTCAAGACGCTGGTCGCGGACGTCGACGGGGAGCTCACGGTCGCCGTCGTGCCGGTGGCCGGCTCGCTCGACCTGAAGGCGCTGGCCTCGGCGGTGGGCGGCAAGCGGGCCGCGATGGCCGATCCGGCCGCCGCGGAGCGTTCCAGCGGGTACGTGCGCGGGGGCATCTCACCGCTCGGGCAGCGCAAGCGGCTGCGTACGGTGCTGGACGCGTCGGCCACCGCCCACGCCACCGTCTGTGTGTCGGCGGGGCGGCGGGGGCTCGAAGTGGAGCTTGCTCCGGGGGACCTCGCCAAGCTCACGGATGCGGTGGTTGCCGCCGTCGGGCGTGCGTGACCCCTTCACGGGCGGCCTGTCCTCGGTTAAGTACCGAGGACATGTCGAAGAAGACGCGTAAGCGGAAGTGGCGGGTCAAGAAGGGTCGCTCCAACCACGGGCATCGGCCGGCGTAGGACCGTTCGTCGCCCGGGGCCGTCAGGCCTGCGGAGGGAACTGGGGCTGGTCGTACGGGTCCGGATCCCTCGGGGCGAACAGAGCCGTCAGGCCCAGGTGGACCAGGAGGGCCGAGACGGACCAGGCGAGCAGGGCGCCCTTGGCGTTGAGGACGAGGGGGGCGTCGAAGGTGACGCCCTTGCCCGCCTCCTTGGCGTGGGCGATCACGTCCTGGGTGGGGCCGAGCCAGATCCCCAGGCGCCAGGCGAGCAGGGAGGCGAGGATGCCTCCGACGGTGAGCGCGACGATCTGCGGGATGCCGCCACGGCGCCGCAGCAGGAAGACGACCACCGCGGTGACCAGGCCGAAGCCGACCGCGAGCAGGGAGAAGGTGCCGTCCACGCCGATGACCTGCTCCCCCTCGATGTCCTTGGGGTAGACCGCCGCGCCGTCCGAGACCAGCGGCACCCGCGGCGCCAGCCAGCACCACAGCAGTCCGAGCAGCACGCCGCCGATCGCCGTCGCGACCGTGATGAGGGCGGCCTCGCGCAGTTCGGCCTTCATCCCGGGGCCGTCCTCCTCATGACCGGGCGCGTACCCGGGGGGCGGCGCCTGCCAGACGTGGTGCGGAGGCTGGTGGTTCGGCTGTGGAGGCGGAGTCAGCGGTGCGGTCACACCGACATCGTGCCAGGCCCGCCTGTCGGCCGCGTCACCGGACGGCCGCCCGGCGGTAGGCCCAGGTCGCGACGGCCAGCGAGGCGACGCCGACGCCCGCGCACACGGCGAGGTCGAGCAGGACGACCCCCCAGTCGGGATCCGCCCCGAAGGTCAGCCCGAAGGCCTCGACGCCGTACGTGGAAGGCAGCAGGTCACGCGCGTACTGGACGACCATCGGCAGCCGGTCCGGCGGCAGCACCCCGAGCAGCAGCGCGGCGGACATGCCCAACTGTCCGAGCAGCGTGGCGAGTTCGGGCCGCGGGGCGAGCAGTCCGAGCGCCGCCCCGAGGCCGGCGAGCGCGGCGCCCGCGAGCGGGACGACGGCGATGAGGATCCACAGGTGGGTGAACGGCAGCCCGAAGAGCATGCAGCCGACCACGGCGGTGACGAGGGTCCCTGGCACGGTGAAGGAGGCATACGCGGCGGCCGCGCCGAGCACGACGGCGGCGGGCGGCACGGGCAGCGTCGCGTAGTGGTCGAGGCCGCCGCTGGCGCGCAGCTGGCCGAAGTACTGGGCGAGCAGATTGAGCGCGACGAACGCGACCACGAGGACCGACGAGCCGGCCACCACGGCATGCGCCTCGTCCCCGCCGTCCACGACCCCGCGCATCAGGACCATGATCCCGACGGACTGGAAGGTCGCCACGAACAGCAGCGGGATCCGGGCCACCCGGGCCCGGGAGAGCTGCGCCCGGTAGACGGCGGCCAGGGCCGGCCACAGCCGCGCGCGCGGCCCGAGCCCGGCCACGGCACGGACACCTTCCTCGGCGTCCACGGCCCGGTCGGTGTCCGCACGGGCTGCGCCGGGCAGGACCTCGGCGGGTACGACACTCACGTCGAGCGGCTCCTGTTCGCTTCGGCTGTCGTCCTGTACCTGTTCCGTACGGCTGTGGAGGCCCGCACGCTCATGCCTTGACCAACCCCCGTACGTTTCCCGCGCTGCCGCCCAGTGCCAGGTACACGTCCTCCAGGCTGGGCGTGGCGAGCGTGAAGTCGTCCAGGGCCGCGAAGGCGGCGCCGCCGGTGACGGCCGCCACGGCCGCGCGGGCCTCCTCGGGGGCGAGCCGCAGCGACCAGCGACGGCCCGACTCTACGGCCCGGTCGCGCAGGGCGGCGACCTCGGGCACGTCGAGGGGCGCGCGCTCGCGCCAGACGAGTTCGAGGCGCACCTCGCCGGCGACCTGTTCCTTCAGCCCGGAGGGGGTGTCGCAGGCGATGACCCGGCCCCGGTCGAGGACGGCGACGCGGTCGAGGACCGTCTCCGCCTCGATGACGTTGTGGGTGACCAGCAGGACGGTCGTGGCGTGCTCGACCCGGCGCCGGTCGACGGCGCCCCAGACGGCGCGGCGGGCGACGGGGTCCATGCCGGTGGTCGGCTCGTCGAGGACGAGGAACGGCCGCGCGCCGACGAGCGTGGTGGCGAAGCAGGCGAGCCGCCGCTGCCCGCCGGACAGCTTCTTGAGGGGCCGCGCGGCGAGCGCGGTGAGCCCCAGCTCCTCCAGGACCGCGTCCCGCTCGGCCCGGGCGCTGCGTATGTCGAGCCCGCGCAGCCGCCCGGTGGTCTCCGCGGCGAGCGACACGGTCAGCTCGTCGAGCGCGGTGGACTCCTGCCCCAGGTACGCCAGGATCCGCGCCGCCCGCTCGGGATGGCGCACGATGTCGTGCCCGAGGATCTCGACGCTGCCGCGATCGGGGCGCATCAGCCCCGTCAGCTGCCGTACGAGGGTGGTCTTGCCCGCTCCGTTCGGCCCGAGCAGCCCGAAGATCTCACCTCGCCGGATGTCGAGCCGCACCCCGTCGGTGGCCCGCACCTCGGGCGTCCCGGGTGCTCCGCGCCGCCCGCGCACCGCCGGATAGGTCTTCGTCAGATCCCGCACCGCGCACACGACATCCCCGCCGTGCCCGTTCCGGACTCCCTGTGCGGTGCGCGTACTCACGAGGACTGAGGGTACGGGGTCCCGCCCCTCCGACGACGCCCGGGGCGGGCATACGCCCGATATCGGCCCTGTCAGGGGCGCGAGGAACGGCGCGAGCAGCCTCACGGACAACACACGCCCCTCAGGTCAGCGGCAAGCCGACCCGAGCCGACCTCCTACTCCCCCGCGGGAGCGTGCTCGGCCGCGGTCCGCACATCGATCTCGCGCCAGAAGCCCGCCCGAATCGCGTACCGGTCATGCTCGTCGATCTGATCGTCCTTGTGGGCGAGCAGCCCGAACCGCGCCGCGTACCGCAACAGCTCCCCGTCGATGCGATGCGGCACCCGGGGATACATCGTCGACAGCTTCGGCAGCTGGGCCTGGTCCGACAGCCGCCCCATCCACCGCCGCGCGAACACCTGTCCGACCTCGTACGGGTCCCCGCCCACCGTCGTGATGTCCTCCTCACGATCGGCCCACCGCTGCTCGGCCGACGTGAGTTGCGCGAGCGTGGGCAGCAGCGCGGCCTCCGCGGACTCCGCGGCGGTACCGGGCCGGTCGACCCACCCCTTGTCGGAGGACCACCGAAGCGTCGCGTTGGCGGGCTGCGGATGCGCATGCGCCCCGGGCGCCCGCAACGCGGCCAGGTCCTTCGGCGTCGGAACGCCCCCCTTGGCGGCCGGCGCCCTCTCCTCCGTGCCGTTCTCACTGGGCGCGGCCTGCGGCGCGTGCCCGGCGTCCCGCGAGGGCCGCTCCCCCGCGGAGGACAGCGCGGACTCGGGCAGCGGCGCGGAGAGGATCGCGGCGATCTCGGGCCGCGGCACGGGCGGCGGTGCGCAGACCCCGCCGAGGTCCTTGGCCTGTACGGCCTTGGTGATCCAGATGCGGTCGAGGACCCGCCGCTCGTCGGCCTCGGCGACAAGATCCTCGGACTGGTTGTAGTCGCCGTCGGCGGCCTGCACGGCCCACAGGTGCACGGCGACCCCGTGCTCCTTCGCGGCCATCATGCCGGGCAGCAGATCCCCGTCCCCGGTGACGAGCACGACGTCGGAGCAGGCCCGGTTGCGCGCCAGCTCCGTGAGCTCGGCGTGCATGGCGGCGTCCACGCCCTTCTGCGCCCAGCGCCCGTCGCTACGGGTCAGCGCGCCCAGGCGCACCGTGACCCGCGGCATCACCCGCAGTCTGCGGTGCTCGGGCTGCGGTACGCGGTCGGGGGCGCCGTCGAACCAGTAGATGCGCAACAGGGGCCGTTCCGTGTCGGACTCGGCGCGCTCGCGCAGGCCCTGGATGAGGGCGGCGTGGTCGACGGTGATCCGGGAGCGGGAGGAATCCCCGGCGAGGAGACTGGCAGCAGCCCCGAGCAGGTACCCGGCGTCCACCAGGACAATGCAGCGGTCCACGCGATCCACCCTCTTTCCGGGAGGTTTGCTTCGGGCTTCCTTCGAGTCTGCCCGACCCTGCGGAGGTTAACGGCCGGAACTCGATCTTCGGCGTGGCGGATCGGCGGATCACTCACCGACAGGGCTTATTACGCACGGTAATTCTCCGAAATGCGATTGTTGTCGCGCTATGTGAGTCTGGTCCCGGCCCTGGCCCCGAGAACCCCCGTAGGAGGCAGATCTCCATGGCCAAGAACAAGAACCGCAAGCAGGGCGGGCAGCAGGACCGCTCCTCGCAGGCCGAGCGCGCGAAGGAGCAGGCGGACCGGTCCTCGGCGGAGGCGCAGCAGTCGCCGATGTCGCAGGCCCAGGGCAGCCCCGCCGACGTCGCCCGCAAGCATCAGAAGCGCTTCGGCCACAACTGAGGCCCGCGCCAGGCCTGTTGAGGCCTGTTGAGGGCTCTGAGGGCTGCTGAGGCCCAGGCACACGACGAGGGGCGCATCCGCGACGGATGCGCCCCTCTTGTACCTCGCCTACCGGTTCAGGCCGCCTCGCACGTCGGCCCGCTGGTTCAGCCCGCCAGGCAGGACGGCCCGAGCAGCACTTTCAAGTCACCGAAGAGCGCGGGGTCCGGCTTCACCCGGTGCCGGTCGAGCCGCAGCACCGTGGTCTTGCTCGGGCCCTGGAGCCTGATCCGCACCTCGCTCTCGCCCTTGTGGTGGCTGAGGATCTCGCCGAGCCTGCTGATCATCGGCGGGGTGACCTTCAGCGCCGGGATGGTGAGGATCACGGGCGCGTTGGTGCCCGCGTTCGACAGGTCCGGGACCTGGAGTTCCATCGCGACGAGCCGGGGCACGTCCTCGCGCTTGTCGAGACGCCCCTTGACGAACACCACCGCGTCCTCGACCAGTTGGGTCGACACCAGCTGATAGGTCGCCGGGAAGAACATGCACTCGATCGACCCCGCCAGGTCCTCGACGGTGGCGATGGCCCAGGCGTTGCCCTGCTTGGTCATCTTGCGCTGCAGGCCGGAAATGATCCCGCCGATGGTGACGACCGCTCCGTCCCCGTGCTCGCCGCCGGTGAGCTGGTTGATGCCCGCGTCGGCCTTGTCGGACAGCACGTGCTCCAGGCCGAAGAGCGGGTGGTCGGAGACGTACAGGCCGAGCATCTCCCGCTCCTGGGCGAGCAGGTAGGCCTTGTCCCACTCGTCGGTGGTGAACTCGACGTCGAGCCCGAAGCCGGGCTCGCTGCTGTCGTCCTCGCCCATCCCGCCGAAGAGGTCGAACTGGCCCTCGGCCTCCTTGCGCTTGACCGCGACCACGTTGTCGATCATCGGCTCGAAGTGCGCGGTGAGGCCCTTGCGGGTGTGCCCCATCGTGTCGAAGGCGCCGGCCTTGATCAGCGACTCCGTGGTGCGCTTGTTGCACGCGGCCGCCTCGACCTTGTCGAGATAGTCGGGGAACGAGCCGTACTTCCCCTTGGCCTTGCGGCTGCGGATGATCGACTCCACGACGTTCGTACCAACGTTGCGGACGGCCGAGAGGCCGAACAGGATCACGTCGTCACCCTGCGCGGCGAAGTTCTGCTCGGACTCGTTGACGTTCGGCGGCAGCACCTTGATCTTCATGCGCCGGCACTCGTTGAGGTAGACCGCCGACTTGTCCTTGTCGTCCTTGACCGAGGTGAGCAGCGCGGCCATGTACTCGGCCGGGTAGTTCGCCTTGAGATAACCGGTCCAGTACGACACCAGTCCGTACGCGGCCGAGTGGGCCTTGTTGAAGGCGTAACCGGCGAAGGGGACCAGCACGTCCCACAGGGCCTGGATCGCCTCGTCGCTGTAGCCGTTCTTCCGGGCGCCCGCCTGGTAGAGGACGAAGTTCTTCGCCAGTTCCTCGGGCTTCTTCTTGCCCATCACGCGGCGCAGGATGTCGGCCTCGCCGAGCGAGTACCCGGCGATGATCTGGGCGGCCTTCTGGACCTGCTCCTGGTAGACGATCAGGCCGTAGGTGACCGCGAGGACCTCCTCGAGCGGCTCCTCCAGCTCCTTGTGGATCGGCGTGATCTCCTGGCGCTTGTTCTTGCGCTCCGCGTAGTTGATGTGCGAGTTCATGCCCATCGGGCCCGGCCGGTAGAGGGCCGAGACGGCGGAGATGTCCTCGAAGTTGTCGGGCTGCATCTGGCGGAGAAGCGAGCGCATCGGGCCGCCGTCGAACTGGAAGACGCCCAGAGTGTCACCGCGGCAGAGCAGTTCGAAGGTCTTGGGGTCGTCCAGCGGGAGGGCGAGCATCTCCAGGTCGATGCCCTTGTTGGCCTTCACCATCTTGATGGCGTCGTCCATGATCGTGAGGTTGCGCAGGCCCAGGAAGTCCATCTTGAGCAGGCCGAGCGACTCGCACTGCGGGTAGTCCCACTGCGTGATCGTGACGTTGTCGGTGTGCCGCACCCAGACCGGGGCGTGGTCGACGATGGGCTCGCTGGACATGATCACGCCGGCCGCGTGCACACCCATCTGCCGGACCAGACCCTCGACGCCCTTCGCGGTGTCGATGACCTTCTTCACGTCCGGCTCGTTCTCGTACATCCCGCGGATCTCACCGGCCTCGCCGTAGCGCGGGTGCTTGGGATCGGTGATGCCGTTCAGGTCGATGCCCTTGCCGAGGACGTCGGCGGGCATGGCCTTGGTGAGCCGGTCACCCATCGCGTACGGATAACCCAGCACACGCGCCGAGTCCTTAATCGCGTTCTTCGCCTTGATCTTTCCGTACGTGCCGATCATGGCGACCTTGTCGGCCCCGTACTTCTCCGTCACATACCGGATCACCTCGACGCGCCGACGCTCGTCGAAGTCGATGTCGACGTCGGGCATGGAGACGCGCTCGGGGTTCAGGAACCGCTCGAAGATCAGACCGTGCGGGATCGGGTCGAGGTCGGTGATGCCCATGGCGTACGACACGATCGAACCGGCCGCGGAGCCACGCCCGGGGCCGACCGCGATGCCCTGCTTCTTGGCCCACATGATGAAGTCGGCGACGACGAGGAAGTACCCCGGGAACCCCATCTGGATGATGACGTCCATCTCGTACTCGGCCTGCTTCTGGCGGTCGTCGGGGACGCCGGCGGGGAAGCGGCGCTCCATTCCGCGGCGCACCTCCTCCTGGAACCAGGTGACCTCGGTGAAGCCGTCGGGGATGTCGAACTTCGGCATGAGGTTCTTCGCCTCGAACATGCCCGTCGTGTCGATCTGCTCGGCCACCAGGAGGGTGTTCGCACACCCTTCCTGCCAGGCGTCCGAGGAGTCGACGGCGTACATCTCGTCCGTCGACTTCAGGTAGTAACCGGTGCCGTCGAAGCGGAAGCGGTCCGGGTCGGAGAGGTTCTTGCCGGTCTGGATGCAGAGCAGCGCGTCGTGCGCGGTCGCCTCGTGCGCGTACGTGTAGTGCGAGTCGTTCGTCACCAGTGGCGGGATGCCCAGCTTCTTGCCGACCCGCAGCAGGTCGTCACGGACCCGGCTCTCGATCTCGATGCCGTGGTCCATCAGCTCCAGGAAGTACCGGTCCTTGCCGAAGATGTCCTGGTACTCCGAAGCCGCCTTCACCGCCTCGTCGAACTGGCCCAGACGCAGCCGCGTCTGCAACTCACCGGAGGGGCACCCCGTGGAGGCGATCAGCCCCTCGGACCACTGGGAGATCGTCTCCTTGTCCATCCGGGGCCACTTCTGCAGCCAGCCCTCCGCGTACGCGTCCGAGGAGAGCTTGAACAGGTTGTGCAGGCCCGTCCTGTTGGCGGCCCAGATCGTCTTGTGGGTGTAACCACCCGAGCCGGACACGTCGTCACGCTTCTGGTGCGGCTGACCCCACTTGATCTTCCGCTTGTTGCGCCGCGACTCCGGGGCGACGTACGCCTCGATGCCGATGATCGGCGTCACCCCCGCCTTCTTCGCCGTATGGAAGAAGTCGTACGCCCCATGCAGATTGCCGTGGTCCGACATCGCGATATGGGACATCCCCATCTCGTTGCACGCGTCGAACATGTCCTTCAGCCGCGCGGCACCGTCCAGCAGCGAGTACTGGGTGTGGACATGCAGGTGCGTGAACGGCGGTTTTGACACGGCTTCGGCCTCCAAGAAGAACTGGCGTCGACGAGCTCCCCAACAGGCTGCGCACAGTCCGGGGGACAGCGTCGAAGTCTATGCCGGAGCACTGACACTCGGAGCGGTCTGCCCCGTACCTTCGTGAGGGGAGAACGGGCACTCCCGCGTACCTTCGTCCGTTGGAAGATGACGGAGGCATCCGCTCCGGCGGACGGCACATTCCGTCCCATTTGTCATGCACCACCTTGCACCAGGAGGCACCAAGCGATGTCGGTTCCGCAGCTCAGCGCCGAGCAACGCGGCGAACAGATCCTCGCCGTATTCGACACCGCCTTCGGCGAACTGCTGGCCGCCGACCCGGCCGCGTTCCGCGTGAAGTTCCGGAAGATGGCGGCCTCCGCGTTCGCCTTCTACCGCGGCACGGCCGGCCTCTTCTACCACGACCTGGAGCAGGAGAACGCCGGGCGGGGTGGTGGGAGGATTCTGAGTGGACCGTACCTGGACGAGCGCACCTCGCGCGTGTGGATCCACGGCGACCTGCACGCGGAGAACTTCGGCACGTACATGGACGCCCAGGGGCGCCTGATCTTCAACGTGAACGACTTCGACGAGGCGTACGTCGGCCCCTTCACCTGGGACCTCAAGCGCCTCGCGGCCTCCGTGGCCCTGATCGGCTACGCGAAGGCGCTGAGCGACGAGCAGATCACCGACCTCGTCCGGACGTACGCGGCCGCCTACCGCGAGCGGATCCACGCCCTCGCGACGGGCGCAAAGAGCGACGAGGTGCCGCCCTTCACGCTGGACACCGCGCAGGGCCCGCTCCTGGACGCCCTGCGTGACGCCCGCTCGCTGACCCGCTTCGGGCTGCTCGAATCGATGACCGAGATCCGCGACTTCGAGCGCCGCTTCGCGCCGGGCGGCGGCTCCATCGAGCTGGACGCGGCCACGCGCTACAAGGTCCTCGCGGCCTTCGACGGCTACCTGGAGACGCTGCCGGAGGCGTCCCTGTCCCGCCCGGACTCGTACCGGGTGAAGGACGTCGTGGGCCGCCGCGGCATCGGCATCGGCTCGGCGGGGCTGCCCTCGTACAACATCCTTCTGGAGGGCGCCACCGACGCCCTGGAGAACGATGTGGTGATCTACATCAAGCAGGCCCAGACCCCGGCCGTCTCCCGGCACATCACGGACTCCTCGATCCGTGACTACTTCCAGCACGAGGGCCACCGCACGGTGATCTCCCAGCGCGCCCTCCAGGCACACGCCGACCCGTGGCTGGGCTGGACCGAGCTGGACGGCGCGGGCCAGCTCGTCGCCGAGGTCTCGCCGTACGCGGTGGACCTGGACTGGGGCGACATCGACGACCCGGAGGAGATCGCGGCGGTCGTCGCGGACCTCGGCCGGTCCACCGCCACCATGCACGCGGCGGCGGACGACGAGAGCGGCCACTCGGAGCTGGTGCCGTTCTCCACCGAGCGCGCCATCGACGCGGCGATCGCGGGCGACGAGGACAGCTTCGGCGACCTCCTTGTCGACTTCGCGCATGAGTACGGCGCACGGGCGCGTACCGACCACCAGATCTTCGTGGACCTTTTCCGTAACGGCCGGATTCCCGGTCTGTAGACATCACACAACGCACAGGAACCCTTTAGGGACCTCTTACAGGAGTACGTGGGACACTCTCCTCCGCTATGGACATATCCGGGACCCAGCTCAGAGCCGTGCGCGCGGCGCTGTTCACGGCACTCGTCGTGACGCTCAGCACCGCGTCGCACGTGCTGCTGTCCCAGGTCCCGCTGCCGCTGACCACCGTGGCCGTGATCGCGGGTGCCGTCTTTGTCGTCGCGTACGCGCTGGCGGGCCGTGAGCGCGGCTTCGGGCGGATCGCCGCCCTGCTGATCCCGCTGGAGCTGGCCGCCGACACGCTGTTCACCGCCGGCCAGCACGCCTGTTACGGCAGGGCGGGCGGCCCGGTCGCGGGCCCGCTCCGCTCGGTCGGTTTCGACATGCTGTGCGGCGGCGAGGTCGGCACCCCGCTGGCGCGGGTCACCGGCGGCGAGACCCAGCCCGCCGCGGCCCTGCTCGCGAACGCCGATCCGGCCGCCGCCTGGCTGCTGCTCGGCGCGCACATCGGCGTGGGTCTGCTCGCGGCCGCCTGGCTGCGGCGCGGCGAGCGGGCCCTGGCCCAGCTCCTGGACGCGGTGGCCGCCGCCACGTTCCGGCCCCTGCTGACCGCGGTCGCCGCGGTGACCGTCCACTGCACTCCCGTACGCCGGCTGCCGCGCCCCACGCGCCGGGTCGCCGCCACGCGTACGCGTCTCTTCGTGCACTCCCTGGGACGGCGTGGACCGCCGTGCTCGGCCGTTTTCGCCTGAGCACGCCAGTCCCCATTCACCTGTCACCACCACGGAGAACACCATCATGAGCAAGCGGAACAGCCAGGCCTCGAAGTCGGCGGCCCGTGAGCGGCTGCGCGTCGAGCGCGAGCGTCAGGCCAAGCGCGACAAGGTCAGGCGGCAGGTCATCGTCGCCGGTTCGATCGTCGCGGTGCTCGCGATAGCCGGCGGCATCGGCTACGCCGTCGTACAGAACAACGAGCCCTCGAAGTGGGACGCGGCCGCCGACGCGAAGGTCGTCGCCCCCGCCAACACCAGCGGCACGAACGGCACGAGCATCGTCGTCGGCGACTCCAAGACCAAGAACACGGTCCACCTCTACGAGGACGCGCGCTGCCCGGCCTGCGCCTCCTTCGAGCAGACCGTCGGCGAGACCGTCAACAAGGGCATGACGGACGGCGACTACAAGCTGTCCTTCACCCTCGGCACCTTCCTCGACGGCAACCTCGGCGGCGACGGCTCGAAGAACGCGCTCAGCGCGCTCGGCGCCGCGCTGAACGTGAGCACCGACGCGTTCCTGGACTACAAGACCGCGCTGTACTCGACGAAGTACCACCCCGAGGAGACGAAGGACGAGTTCTCCAAGGACAGCTACCTGATCAAGGTGGCGGACACGGTGGACGCGCTCAAGGACAACAAGAAGTTCCAGGCCGCCGTCGAGAAGGGCACGTACGACGCCTGGGCGATGAAGATGAGCAAGACCTTCGACGACGCCAAGGGTGTCGACTCGACGCCGACCATCAAGATCAACGACAAGAAGATCACGAACCCGAGCACGGTCGCCGACTGGGAGAAGTCGCTCAAGGCCGCGGGCGTCACCAAGTAACGCACGGTAGCTCGGACAGCGCAGGTTACGCACGGCACAAGGGCGGGCGAACTCTTGCGAGTTCGCCCGCCCTTCGCGTCTTCTGCCTTACCGAAAGCACTACCCGTCAGTAATCTGATCGGCCGTGACCAGTCGACTCAGATCCCACTCCAGCCCCGACTCCCCCGCCCCGCGCCGCCGTACGGTGGTCAAGGCGGCCGCGGCCACCGCCGTGCTCGGAGCCCCGCTCGCCGCCGCGCTGCCGGCCCGTGCCGCCGAGGCCCCCGCGTTCCCGCACGGCGTCGCCTCCGGTGACCCGCTGCCGGACGGCGTCCTGCTGTGGACCCGGGTGACGCCCACGGCCGCGGCGACACCCGGCTCCGGGCTCGGCCCCGACGTCGAGGTCGGCTGGACGGTGGCCACGGACAAGGCGTTCACGAACGTCGTCGCGAAGGGCTCCACCACCGCGACCGCCGCCTCCGACCACACCGTCAAGGCCGACATCCGCGGTCTGCAGCCCGCCACGGCCTACTGGTTCCGCTTCTCCAGCGGCGGCACGGACTCACCGGCCGCCCGCACCCGCACCGCCCCGGCCCACGACGCGGCCGTGGCCGGGATGCGCTTCGGCGTGGTGTCCTGCGCCAACTGGGAGGCCGGCTACTTCTCCGCCTACCGGCATCTGGCCGCGCGCGGCGACCTGGACGCCTGGCTGCATCTGGGCGACTACATCTACGAGTACGGCACCGGTGAGTACGGGACGCGCGACACCGTCGTACGCCCGCACGCCCCCACGCACGAGATCGTCACCCTCGCCGACTACCGCACCCGGCACGGCCGTTACAAGACCGACCCCGACCTTCAGGCCCTGCACGCCGCGGCCCCGGTGATAGCCATCTGGGACGACCACGAGTTCGCCAACGACACCTGGTCGGGAGGTGCCGAGAACCACACCGAGGGCGCGGAGGGCACCTGGTCCGCCCGCCAGTCGGCCGCCAAGCAGGCCTACTTCGAGTGGATGCCGGTGCGGCCCGCGATCGAGGGGACCACCTACCGGCGGCTGCGCTTCGGCAGGCTGGCCGACCTCTCGCTGCTCGACCTGCGCTCGTACCGCTCGCAGCAGGTGAAGGTCGGCAACGGCTCGGTCGACGACCCGGACCGTACGCTCACCGGCCGGGCCCAGCTCGACTGGCTGAAGGCGGGGCTGAAGTCCTCCGACACCAGTTGGCGGCTGGTCGCCAACTCCGTCATGATCGCGCCGTTCGCCCTCGGCTCGCTCTCCGCCGAACTCCTGAAACCGCTCGCCGAGCTGCTCGGCCTGCCCAAGGAGGGCCTCGCCCTCAACACCGACCAGTGGGACGGCTACACCGACGACCGCCGCGAACTGCTCACGCATCTGCGGGACAACGCGATCCGCAACACGGTCTTCCTCACCGGCGACATCCACATGGCCTGGGCCAACGACGTGCCGTACAACGCCGGTACATATCCGCTGTCGGCGTCCGCCGCCACCGAGTTCGTCGTCACGTCGGTGACCTCCGACAACCTCGACGACCTCGTCAAGGTCCCGGAGGGCACGGTCTCCGCCCTCGCCTCGCCGCTGATCCGGGCCGCCAACCGGCACGTCCACTGGGTCGACACGGACCGCCACGGCTACGGCGTCCTGGACCTGACCGCCGAGCGGGCGCAGATGGACTACTACGTGCTGTCCAGCCGCACGTCCGCCAACGCGACGGTCTCCTGGGCCCGTTCGTACCGCACGCGCAGCGGCACGCAGAAGGTGGAGCGGGTGTACGACCCGGTCTGATCCGGCACGGAGTCCGTCGCCGACGGGCTACAGACTGTCGCAGTCGGCAGGGACCACAGACTGTCGTGGTCGGCGGGCGCTACAGACTGTCGAGGAAGCCGAGCGCCACCTGCCAGGTGGCCTCGGCGGCCTCCTTGTCGTAGTCCGGCAGACCGGGGTCGGTGTAGAGGTGCCCGGCCCCCGCGTATCTGTAGATCTCCACGTCGGCGCCCGCCTTCCCCATCTGGAGATACCAGGCGCTCAGCCAGTCGTCGGGCTCGAAGGCGTCCGGCTCCGCGACGTGCAGCTGGACCGGCAGGTCGTCCACCGAGGCGTTCGGCGCGAGGTCGGACGTGCCGTGCAGGAGCAGCAGCCCGCGGGCCTTGCTGTCGCCGAGCGCGAGGGTCTGGGCGGTCGCCGCGCCGAGCGAGAACCCGGCGTACACGATCCCCCGGTCCGAGTACGGAGCCGCCGCCATGACCGCGCGCTTCAGGAGCTCCTCCCTGCCGAGCTCGTCCTTGAAGGCCCTGCCCTCCTCGACGGTCTCGAAGATGCGCCCCTCGAAGAGATCGGGCGTCCACACCTCGTGTCCCGCCGCACGCAGCCGGTCCGCCGCGTCACGCACCGCGGGCCGCAGCCCGTAGGTCGAATGGAAGAGCATGATGTTCATGAACCCATGGTGCCAGCCGCCACCGACAATGCCCGGCCCGGTCCGGTCCGGACAGCGCCCCGGCGGGCGATGGGGCCGAGACCACATGTTCATGACGGCCCCTGGCCGGTTACGGTCGAGGGCATGGAGAACGTGCTGCGCCCGCTGATCGTCGTCGGCGGCTCGCTCGTACTGACGCTGCTGGTCGGCTGGATCGCCGACCTGCTGCTGAAGCGTGCCGTCCAACGCCACCAGGGGGTCCCTCTGTGGGGCCTGCTGCGCCGCTGCCGCCTGCCACTGCAGGTCGTGATGTGCGCGGCGCTGCTGAGAGGGTCGTACGACCGGGCCGAGATCGCCGTCGAACACTCCGCCGGGATCGGCCAGATCCTGACGCTGGTCCTCATCGGCTCCACGGCCTGGCTGGTGGTCCGTATCGCGACGGCGATCGTCGACTCGTCGTACTCCCGCTACGCCAACGCCCACCGCGATCCGGCCCGGGTCCGCCGCGTCCGTACGCAGGTGACGCTGATCCAGCGTGTGGTGTCGGCGGTCGTCGGTGTGGTCGCGGTCGCCGCGATGCTGCTGACGTTCCCCGCGATGCGCGCGGCCGGCGCCTCACTGCTCGCCTCGGCCGGCATCCTCGGCATCGTCGCCGGTGTGGCCGCGCAGTCCACGCTCAGTAACATGTTCGCCGGGCTGCAGATCGCCTTCGGCGACATGGTGCGCATCGGCGACACGGTCGTGGTGGACGGCGAGTGGGGCACGGTCGACGAGATCACCCTGACGTTCCTGACCGTCCGCACCTGGGACGAGCGCCGGATCACCATGCCGGTCTCGTACTTCACGTCCCAGCCGTTCGAGAACTGGTCCCGCGGCGGCGTGCAGATGACCGGCACGGTCTTCTTCCACGTGGACCACAGCGCGCCCGTCGAGGAGATGCGCGACAAGCTCCGTGACATCCTCCGCGAGTGCCCCGCCTGGGACGGCCGCGACTACGGCCTCGCCGTCACGGACGCCACCCCCAGCACCATCGAGGTGCGCGCCCTGGTCACCGCGAAGGACGCCGACGACGTCTGGACGGTCCGCGTCACCGTCCGCGAACAGATGGTCCGCTGGCTGACCGCCCACCACCCCTACGCCCTGCCCCGCGTCAACACGGCCGACGCGGCCCTCCCACCGAACTCCCACCCGAACGGCAACGACGCCCGCCCCCCGAGAACGACACGGGGCCGAGCGGTGGAACCCCCGAGGACGGGCCGGGGCTAAAGCCCCGGCGACCGATGAGGCAGGCCGCACGGGGGCGCCCTATAGGGGCGCGGGGAACGGCGCGCTCAGCCACAACTGACGCACACCCGCCGACGGACACGAGCCCTGGCGGGAAACCCTCACCATGCAGGCGGGGTTGAAACGGGCGGAGCGGGCAGGAAAGCCCCCTCCCCCAAGCATCACCGAAGGCTCCGCACATCCAGATGCCGCAGCACCCGGTCCACCACCTCGGGATCGGCCCCGGCCTCACTCCGCGCGGCCAACACCTCATGCCGAGCCGCGGACAGCATCTCCCCCTGAATCCGCCGCACCCGCTTGATGCGCCGCACCCGATGCTCGTGCCCCTCCCGCCGCTCGTCCTCCCCCATGTCGGGACTGATCCGGAACCCGATGTCGAAGGCCCGCCGCAACAGCTGCTCGGACAACTCGTCCGGCAGTTCCTCGACCGCCTCGATCTCCCGCAGCCGCCGCTTCGCCGCCTTGGCCGCCCGCAGGGCCAGCGTCTTCTCGAACTCCTGCTCCCGATCCGTGTCGGCCCGAACGCCCAGCCTGCGGACCAGCCACGGCAGACTCAGCCCCTGCACCACGAGCGTCGCCATGATCACCCCGAACGCGATGAACACCATCTCGTCCCGGTCGGGAAACGGCGCCCCGCTGTCCGTCTCCAGCGGAATGGCCAGCGCGAGGGCGACGGAGGCCACTCCGCGCATCCCGGCCCACCACATGACGACGGTCTCCCGCCAGCTCGTCGGAATGTCCTCGTCGTGGTCCCGCTTCGCGTGCAACCGCTTCGTCAGCCAGGTCGCGGGCAGCAGATACGCCAGCCGTACGAACACGACGACCCCCACGATCGCGGCGGCCCACCCGAGCATCTCCCCCCACCGCCCGGAAGCCGTCCTGATCGCGTTGTGCAGCTCAAGCCCGATGAGCCCGAACGCCACCCCGGTGACCAACGTGTCGACGATGTCCCAGAACGTGTGCCCGGCGAGCCGCGTCATCACGTCGTCGGCGTCGTTCGCGTACTCCGCCAGGAACAACGCCGTGGTGAGCACCGCCAGCACCCCGGACCCGTGCAGCTCCTCGGCGAGCACGTAGGAGGCGTACGGCACGATCAGGGTCAGCCCGATCTGCAGCGTCGGGTCCCCGAGGTAGTCCAACAGCCGGTTCGTGCCCCACCCGAGCCCGAAGCCCATCGCCACGGCGACGACGGCGGACAGCAGGAAGTCGAGCGCGGCGCTCGGCAGCGAGAAACTGCCGCTGACGGCTGCGGCAATGGCGACGTGGTACAGCACGATGGCCGTCACGTCGTTGAACAGCCCCTCGCCCTCCAGGATCGACACCAGTCGGCGCGGCAGCCCGAGCTTGCCCGCGACGGCGGTCGCCGCGACCGGGTCGGGCGGCGCCACCAGCGCGCCGAGTGCCACGGCGGCGGCGATCGGCAGCCCGGGCACGATCGCGTGGGCGACCACGGCCACCACTGCGGTCGTGACGAACACCAGCGCCACGGCGAGCAGGAAGATCGGCCGTTTGTTGGCCGTGAACTGCCGCCAGGAGGTACGTCGTACGGCGGCGTACAGCAGCGGCGGCAGCAGCGCGGGCAGGATCAGCTCGGGCGGGATGTCCACGTTCGGTACGAAGTCGAGGACGGCCAGCACGATTCCGAGCAGCGTCATCAGCACCGGGGAGGGAAGCCCGAGCCGGTCCCCCAACGGGACGCTCAGCACAGCCCCGAGCAACATCACGAACAACAGGGCCAACTGATCCACGGTCAGCGCTCCGGACTGGGTCTAGACGATCAAGACAGGCCAGACCCCAAGCGTGCCACTGAACCCGCCCGTCATTTCAAACGCCGAGCAACAGACGCGCCCCTTTGAGGGGCGTGGGGAACTGCGCAATCTTTCAGGGGCGCGGGGCTGCGTACATATGCGGCTCCGCCGCGTGGGCGCGACCAGCCCCCACCACCCCGCAGTCAAACCCTCAACCGGACCCCAGCCGCCCTAAAGCCCTCGCCGCATCGCCAGATGCGCGATCCCCGCATCGAGGAACTCCGGCCCGTAAGCCACATACCCCAGCCGCTCGTAAAACCCGAGCGCGTGCGTCTGCGCGTGCAGATCCACCGCCGTCAGCCCACGCGCGCGTGCCGCGTCCTCGATGCCCCGCACGAGCGCGACGCCGACACCGAGCCCCCGCGCGGCCTTGAGGACGGCGAGCCGCCCCAGGGACCCGACACCGGGCTCACCGCCGGTCTTGGCGGCCGCCACCTCGCCGTACAGCAGCCGCCCCGCGCCGAACGGCAGCCCGTCCTCACGCACGGCGACCACGTGCACGGCATCGGCGTCGTACGCGTCGTGCTCGAGGTCCTGAGGGACCCCCTGCTCGACGACGAAGACCTCCTTGCGCACCACGAAGCATGCCTCGCGGTCGGCGAGGTCCTCGGCCACGCGCACCGCGTAGGACGGCGGGCTCATGCGTAGCTTTCCTCCCGGACGCGGTCCAGCGCCAGCTGCAGGTCGTCGGCGTAGCCGCTCTCGAACTCGACCCACTGGCCGTCCCCGGGGTGCTCGAAGCCGAGCTTCACGGCCTGCAGCCACTGCCGGGTGAGCCCGAGCCGCTTGGAGAGCGTCGGGTCCGCGCCGTACGTCAGATCGCCGACGCAGGGGTGCCGGTGGGCCGACATGTGGACGCGGATCTGGTGCGTGCGCCCGGTCTCCAGCTTGATGTCGAGCAGCGAGGCCGCGCGGAACGCCTCGATCAGGTCGTAGTGCGTCACGGAGGGCTTGCCCTCGGCCGTGACCGCCCACTTGTAGTCGTGGTTCGGGTGCCGGCCGATGGGGGCGTCGATCGTGCCGCTGGTCGGGTCCGGGTGCCCCTGAACGAGCGCGTGGTAGCGCTTGTCGACCGTGCGCTCCTTGAACTGGCGCTTCAGCGACGTGTACGCGTACTCCGACTTGGCGACCACCATCAGGCCCGAGGTGCCCACGTCCAGGCGGTGCACGATGCCCTGGCGCTCCGAGGCGCCCGAGGTCGAGATCCGGTACCCGGCGGCGGCGAGCCCGCCGATGACGGTCGGACCCGACCAGCCGGGGCTGGGATGCGCGGCGACCCCGACCGGCTTGACGATCACGACCACGTCGTCGTCGTCGTGCACGATCTCCATGCCCTCGACGGGCTCGGCGACGACCTGCACGGGCGCCGGCGCCTGCGGCATCTCGACCTCCAGCCAGGCGCCGCCGTGCACCCGCTCGGACTTACCGACCACCGAGCCGTCGACCGTGACCTTCCCCGCCGCGGCAAGCTCGGCGGCCTTCGTGCGGGAGAAGCCGAACATGCGGGAGATGGCGGCGTCGACACGCTCGCCCTCCAGGCCGTCGGGCACGGGCAGGGTACGGATCTCGGGACTGGTGCTCACCCGTCGAGTATGCCGGACAGGTCCGACACCCCTGACCAGAGCCCGAACAACAGTGCCCCCCGACGGCCCCGTGGGCCGGTCCCCAGCCGTTGGCCCTCGGCCCTCAGTCCTTGTGGACGGTGCCGTCCGGGTCGAGCCCGCGGAAGGACAGCAGCACGATCAGGATGCCGCCGCAGACGATCGCGGAGTCGGCGAGGTTGAAGACCGCGAAGTGCTTGGGGGCGATGAAGTCGACGACCGCGCCCTCGAAGACGCCCGGCGTACGGAAGATCCGGTCGGTGAGGTTGCCGAGCGCACCGCCGAGCAGCAGGCCCAGCGCGATCGCCCAGGGGAGGCTGTAGAGCTTGCGGGCGAGCCGGACGATCACCACGATCACGGCCGCGGCGATCACCGTGAAGATGACCGTGAACGCCTCGCCGATACCGAAGGCCGCGCCCGCGTTGCGGATCGCCTCGAACCTCAGCCAGTCCCCGATGATCTCGATCGGCTCGTGGTGCTCCAGCTTCGCGACCACGATCATCTTGCTGATCAGGTCCAGCGCGTACGCGAGGACGGCGACCGTGAACAGCACGGCGATCCGGCGTTTGCCCTTGGGGGGTTCGGCCGGGGCCGCCGCTTCCTCGGCACCGGAGTCGGAGCCCTGGCTCCCGGCCGGGTCCTGCGCCCCCTGTGCATCGGACCGCTCGCCCGCCGCCGCGCTCTGGTCGGTCTGCTCCGGCTCGGCGCCAGCCGCCTCCGGGATATCCGGCGTACCGATGATCCGCTCCGCCTCTGCCACGTGAGTCCCTCAACCTAGGTGCCTGACTGAGGACGAGAGTACGGCACGGCCCACCGCGCCCATGTGCTCAGGAGGCGCACCGGGCCGATCAGTATCGGATCATTGGCCGATCAGTAACGGCGCTCCTGCTTCTGCTTGCACTCGACGCACAGAGTGGCACGCGGGAAGGCCTGCATGCGGGCCTTCCCGATGGGGTTGCCACAGCTCTCGCAGAGCCCGTACGTGCCCGCGTCCAGGCGTTCGAGGGCGCGCTCGTCCTGCTCCAGCATCTCCCTGGCGTTGGCCGCGAGGGCCATCTCGCTCTCGCGCGTGATGTTCTTGGTGCCGGTGTCGGCCTGGTCGTCGCCCGCGCCGTCCCCGGAGTCGCGCATCAGGCCCGCCAGGGACTCCTCGGAGTGCGTGATCTCGGCGCGCAGCCGCAGGGACTCCGACATCAGCCCCGTGCGTGCCTCCGCGACCTCCTCGGGGGTCCAGGGGTCCTCACCGGGGCGTACCGCGAGCTCGCCGGGCTCCGCCGCGGCGAGTCGCGCCTTGGGGACCGCGCCGGCTTTGCTCGCCGCCGTGGCCGTGGCCGTGCCAGGAGTCTTCTTCGCAACCACCGTCGTGGCTCCCGTCGTCTTCGCGGCCTCCGCCGCACCCTCGGCCGCCGCAGCGACCGCTTTCTTGGCCGTACGTGTGACCTTCCTGCCCGCCTTCCGCGAGGCCTCTGCGGCGGAGACGCCCGCCTCACTCGCCCCCTTGCCGGCAGCACTCCTCCTGGCGGCCTTCTTCGCAGGAACCGCCTTGCCGGCCGCCTTCTTGGCGGAGGCCTTCCTGGTACCGGCCCTCTTCGTAGCAGCCGTTTCGGCGATGTCCCCCTCCGCGGAGGTCTCCGCCGCGACCGCCCCCTCCGTAGAGGCAGCCGCCGGGGCGGCCCTCTTCGACACGGCCGCCCCCGCGCCGGCCCTCTTCGGAGCAGCCACTTTCTTGGTGGCCGACTCCTTGGCGGCGACTTTCGAAGCGGCCGACTTCTTGGCGACCGCTTTCTTGGCGACCGCCTTCTTCGTGGCCGCCTTCTTGGTGGCCGTTTCCGAAACACCCTTCTCCGGAGGAGCGGTCCCCACGGCGTCCCTCTTCGCCGCGGCCTTCTTCACAGCGGCCGTTTTCGTAGCGCCCACCTTCGTAGCGCCCACCTCCGTGGCGGCTTCCTCCGTGGCGGCTTCCTCCGTGGCGGCTTCCTCCGTGGCGGCCGTTTTCCCGACGGCCGTCTTCGTGGCGACCGTTTTCCGACCGGCCGCCTTCGTGCCGGCCGTCCCCGTGCCGGCCGTCCTCGTGCCGCCGACCGTCTTCTTGGCCCCGCCCTGCTTCGCCGCGCCCTTCGCGGAACGCTCCGCCCCCATGGATCTGCCGGACGCCGACTGCTGTACGGCGGTCTTCTTCGCCACCATGGCCGCGGCCCCTTCACATATTGTGATCTTGCTCGCGAATCGTGCTGGGACGATAAATCGACTTGAGTCCCGCGGCAACGGGGCACGCCGCCCGATTCGCCAGCCCCGCCCGTACCGCGCGGCGAGCCTGCAAGCGTTGTGCCCAGCTCCCCGCCGGGTAATCCGCCGAGTCGGCCGTCCCAGGATGCGAACACGGCCGCCTCGGCATTCGGGTCAGTCCGCACCCCTTCCCCGCTCCCGCCGTCGCTCGCCCGAGGGCCCGGGAAAACCGGTCGGCCGCTGTCCGCCCGGCGCCGTACACTGGGCGGAGCGAGAAGCGTGGATGGGGACGAGTAGCGGCGTACGCAGCCAGGAGCGACCCGGGGACGGTGCGAGCCCGGGGGCAAGCGCGACGTGAAGATCACCCCGGAGCCGCCGGAAGAAGGCCGCAGCCGAGAGGCACGAAAGACCGCGGCCGGTAGACCCGGCATCGCGACCCCAATGAGGGGGCTCACCGGCGCGCAGGAAGCGGCGGAGAGCCAAGGAGGGTGGTACCGCGGGAGCGCGCCGCACACGGCGCAGGTGACAACACAGCTCTCGTCCCTCCGGACGGAAGGCAGAAAGTCCGCCGGAGGAAGCTCGTTGAACACGCAGCCGAGTACACAGCCGCAGTACCGCCAGGTGCCCGCCCAGGTCGACCTGCCCGCCCTTGAGCACGCCGTGCTCGACTTCTGGCGCGAGCAGAAGATCTTCGCCAAGGCCCTGGAGCAGTCCGAGGGCCGCCCGGAGTGGGTGTTCTACGAGGGCCCGCCCACGGCCAACGGCATGCCCGGCGCCCACCACATCGAGGCGCGCGTCTTCAAGGACGTCTTCCCGCGCTTCCGCACCATGCGCGGCTACCACGTGGCCCGCAAGGCCGGCTGGGACTGCCACGGCCTCCCCGTGGAGCTGGAGGTCGAGAAGGAGCTCGGCTTCAACGGCAAGAAGGACATCGAGGCGTACGGCATCGCCGAGTTCAACGCCAAGTGCCGCGAGTCCGTGACCCGCCACACCGACGCCTTCGAAGAGCTCACGACCCGCATGGGTTACTGGACCGACCTGAACGACCCGTACCGCACGATGGACCCCGAGTACATCGAGTCCGTGTGGTGGTCGCTCAAGGAGATCTTCGGCAAGGGCCTGCTGGTCCAGGACCACCGCGTCGCCCCCTGGTGTCCGCGCTGCGGCACGGGCCTCTCCGACCACGAGCTGGCGCAGGGCTACGAGACGGTCGTCGACCCCTCGGTGTTCGTCCGTTTCCCGCTCACCTCCGGTCCCCTCGCGGGCGAGGCCGCGCTCCTGGTGTGGACGACGACCCCGTGGACCCTGGTGTCCAACACGGCGGTCGCCGCGCACCCCGACGTGACGTACGTCGTCGCGACGGACGGCCAGGAGAAGCTCGTCGTCGCCGAGCCGCTCGTCGAGAAGGCACTCGGCGAGGGCTGGGAGACCACCGGCCAGTCCTTCACCGGCGCCGAGATGGAGCGCTGGACATATCAACGTCCGTTCGAGCTGGTCGAGTTCCCGAAGGACGAGCCCGCCCACTACGTGGTGAACGCGGAGTACGTCACGACCGAGGACGGCACGGGTCTGGTCCACCAGTCCCCCGCCTTCGGCGAGGACGACCTCAAGGTCTGCCGCGAGTACGGCCTGCCCGTGGTGAACCCGGTCCGCCCCGACGGCACGTTCGAGGAGGGCGTCCCCCTGGTCGGCGGCGTCTTCTTCAAGAAGGCCGACGAAAAGCTCACCGAGGACCTCCAGCAGCGCGGCCTGCTCTTCAGGCACATCCCGTACGAGCACAGCTACCCGCACTGCTGGCGCTGCCACACCGCGCTCCTCTACTACGCGCAGCCGTCCTGGTACATCCGCACCACCGCCATCAAGGACCGCCTCCTCCAGGAGAACGAGAAGACCAACTGGTACCCGGACTCGGTCAAGACCGGCCGGTACGGCGACTGGCTGAACAACAACATCGACTGGGCGCTGTCCCGCAACCGCTACTGGGGCACCCCGCTGCCGATCTGGCGCTGCGAGGACGACCACCTCACGGTCGTCGGCTCCCGCGCCGAGCTCTCCGAGCTGACGGGCGCGGACCAGTCGGACCTCGACCCGCACCGTCCGTTCATCGACGAGGTCACCTTCGCGTGCCCCCAGTGCGAGAAGACGGCCACGCGCGTGCCTGAGGTCATCGACGCCTGGTACGACTCGGGTTCGATGCCGTTCGCGCAGTGGGGCTACCCGCACAAGAACAAGGAACTCTTCGAGTCCCGCTACCCGGCGCAGTTCATCAGCGAGGCCATCGACCAGACGCGTGGCTGGTTCTACACGCTGATGGCGATCGGCACGCTCGTCTTCGACAAGTCGTCGTACGAGAACGTGGTGTGCCTCGGGCACATCCTCGCCGAGGACGGCCGCAAGATGTCCAAGCACCTGGGCAACACCCTGCAGCCGATCCCGCTGATGGACCAGCACGGCGCCGACGCGGTCCGCTGGTTCATGGCGGCCGGCGGCTCCCCCTGGGCAGCCCGCCGCGTCGGCCACGGCACGATCCAGGAGGTCGTCCGCAAGACGCTCCTCACGTACTGGAACACGGTCGCCTTCCAGGCCCTGTACGCGCGCACGTCCAACTGGGCGCCCAGCGAGGCCGACCCGGCCCCGGCGGACCGCCCGGTCCTGGACCGCTGGCTGCTCTCCGAACTCCACGCGCTCACCGACCAGGTGACGCAGGCTCTGGAGGCGTACGACACCCAGCGCGCCGGAAAGCTCCTCTCGGCGTTCGTCGACGACCTGTCCAACTGGTACGTACGCCGCTCGCGTCGCCGCTTCTGGCAGGGCGACAAGGCGGCGCTGCGTACCCTGCACGAGGTCGTCGAGACGGTCACGCGCCTGATGGCCCCGCTGACCCCGTTCATCACCGAGCGGGTCTGGCAGGACCTGGTGGTGCCCGTGACCCCGGGCGCCCCCGAGTCCGTACACCTGACGTCCTGGCCGGAGGCGGACCTGTCCGTCATCGACCCGGAGCTGTCCAGGCAGATGGTGCTCGTACGCCGTCTCGTGGAGCTGGGCCGTGCCACGCGCGCGGAGTCGGGTGTGAAGACGCGTCAGCCGCTGTCCCGCGCGCTGGTGGCGGCGACCGGGTTCGCGGCCCTCGACCGTGAACTGCACGCGCAGATCACGGAAGAGCTGAACGTGAGCTCGCTCGCGTCCCTCTCGGAGGTGGGCGGCTCGCTGGTCGACACGACGGCCAAGGCCAACTTCCGTGCGCTCGGCAAGCGGTTCGGCAAGGGCGTCCAGGCGGTGGCCAAGGCCGTCGCCGAGGCCGACGCGGCCGCGCTGTCCCTGGCCCTGCGCGAGGGCACGGCGTCGGTGCAGGTCGACGGCGAGACCATCACCCTCGCCCCGGACGAGGTGATCATCACGGAGACCCCGCGTGAGGGCTGGTCCGTCGCCTCGGACTCCGGCGCGACGGTCGCCCTCGACCTGGAGATCACCGAGGAGCTGCGTCAGGCCGGCCTGGCCCGTGACGCGATCCGCCTGATCCAGGAGGCCCGCAAGAACAGCGGCCTGGACGTGGCCGACCGGATCGCCCTGCGCTGGACGTCCACGGACCCGAACGTGACCGCGGCACTCACCGAGCACTCCGCCCTGATCGCCGACGAGGTCCTCGCCACGGACTTCGCCCAGGGCGAGGCGGCGGACGACGCGTACGGCGCCCCGTTCACGGACGAGTCCCTGTCGCTGGCGTTCCGCCTCCGCAAGGCGTAGCAACAGCGAGCAACAGCCTCGAAGGCCCGGTCCCGCCAACATCCTTGGCGGGACCGGGCCTTCGACGTTGCGTGCCGGCGCACACGCACGCACGCAAAAGGGCGGAGCCCCGGATGGTTATCCGGGGCTCCGCCCTGAACGCTGCCGACGCCTAAGGCGTACGGGAGGCCGTCAGTTGTCGTCCTCGTCGATCAGGAAGCCACGCATCGGCGAGGGAGCCTGCTGCATGGGCGAGGGGCCCTGCGGCCGGACCGGCGCCATCGGCTGGGTCATGGCCGGCGACATCTGCTGCTGGCCACCGTAGGACGGCGGGACCGGAGCCGGGCCACCCATCTGCTGGCCACCGTAGGACGGCGCGCTCGCCCCGGCCGGAGCCATGGACGGGCTCGGCGACGACGGAAGCGACGCGGCGGCCGGAGCACGCGGCGGAGCCAGCGAGTCGTCGGCCTGGGTCTCCAGCTGACGCAGCTGCGACTCCAGGTAGGACTTCAGACGCGTGCGGTACTCGCGCTCGAAGCCGCGCAGGTCCTCGACCTTGCGCTCCAGCGTGGCGCGGGCGGACTCCAGGGAGCCCATCGCGACGCGGTGCTTCTCCTGCGCGTCCCGCTCAAGAGCGTCGGCCTTGGCACGGGCGTCGCGCTCCAGACCCTCGGCGCGGCTGCGGGCCTCGCCGACGATCTTGTTGGCCTCGGAACGGGCCTCGGCGATCGCCTGGTCGGCGGTCTGCTGCGCCAGCGAGAGCACGCGGGCGGCGCTGTCGCCACCGGGGCCCTGACCGGGCTGACCCATCTGCGGGCCACCCATGGGACCACCCATCGGGCCGCCACCCATGGGACCGCCCATCGGGCCGCCCATCTGCTGGGGCATCTGCTGCTGCATCTGACCCTGCATCTGCTGCTGCTGCATCTGACCGGGGCCCTGACCCATGGGGCCCTGGCCCATCGGACCCTGACCCATCGGGCCGGGACCCTGCTGGCCACCCTGGGCACTGGGGCCCGCGGGCAACTGCGGCGCACCGCTCGGCAGCTGGGGCGGGCCGCCCATGGGGCCGCCCATCTGCTGCTGCGGCGGACCCGATATGCCGGCGGGCACGGGAGCACCGGGACCGCGCATGCCCTGCGGGGGTCCCTGCTGTTGCTGCGGATCCTGCTGTTCGGGCGGCTTGCGCATGCCCTGCTGCTGGTTCTGCGCGGCGGCGCGTGTGGCGGCGGCCAGCTTGGCGCGCAGGTCCTCGTTCTCGCGGAGCAGGCGGGTCAGTTCGGCTTCGACCTCATCGAGGAAGGCATCGACCTCGTCCTCGTCATAGCCTTCTCGGAGGCGGACGGTCGTGAACTGCTTGTTCCGCACGTCCTCGGGGGTCAACGGCATCTCTTCACCTCAACGTAGTCGTCGGCATCGTCGGCGTTCGGCAAGACCGTATCGTTCACAGCCGGCTCACAACGGAGATCAGGATGTAGACGATGATCATCAGTACGAAGAAGGACAGGTCGAGCGCCACGCCCCCGAGACGCAGCGGCGGGATGAACCGCCGCAGAAGCTTGAGCGGTGGATCAGTGACAGTGTAGGTGGCCTCCAGAACGACCACCATTGCCTTGCCGGGTTGCCATGAGCGGGCGAACTGGAAGACATAGTCCATGACCAGTCGGAAGATCAGCACGATGAGGAAACACATCAGCGCGACGTAGAGAACCTGCGCAACCACGCTCATGATCCGTGCTTCCCTCTCCCCTGTTTCCGTGCCTTGTCCGGTCCTGCGTCTCAGCTCTGGTTGAAGAACCCGCCCTCTGCGATGCGAGCCTTGTCCTCCGCCGTGACATCGACGTTAGCAGGCGACAACAGGAACACCTTCTGCGTCACCCGCTCGATGCTCCCGTGAAGACCAAACACCAAACCGGCCGCAAAGTCGACAAGTCGCTTCGCGTCTGTGTCATCCATCTCGGTCAGATTCATGATCACCGGGGTGCCCTCACGGAAGTGTTCCCCGATGGTACGGGCCTCGTTGTAGGTCCGGGGGTGCAGTGTGGTGATCCTGTACGGCTCTCGTTCCGACACGACCTTGGGCATGATCACCGGTGCGTTCTTCTCCAGGCTTTGACGTTCTTGTGTGATGGACGCCACGGGGGCGATTCGCGCCGGACGCCCGGATTCCGCGGTGAGCGAAGCGGAATGTGACACGGGATCGCGCTGTACGGGGGGATGCACCACTCGTACCGATTCGTCCCGTTGAGACTGATGCGGCTGGTGTGATTGATGCGACGGCTCGTGCCGTCGACGGTCCCGCTCGGGCTCCGGGTCAAGCTCGGGCTCGAAGTCGTCGTCGGGGTCGAAGCCCCTGCCGTCGTACCCATCGTCCTCCACGAGGCCGAGGTAGACCGCCATCTTGCGCATCGCGCCGGCCATGCTCTGAGTCCTCCGCTCTGTGGTGGATCGGCTGACTGTTGCCAAGTGCCCGCGATCCACGAGGTCGTTATGCCCACCTATGGTGGTAATGACCATATTTTCTGCTGTGGTCCGACTTCTTGGCGACGTTACCCGAGCCTGGGGCGGACTCCGAGTACCGCAGTACCGACGCGCACATGTGTCGCTCCGGCCGCCACGGCCTGTTCGAGGTCCGCACTCATCCCTGCCGAGACCATGTTCGCAGCCGGATGGGCGCTGCGCAGGTCAGTCGACAAATCCATCAGCCGCTCGAACGCCGCCAGTTCACGCCCCTCGTACGGTCCGGTGAGCGGGGCGACGATCATCAGTCCGTCGAGCCTCAGCCCGGGGGCCTCGGCCACGAGGCCGCCCAACTCCTCGATACCGTCAGGCCTTACACCACCACGCTCGCCGAGTCCACCCTTTCCCGCCGTGGATTCCTCCGTGTCGAGCGCGACCTGGATGAGGCACCCCAGCTCGCGGTCCTGCCGCACCGCCTCCTTCGACAGGGCGGTGACGAGCCGGGCCCGGTCGACGGACTGCACGACATCCGCGTAACCGACCACGGAACGCACCTTGTTGGTCTGCAACTGACCGACGAAGTGCCAGGAGAGGGGCAGATCGGAGCAGGCCGCGGCCTTGGGCGCCGCGTCCTGGTCGCGGTTCTCGGCGACGTGGCGCACACCGAGTTCCGACAGGATCCGCACATCGTCGGCCGGATAGGTCTTGGTGACCACGATCAGGGTCACTTCTTCGCGCTTGCGCCCGGCGGCCACACATGCCGCCGCGATACGCTCCTCCACTTTCGCCAGGTTTCCGGCGAGTTGAGCCTTACGGTCCGTCATGCCCCATCAGTCCAGCCACACATAGCCCGCGAGCCGACCCGTGGTGCGGTCTCGGCGGTACGAGAAGTGATCATCGGACTCCAGCGTGCACACCGGCGACTGCTCCCGGTCACGCACCCCGAGCCTCTCCAGTTGCGCGTGCACCCCCGCGGTCACGTCGACCGCCGGCGTGCCCCAGCTCGTCTCGGCGTACGCCGCGGGCTCGACGGCGGCGACCTCGGCGCGCATCGTGTCCGGTACTTCGTAGCAGCGGCCGCAGACGGCGGGGCCGGTGCGGGCGACGATCCTGGCGGGCTCGGCGCCGAGTTCGACCATGGCCGCGACCGCGGCGGGTACGACACCGGCGACCATGCCGGGCCGTCCCGCGTGGGCACCGGCCACGACACCGGCGACGGGGTCGGCGAGCAGTACGGGCGTGCAGTCCGCGGTGAGCACCGCGAGCGCGAGGCCCCGGCGCCTGGTGACCACGGCGTCCACCTTCGGCACCGGACGGTCTCCCCACGGCTCGTCGACGACGGCGACGTCGGGCCCGTGCACCTGGTTCATCCAGACGACCAGGTCCGGGTCGAGGCCGAGCGACTTGGCGGCCAGCTCCCGGTTGGCTCGTACGGAGCCGGGGTCGTCGCCGACCGCTCCGCCGAGGTTGAGCTCCTCGTACGGAACGGCGCTCACCCCGCCCCACCGGTCGGTGAAGGCGAAGTGCGCGCCGCTCGCGGTGCCCACTGCGGAGCGCTGTCCTATCACTTGAGAAAGTCCGGCACGTCCAGCTCTTCGGCCGCGCTGTCCGAGTACGTGCGCGACGGCGGGACCGGCGGGGAGACCGACGGCAGTTCGTTGCTCACCGGCTCCGGGGTGGGCTCCGGGGCCTCCTTCGGCGTGACGCTGCCCAGCGAGCCGAAGGACGGGCGGCTGTCGCCCGACCGGGCCGGTGTGGGCTCGTCACGCTTGGCGGAGGACGAGCCGAGGACGGTGTCCCGCTTGGACGGGGGCTGTCCGCCGTCGAAGCCGGCCGCGATGACCGTGACCCGGACCTCGTCGCCGAGCGCGTCGTCGATGACCGCGCCGAAGATGATGTTGGCCTCGGGGTGCGCGGCCTCGCTCACCAGCTGGGCGGCCTCGTTGATCTCGAACAGGCCGAGGTCGGAGCCGCCGGAGATGGAGAGCAGTACGCCTCGGGCGCCGTCGATGGACGCCTCCAGGAGCGGCGAGGAGATCGCCATCTCGGCCGCGGCCACCGCGCGGTCGTCGCCGCGGGCCGAGCCGATGCCCATGAGCGCCGAACCCGCCTCGGACATCACGGACTTGACGTCGGCGAAGTCGAGGTTGATCAGACCGGGCGTGGTGATGAGGTCGGTGATGCCCTGAACACCGGAGAGCAGGACCTGATCCGCCGACTTGAAGGCGTCGAGGACCGAGACCTGGCGGTCCGAGATGGACAGCAGCCGGTCGTTGGGGATGACGATGAGGGTGTCGACCTCTTCGCGGAGTTCCGCGATGCCGTCCTCGGCCTGGTTGGCGCGGCGCCGTCCCTCGAAGGTGAACGGACGCGTGACCACGCCGATGGTGAGCGCGCCGAGCGAGCGGGCGATGTTGGCCACGACGGGTGCGCCGCCGGTGCCGGTGCCGCCACCCTCGCCGGCTGTCACGAAGACCATGTCGGCCCCCTTGAGGACCTCCTCGATCTCCTCGCGGTGGTCCTCCGCCGCCTTGCGACCGACGGCCGGGTTGGCTCCGGCGCCGAGTCCGCGGGTGAGTTCGCGGCCGACGTCGAGCTTGACGTCGGCGTCGCTCATCAACAGCGCCTGGGCGTCGGTGTTGATGGCGATGAACTCGACACCCTTGAGACCGACCTCGATCATCCGGTTGATGGCATTGACACCACCGCCGCCGACACCGATGACTTTGATGACTGCGAGGTAGTTCTGCGGTGCTGCCACGTCGAAGGCCTCTCGCCTCGATTACGTGTCGTCGCCTCACATGCGCGTGATCCGACGACTGATGCCGAATGGGACGGTCCGAACGCCGACCCGAACCCTAACGTTGAAGTTTAGGGTTACCAGTGTGTCTGTTCCTTGGACTCTTCCGAACAGGACACTAAGTCGACAAGTGGCGCACGTTCAACGAACACGCCGAACCTCCCGTTTTTCTTTTCACCCTATGTGATCAGCCGTAGCGCTGCCCAACCAGGGTGCTGGCCTGCGCGGATGGGCGTCAACTCCCCGATGACGCAGGGGCGGTGGGAACGCTGACATCGAAGTGCCGCGCCTCTGGAGCGGCTTTCATGAGAGCGCCGAGCGTACGGGCCTTGACGCCGCTCTTCTCGCCACTTCCCCACAGGACGGTCCGGTTGCCGCTCAACTCCAGCGAGATGGAGTCGTACGAACGGACCTTGACGACCTGGGTGTCACGCGCGACCGCGGCCGGAAGGGAACCCGCGACGCGCACCGCCTCACCGATCAGCCGGCCGGTCCCGAAACGGCGCAGGCCCGCGGACCGGGAGACCGCCAATTCCAGTGCGGGAACGCCCTTCGGGGCGCGCGAAACCGTGGCATATCGCACGCCCTTGGCGTCCACTTCGACGAACTTTCCGCCCTTTTCGGCAATGAGAACCGGAGTGCGTTCGATCACTTTCAGCCCGATTCCATGGGGCCAGGAACGGACGACGTCAACCGAGTCAATTCGGGGCAATTTCCGGCGGAGTCTTGCCTCAATCACATCGGTGTCGACTGAAATCAACGGCGATCCGACCGGAACGTCGGCCGCCTCGACGACCTGATCGGGCGTCAGGACCCGCGTCCCGGAAGCCGATACGCGCTCCACGCGCAGCCACTGCGAGCCGTAGAGCACCCAGAGACAGCCCGCGGCGAGCAGTGCGAGGCAAACGACCGGAATGATGAGCCTACGAGGCTTCGGGAGCCTCCTGAGAAGGGGTGGCCGGGGCGGGCCGGAGTCCGGATCCTGTCGGGCTTGCCGTTCGCCGCGTTCGGCGGTGGTCGGTCCGGCCACGCTCCCCTGCCTTCTGCCACGCGCTAACGGCGTGACGCGATCGCCTCGTACACCATCCCGACGAGCAGGTCGTCGGCGTCCCGGCGGCCGAACTCGGAGGCGGCGCGGGACATCTCGAACAGCCGGTGCGGATCGGCGAGCACGGGCAGGACGTTGCTCTGCACCCACTGCGGTGTCAGTTCCGCGTCGTCGATCAGCAGTCCGCCGCCGGCCTTGACCACCGGCTGGGCGTTGAGCCGCTGTTCGCCGTTGCCGATGGGCAGCGGGACGTAGACGGCGGGGAGCCCGACGGCGGAGAGTTCGGCGACGGTCATCGCGCCCGCACGGCAGAGCATCATGTCGGCCGCCGCGTACGCGAGGTCCATCCGGTCCACGTACGGTACCGGGATGTACGGGGGCATCCCCGGCATCTGGTGGACCTGCGGCAGTTCGTTCTTCGGGCCGACCGCGTGCAGGATCTGGATACCGGCCTGCTGGAGGTACGGGGCGGCCTGCTGGACCACCTCGTTGAGGCGGCGGGCGCCCTGCGAGCCGCCGGAGACCAGCAGGGTCGGCAGGGCGGGGTCGAGCCCGAACGCGGCGCGCGCCTGCGGGCGTACGGCGGCCCGGTCGAGCGTGGCGATCGAGCGGCGCAGCGGGATGCCGATGTAGCGGGCGTCGCGCAGCTTGCTGTCCGGCGTGGAGACGGCGACCCGGGCGGCGTACCGCGAACCGATCTTGTTGGCGAGGCCGGGGCGGGCGTTGGCCTCGTGGATCACGATCGGCACGCCGAGGCGCTTGGCCGCGAGGTAGGCGGGCAGGGCGACATAGCCCCCGAAGCCGACGACCGCGTCGGCCTTGGTGCGTTCGAGGATCTGCTCGGCCGCCTTGATCGTGCCACGCAGCCGTCCGGGGACGGTGATCAGCTCGGGGGTGGGCTTGCGCGGCAGCGGCACCGCGGGGATCAGCGCGAGTTCATAGCCTCGCTCTGGTACGAGTCGGGTCTCGAGTCCGCGCTCCGTGCCCAGGGCCGTGATACCCACGGTCGGGTCCTGCCTGCGCAGGGCGTCCGCGAGGGCGAGCGCGGGCTCGATGTGGCCGGCGGTCCCCCCACCGGCGAGTACGACATGCACCGAAATTCACCGCTCTCCGGACGAACGCGCCGCGGCGCGCCGTCGCATCGTGTTCCATCTCCGAGGCCCCGCGGCCCCTGCGGAGCCTCTCACCGCAGCCCGCTTTCTGCCAAAGCGGGGTTGCCGCATCGCGAGTGCCGCCCGCGCGGCGGGATCCTCACGTGCGAAGGCGATGAGGAGCCCGATGGCGAACATGGTCGGAAGCAGGGCGGATCCCCCGTAGGAGAACAGCGGGAGAGGGACGCCGGCGATCGGCAGCAGGCCGAGCACCGCACCGATGTTGATCACGGCCTGGGCCGTGATCCAGGTGGTCACGCCTCCCGCGGCATACCTCACGAAGGGGTCCTCCGTGCGTCCGGCCACGCGGATACCCGCATAGCCTAGGGCCGCGAAGAGGGCGAGCACCGACAGCGTCCCCGCGAGGCCCAGTTCCTCCCCGGTGATGGCGAAGATGAAGTCGGTGTGGGCTTCGGGCAGTTGCCCCCATTTCTCCACACTGGCGCCGAGGCCGGAGCCGAAGAGCCCGCCGTTGGCGAGGGCGTAGATGCCGTGCACGGCCTGCCAGCAGTCGACGGGGCCCGACTGGGGTTCGGTGGCTCCCAGGCAGGAGAGGCGGGCCATGCGGTTCGGGCTGGTCCTGATGAGAAGGAAGCCGATGGTCAGGGCGACGGCGAGGACGCCCCCGAAGAGCCGCGTGGGCGCCCCCGCGAGCCACAGCAGTCCGAACAGGATCGCGGTGAGGATGATCGCCGTGCCCATGTCTCCGCCGAGCATGATCAACCCGAGCAGCATGAAGGCCACCGGAACGAGCGGCACCAGCATGTGCTTCCACTGCGCCAGCAGCCGCTTGTCCTGCTTGCGGGCGAGCAGGTCGGCGCCCCACAGGACGAGGGCGAGCTTGCCGAACTCGCTGGGCTGGAGCTGGAAGGGGCCGCCGACCGAGATCCAGTTCTGGTTGCCGTTGACCGCGACTCCTATCCCCGGCACCTGGACGAGGATCATCAGGAAGACCGAGCCGAGCAGTATCGGGTAGGCCAGCGCCCGGTGCAGCCTGGACGGCATCCGTGAGGCGGCGAACAGCAGCAGGCCGCCGAGCACGGCGGCGAAGAACTGCTTGCGGAAGAAGTACGACCCGGGCAGCGACAGCTGGAGCGCGGTGATCTGCGAGGCGGAGTACACCATCACCAGTCCGAGCACGGTGATCAGCAGGCTGCCGCCGAGGATCAGGTAGTAGGCGGTCAGCGGCCGGTCCCAGGCACGCCGTACGCGCGTGTGGAGGCGTCCTACGGGGTTGTCCCGAGGGGGGCGTGGGCCGGCGGGCCGGCGGGGGGCGCGCTGGACGGGAGGACGCCCGGTACGGCTACTGGACATCGGCGGCACCTGCCAAGCCGTGGGAGGGCGTCCCGCCGGGGATCCCCTCGGGCCGTTCGGGCCCCGAGGGCGGGACGGCACGGCACAGTGCCGTGCCACCGGCGGAAAGCAACCGACGAGGCCCCAGCCGGATCCGTGTCACGCGTCCCTCCCAGGTGTGCCCGGCGCCGCCGGGCGAGGCGGACCCGGGTCAGCCGTCGACGGCGCCGAGTTCGCGAACCGCCTCCGCGAAAGCGTCGCCGCGCTCGTTGTAGTTGGTGAACATGTCCATGGACGCACAGGCAGGCGCCAGCAGGACAGTGTCTCCCGGCTCCGAGAGCCGTGCGGCCTCGCGAACCGCCGCGAGCATCGCACCAGTGTCGGTCCGGTCGAGGTCGACCACGGGTACTTCCGGCGCGTGTCGCGCGAGCGCTTCACGGATGAGGGCCCGGTCGGCGCCGAACAGGACGACGCCCCGCAGTCGCTTTGCCGACTTGGCGACCAGCTCGTCGAAGGTCGCGCCCTTGGCGAGCCCGCCGGCGATCCACACGATCGACTCGTACGCCGCCAAAGAGGCTTCCGCCGCATGTGTGTTGGTGGCCTTGGAGTCGTCGATGTAGGCGACCCGGTCCACGTCGGCCACGTGCTGGATGCGGTGGGCGTCGGGCCTGAAGGCCCGTAGGCCGTCCCGTACGGCCGCGGCGGGCACCCCGAAGGCGCGGGCCAGGGCCGCCGCCGCAAGGGCGTTGGCGATGTTGTGCGGGGCGGGCGGGTCGACGTCCGCGACCTCGGCGAGTTCCTGGGCCTGCTTGTGCCGGTCCTCGACGAAGGCGCGGTCGACCAGGATGCCCTCCACGACGCCGAGTTGGGACGGGCCCGGGGTGCCGAGCGTGAAGCCGACCGCCCGGCAGCCCTCCTCGACGTCCGCCCCGCGCACCAGGTCCTCGGTGGCCTTGTCGGCCATGTTGTAGACGCAGGCGACCCGATTGCCCTCGTAGACACGCCCCTTGTCGGCGGCGTACGCCTCCATGGAGCCGTGCCAGTCGAGGTGGTCCGGGGCGAGGTTCAGGACGGCGGCGGAGTGGGCGCGCAGCGAGGGTGCCCAGTGGAGCTGGTAGCTGGACAGCTCGACGGCCAGTACGTCGTAGGCGTCGTCGCCTTCCTGGACCACGTCGACGATCGGGGTGCCGATGTTGCCCACGGCGGCCGTACGAAGGCCCGCGGCGGCCAGGATCGAGGCGAGCATCCGCGTCGTGGTGGTCTTGCCGTTGGTGCCCGTGACGGCCAGCCAGGGGGCGGCGTCGGGGCCCCGCAGGCGCCAGGCGATCTCCACGTCGCCGACGACGTCCACGCCCGCCTCGGCGGCTGCCCGGAAGAGGGGGCTGCCCGGCTTCCAGCCCGGCGAGGTGACCACGAGGTCGGTGCCCTCGGGAAGCGTCTCGGCGTCCGCGAGACGTACCGAAATGCCTTCCCCCTCAAGGGAGGCGGCCTTCTCCCGGTGGGCCTCCGAGGAGCCCCCGTCGACGACCGTGACCGACGCGCCGAGGCCGGCCAGGGCGCGGGCGGCGCTGATGCCGCTCACGCCGAGACCGGCGACGGTGATGTTCATGCTCTGCCAGTCGGGCGCAGTGGTCACTTCTGGGCTGCCCATCCCGCGTAGAAGAGGCCGAGTCCGACGATCACGCACATGCCCTGGATGATCCAGAAGCGGACCACCACAAGGACTTCGGACCACCCCTTGAGTTCGAAGTGGTGCTGGAGCGGTGCCATTCGGAAGACGCGCTTGCCGGTGAGGCGGAACGAGCCGACCTGGATGACGACGGACATGGTGATCAGGACGAAGAGGCCGCCGAGGAGCGCGACGAGGAGCTCCGTGCGGGAGCAGATCGCGAGGCCGGCGAGCGCGCCGCCGAGGGCCAGCGAACCGGTGTCACCCATGAAGATCTTGGCGGGCGAGGTGTTCCACCACAGGAAGCCGAAGCAGGCGCCCATCAGGGCCGAGGCGACGACGGCGAGGTCGAGCGGATCCCGTACTTCGTAGCAGGCGGCCGGGTACATGAGGGTCTGCGCGTTGGCACAGGACTCCTGGAACTGCCAGACGCCGATGAACGTATAGGCGCCGAAGACCATCACGGAGGCGCCGGTGGCGAGTCCGTCGAGGCCGTCCGTGAGGTTCACGCCGTTCGACATCGCGAGGATCATGAACAGCGCCCAGACCACGAACAGCACCGGTCCGATGGACCAGCCGAAGTCCTGCACGAAGGAGAGCCGGGTGGAGGCGGGGGTGTTGTTGAGGTTGTCCGCGAACTGCAGCGAGAGCACCGCGAAGGTGATGCCGACGATCAGTTGGCCGGCCAGCTTCGCCTTGGCCCGCAGACCGAGCGAACGTCGCTTGACGATCTTGATGTAGTCGTCGAGGAAGCCGACCAGGCCCATGCCCGTCATCAGGCCGAGCACCAGCACTCCGGAGAACGTCGGCGGCTTGCCGGTGATCACCTTGCTGAGGAAGTACGCCAGGAGCGTGGCCAGGATGAAGGCGATACCGCCCATGGTCGGCGTACCGCGCTTGGCGTGGTGCTCGCGCGGGCCGTCGTCGCGGATGTACTGCCCGTAGCCCTTGCGGGCCAGCAGCTTGATCAGCAACGGGGTGCCCACGAGAGTCAGGAAGAGGCCGATGACTCCTGCGAAGAGGATCTGGTTCATCGGACGGCAACCTCACCCTCGGTGCCCTCGACCAGCGCCTGAGCCACCCGCTCCAGGCCGACCGACCGTGACGCCTTCACGAGTACGACGTCTCCCGGGCGCAGTTGACTGCGCAACAGGTCGATCGCCGCCTGTGTGTCGGACACGTGCACCGACTCCTCACCCCACGAACCCTCGTTATATGCGCCCAGTTGCAGCCAGGACGCTTCCCTGCCCCCGACCGCGACGAGCTTGCCGACATTGAGCCGGACGGCGAGCCGTCCGACCGCGTCGTGCTCGGCGAGCGCCTCGTCCCCGAGCTCGGCCATCTGACCGAGCACCGCCCAGGTCCGCCGCCCCTTGCCCATGGCCGCGAGCGCGCGCAGGGCGGCTCGCATGGACTCGGGGTTCGCGTTGTAGGCGTCGTTGACGACCGTCACGCCGTCCGGGCGCTCGGTGACCTCCATCCGCCAGCGGGAGAGGGTGCCCGCCTCGGAGAGCGCGGTGGCGATCTCGTCTGCGGACATGCCCAGCTCATGGGCGACGGCGGCCGCGGCGAGCGCGTTCGACACGTGATGCTCACCGTACAGGCGCATGGTCACGTCGCTGCACCCGGAGGGTGTGTGAAGGCTGAACGAGGGCTGTCCGCTCTCCGTGAGCGTCACGTTCTCGGCCCGTACGTCCGCTTCGCCGGACTCTCCGAAGAGGATCACGCGTGCTTTCGTCCGCGAGGCCATGGCTCGCACGAGGGGGTCGTCGGCGTTCAGGATCGCGACGCCGCCCGCCTCTGCCGGGGGCAGGCCCTCCACCAACTCGCCCTTTGCCTGGGCGATTTGCTCGCGACCGCCGAACTCGCCGATGTGAGCGGTGCCGACGTTCAGGACGAGGCCGACCTTCGGGGGCGTCAGACCCGTGAGGTACCGGATGTGGCCGATACCGCGGGCCCCCATCTCCAGGACCAGGAACCGGGTCTCCTCGGTGGCGCTGAGGGCGGTGAGCGGCAGCCCGATCTCGTTGTTGAGCGAGCCCGGCGTGTAGACCGTCGGCGCCTTGCGCTGAAGCACCTGGGCGATCAGGTCCTTCGTGCTGGTCTTGCCCGCGGAGCCGGTGAGGGCCACGAGGGTCGCGCCGAGCCGTTCGACGACATGGCGTGCGAGGGCGCCCAGGGCCGTCTGGACGTCGTCCACGACGATCGCGGGCACGCCGACGGGCCGTGACGCCAGCACGGCCGCCGCGCCCGCCTCGACGACGCTCGCCGCGAAGTCGTGGCCGTCCACGCGCTCGCCCACGAAGGCGACGAAGAGGCTGCCTGGCTCCACCTCACGGGAGTCCCTGACGACCCGTCCGGTGACCTGGACCGACGGATCCGGTATGTCGTGTGTCTGCCCGCCGACGACTGAGGCGATCTCGGCGAGAGAGAGGGCGATCACAAGTTCATCCCTGGGTCTTCTGGATAGCTTCGCGAAGCACCTGGCGGTCGTCGAAGGGACGGACCACTCCGGCGATGTCCTGGCCCTGCTCATGGCCCTTGCCCGCGACCAGCACCGTGTCGCCCGGCTGTGCGCGGGCGACGGCCGCGACGATCGCGGCGGCCCGGTCCTCGAAGACCTGGACCTCTCCGCGCTCGTACGCGGGCACCTCGGCGGCGCCCGCGAGCATCGTGGCGAGGATCGCGAGGGGGTCCTCGGAGCGGGGGTTGTCCGATGTCAGTACGGCGGTGTCGGCGAGCCGGGCCGCGGCGGCGCCCATGGGCATCCGCTTGGTCTTGTCCCGGTCCCCGCCACAGCCGAGGACGATGTGCAGTCGGCCCTCGGTGACCTTGCGCAGGGCCCGCAGCACGGACTCCACGGCGTCGGTCTTGTGCGCGTAGTCGACCACCGCGAGGTACGGCTGTCCGGCGTCCACGCGCTCCAGCCGGCCCGGCACGCCCGGTACGGCGGCGATGCCGTCCGCGGCGGTCTGCGGGTCGAGCCCGGCGACGGCGAGGGAGACGATCGCGGCGAGCGTGTTGGCGACGTTGAAGGGGCCCGCGAGCGGCGACTTGGCGTTGACGCGCTCGCCCTTGGGGCCGACCGCGACGAAGACCGAGTCCATCGGGCCGACCTGGACCTCCTCGGCCCGCCAGTCGGCGTCCGGGTGGCCCTCCGCGGAGAACGTCACCACGGGAACGGTGGCCTCCTTGACGAGCTTGCGTCCGTACTCGTCGTCGAGGTTGACCACGCCGAGCCTGCTGCGCTCCGGCGTGAACAGCTGTGCCTTGGCCCGGAAGTAGTCCTCCATGTCGGAGTGGAACTCCATGTGCTCCGGGCTGAGGTTGGTGAAGACCGCGATGTCGAAGATGCAGCCGTCGACCCGGCCGAGGACCAGCGCGTGGCTGGAGACCTCCATGGCGACCGCGTCGACGCCGCGCTCGCGCATGACGGCGAACAGCGCCTGGAGATCGGTCGCTTCGGGGGTCGTGCGCTCCGACTTGATGCGCTCGTCGCCGATGCGCATCTCCACGGTGCCGATGAGGCCGGTGCTGCGGACCGTCTTCAGGCCGCCCTCGACGAGGTACGCGGTGGTGGTCTTGCCGGACGTGCCGGTGATGCCGATCTGGAGCAGGTCGGGACCCGGGTGGCCGTAGATCGAGGCGGCCAGTTCGCCCATCGTCCGGCGCGGGTCGCCGACGACGAGGACCGGCAGACCGGTGGCCGTCGCGCGCTCGGCCCCGGTCGGGTCGGTCAGCACGGCGGCGGCGCCGAGGCCCGCCGCCTGCGTCACGAAGTCGGCGCCGTGCATCCGGGCGCCGGGCAGCGCGGCGTACAGGTCGCCGGGGCGCACGGCGCGCGAGTCATGGGTGATGCCCGTGACCTCGACGGCGCCCTGCGCGCCCTGCGGCGCCGGAGCCGCCATCTGATCGGCGACCACTGCCACGAGCTCCGCGAGGGGTGTGGCGGAATTCTGAACCGGTCGCGGCGGCCCCGGATATGTCACAGGAACGCCCTTCTGGGTGGTTTGGGACTGATCAGCGTGTGGCACGGCGGTGAGCGTACCGGGCACACCCCCGCCGGAGCGAAGCGAGGGGCGTGGCGGAGTGTGCGGCGTGCCGTGGTTCCCGGGGTCGGGAGTGATCGTTGTCACGAGCTGTTCCTGGTCGGTGATCCGGGGTGCTGGAGCATGGCGTTCCGGTCGGTGCCGATGAAGGCCCGGCCCGGGCTGGTCGGGTCTGGTCAGGGGGTGAAAGTGACGGGAAGTCTGGCGGTCCGGGCCCCCGTGGGCGGTACCTGAAGGGTCTTCAGCGCGAACTCCAGGACCTCCTTGTAGACGGGCCCGCAGATCTGACCGCCGAAGTAGCTGCCCTCGGTGGCGTTCTGGATGGCGCAGTAGACGGTCACCCTGGAGTTGTCCGCGGGCGCGAATCCGGCGAAGGAAGAGGTATAGCCGTGGTAGCGGCCGGTGGCCGGATCCACACGGTTGGCCGTGCCGGTCTTGCCCGCGACGCGGTAGCCGGGGATACGCGCCTTGGTGCCCGTACCCTCCCGGTCGTCCACGACGGACTCCAGCATCTGTGCCAGGGTCTTCGCCGTCTTCTCGCTGACGACCCGTGTCTCCTTGGGCTTGGCGGCCGGGGTGAAGCGACCGTCGGGCCCCTTCGTGCCGCGGACCAGCGTCGGTTCGATCCGTACGCCGCCGTTGGCGATCGTCGAGTAGACGGAGGCCGCCTGCATCGCGTTGATCGACACGCCCTGGCCGAAAGGAATCGTGTACTGCTGGGAGGTCGACCACTGGCCGGCGGGCGCGAGGATGCCCCTCGTCTCGCCGGGGAAGCCGAGACCTGTGTAGTCGCCGATCCCGAACTTGCGCAGATATGAGTAGAGGACCTGGTTGGCCTCCTGCTGTGTCTTGCCCAGCTGGCCGGTCGCCAGGATGGTGCCGATGTTGCTGGACTTGGCGAGGACGCCGTTGAGCGTCAGGTACCAGGTCGGGTGGTCGATGTCGTCGCGGAAGAGCCGGTCGCCGCGGTGCAGCCGGTTGGGCACGGTCACGTGCGTCGCGGACGTGGCGGCGTTCTCCTCCAGGACGGCGGCCATCGACATGACCTTGGCGGTCGAGCCGGGCTCGTAGGCGTCTTCGAGGCCCCAGTTGTGCAGGGCGTTCCCGTCGGCCTTGGAGAGGTCGTTCGGGTCGAAGCCGGGCGAGTTGGCCATCGCGAGGATCTCGCCGGTCCTGTTGTCCTGCACTATCACGTACCCGCGGTCCGCCTTGGACTCCTTCACCTGCTCGGCGATGGCGTTCTGGGCGGCCCACTGGATGTCGCGGTCGATGGTCAACTCGACCTCGGAACCGGCCACGGCGGGCTTCTCGGTGGAGCCCGCGGTCGGCACCTGCCGGCCGCCGGACTGGGCGTAGCGGATCTCGCCGTCCTTGCCCGACAGCTCCTTGTTCAGCTGCTGCTCGATGCCGCCGCCGCCCTTGCCGTCGGCGTTGACCCAGCCCAGTATCCCGGCGCCGAGCTCGCCGTTCGGATAGACCCGCTTGCTGCTGGGCTCCTGGAGGACGCCCGCCAGGACGTTCACCTCCGACCCGTCCTCGCCCGCCTTGTCGGCGAGCGTGCTCTTCAGGTCCTTGATCTGCGTCCAGACCTGGGGGGTCTGGCGCCGGGCGAGCACGACGTACCGGGTGTTCTTGGTCCGGAGCTTCGCGGCGAGTTCGTCGGGGTCCTTGTCGAGGATCGGACCGAGCAGGGCGGCGGCCCGCTCGGGGGCGTCGCCGGTCTTCGTCGCCTTCCGCGTGAACAGCGTGGGGTCGGCGGTGATGTCGTTGGCGTCCACGCTGATCGCCAGGTCGACGCCGTTACGGTCGGTGATCCCGCCGCGCTCGGCGGCCAGGGTCCGGCTGAGGTACCGGTTCTTCTCGGCCTTGGCGGTGTACTCGCTCGCGTCGACGGCCTGCACCTGGAGGAGCCGGACGACGAAGGCGATCAGTACGAGGGCCAGGGCGAGGCTGACCAGGCGCAGCCGCGGGCGAGGACTGCCGAGCCGGATGACGCGCGAGCCCTGGCCCCGGGAGGGAGCCGGGCGGCGGGCGGGGCGTGCGCCCGGCCCCGGCCGCCGCTGGCTGCCGGGCCGTACGGGCCGGGCGGGCGAGGGCACCCGACGGCGCGGGGGTTCCCTGTCGGACACTTCCGTCACCTGCCGGGATTCGTAGCGGGCTGCGTGGGCTGGGGGGACGGCTCGGTGCCCGTCTCCGCGAGCGGCTCGGGCGCCGCGGTGGGCACGGCGGACGTGGTGGGCGCCGGGGTCTCGGCGGGCGTCGGGGGCCCGGCGGGTCCCTGGCTCCCGGTGGGCGTCGGGGACGGCGCGGGGAGGAGCACCTCGGGCGGGCGGATCACGGGGACCGACACGGACGACTGCTCGGCGGCCGCGCTGGGAACACCGCGGACGCTGCCGTCGGGGTTGAGGAAGGCCGGGTCGCCGCCGGGCACCATGCCCAGCTCTTGGGCGCGGCGCTGGAGGGCGTCGGGAGCCGAGTAGGCGTCCACGTCCCGCTGGAGCGCCTGCTCCTCGTCGGTGAGGCTCTTGGTGTCCCGCTGGAGGTCGTCGAGCTGGAACGACCCTTCGCTGAGCGCGGAGTTCAGGACCAGGAGTCCGATCAGGCCGCCGCCGAGCAGCATCACGACCAGGAGCACGAACGGCGTACGGGCGGCCTGTCCGGGGCCTGTCGGGAAGAGTCGCGCGAGCCGGGCCGCCCGCCCTCTCAGTTCGGGTCTGTTACTCACTCGCCCTCCCGCTGAGCCGGCGTTCTCGGCTGGTGGGTCCGGGCCTGCGACCCACGCGTCCGGTGAGTTCGGTTGTCCAACTCACGCACCCTCCCGTCACTCGGTGTCCTCCCTGACGCGCTGCGCCCCGCGCAGCCGCGCGGGGGCGGCACGCCGGTTCTCCGCGACCTCTTCCTCGGTGGGGAGTTCGGCACCGCGCGTCAGAAGCTTGAGCCGGGGCTGGTAGCGCTCGGGGACGACCGGCAGGCCGGGCGGCGCGGTGTTGGCGGCTCCCGCCGCGAACACCTGCTTGACCAGCCGGTCCTCCAGGGAGTGGTAGGACAGCACGGCGATCCGGCCGCCGACGGCGAGTGACTTCACGGCAGCGGGGATCGCCCTCTCCAGGACGGTGAGTTCGCCGTTGACCTCGATGCGCAGCGCCTGGAAGGTTCGCTTGGCGGGGTTGCCGCCGGTGCGCTTGGCGGCCTGCGGCAGGGAGTCGCGGATCAGCTCGACGAGCCGCGCGCTGTTGCTGAAGGGATCCTTGTCGCGTTCGCGCACGACCGCGGACACGATCCGCTTGGCCTGCTTCTCCTCGCCGTACGCCCGCAGGATCCGGACGAGTTCACCGGGCGGGTAGGTGTTGAGGACCTCGGCCGCGCTGATGCCTGTCGTCTGGTCCATGCGCATGTCGAGCGGGGCGTCCTGGGCGTACGCGAAGCCGCGTTCGGCCTCGTCGAGCTGCATGGAGGAGACGCCGAGGTCGAAGAGGACGCCCTGGACGCGCGGGAGGTCCAGTCGGTCGAGCACGTCGGGGAGTTCGTCGTAGACCGCGTGAACCAGGGTGGCCCGGTCGCCGAAGGGGGCGAGCCGGTCCCCGGAGAGGCGCAGCGCCTCCTTGTCGCGGTCGAGGGCGACGAGGCGGGCCTCGGGGAAGCGGGCGAGCAGGGCCTCGCTGTGGCCGCCGAGGCCGAGCGTGCAGTCGACGACGACCGCTCCCGGCCGCTCCAGCGCGGGTGCCAACATGTCCAGGCATCGCTGGAGCATCACCGGGACATGTCGGCTCTGGGTCAAGGGGGCCCTCTCAGGTCCGGCACGGCGCGCACGCACCGCCGGGTCCCCGCCCGCTCCGTGAAGGGGAGGCCTGCCGGCGCCGGAAGCGTCAGCCGACCGGGAGCGGGAGGAGGCCGAGCCGTACGTACGCGCCGCGCACGTGGGGAGGTCCCGGCTCGTCACCGGTCCTCCGGGGGACAGCAGTCCAGCAGGGAGGGTGTCCGCCTCCCGACTTCGCGTCACTTTAGTCCACGGTCTCCCGCGGTCAACGAACCGGCCTGCGCGTCGCGACTCTCGGCCCGGATGAAGCGCCAAACCGGGTTTTTCCACCCGTACGGGCGTAGTCGATCCACCCTTGTGGGTTACCTCACAACAACGCTCATTGATGTTCTTTGTCCCCTCTCACAGCAGGCCCGGACAGCGTGTGACCACTACCGTTATAGATATGACGACTTCCGCATCCGTTCCCACAGAGCCCGGAGACGCCATAGCCAACGGCGGCACCGTCACCGACCGCCTCGTAGAGGCGAACGAGCGGTACGCCGCCGCGTTCACCGACCCCGGCATGGACGCCCGTCCCGTGCTGCGTGTCGCGGTCGTGGCATGCATGGACGCCCGCCTCGACCTGCACGACGCGCTGGGCCTGGAGCTCGGCGACTGCCACACCGTCCGCAACGCGGGCGGCGTGGTCACCGACGACGTGATCCGCTCCCTCACCATCAGCCAGCGCGCGCTCGGCACCCGCAGTGTCGTACTGATCCACCACACCGGCTGCGGCCTGGAGTCCCTCACCGAGGACTTCCGGCACGACCTGGAGATGGAGGTCGGCCAGCGCCCGGCGTGGGCCGTGGAGGCCTTCCGGGACGTCGAACAGGACGTGCGGCAGTCCATGCAGCGGGTGCGCACCTCTCCATTCCTTCTGCACACGGACGACGTACGTGGTTTCGTGTTCGATGTGAAGACGGGCCTGCTGCGTGAGATAGACCCCACCTGACGCGAGTTGGACCCTCTCAAAGACCCCAGGCCGTGACATATCGCGGCCAGTTATCCACAGGCGAGTGACACGAACAGGTAACGGCAACAAGAATGCGGGTGTGGCGTCACGCGGGACCACTCGCGCGTGGTGTCCGTGTTTCGGGGTGGGCCGGTCCGCATCGCAGAGCGTCGGCCCGGGAAAGAACGGGCCGAGGAGGGCCGGGTGACGACCTATGACGATCGAGCGAGCCTTACAGATCTGACCGCCACTGTGGAGAGAGTCCGCAGTTCGGTGGAGGAAGTGATCGAGGGCAAGCCTGAGGTCGTACGGCTTTCGCTGACCGTACTGCTCGCCGAGGGGCATCTTCTGATCGAGGATGTCCCCGGCGTCGGCAAGACCATGCTGGCCAAGGCACTGGCGCGGTCCATCGACTGCTCAGTGCGACGTATTCAGTTCACGCCCGACCTGCTGCCCTCGGACATCACAGGTGTGTCCATCTGGGATCAGCAGCGCAGGGACTTCGAGTTCAAACCGGGTGCGATCTTCGCGCAGATCGTGATCGGTGACGAGATCAACCGCGCGTCGCCCAAGACACAGTCGGCGCTCCTGGAGTCCATGGAGGAGCGCCAGGTCACGATCGACGGCACGACCTACGAGCTGCCCAGCCCGTTCATGGTGGTGGCCACACAGAACCCGGTCGAGATGGAGGGCACCTACCCGCTGCCGGAGGCGCAGCGCGACCGTTTCATGGCCCGGGTCTCCATCGGCTATCCCAGCGCGGAGGCCGAGCTGCAGATGCTGGACATCCACGGCGGTGCGTCCCCCCTGGACGACCTCCAGCCGGTGGCGCACGCGCACGAGATCGTCAAGCTCATCGACGCGGTCCGCAACGTCCACGTCGCCGACCCGGTGCGGCGGTACGCCGTGGACCTGGTCGCCGCCACCCGCAACCACCCGGACCTGAGACTCGGCGCCTCGCCGCGTGCCACGCTGCACCTGCTGCGCGCGGCCAAGGCGTCCGCTGCCCTCAGCGGCCGGGAGTACGCGCTGCCGGACGACATCCAGGCCCTCGCGGTGGCCGTCCTGGCACACCGGCTGCTGCCCACCGCCCAGGCGCAGTTGAACCGTCGTACGGCCGAGCAGGTCGTCCTGGAGATCCTCCAGCGCACGCCCGTGCCCGCGGCGCCCCAGTCGCCGGGCGGTCTGGCGATGGGCCGGGGCTCGTCCGCCTTCGGCTCGCAGCCGCCCCGGAGGCTGTGATGACCACCGGGGGGATGCCGGCGCAGGCCGAGGACGACAAGGGCGGGCTGCGTACGGCACTCGCCGGTCTCACCACGCGCGGGCGGTCCTTCCTGGCCGCCGGCATCGCGGCCGCGATCTGCGCGTACGTCCTGGGGCAGAGCGATCTGCTCCGGGTGGGGCTGCTGCTCGCCGTGCTGCCACTGGTCTGCGCGACCGTGCTGTACCGCACGCGCTACCGGGTCGCCGGCAGCCGGCGCCTGTCCCCCGGGCGGGTGCCCTCGGGGTCCGAGGCACGGGTCCATCTGCGGATGGACAACGTCTCCCGGCTGCCCACCGGCCTGCTGATGCTCCAGGACCGGGTTCCGTACGTGCTGGGGCCGCGGCCCCGGTTCGTACTGGACCGGGTCGAGGCGGGCGGCCGTCGCGAGGTGTCCTACCGAGTGCGCTCGGACCTGCGCGGCCGCTATCCACTGGGTCCCCTGCAGCTGCGGCTCAGCGACCCGTTCGGGATGTGCGAACTGACCCGCTCCTTCTCGACGTACGACACCCTGACCGTCATCCCGCGCGTGGAGGCGCTGCCGCCGGTGCGGCTGACGGGCGAGGCGAAGGGGTACGGCGACGGGCGGCAGCGCTCGCTGGCCCTGGCCGGCGAGGACGACGTGATACCCCGCGGCTATCGCTACGGCGACGATCTGCGCCGGGTCCACTGGCGTCTGACCGCGCGCTACGGCGAGTTGATGGTGCGCCGCGAGGAGCAGCCGCAGCGGTCCCGCTGCACGGTGCTCCTCGACACCCGGGGCATCGCCTACGACGGCGCGGGCCCGGACTCTGCCTTCGAATGGGCGGTGTCGGGCACGGCGTCGACGCTGGTGCACATGCTCGAACGGGGCTTTTCGGTACGGCTGTTGACCGACACCGGCACCTCGGTGCCCGGCGAGAGCGCCGACGGATTCGCCGGAGCCAGCCAGGAGTCCGCGGACGCCGCCGGACTGATGATGGACACCCTCGCGGTGGTCGACCACTCCGACGGTACGGGCCTGTCACGGGCGTACGACGTGCTGCGCGGTGGCAACGAGGGGCTGCTGGTGGCCTTCCTCGGCGACCTGGACGAGGAGCAGGCGACCGTGCTCGCCAAGATGCGTCAGCGCAGCGGCGGAGCCGTGGCCTTCCTGCTGGACAGCGAGACGTGGGTGCACGGCGCGGCCGACGAACAGAGCGAGGAGCGGCTACGGATGCTGCGCGAGGCGGGCTGGACCGCCCTGGCCGTGCCGCCGGGCATCGGCCTGGCCGACCTGTGGCGGGAGGCGGACCAACAGCGCAACGGGGTCGCGTCGACGGGAAGTACGGCAGGGGGCGGTGGCTCATGAGCGGGCGCGCGCGACTAGCGCTGTGCGCCGTGGCGGCGACACTGATGGCGGCCGGCGCGCTGCTGCCGCTGGTCGATCCGGCGACCTGGATCCTTCAGGCGGCGTTCCTGCTCGGGGTGCAGACCGCGGTGGGCGCGGCGACCCGGCGGGTGCCCCTGGCGCGGGCTGTGACGATCGCGGTTCAGGCGCTCGTGACGCTGACACTGCTGACACTGTTCTTCGCCCGCGAGCAGGCCATCGTCGGGCTCGTGCCCGGCCCGGAGGCGTTCCGGCACCTCGGGGAGCTGCTGCAGGCCGGCGGGGACGATGTCGGGCGGTACTCGATCCCGGCTCCGCTGTCTCCCGGTATCCGGCTGATGCTGGTCGGCGGGGTCGTGGTGATCGGGCTCGCGGTGGACGCCCTCGCGGTGACGTTCCGCAGCGCGGCCCCGGCCGGACTGCCGCTGCTCGCGCTGTACTCGGTCGCCGCGGGTCTCTCGGAGGGCGGTGGCGCGAGCTGGCTGTGGTTCGTGCTGGCGGCGGCCGGCTATCTGGTGCTGCTGCTGGCCGAGGGACGTGACCGGCTCTCGCAGTGGGGCCGCGTCTTCGGCGGCGGACCCCGGACTCCGGGGACGGACGCCTCGGCGGGCGCGGTCGCGCCGATCCGCACAGGGCGGCGCATCGGCGCCGTGGCACTCGGCATCGCGCTGGTGGTGCCGCTCGCCCTGCCCGCGCTCGACGGCGGTCTGCTGGACGGCACCGGGACCGGTGTCGGCACGGGCTCCGGCGGTGGCGGCACGATCTCCGCGGTGAACCCGCTGGTCTCGCTCCGCGACAGCCTGAACGTGGACGAGGACCGCGAGGTCATGTCGTACCGCACCAACTCCGAGGAGACGCAGGATCTCTATCTGCGGATCGTCTCGCTCGACGAGTTCGACGGCACGGCGTGGAAGCCGGCCAAGCGCCATGTCGACGACGTCCCCGGGTCGTTCCCGACACCGCCGGGCCTCAGCGACGACGTCCGGCGCACCGAGATCCAGACCAGGATCTCCGCGGCGGACTGGTACGCACAGGACTGGCTGCCCATGCCCTACCCCGCCAGCGCGGTGGGGATCGGCGGCAAGTGGCGGTACGAGCCCGTGGGCCGCACGCTCGTCGGCGACCACGGGCAGACCACGCGCGGCCTGGAGTACACGGTCAAGAGCCTGATCGTGCAGCCGACCGCGGAGCAGCTCGCCGACGCGCCGGAGGCGCCCGCGGCGCTGAAGCGCGAGTTCACCAAGGTCCCCGGGTCGCTGCCGCCGATAGTGGCGGAGACGGCACGCGCGGTCACGGTCGGCTCGGCCAACAACTACGAGCGCGCGGTGAAGCTCCAGGACTGGTTCGCCCTGAACGGCGGCTTCACCTACGACACGGAGGTGCAGGTCGGCAGTGGCTCGCAGGCCATAGCGCGCTTCCTGAGGGACAAGGAGGGCTTCTGCGTCCACTTCTCCTTCGCGATGGCCTCGATGGCCCGCACCCTGGGCATCCCGGCCCGCGTCGCGGTGGGCTTCACGCCTGGTTCGCCGCAGGCCGACGGCACGAACTCGGTGGGCCTGCGGGACGCGCACGCCTGGCCCGAGCTGTACTTCGAGGGTGTGGGCTGGACCCGCTTCGAGCCGACCCCGAACCGGGGCACGGTCCCGGAGTACACCCGCACGGACACCCCGGGCAACGCGCTCCCCAACCCGGACCTTCCCTCGCGCTCCTCGTCCTCGGCGCCGTCCGCCGAACCGTCGAGCAGCGAGAGCTGCACGGCGGCGGAGAAGAAGCTGGAGCAGCCCTGCGGCAGCGAGTCGCCGCAGGCGGCGTTCGGAGCCACGGACGACGGACCGCCGTGGTTCGCGATCCTCGGGTTCACCCTGGCCGGGCTCGCCCTGCTCGCGGTGCCGCTGCTGCCGATGCTGTGGCGGATGCGGGCCCGGTCCGTGCGGCTCGGCTCGCACGGGCGCACCGAGGCGGACGCCGCGGCCGCCACCCTGGCGGCCTGGCAGGAGGTGACCGACACGGCGTGGGACTTCGGTATCGCGCCGGACGACTCCCAGACGCCCCGCAAGGCGGCGGCCCGGATCGTCCGCATCGGGCATCTCGAAGCGGAGGCCGCTGCCTCCGTCCACCGGGTCGCCGACGCGGTGGAGCAGGTCCTGTACGCGCCGCGTCCTCGGCCGACCCCGGGTCTCGCCGATGACGTACGCCGGATGACCGCGAGCCTGCACGCCACGGTCGACCGCGGTACGCGCCTGCGCGCACTGCTCGCACCGCGCTCGGCCGTACGGGTGGCGTGGGCGGCGTCCGACAGCTGGATCGCGCTGAAGTCCCGGGCCATGGCCCGCTGGACGGCGGCCGTGCGCCGCCCGTCGGGACGCCCGTCGGGGCAGAGCAGCGGCTGAGACCGTCCGGCTCGGAGCCGGAAAGGGGGGCCTACCCGGGTCGGGTGGGCTCCCCTTCGCGTTCGCCGCGCGGCTTCCGTTTCGCGTGCTCTTTTCTTTGCTGCCGCGTCGGCGGGACAAGGCTCTGGCTACGGCTCAGTCCGCCTCGATCCCCGTCTCAGCGAGCAGGCCGAGGGCGGCGGGGGGCCGGGGCAGGGCCTGTCCCAATCCGCGGCCGGGCACGCTGAAGGGGCGGCCACCCCAAGGTGGTCACCCCTTACGTGTGTGCGTCTGTCGGCCCGGGCCCGGAGGCTACTGGCCGCCTTCGTCACGGCGCTTCTGCCAGCGCTGTTCGATGCGATCCATCATGGAGCGCCGCTGCCGGCCCTGACTACGGGCCTGCGGAGCGCCCGGCGCACCCGCGGCGGGCTGTTCACCCGGCTTGGGGGCCTTGCGCCAACCGGTTACGGCGAGCACCGCGCAGCCCAGCATGACGAGAAAACCCACCACGCTGACCCAGATCTGCTGTGCGACCATTCCGGCCATGAGGAGCGCGATACCTACGAGGAAGCCGGCGACCGCCTGGTAGACCCGTCGCCGGGTGTACGTACGCAGCCCGCTTCCCTCAAGCGCTGTCGCGAACTTGGGATCTTCGGCGTACAGCGCTCGCTCCATCTGCTCGAGCATTCGCTGCTCGTGCTCCGAGAGCGGCACGGCGTCCTCCTCATCGTGCAGTCGCCGGGGCGACCGGGGGTCCCCTTCAGGATAGGCAGGGAATCGCCCCCGTGAAACCCGCCCCTCTGCGCCAATTCGCCAACCGGAACCCGCCATGGCGTTCCGATCCACTGAGGCGTAGATTCCCCAGCGACCGGCCCGTCATGCCGGACGGTCTCCCTCGATCATACGGCTCCGAGCGCCCGATCGGGGGGCCTGTGGCGTACTCCATCTGCCGTCGCGCCCCTGATCAGCGGCGCGTCCTTACTCCGCTCTTACGGAAGGCCGCTCAGGCCTCGGCGGACTCCTGGGTCTCACCGAGCACGTGAAGCTGCGTCGCCACGGAGTGGAAGGCGGCGAGTTCGGCCGCTGCGGCCTCCAGCTTGAGCAGGGCGTCCAGGGCCCCGGGTTCGGTGTCCACGAGGACGCCGGGCACCAGGTCCGCGAAGACCCGTACCCCGTGCACGGCACCGACGCGCAGGCCCGCGCCCTCGACCAGACCGGTGAGCTGATCGGCCGTGAAGCGCCGCGGCACAGGATCACCCTCGCCCCAGCGGCCGTCCGGGTCACCGAGGGCGTGCCGGGCCTCCGTGAAGTGCCCGGCGAGGGCGCGCGCGAGCACCGCGCCACCGAGCCCGGCGGCGAGCAGGCTGAGCACGCCTTCGGGACGCAGTGCCCCGACCGCGTTGCGGAGACCGTCGGCGGGGTCGTCCACGTACTCCAGTACGCCGTGGCAGAGCACCGCGTCGTAGCCGCCGCGCTCGACGACGTCGAAGAGGCCGTGGGCGTCGCCCTGGACTCCCTGGACGCGGTCGGCGACGCCGGCCTCGGCGGCCCGGCGCTCCAGCGCGAACAGCGCGTTCGGGCTGGGGTCGACGACGGTGACGCGGTGGCCCAGGCGGGCGACGGGCACCGCGAAGTTGCCGCTGCCGCCTCCCGTGTCGAGGACGTCCAGCGACTCCCGGCCCGCTGCCTTGACCCGGCGGTCGAGGGCGTCCTTCACAACGTCCCAGACCACGGCGGTACGGAGAGAGGCGCGGGGGCGGGAGGGGTCGGAGCGCAGCGATGTCGGCTGAGGGCGGGGGTGGGAGACGGGCGGGCGCATCGGGTCCGACACGGCAGTTGACTCCTCGGCACGGCCGCCGCCCTTGCGTACGGCGGAGCGATGGGGCGATGGGGATACCTCCCCCGCCCTGTCCGGCGCCGGGGAGATGCAGGCGTCCCAACCTTATTGCCTCGCGCCCCGTCACCGGCCCTCCGTCTCGCGCGCCGGACGCGGTCCGTCTCCGGCCCCGCCTGGCGGGCGAACCGGCGGCGAAACGGCGGGCGAACCGGCGGACGAACCGCCGGACGAATCGGCGGGACCTGCGGACCCACCCGGCACCGACCTGCCCGGCGGCGAGCGCCACGGAGGGCAGCCGCGCCACGCCGGACGGCGGCCCGCGGCGGACGACCTGGGCGGTCTCCGGCGCCCCGACACCGCCCCTGCGGCCCTCCGTGCTCCCGACCGGCCACGGGGCCGCACACCGGCCCACAGGCCCGTACGGGCCCGCACGCCCGCACAGGCCCGCACAGGCCCACAGGGACGGTCTCCGGAGGCCCCTGACGGCGCCTCGGCCGCCGTCCCGGACGCCGTTCATCCCGCGTCCGGCACGTCCGGCACGTCCGGCACGTCCGGCACGTCCGGCACGTCCTGTGCCCCGCGATCGGGCTCCTGGTAGGGCTCCCGGTCGCGCTCCTGCCGTGGCTGTGGCAGGACCGGCTGGAGCACCAGCATGCGCTCGACGAGGCGGAGGAACATCGCCACGTCGCGCAGCAGGTCGTCGGCGTCGCGGATGGTCGCCGCGCCCTGGATGCCGGCCTCGGCGCGGGCGCGGCGGCGGGCACCGGCGGCGAACAGCGCGCTCCACTCGGCGAGTTCGGGTGCTATCTCGGGCAGCACTTCCCAGGCGCTCCGGATCTTGGCCCGGCGCCTCGCGCTGGGCTCCGGGCGCCCGCGGGCGGCGAGCACGGCGGCGGCGGTGCGCAGGGCGGCGAGGTGGGCCGTGGCGTACCGCTCGTTCGGCGTTTCCAGCAGGGCTGCCTCGTCCAGTCCGGCACGGGCCTGGGCGAGCAGGTCGAGGGCGGCGGGCGGGGCCGTGGCCCGGCGGAGCACGGGGTGCACGTCGCTCGGCGGGCCGGTCAGTGAGGGGGCAGGGCCGGTGGCGCGTCGCCGACGGGCGGCGGCTGCGTGGTAGGTGGCCATGACGAACCTCCTGTCGTCTGTGTGACGGCTCTGTGGCCGTATGTGTCCATCGTGAGGTATGCCACTGACAATCCGTTCTGACCTGGGCTTTTGCTTCGATCACAGGTTCGGTATAGCTTTTGCACTGACCAGTCAGTTCAAAAACCGGTCGACTCAAGAGCCCGGAGAGTGGGGGAAGTTGTGGACGGTCCGCACGGACTCGGCGTAAGGGCCGAGGACTTCGGGCTCAAGGGGCCCCGCGGGTGGGCGTTCCGCGGTATCGGCGTCGACGCGGAGCCCGGCTCGCTGATCGCGATCGAGGGGCCGTCGGGCTCGGGGCGTACGTGTCTGCTGCTCGCGCTCACCGGGCGGATGAAGCCCACCGAGGGGCAGGCGCGGGTCGGGCAGTTCGGAGCTGCCGAAGCAGATGGCGGCCGTCCGCCGGTTCAGCGCGCTGGCCCACGTACCCGGTGTCACCGACCTGGAGCCCGCCCTGTCCGTCGCCGAGCACCTTCGGGAACGGGCCCTGCTCCAGCGGCGGTTCGGCGGTTCCGTACGCGGGCTGCTGCGGCCGCGCTCGGAGCGGGTGACGGAGGCGCGGCTGCGCGTCGACAGCGCGCTGGCCGCCGCCGGGCTCGACCGGGAGTCGCTGCCCAAGGGGTCCCGGACCGCGGTGCGCGACCTGGAACGCGTCGAAGCGCTGCGGCTGTCCGTGGCGCTCGCCCTGATCGGCCGTCCCCGGCTGCTGGGCATCGACGACACCGATCTGAAGCTCTCGGGGGCCGAACGGGCCGAGGTCTGGGCGCTGTTGCGCTCGCTGACCGAGGCCGGGACCACGGTCGTGGCGGTGTGCAGCGAGGCGCCCGAGGACGCGGTCGTGGTGTCCACGGGACCGACCGACGGACCGGCCCGCCAAGAAAGCCGGAAGACCCGGAAGGTCCAGAAGCACTGGCAGGACCAGGACGACCAAGGCGACCAAGGCGACGAGGGCGACGAGGGCGACCAAGACGACACGGAAGACAAGGAGACCGCGGATGCGCTCGCCGAAGCTGGCCGCGCTTGAGCTCAGGCGCTTCGGCAGGGGAAGGCTCCCGCGCGCGGCCCTGGTCGCGCTCCTGTTGCTGCCCCTGCTGTACGGCGCCCTCTACCTGTGGTCGTTCTGGGACCCGTACGGCCGTCTCGACCGTGTCCCCGTGGCGCTCGTCAACGACGACAAGGGGGCGACGGCCGCCGACAAGAAGATCGTGATGGGTGACGAGATCACCAAGGGGCTGCGCGAGAGCAAGACCTTCGAGTGGCACGAGGTGAGCGCCGCCGAGGCCCGCGAGGGCGTCGAGAACGGCAGTTACTACCTGTCGCTGACGATGCCGTCCGACTTCAGCGAGCGGATCGCCTCCAGCTCGGGCGACTCGCCGGAGACGGGCGCCCTCCAGGTGCGTACGAACGACGCGAACAACTACATCGTCGGGCAGATCTCGCGGACGGTTTTCGCGGAGGTACGGACGGCCGCCTCGACCAAGGCGTCGCGGTCGTTCCTCGACAAGATCTTCGTCTCGTTCTCCGACATCCACGGGGAGACCGCGAAGGCCGCGAAGGGGGCCGACACGCTCAAGGGCGGGATCGGGAAGGCCAAGAAGGGCTCGAAGGACCTCGCGGACGGCCTGAAGGACGCGGAGGCGGGCAGCGGCAAGCTCTCCGCCGGTCTGAAGAAGCTCGACAAGGGCGCGGGCGACCTGGAGGACGGTTCGCGGCAGGTCTCGGAGGGGACGCAGACGCTCGCGGACAAGGTCAACGGCGTCGCGGACAAGGTGGGGCCCTTCCTGAAGGGCAACGAGAACGAGATCGGCGACACGGCTCAGCTCGTCGCGGACTCCGCCTCGGCGATCCGCCGCAACCTCGACACGCTGGTGAAGACGGCCCCGACGGCCGCCGAGGACGCCCACACGGCCTCCGACGCGCTGAACGGCGTCTACAAGGCGCGCTGCGAGACCCTGCCGCTGCCCGACGCCGCCTGCCCCGAGCTGAAGAGGGCGAAGGAGGCCGCCGCCGACGTGGCGAAGGTCGCCGACGACGTCAACACGCTGGTGGCCGGCCAGGACGGCGACCTGGACACGCTCGACAGGCATCTGGCCGCCCTGGAGAAGCAGGCCCAGGCGCTGGCCGACCGCTCGCCGCACCTCTCCGAGGACCTCGCCACGACCGTCGCCAAGGTCAACGCGCTCAACAAGGGGGCCGGAAAGGTCGCCAAGGGGGCGAAGACGCTGCACACGGGGCTCGGCACAGCCAAGTCGGGCGCGGCCGACCTGGACAGCGGTGTCGGCGAGCTCAGTACGGGCGCGGGCGACCTCGAAGGGGGCATGTACAAGCTCGTCGACGGCTCGGGAAAGCTCGCCGGCGGACTGCACGACGGCGCCGGCCGGATCCCCGACTACGACAAGAGCGACCGCGACCAACGCACAGAGGTCATGGCCGACCCCGTACAGCTCGCCTCGAAGGACCTGCACAAGGCGCCCAACTACGGCACCGGTTTCGCCCCGTACTTCATTCCGCTCTCCCTGTGGGTGGGCGCGATGGTGGCCTACATGCTGATCCCGCCGCTCAACCGGCGCGCACTCGCGGCGGGCTCCTCCGCCTGGCGCATCGCGCTGGCGGGCTGGCTGCCGGTGGCCGCCCTGGGGGCGCTCCAGACGGTCGCGCTGATGTCCGTACTGCACTGGGGAATCGGCCTGGAGATGGCACGCACGGCCGGGACGGTGGGCTTCCTGTTCCTGGTGACGGCCTGCTTCGCGGCGATCGTGCAGTGGCTGAACGCCCGCTTCGGAGCGGCCGGCCGGATCCTCGTCCTCGCCTTCCTGATGCTGCAGCTGACGTCGGCGGGCGGCACGTATCCCGTGCAGACCAGTCCGGGGTTCTTCAACGCGATCCACCCCTTCATGCCGATGAGTTACGTGGTCGACGCCCTCAGGAGGCTCATCACGGGCGGCGGCCTCGGGCCGGTCTGGCAGGCGTGCGCGGTCCTCGCCGCGTTCACCGTCGGCGCCCTCGCGCTGACCGCGGTGTCCGCGCGGCGACGGCAGGTGTGGACCCTCGACCGGCTGCACCCGGAGCTGAGCCTGTGACAATCGGAGCCATGGAAAGCAGCAGGACGGTGGACAGCGGCGGCGGCCGGAGACAGGCGACCCGGCAGAAGCTCTACGAGGCGGCGGTGACCCTCATCGCGGAACAGGGCTTCTCGGCCACGACCGTCGACGAGATCGCCGAACGGGCCGGTGTGGCCAAGGGCACCGTCTACTACAACTTCGCGAGCAAGTCCGTCCTCTTCGAAGAGCTCCTCCGGCACGGAGTGGGACTCCTCACCGCCTCCCTCCGGGAGGCGGCGGAGGGGACCGCCCGGGACGGCGGCAGCAAGGTCGACGCACTGGACGCGATGATCCGGGCGGGCCTCGTCTTCATCGACCGCTACCCGGCCTTCACACAGCTGTACGTGGCGGAGCTGTGGCGCACCAACCGGGCCTGGCAGTCCACCCTGATGGTGGTCCGTCAGGAGGCCGTCGCGGTCGTCGAGAACGTCCTGCGCGACGGGATCGCGAACGGCGAGCTGAGCGACGAGATCGACACCCCGCTGACGGCGTCGGCGCTGGTCGGCATGGTGCTGGTGGCAGCCCTGGACTGGCAGGCGTTCCAGCCGGAGCGCTCCCTGGACGACGTCCACTCGGCGCTGTCCCGGCTGCTCCAGGGAAGGGTCGGCGGGGACGGACTCGGACGCAAGTGATCGCGCACAAGTAGAGCGCCGGTCCGAAGTGGCCGCGTCCCCCGCGGGCCACGCCGGACCGGCGCCCCTCTTGTGCTCCCCCGTGTTTCCCCGTACTCCCCGTTGGTTCCCCCGTTCCGGTCTCCCCCGGGTCCCCCCGTGCCTCGCTCCCGCCGAGTTTCTCGGCGGAAGGAGCGGACAAGGGCGCTGCACCGTTCCGCCGCCCCGTGTCGGCGGTACCGGAGCCGCGCCCCTTTCCGTGCCTCCACTCTCTCGTTCACGCAGGTCGGCACCCATCCGCGCGCGTACTCAACTCACTCCCTAGGTACGGATACTCAGCCGTACGCACTCATGCCCAGGACGCGCCGTTGCCGACTGGTTACGATCGCCTCCGTGTCCGTACTCCCCCTGGTCTTCACCAGCGGCTGGGCCAGCGGCGTCAACGCGTACGCGGTGGTGCTGCTCCTCGGCCTCTTCGGCGCGACCGGGCTGACCGACGAGGTGCCCGAGTCGCTGCAGCGCCCCGAGGTCCTCATCGCGGCGGGTGTCCTGTTCGCCTGCGAGGCCGTCGCCGACAAGATCCCGTACGTGGACTCGGTGTGGGACAGCGTCCACACCGTGATCCGTCCGGTGTCCGGGGCCGTCGTCGCGGCGCTGCTCGCCGGGCAGAGCGGTTCGCTGTCCGAGCTGGCGGCCGGGGCGATCGGCGGCTCGTCGGCGCTTGCCAGCCACGTCGTCAAGGCCGGGACGCGGATGGCGGTCAACACCTCACCGGAGCCGTTCAGCAACTTCGTGCTGAGCACCGCCGAGGATCTCGGGGTCGCCGGGATCATCACCTTCGCGATGTTCAACCCGCAGGCCGCGGCGATCATCGCGGCCGTCCTGCTGGTGACCGGTCTGGTGGTGCTCTACTTCCTGGTCTCGCGGATCAGACGGTTCCTGCGCCGCAGGGCCCAGCGCCGCGAGGAGAAACGGCTCGCGGAACGGGTGGGACGCCCACCGGGCTGACCCGGGACCGACCTCCGGCCGGCCCTGGGGTCGGCCTCCGCCGCACAGGCCCGGAGACCGGCTGTCAGTGGCGGCCGATAAAGTCCCTGGCATGGCACGAATTGCGGTGATCGGCGCAGGCATGGGCGCGATGGCGGCCGCCGCCCGGCTGGCCGTCGCGGGCCACCGGGTGGTGGTGTACGAGCGCGCGGCGACGTACGGCGGGGCGGTGGGCCGCTTCGAGCGTGACGGCTTCGCCTTCGACACCGGCCCGGGGCTGCTCCAACTGCCCGCGGTCTACCGCGACCTGTTCGTCAAGACGGGCAAGGAGCCCCTGGAGGCCTGCGTCGACCTGGTCCAGGTCGACCCGGCGGCACGGCACGTCTTCGCCGACGGCACGGAGGTCTCGCTGCCCAACGCCTCCCGCGCGGGGGTCGTCTCGGCCCTGGACGAGGCCCTCGGGGCGGGCGCCGGCAAGCGCTGGGGCGACTTCCTGGTCCGGGCGCGCGAGGCCTGGGACCGGACGCGCCGCCCGCTCCTGGAGGAACCGCTGTGGCCGAACTGGCAGGTGCTGGCCGAGCGCGAGCCCTACCCCGCGCCGCGGCAGCGCCGACTGCTGCGCACCCGCACGGCAGGGACCCTCGCGGAGGTCGGCGCGTGGGAGCTGGCCGACCCGCGCCTCGCCACCCTCCTGGAGAGCCACGCGCTCGCGTACGGCCTCGATCCGCACACCGCCCCGGCGAGCGCGGCGGTCCTGCCGTACATGGAGCACGCCTTCGGCGCCTGGTATCTGCGCGGCGGCATCCGGGAGTTGGCGCGCGCCGTGCACGAGCGGTGCCTGGCCCGCCGGGTGGAGTTCGTCTTCGACGCCGAGGTCGTCTCGGTCACGGAGAAGGACGGCCGGGCCGCGGGCGTGGAGCTGCGCGACGGGACGGTCGCCGAGGCGGACTTCGTGGTGGGCGGCCCGCCGGAGCTGCTGGAGGCCCTGACGGGTCGCGACAGCCTGTACGAGGGTGACGTGCCCGAGTCGCACCCCGCGTCCCTGACCTGTGGAAAGGTCGTCGTCTGCCTCGCCCTGCGCGGCCCGCGCGAGCCCGGCGCCGTACACCGCACGGTGGTGCACACGACGGACCCCGCCGACGAGCGGAACGTCTTCGGGGCCGGCAAGCCGGCCGAGCGGCCCACCGTGTGGGTGGACCGGCCGGACGACGCGCTGCTGCGTCCGGACGACGACCACGAGTCCGTGGTCCTCACGGCGACGGTGCCGTCCCTGGCGCACCACGACTGGACGGCCGAGGGTGCCGCCGACGCCTTCGCCGACCGCATGGTCACGGCCGCCGAGCGGGCCGTACCGGGCCTGCGCGAGCGCCTGCTGTGGCGCGAGGTCCGCACCCCCGTGGACACGGAGCGGGAGACCGGTGCCGGGGGCGGCGCCGTGCCCGCTCCCGCGCTGGCCGGTGTGGGCGGCACGCTGCTGCGGCCCGCCAACAGCACCCGCATACCGGGCCTGTTCGCGGTCGGCGGCTGGGCGCACCCCGGCGGCGGACTGCCGCACGCGGGCATGTCCGGCGCACTGGTCGCCGGACTCGTCGTGGAGGGGCCGGACTTCAGGGGCTCGCAGTGAGTGACGGTGACGGGGCGGCGACCGGGGCACGTTGAGCCCCGGCCGGCACCGGCTCGCTCAGAGAACCGGTACTGACTCAGAACCGGTACTGCTCGTCGTACCCGCCGCCCTGCTGTCCGTTGCCGCCATTGTTCCCGTTATTCCCGTTGCTGTCGTACGGATACTGCTGCTCCGGCGGGAGTTCGCCGCCGTACGGGTCCTCGGTGTTGCGCTGCTGCGGCACCCAGACACCACCGGCCGGGGTCTCGCCGCCGTAACCGCCATTGGTGGCGTACGGGTCCTGGGTGTAGCCCTGCTGCGCGTACTGCTGCTGCGAGGCGTCGTAGGGCTGGCCGTACGACGCGGCATCATAGGCCTGCGTGCCGATGTACGGGTCGGAGTAGGCGGCGTACTGCTGCTGCCCGGCGTCGTAGCCGTACTGCTGCTGGTCGTAACCGGAGTAGCCGTCGTACCCGTAGTTCTGCGGGTCCTGGCCCTGCTGTCCCTGGCCCTGCTGTCCCTGAGCCTGCTGTCCCTGAGCCTGCTGTCCCTGGGCCTGCGCGGCGGCCGCGTACGCCGGGTCGGTGGCGGCGGCGTAGGCGGCGTCGCTGTAGACGCCGTATTGGCCCGTGTCGTCGGGCAGCGGCTGCGGTTCGTAGACGGAGGTCGACCCGGCGCCGGTCTCGGGGCGTTGTCCGAAGACCGAGTCGTCGCGCCCGTAGGGGTCGTCCTGGCCGAAGCCCTGGCTGGGAAACGTCGTGGTCTCCGCGGCGTGGAGGTCGGTGACCTCCAGCGTCGGGTCCTTGCGCTCCTCGCCGCGGCGGCGCTTGCTGGCGCCCGGCCGGCCGCCGCTGAGGCCGTTGACGGCCCAGCCGGAGGCGAATCCACTGCGGAAGGAGAGCGTGACGTACGTCTGTCCGACGGCGAAGGCCGCGGCACCAAGGCCGATGACCAGCACGTTCGGAATCAGGACACCGAGGACCACCCCGAGGAAGCCGGCGAAGGCCAGCAGCCGCCAGCGCAGCCGCGCCTTGTACTGCAGCAGTACCTCGCCGAGCAGCCATAGCGCGACGATGCCGAATGCGATGTAGAGGACCGTCCAGCCCATGTACGCCCCTCTCCCAGGTGACCGCTACGCAGTGTGTCGTACGACGATGCGACCGGTCTAGGCCTGCTGTGGGTGATGCAGGCCCAGGTTCTCGTAGATTTCCAGCGTCGCGGTGGAGTTGTTCAGCGTAATGAAATGCAGTCCGGGGACTCCCTCGGCCAGCAGCCTCGCGCAGAACTCCGTGGCGAACTCAATGCCAATGGAGCGTACAGCCGCCGGATCGTCCTTGGCTGTGAGGATCCGCTCTTTGAGGGCGTCGGGGAACGAGGCGTTGCTGAGCTTGGGCAACCGCTCCAGCATTTTCACGCTGGTCACCGGCATGACCTCGGGGATGACCGGGGTCTCGCAGCCCGCCGAGTCGACCCGGTCGCGCAGCCGCAGATACGACTCCGGCTGGAAGAACATCTGCGTGATCGCGTAGTCCGCGCCGGCCCGGCACTTGTCGACGAAGTGCGCGACGTCACGGTCCCAGTCGGCCGAGCGCGGGTGCATCTCGGGGAAGGCCGCGACACCCACGCAGAAGTCGCCGGACTCCTTGATGAGCCGGACGAGTTCGGCCGCGTACGTCAGGCCCTGGGGGTGTGCCACCCAGTCGGCCATCGGGTCGCCGGGCGGGTCGCCGCGCACGGCGAGCATGTTCCGGATCCCGGCGTCCGCGAACTGCCCGATGATGTTGCGCAGCTCAGCGATGGAGTGGTTGACCGCGGTGAGGTGGGCGACCGGGGTCAGGGTCGTGTCGGCGACGATCTGCTGGGTCTCCTTGACCGTGCCCGCCCGGGTCGAACCGCCCGCGCCGTACGTCACCGACACGAAGTCGGGGGCCACGGCCTCGACCCGGCGCAGCGCGTTCCACAGGTTCCGCTCGCCCTTCGGGGTCTTCGGGGCGGAGAACTCGAAGGAGTACGTCGCCTTGCCGGTCGCGAGCATGTCACGCACCGTGCGTGCGCGGTCCGTCCTGGTGGATGCAGATCCGAGGGCCATACCCGCAGGTTAGCCAGGGGGCGCCGGTCCCCCAACCGGATCCGGAGAATTTGCCCGTTTTGTCGATTTGTTGTCCACCACTCGGACAACTGCCCATTCGGTCGATCCCGCCCCGGGACGCCTACGCGTGGCGCAGGCGCTTCGCGAACTCCGCCGCCGCCGCGCCCGGATCGTCGGCCTCGGTGATCGCCCGTACGACGACGACGCGGCGGGCGCCCGCTTCGAGCACCTCGTCGAGGTTGCCGAGGTCGATGCCGCCGATGGCGAACCAGGGGCGGTCCGTGACGAGCGCGGCCGTGTACCGGACCAGGTCGAGGCCCGGCGCGTGGCGGCCGGGCTTGGTGGGGGTCGGCCAGCAGGGGCCGGTGCAGAAGTAGTCCACGCCCTCCTGGGCGGCGGCGGCCGCGGCCTCCGCATCGGCGTGCGTGGAGCGGCCGATCAGGACGCCGTCGCCGAGGACGGCCCGGGCGGCGGGCACCGGAAGGTCGCCCTGGCCCAGGTGCAGCACGTCGGCGCCGATGGCGTGGGCGACGTCCGCCCGGTCGTTCACCGCGAGGAGCCTGCCGTGCCGACGGCAGGCGTCCGCGAGGACGGCGAGGTGCTCCAGCTCCTCGGCCGCCTCCATGCCCTTGTCCCGCAGCTGCACGATGTCCACGCCGTTCGCCAGGACCGCGTCCAGGAAGTCGGCGAGGTCGCCCTGGCGCTTGCGGGCGTCCGTGCAGAGGTACACCCGGGCGTCGGCGAGCCGGGCGCGTGCGGTGGATTCGGGCATGCGTGGGTCCCCCGTGTCGTGTCGGTGGCGTACGGGCCGTGAGGAACACGGCCCGTACGCCGGACGGCGTGATCAGGTCAGACGGCGAGCGCCTGGGCGCGACGCTTCACCTCCGTGCCGCGATTCTCGCTCAGAGCCTGGGCCGGCGTACCGGGCAGGCTCTCGTCGGGGGTGAAGAGCCACTCGAGCATCTCTTCGTCGGAGAAGCCGTCGTCCCGCAGGAGCGTCAGGGTGCCGGTCAGGCCCTTGACGACCTTCTGCTCGGCCCCGTCGATGAAAGCGGCGGGGACGTGCAGCGCGCGGTTCTCACCACGGCGTACGGCGATGACCTGGCCTTCCTTGACCAGTTGCCGGACGCGGGTCACCTCGACGCCGAGCAGTTCGGCGATGTCGGGGAGGGTGAGCCAGGCGGGGACGAGAGCATCGATCTTTGCGTCAATCTCGGTCACGAACACAAGCCTGCCATCTCGGACTGACAGTCGGTACCCGGGCCGGTGCGACCGTGTCACGCCCGCGGCCCCGCAGACACCGGACGACCGTCGACCGGGCGGCCCGGCGGAGCGCTCAGGCCGTCGCGCCCTTGAGCGGCGACGCGGGGTCCGAGAGCAGCCCGGAGTCCATCGGCGTGCCCGCCTCGATCAGCCGCTTCCCCTGTGCCAGGTCCCTCGGCCGGCCCACCGCCAGGACCGCGACCAGGCGGCCCTCCCGGAGCCAGCACACCGACCAGGACGGTCCGGCCGGGTCACCGCGCCGGACCATGGTGTCGGCGGACGCGTGATGGCCCGCGTACTGGACGAAGCGGCCGAACTGCTCGGACCAGAAGTACGGCACGGGGTCGTACGCGGCGGACGTCTCGCCGACGATGTTCGCGGCGACCGTGCGCGGGCCTTGGAGGGCGTTGTCCCAGTGGTGGACCAACAGGCGCTCGCCGTAGCGGCCGGACGGGAAGGAGGCGCAGTCGCCGACCGCGTACACGTCCGGGGCGGAGGTGCGCAGGTGGTCGTCCGCGACGATCTCGCGGCGGGCACCGAGTTCGATCCCGGAACCGGCCAGCCAGGCCGTGGCGGGCCGCGCCCCGATGCCGACGACGACGGCGCCCGCGGGCAGCCGTGAGCCGTCGTCGAGCACCACCTCGCCGGGCTCGACGCGCTCCACGCGCGCGTGGGTGCGCAGCACCGCCCCACTGTCCGCGTACCAGGCGGCCATCGGAGCGGCCACCTCGTCGGGCAGCACGCCGGCGAGCGGCCGGTCGGCGGCCTCCACGACGGTCACCGCGCAGCCCGCCTCGCGCGCCGCCGTGGCGAACTCGGCGCCGATCCAGCCCGCGCCCACCACCACGATGTCGTGCTGCCGGGCGAGGACGGGGCGCAGCCGCTCGGCGTCGTCGAGCGTGCGCAGCAGATGGACGCCGGGTACGCCCTGGGCGCCCGGCAGTTGGATCGGCTCGGCGCCGGTGGCGATGACGAGGACGTCGTACGGAACCGGACCGTCGGCCGTGTCGAGTTCGTGCCGCGAGGGGTGCACGCCGGTCACTTCGAGCCCCAGGCGGAGCTCCACGTCGAGCGCTTCGAAGTCGACGTCGAAGGCGGAGTCCTCGGCCTTGCCGAGCAGTACGGCCTTGGACAGCGGGGGCCGGTCGTACGGCTGGTGGGGCTCCGCGCCGATCAGGGTCACGCTTCCGGTGAAGCCCCGTTCCCGCAGGGCGACGGCGGTCTGTACACCGGCCATGCCCGCCCCGACGATCACGGCGCTGCGTCGCGCCGCCGGGCTCCGTCCCTGCGTCTGCTCACTCACACGATCACCATAGACACTGGTGAAATCGTCGGTCAGGGGGCGCGATCAGTGAGTTGTTGCACAGCGTCAGCCCTCGTTGACCTCTTCGACCACACTCGTCCCGCTGCCCTCCTGGGACTCCCACTCCCAGGTCTCCTCCAGGCGCACCCGTCCGTCGGCCAGCTCGACGACCAAGGAGACGCAGTGCCCCGACGAGGTGGTGCCGTCCACCTTCAGCTGCACGTACCGGAAGTCGAGCCGGTCGCCCGCGCGCGTGCCCACGAGGTGTCCGCGTACGACGTCACCGCCCGCGTACTCGGCCCAGATCTCGCCGTCCTTCTCGTGGTACGCGAACCGTGTGCGGGTACCCACCTGACCTGGCGCCTGGTCGGCGACCGGCGAGAGAAGGAGTCCGTCGAGCGAGCGGGCCATGCGTGAAGGCTCCCTTACAGGCTGTTGGGGCGAAGGGCTAGGGTGGCCAACGTAGAGCACTCGCGGGAGTCCGGGCGTACCGGGCTGAGAGGGAGGCTGGGACGGCCTCCGACCGTACGAACCTGATCCGGGTCATGCCGGCGAAGGGAGGGGCTGGACGCCCATGTCGCGTACACCGGAGACACCCGATACACCCCATACAGGGCACACGTCAGACGTCCTGGTCGTCGGGGGCGGGATCATCGGCCTGGTCACGGCCTGGCGGGCCGCGCAGCGCGGGTTCACGACCGCGCTCGTGGACCCGGAGCCCGGCGGCGGCGCCGCGCAGGTCGCGGCCGGGATGCTGGCCGCCGTCACCGAACTCCACTACGGCGAGCAGACCCTGCTCGGCCTCAATCTGGCCTCGGCACGCCGCTATCCGGACTTCGCGGCCGAGCTGACCGAGGCGACCGGCCAGGACCTCGGCTACCGGCAGTGCGGCACACTGGCCGTCGCGCTCGACGCCGACGACCGTGCCCATCTGCGCGAACTGCACGCCCTGCAGCGCCGGTCGGGCCTGGAGTCGGAGTGGCTGAGCGGCCGCGAGTGCCGTCGTCTGGAGCCGATGCTCGCGCCGGGGGTGCGCGGCGGGCTGCGGGTCGACGGCGACCACCAGATCGATCCCCGGCGGCTCGCCGGGGCCCTGGTCACGGCCTGCGAGCGGGCCGGAGTGGCCTTCCACCGGACATGGGCCGACCGCCTGACCGTCGTACGCGACCGGGCCGCCGGAGTCGTCACTGCGGACGGCACCGCGCTCTCGGCGGGCCAGATCGTGCTCGCCGGGGGCAGCCTCAGCGGCCGTCTGACGGGCGTCCCCGACGACGTGCTGCCGCCGGTGCGCCCCGTGAAGGGACAGGTGCTGCGGCTGACCGTCCCGAAGCGGTTCGCGCCCTTCCTGAGCCGTAGCGTGCGGGCCGTCGTGCGCGGCAGCCACGTCTATCTGGTGCCGCGCGAGAACGGCGAGCTGGTCGTCGGCGCGACCAGCGAGGAGCTGGGCTGGGACACCACGGTGACCGCCGGCGGCGTGTACGAGCTGCTGCGGGACGCCCACGAACTCGTCCCCGGCATCACCGAGCTGCCGCTCACCGAGACACGGGCCGGACTGCGCCCGGGCTCCCCCGACAACGCGCCCCTGCTCGGCCCGACCGAACTCCCGGGGCTGCTGCTCGCGACCGGCCACTACCGCAACGGCGTACTGCTGACGCCCGTCACCGGGGACGCCATGGCACACGCCCTGACCACCGGTGAACTCCCGGACGAGGCCCGCCCGTTCACACCCAGGCGGTTCGGCGCCGCCGCACTCTCGGAGCAGCACGCATGAGCATGAGCGTCTTCGTCAACGGGGAGCGGCGGCAGCTGGCCCCGGACACCGCCCTCGACACCCTCGTCGCCGCCCTCACCGCGGCTCCCTCCGGTGTCGCCGCCGCACTCAACGAAACCGTCGTCCCGCGCGCGCAGTGGTCGAAGACCCTCCTCTCCGAGGGAGACCGCGTCGAAGTCCTCACCGCCGTCCAAGGAGGCTGACCCATGGCCGACGATCCCTTCGTCCTCGGCGGTACGTCCTTCGCGTCCCGTCTGATCATGGGCACCGGTGGTGCGCCCAGCCTCGACGTCCTGGAGCGCTCGCTCGTGGCGTCCGGCACGGAGCTGACGACGGTCGCGATGCGCCGCGTGAGCCCCGAGGCCCACGGCTCGGTCCTGTCCGTGCTGGAACGGCTGGGCATCCGCGTACTGCCCAACACGGCGGGCTGTTTCACCGCGGGGGAGGCCGTGCTGACGGCCCGCCTCGCGCGTGAGGCGCTCGGCACGGACCTCGTGAAGCTGGAGGTCATCGCCGACGAGCGGACGCTGCTGCCCGACCCGATCGAGCTGCTCGACGCGGCCGAGACCCTGGTCGACGACGGCTTCACCGTCCTCCCGTACACGAACGACGACCCGGTGCTCGCCCGCAAACTGGAGGACGTGGGGTGCGCCGCGGTCATGCCGCTCGGCTCGCCGATCGGGTCCGGTCTCGGCATCCGCAACCCGCACAACTTCCAGCTGATCGTGGAGCACGCGCGCGTGCCGGTGATCCTGGACGCGGGCGCCGGTACGGCGTCGGACGCGGCGCTCGCCATGGAGCTGGGGTGCGCGGGTGTGATGCTCGCCTCGGCCGTGACCCGGGCGCAGGAGCCGGTGCTGATGGCCGAGGGCATGCGGCACGCGGTCGAGGCGGGCCGGCTCGCGTACCGCGCCGGGCGCATCCCGCGCCGCCACTTCGCCGAGGCGTCGTCTCCCGTGGAGGGTGTCGCCCGGTTGGACCCGGAAAGGCCTGCTTTCTGACTTTTGGCCTGAACACCTGTCTGAATCCAGGCGCCGCACGGTATCGCTCACCGTGCGACGTCCGTCACAGCTCGGCTGCAGTACCGCCCCGGAATCACCCGTCCTGGCGGCGTTGACAGTGGCGGCTCGTACACTCACCTGCGTGGATACGACCCTTCAGGACCCGCTCGTGGGGCACGTGCTCGACGGCCGCTACCGCGTCGACGCGCGCATCGCGGTCGGCGGGATGGCCACGGTCTACCGTGCCGTGGACACCCGCCTGGACCGGGTGCTCGCGCTCAAGGTGATGCACCCGACGCTGGCGGCCGACGCCTCGTTCGTCGACCGCTTCATCCGCGAGGCCAAGTCGGTGGCCAGGCTCGCCCACCCGAACGTGGTGCAGGTCTTCGACCAGGGCACGGACGGCAGTTACGTCTACCTGGCGATGGAGTACGTGGCCGGATGCACCCTGCGCGACGTGCTGCGCGAGCGCGGGGCGCTGCAGCCGCGGGCCGCGCTGGACGTCCTGGAGCCGGTCCTCGCCGCGCTCGGCGCCGCGCACCGCGCCGGGTTCGTGCACCGCGACATGAAGCCGGAGAACGTCCTGATAGGGGACGACGGCCGGGTGAAGGTGGCGGACTTCGGTCTCGTACGGGCCGTGGACACGGTCACCAGCACGACGGGAGCCGTGCTCGGCACGGTGTCGTATCTCGCGCCGGAACAGATAGAGAACGACACGGCCGACCCCCGGGTCGACGTGTACGCCTGCGGCATCCTCCTCTTCGAGATGCTGACCGGTGACCGCCCGCACTACGGGGACTCCCCCGCCGCGGTGCTCTACAAGCACCTCCACGAGGACGTGCCCCAGCCGTCGGCGTCCGTGCCGGGCCTGGCCCACGAGCTCGACGAGCTGGTCACGACGGCCACCGCACGCAACCCCGACCTCCGCCCGTACGACGCCGTCGCGCTGCTCTCGCAGGTCCTGGACGCACGGAACGCGCTGAGCGCCGACCAGCTGGACGCCGTCCCGCCGCAGGCGGTCGCCACGGACCACCAGAACGCCGACGACCGTACGAGCGTGATCCCGCTCTCGCTTTCGGTACCGCGGCCGCTCCCGGTGAACGACGACGACGCCGAGCTGCACCGCACGAGCTATCTGCCGTCCCCGCCGCCCGAACCGCCGCGCCGCGGACGTGGCGGCCGTATGGCGGCGCCCCGCCGCGGTCTGATCGCGATCGTCGCCGCGGTACTGCTGGCCCTCGGCCTGGGAGCGGGCGTCTGGTACATCAACTCCGGCCAGTTCACCACGGTCCCCGGGGTGCTCTCCAAGACCGAGGCCCAGGCCAGGAAGCAGCTCACGGGCGCCGGTATCGACGTGAAGGACGTCAAGCGCGGCTACAGCGACACCGTCAAGCGCGGCCGGGTCATCAGCAGCGACCCGAAGCCCGGCGCCCGGATCCGGGACAACGACTCCGTGACGCTGACGGTCTCCAAGGGCCCGGAGATCGTGCGCGTGCCGGACCTGGGGGGCTACTCGCTGGACAAGGCCAAGCAGCGCCTGAAGAGCGAGGGCCTGGTCGCGGGCATGGTCACCAAGGGCTTCAGCGACAGCGTGCCCGTGGGCTTCGTGATCCGTACGGAACCGGGGGCGGGCACCGAGCGCCGCGGTGGTTCGGCGATCGCGCTCACCGTCAGCAAGGGCAGCCCGGTGGACGTGCCCGACGTCGTGGGTGACGACCTCGCCGACGCCAAGCAGGAGCTGGAGGACGCCGGCCTGACGGTCGAGGTCGCCTCCGAGCAGGTCACGTCCGAGTACGAGGCCGGTCAGGTCGCCAAGCAGTCACCGGACCCCGACACCAAGGCGGGCGGCGGTGACACCGTCACGCTGACGGTGTCCAAGGGCCCGGAGATGATCGAGGTCCCGGACGTCGTGGGCGACAGCGTCGACGACGCGAAGCAGGAGCTGGAAGCGGCCGGCTTCGAGGTCGAGGAGGACCGCGGTCTGCTCGGCCTCTTCGGCGACACGGTCAAGAGCCAGTCGGTGGACGGCGGCGACACGGCGCCCGAGGGATCGACGATCACCATCGAGATCCGCTGACGACACGGACGGCACAGCAGCACACGGGCGCCGCGGGCACACAGGTGCACAGGCAGGCATGCCGGGCACGCAGGCACCCGCGGGGACATGGCCGCCGACGGGGCGACCGGGACCGCGTGACACCCTGAAGGGGTGAGCACTCAGCAGTCCCGCAACCCCGTCGGCGGCCATGTCCCCGTCGCCGGAGGCCTCGCCTCCGTCGGCCTCTCGTACGCGCGCGAGCTGGCCGCCGAGACCGTCCAGGTCTTCGTCGCCAACCCGCGCGGCTGGGCGACTCCGCCCGGAAACCCGCTCCAGGACGACGAGTTCCGCGCGGCCTGTACCGCCGAGTCGATCCCGGCGTACGTCCACGCGCCCTATCTGATCAACTTCGGCTCGCACACCGAGGCGACCGTGGAGAAGTCGGTGGAGTCGCTGCGGCACTCGCTGCGGCGCGGGCGGGCGATCGGGGCGCTGGGCGTCGTCGTGCACACGGGCTCCGCGACCGGCGGCCGGGAGCGCTCGGTCGCGCTGAAGCAGGTCCGCGAGTATCTGCTGCCGCTGCTCGACGAGCTGACCCACGACGACGACCCGTTCCTGCTGCTGGAGTCGACCGCCGGACAGGGCTCCTCGCTCTGCTCACGCACCTGGGACTTCGGGCCGTACTTCGAGGCGCTGGACTCCCATCCGAAGCTGGGCGTCTGCCTGGACACCTGCCACATCTTCGCGGCGGGCCACGACCTCACGGGGCCCAGCGGGATGCACCAGACGCTCGACCTGCTGGTCGACACGGTCGGCGAGGGCCGGCTGAAGCTGATCCACGCCAACGACTCCAAGGACGTGGCCGGCGCCCACAAGGACCGCCACGAGAACATCGGCGCCGGGCACATCGGCGAGGACCCGTTCCGTGCGCTGATGACCCACCCCGCCACCGAGGGCGTACCGCTGATCATCGAGACGCCCGGCGGCAAGGAGGGGCACGCGGCGGACGTGGAGCGGCTGAAGAAGCTCCGGGACGGCTGAGCGAAGCCTCCAGAAGGCCAGAAGGCCCAGGGAAGGAAGCGCCGGGCCTACAGCTCGGGGCCGTCCCCGGGCTCCTCCTGGTACGAGTAGCGCTGCTCGCGCCAGGGGTCGCCGATGTTGTGGTAGCCGCGCTCCTCCCAGAAGCCGCGGCGGTCGGCCGTCATGTACTCGACGCCGCGGACCCACTTGGGGCCCTTCCACGCGTACAGCTGCGGCACCACGAGGCGCAGCGGAAAGCCGTGTTCCGCGGTGAGCAGCTCGCCGTCCTTGTGGGTGGCGAAGATGGCGCGGTCGGACGCGAAGTCGTCGAGGCGCAGATTCGAGCTGAAGCCGTACTCCGCCCAGACCATCACATGGGTGACGGTGGGTGCCGGCGGGGCGATCTCCAGGATCGTACGGGCCGGGATGCCGCCCCACTCCGCACCGATCATGCTGAACTTGGTGACGCAGTGCAGATCGGCCACGACCGTGGCATACGGCAGGGCCGTGAACTCCTCGTGGGTCCAGCAGTGCTTCTCGCTGTCGGCGGTGGCGCCGAAGACCCTGAACTCCCAGCGCTCGGGGCGGAACTTCGGCACGGGCCCGTAGTGCGTGACCGGCCAGCCCCGCTGAAGTCGCTGCCCCGGCGGAAGCTCCGACTGCGCTGCTTCTCCAGATTCACGACCCACCGGCTGACCCATGACTCCATCCTGACAGACCCCGGACGATGGGCATGACCAGGTACGCACCGACTCTGACAACTCGGCACTAACAGGACTAAGCAAGTACTTACTTACTAAGCATGCACTTACTGGACGATCTTCTACGCCGGTGCAATCATGCGGCGCAACCTGCCAGTTCCCCCCGCTTGGAAGGAGCCTCTGCGATGCAGGGCGACCCCGAGGTCATCGAATTCCTCAACGAGCAGCTGACCGCCGAACTCACCGCGATCAACCAGTACTTCCTGCACGCGAAGATGCAGGAGAACTTCGGCTGGACGAAGCTCGCGAAGTACACGCGGCACGAGTCCATCGACGAGATGAAGCACGCGGAGATCCTGACCGACCGCATCCTCTTCCTGGACGGCCTGCCGAACTACCAGCGGCTGTTCCACGTCCGCGTCGGGCAGACGGTCACGGAGATGTTCCAGGCGGACCGGCAGGTCGAGGTCGAGGCGATCGACCGGCTCAAGCGCGGTATCGAGGTGATGCGGAACAAGGGCGACATCACGTCCGCGAACATCTTCGAGTCGATCCTCGAGGACGAGGAGCACCACATCGACTATTTGGACACCCAGCTGGAGCTGGTGGAGAAGCTCGGCGAGGCGCTCTACATCGCGCAGCTCATCGAGCAGCCGGACAGCTGAGCCGGCCGGACGGTCAAGCGGCCTCTTCCAGCTCTTCCACTTCGGAGAGCACGGGCACGCCCTGGTCGGCCAGCTCACGCCGGGGGTACTCACCCCTGCCCAGCAGTGCCTGAATGCGTCGTACGCACGAGCCGCAGTCGGTGCCCGCCTTGCAGGCCGACGCTATCTGGCGGGGGGTGCAGGCGCCGCCCTCCGCGTGCTTCTTCACCTGCGCCTCGGTCACTCCGAAGCAGTTGCAGACGTACACGCGGTTCACCTCCCGACGGGCTCGTTGGGTCGTCGCGCCATCCCGATAGTCGGTGAGGCTAACCTAACCTTACCCGCCGGACCGGGGCCGCAAAAGTGCGATGGGGCGCGGATCGTATGTGATCCGCGCCCCAACACATGCCCTCGCATGTCCGTGTAACAGCCGAACCGGCTGTTGATCTACTACTGGTCCCGGTACATCTCCGCCACCAGGAACGCCAGGTCAAGGGACTGGCTGCGGTTCAGGCGCGGGTCGCAGGCCGTCTCGTAGCGCTGGTGCAGGTCGTCGACGAAGATCTCGTCGCCGCCGCCCACGCACTCGGTGACGTCGTCACCGGTGAGCTCGACGTGGATGCCGCCCGGGTGGGTGCCCAGACCCTTGTGGACCTCGAAGAAGCCCTTGACCTCGTCGAGCACGTCGTCGAAGCGGCGGGTCTTGTGGCCGGAGGCCGCCTCGTAGGTGTTGCCGTGCATCGGGTCGGTGATCCAGGCGACGGTCGCGCCCGAGGCGGTGACCTTCTCGACCAGCTCGGGCAGCTTGTCGCGGACCTTGTCGGCGCCCATGCGGACGATGAAGGTCAGCCGGCCGGGCTCGCGGTCCGGGTCGAGGCGCTCGATGTACTGCAGCGCGTCCTCGGCCGTCGTCGTCGGGCCCAGCTTGACGCCGACCGGGTTGCGGATCTTCGAGGCGAACTCGATGTGCGCGCCGTCCAGCTGACGGGTGCGCTCACCGATCCACACCATGTGCCCGGAGACGTCGTACAGATGGCCCGTACGGGAATCGACCCTGGTCAGCGCCGATTCGTAGTCGAGGAGCAGCGCCTCGTGGGAGGCGTAGAACTCGACGGTCTTGAACTCCTCCGGGTCGGCCCCGCAGGCGTGCATGAAGTTCAGCGCCTGGTCGATCTCGCGCGCCAGCTGCTCGTAGCGCTGCCCCGACGGCGAGGTCTTCACGAAGTCCTGGTTCCAGGCGTGCACCTGACGCAGGTCGGCGTAACCGCCGGTGGTGAAGGCGCGCACCAGGTTGAGCGTGGAGGCGGAGGCGTTGTACATCCGCTTCAGGCGCTCGGGGTCCGGGACGCGGGCCTTCTCGTTGAACTCGAAGCCGTTGACCGAGTCGCCGCGGTAGGTCGGCAGGGTCACGCCGTCGCGGGTCTCGGTGTTCTTGGAGCGCGGCTTGGAGTACTGGCCGGCGATGCGGCCGACCTTCACGACCGGCACGGACGCCGCGTACGTGAGGACGGCGCCCATCTGGAGCAGGGTCTTGAGCTTGTTGCGGATGTGGTCGGCTGACACGGCGTCGAAGGCCTCGGCGCAGTCGCCGCCCTGAAGCAGGAACGCCTCGCCCTTGGCGACGGCTGCCAGCCGGGCGCGCAGCTGGTCGCACTCGCCGGCGAAGACGAGCGGCGGATACGACTCGAGGTCCGCGATCACATCGCGCAGAGCCTCGGCATCGGGGTACTCGGGCTGCTGCGCCGCGGGCAGGTCTCGCCAGGTGTTGCCAGCGCTTGCGCTGGACTTAGCGTTCACGGTCACGACCTCAACATTACGGGGTCGTGTCGGGCGTCCATCCCCATGCTCATCAATTGAGACGGGCCGCGCTCGATCGAACGCCCCGCTGTGTGCGCCGGCACCCGCCCATATGCACGCCGTCACACAGGGTGTCGCATGGGGTAGGGTGCGGCGCATGTTCGCGCATTCGACCCAGAACTGGTGGTGGACCGCTCATCCGGCGGCCCACTGACTGCGCGTACGCAAGACTTCGCGAAGGCCGCCCGAGGGGCGGCCTTCGGTGTTTTCGCGACCGGGACCGTTCCTCTCCAGCCCTCTCCCACGAGACGCCGAGAAGGAACCCGGACCCATGAATCTGCTCGACCTGCCGGCCGATCCCCGCCCGTTCGCCCTGCTGCGCCGCCGCACGCCGGGCCATGATCACGACACCGTCGAGCTGCTGCTCGGCCCGGTCACCGAGTACGAGCGGCTGGCCGACATCCCCGAGGGCCTCGCCCTCGTCCCGTTCCGCCAGATCCGGGAGCGCGGCTTCGACGTCCGCGACGACGGCACCCCGCTCGCCGTGCTCACCCCCGAGGAGTCGTACGAACTCCCCCTGGAGCAGGCCCTGTCGGAGCTGCCCGCGCACGACGTGCGGGTCGAGGGAGGTGGCTTCGACGTCGCGGACGAGGCGTACGCGGAGATCGTCGGGCGGGTGCTGCGCGAGGAGATCGGGCGGGGCGAGGGCGCGAACTTCGTCATCCGGCGGACGTACGAGGGCGAGATCCCGGGGTTCGGACGGGCCGACGCGCTGGCACTCTTCCGGCGGCTGCTGGTCGGCGAGCGGGGGGCGTACTGGACGTTCGTGGTGCACACCGGAGAGCGGACGCTGGTCGGGGCGAGCCCTGAAGTACATGTCCGGATGTCCGGCGGGACCGTCGTGATGAACCCGATCAGCGGGACGTACCGCTATCCCGCCGAGGGGCCGACGCCGGAGGACCTGCTGGAGTTCCTGGCCGACGGCAAGGAGATCGAGGAGCTCTCGATGGTCGTCGACGAGGAGCTCAAGATGATGTGCACGGTCGGTGACATGGGTGGTGTCGTGATCGGGCCGCGGCTGAAGGAGATGGCCCATCTCGCGCACACCGAGTACGAGTTGCGGGGCAAGTCGTCGCTGGACGTGCGGGAGGTGCTGAAGGAGACCATGTTCGCGGCGACGGTCACCGGGTCGCCGGTGCAGAACGCCTGCCGGGTCATCGAGCGGTACGAGCCCCTCGGGCGGGACGGTGTCGGGCGCGGGTACTACGCCGGGGCGCTGGCGTTGATCGGGCGCGACTCCGGCGGGGCCCAGACCCTCGACTCGCCCATTCTCATCCGGACCGCCGACATCGACGGGGGCGGCCGGCTGCGGGTCCCGGTCGGCGCGACGCTCGTACGGGGGTCGGACCCGGCGAGCGAGGTCGCCGAGACGCATGCGAAGGCGGCCGGGGTGCTGGCGGCGCTGGGGGTACGCCCCGGTCGGCCGCGGGAGCTGGACGTACGGGCGAGTCTCGCGGACGATCCGCGGGTGCGGGCGGCGCTGGACGGGCGGCGGGCGGCCCTTGCGCCGTTCTGGCTGCGGATGCAGGAGCGGTCGGCCGAGCTGGAGGGCCATGCGCTGGTCGTGGACGGGGAGGACACCTTCACGGCGATGCTCGCGCATCTGCTGCGCTCGTCGGGGCTCGCGGTGACCGTCCGGCGGTTCGACGAGCCGGGGCTGCGGGAGGCGGTGCTCGCGCACGAGGGTCCGCTGGTGCTGGGGCCCGGTCCGGGGGACCCCTCGGACACTACGGACCCGAAGATGGTCTTCCTGCGCGGGCTGACCGCGGAGGTGATCCGGAGCCACCGGCACGGCGTGCTGGGGGTCTGCCTCGGGCATGAGCTGATCGCGGCGGAGCTGGGCCTGGAGACCGTCCGCAAGGAGGTCCCCTACCAGGGTGCCCAGACGGACATCGACCTCTTCGGGCGGACGGAGACCGTTGGCTTCTACAACAGCTTCGTGGCGCGGTGCGACGACGAGGCGGCGGTGGAACTGGCGGCCCACGGGGTCGAGGTCAGCCGCAGCGGGGCGGGCGAGGTGCACGCGCTGCGCGGGCCCGGGTTCGCCGGGGTCCAGTTCCATCCGGAGTCGGTGCTGACGCTGCGCGGCGCGGACGTCGTACGGGAACTGGTGGCTCGGGTGGTTGCGGGGGCCGGCACCGGCACGTTCTCGGAGCGGCGGCCCGCCGTGTAGTCGCGGACGTCCTCCACCGAGGGGTTCTCGCCCCCGCCGCCCCTACACTCCCCCACTCTCGGCTTCTCCCCCAGCCTCCGGCCGGGAGGTGCCCCCAGAGCGGGGGGACCCCCATCGTCCCTTACTCAGGGGCTCCGCCCCCGAACCCCCGCTCCTCAAACGCCGGAGGGGCTGATTTTCAGCCCGTCCGGCGTTTGAGGACGAGCGCGTCAGCGCGATACGGGGGTCTGGGGGCGCAGCCCCCAGGGACGGGACGGGAAGGGGCGGCGGGGGCGAGGGAAACGCGGTCAGCCGAAGAAGACTCCGACCTCCGCGTAGAGGCGGGGGTCCACCGTTTTCAGGCGGGCCGTGGCCTCGGCGATGGGGACGCGGACGATGTCGGTGCCCTGGAGGGCGACCATCTTGCCGAAGTCGCCGTCGCGGACGGCCTCGATGGCGTGGAGGCCGAAGCGGGTGGCGAGCCAGCGGTCGAAGGCGCTCGGGGTACCGCCCCGCTGGACATGGCCGAGGACCGTCGTGCGGGCCTCCTTGCCCGTGCGGCGCTCGATCTCCTTGGACAGCCACTCCCCCACCCCGGAGAGCCGGACATGCCCGAAGGAGTCCAGCGACCCGTCCTTGAGGACCATGTCGCCGTCCTTGGGCATCGCCCCCTCCGCGACGACCACGATCGGCGCGTACGAGGCCTTGAAGCGCGAGGTCACCCACGCACAGACCTGGTCGACGTCGAAGCGCTGCTCGGGGATGAGGATGACGTTCGCGCCGCCCGCGAGACCCGAGTGGAGCGCGATCCAGCCCGCGTGCCGCCCCATCACCTCGCAGACGAGCACCCGCATGTGCGACTCGGCGGTGGTGTGCAACCGGTCGATCGCCTCGGTCGCGATACCCACGGCGGTGTCGAAGCCGAAGGTGTAGTCCGTGGCCGACAAGTCGTTGTCGATGGTCTTCGGGACACCGACCACCGGGACTCCGTACTCGTCCGTGAGACGCGCGGCGACACCCAGCGTGTCCTCGCCGCCGATCGCGATGAGCGCGTCGACCTCCAGCTTGGCGAGGTTCTCCTTGATCCGGCGGATGCCGTTCTCGACCTTGAGGGGGTTGGTGCGCGAGGAGCCGATGATGGTGCCGCCGCGGGGCAGGATGCCGCGCACGGCCGGAATGTCGAGCCGGACGGCGTCACCTTCCAGGGGCCCCCGCCAGCCGTCCCGGAAGCCGGTGAAGTCGTAGCCGTACTCCTGCACGCCCTTGCGGACGATGCCCCGGATGACGGCGTTGAGCCCGGGGCAGTCGCCGCCTCCGGTCAGTACTCCGACCCGCATGGAAAAGTCCCTTCGCCGCGGTTGACTGATGGGACTCACGCTAATAGTGATCCAGGTCACTTCAGCAGAGGGCGGAAGGTCAATTCCGGTGAATTGTGCGGGGGTTGATCACGCGTCTTCACTCTTTGGTGGGACGCGGACGGTTTACGCGTCGTCGAGGCCCCGCTCTATGGCATAGCGCACCAGCTCCACACGGTTGTGGAGCTGAAGCTTGCCCAGGGTGTTCTGCACATGGTTCTGGACCGTGCGGTGGGAGATCACCAGGCGCTCGGCGATCTGCTTGTAGCTCAGGCCCTTGGCGACCAGCCGGAGCACCTCGGTCTCACGGTCGGTGAGCTGCGGGGCCCTGGGCTCGTCGCCGCCCGTGGCGGGTCCGGGGTCGGAGGCGAGTCTGCGGTACTCGCCGAGGACCAGGCCCGCGAGCCCGGGCGTGAAGACGGGGTCCCCGACGGCCGTGCGGCGCACCGCGTCGATCAGCTCGTCCGTGGACGCCGACTTGAGCAGATAGCCGGTGGCCCCCGACTTGACCGCCTCCAGGACGTCCGCGTGCTCGCCGCTCGCGGAGAGGACCAGGACGCGCAGGGCGGGATTGGCCCCGACCAGTTCCTTGCAGACCTGCACACCGGGCTTGGCCGGCAGGTTCAGGTCGAGGACGAGGACGTCGGGGGCGGCGGCCTGCGCCCGGCGCACCGCCTGCTCGCCGTCGCCCGCCGTGGCGACCACGTCGAACCCGGACTCGGCCAGGTCGCGCGCGACCGCGTCGCGCCACATGGGGTGGTCGTCCACCACCATGACCCTGATCGGGCCCTGTCCGTCACTCATCGCCGCCCTGCCTTCGCCATGGCCTCCGTCGTCCTGCCTGTCGTCTGCCTCGTCGACTCCCGCATCGACTTCCCCGTCGACCTCCGCGGCGACTTTCCCGTCGACTTCTGCGGCGACTTCCCTGTCGGCCTTGTCATCGCTGTTCCGCCTTCCCCCATGAACTCTTCGGGTCCTTCACATTCGTCACGCCCGTCGTGCCCGCCGCATTCGCCGCGTCCGTCTTCGGAACCTTCAGTTCGACCTCCGTGCCCTGGCCCGGCACCGAGATCAGTTCGGCCGTGCCCCCGATCTCGCGCAGCCGTCCGCGGATCGAGAGGGCCACGCCGAGGCGGCCCTCCCCCTCGGCCTGGGCGAGCCGGCCCTCGGGGATGCCGGGGCCGTCGTCGCGTACGGTCACGATCACCTCGTCCGGCTCGTCCTCGACCAGGATCCACGCGCGGGCGTCCGCGCCCACGTGCCGGTGGACGTTGTCCAGGGCGGCCCCGACGGCGGCGGCCAGCTCCTTCGCGGCGGCCGGGTCGAGCGGCACCGGGGTGCCCGGCGCGGAGAAGGTCACCTTCGCGGTGGCGTACGGGGCGAGCAGCGCGCGCAGGTCGCAGGGGCCGCCGTCGTCCGGGTCCGGCTCGTCCACCGCGCGCACCAGGGCGCCCTCGGCCTCGTCCTCGGACACACGTGAGACCGGTACGAGCCCGCCCGAGACCAGGGTGCGCAGCGCGACCTCCTGCTCGCCCGCGAGACGGCCCAGGTCCGCGGCCTCGCCGCCGAGTGCGGAACCGCGCCGCTGCACCATGGCCAGCACCTGGAGGACGCCGTCGTGGATGTCACGGGCCAGCCGCTCCCGCTCGCGCGTCGCGGCCTCGATCTCCAGGGCGCGGGCGAGGGTGCGCTCGGAGGCGCGGGCCACCTCGACGACGTATCCGATGGCGATGGAGGCGACCCAGACGAGCAGCACGTTGTGGAGGGTGTCCTGGCTGAACGCGCCGCGCTGGACGACGTTGGCGACGCCGACGAGCGCCGAGGCGAAGGCCGCCCAGCGCCAGCCGCCCTTGATCGCGAACGCCAGCACGGAACCCGCGGTCCATATCGACGGGAGGGTCGGGCCGCCTGCCACGATCCGGTCGTGGGCGTCCACGACCGGCGTGAGGAGGATGCCGGTGAGCGCGATGGTCAGGTCGGCGGCGAGGAAGCGCTTGGTGCAGCTGGCCGCGTTGGCCACCCTGGGCAGAGTTCCGAAGGTCCACGCGATGAGCACCAGGTAGTAGCCGATGGCCACTTCGGGACGGACGAAGCTGCCGTAGTGCGTGGCGAAGAGGCCGATCGCGTAGAACATCGTCAGGACGCGGTACCCGGTCAGCGCGCGCCACAGGGGCTGCTCGACCGACATTCTCATGACTATCTCGCGCTTGGCCATGTCCCCCACTACCCCATCCCCCGACGGCCGCGTCTAGGAGTCGGACCGTTCCTTATCGTCCTTCTCGTCCTTCTCGGTCTGCTCCCGCGCCTGCTCGGCTTCCTTCTGGGCTTCCTTGAGCGCCTGCTTCTGCGCCTTCGCCTCGTCCGCGATCTGCCGTTTGGCGGCCGTCGCGTAGATGTCGACGTACTCCTGCCCGGAGAGCTTCATGATCTCGTACATGACCTCGTCGGTCAGGGCGCGCAGGACGAACCGGTCGTGCTCCATGCCGTTGTACCGGCTGAAGTCCAGCGGCCTGCCGATGCGGATGCCCGGGCGCATCAGCTTGGGCATCACCTTGCCGGGCGGCTGGATCTTCTCCGTGTCGATCATGGCGACCGGGATGACGGGAGCGCCGGTGGCGAGGGCCACGCGCGCGAGGCCGCCGGGCTTGCCCCGGTAGAGGCGGCCGTCGGGCGACCGCGTGCCCTCGGGATAGATGCCGAACAGCTCGCCGCGTTCGAGGACGTCCACGCCGCTCTTGATCGCCGCCTCGCCCGCGCCGCGCCCTCCGGAGCGGTCCACCGGCAGCTGGCCGACGCCCTTGAAGAAGGCGGCCGTCATCCGGCCCTTGACCCCGGGGGTCGTGAAGTACTCGGCCTTCGCGATGAACGTCACCTTGCGGTCCAGGACCGCGGGCAGGAAGAACGAGTCCGAGAACGACAGGTGATTGCTCGCCAGGATGGCCGGGCCCTCGGCGGGAATGTTCTCGAGGCCTTCCACCCAGGGCCTGAAAGCGAGCTTCAGGGGCCCTCCGATGGAAAACTTCATTGCGCCGTAGATCAACCGAGTGCCTCCTGTGTCTGTCGGTCAGACCTTAACCCGGAGCACTGTCAAAGGGCCCGACGGCCCTGGTCGGTGTCAGTGCGGTCGCGTACGGTGAAGTACGCCTCGAAGCTTCGGGGTGGTCGTCGCGTCGCCCCGGAATGAACAGGGAACCGTTCTCCCGAATGAACAGTTCTCCATGAGCAGCCGTCCCTCTTCATGAGTCGTCCTTCTTCCCAGAGCGTCCTTCCGCCGTCGTCCAAGAGCGTCCTTCTTCCATGAGTCGTCCCTCTTCAATGAACAGGAGACCGAAGGTGCCGGTCCTTCCTGGAGCCGAGCCGTTCCGCCACGAGGGCGGAGAGGTCGGGGTCCTTCTCTGCCACGGGTTCACCGGTTCTCCGCAGTCGCTGCGCCCCTGGGCGGAGTATCTCGCCGATCGCGGTCTGACCGTCGCGCTGCCGCTGCTGCCCGGGCACGGCACGCGCTGGGAGGACATGCAGCTCACCGGCTGGCAGGACTGGTACGCGGAGGTGGACCGCGAGCTGCGCGCCCTGCGTGAGCGCTGCTCCCAGGTCTTCGTCTTCGGCCTCTCCATGGGCGGCGCCCTCACCCTGCGGCTCGCCGCCAGGCACGGCGACGAGATCAGCGGCATCGTGGTCGTCAACCCGGCGAACAAGGTGCACGGCCTGTCGGCGTACGCCCTTCCGGTACTCCGTCATCTCGTCCGTACGACGAAGGGGCTGACCAGCGACATCGCGAAGGAGGGCGGTATCGAGGTCGGCTACGACAAGGTGCCCCTGCACGCGGCTCACTCGTTGCGGAACTTCTTCCGGCTGGTCGACGGCGAGCTGCCGCAGGTGACCCAGCCGATGCTGCTCCTGCACAGCCCGCAGGACCATGTCGTGCCGCCCGCCGACTCGGTCCGCATCCTCAGCCGGGTGTCGTCCACCGACGTCGCGGAGATACTCCTGGAACAGAGCTACCACGTCGCGACGTTGGACCACGACGCGGACCGGATCTTCGAGGAGAGCTTCGCCTTCGTCTCCCGGCTCGCACCCGGCGCCGGCAAGGAGACCGGCGCGGGCCAGGCGGGTCAGCAGGAAGGGACGGCCACTGGTGGCTGAGCACGACGCGGACCGCGAACCCGAGGAGAAGGACGCGCCGTCCGGCGATGAGCAGGGCCCGTCGTTCGACGAGGCCGCGGCGTGGGAGGCGATCGTCGCGGGGTACGGCGACGAACCGCCGGACCCGCCCGGCGCCAAGCCCTTCAAGTCGATCGAGGACCTGGCGCTCCTGGAGCCCGAGACGAACGACTCGGGTGACTCCGACACGAAGAGTGCCAGAAACCCCAAGAGCTCCAAGGACACGAAGGGCTCGACAGACACCACCGAGGCCACGGAGCCGGCGTCGGAGGAGGACGAGCCCTCCGCCGAGACCGAGAAGCCGCTCGGCAGCTCCGTCGCCTTCGCGCCGGGTGTCGCCGGCCCGCGCGACTACTCGATGCCCGAACCGGCCGAGGAGGACCTCGACGAGGACGACGAGGGCCACTTCGTGCCGCCCGAGCCGCCCCCGCTGCCCGCCACGGACGCGACGGCCAGGTTCGCCTGGCTGGCCGTGATCGGCGGCCCGCTCCTGCTCCTCCTCGCCGTCCTGCTCGGCTGGACCATGACCTGGTGGCTCGCCACCATCGGCATCGGCGGTTTCCTCGGCGGCTTCGCCACGCTGGTGGGCCGCATGCGCGGCGACGACGAGGACGAGGACGACCCGGGGCGCGGCGCGGTGGTCTGACAGCTCTTCTCGGTCGTACGAGGCATGAGGTGCGAGGTGCGAGGGCCCGTCCGGAGACGCTCCGGGCGGGCCCTCGTCTATGGCCGCTGGGAGGCGGGCACCCTGAGGGCCGCCAGGACCGGCAGGTGGTCCGTGGCGGCCCGCAGATCGGCCTCCGTCACTCCGGGGTGACCGAGCGGTACCCCGCAGCCCAGGACCTCCACGCCCTCGGTGGCGAAGAGCGCGTCGATGCGCTGGTGGGGCTCGGCGGGCGTCGAGGTGTACTCCTCGCCCCAGGGGGCCACCGCCCAGCCGTCCTGCAGCTCGGTGGCGAGGCGTTTGAAGGTGCGGCCGTTCGGTCGTTCGTTGAGGTCGCCGCCCGCGACGGCGTGCGGCGTGCCCAGGGCGGCGAGGCGGTCGAGGAGCATGCCGCCCTGCTCGTGGCGCTCGTCCTTCTGGAGGGAGAGATGGCAGCTCAGTACGCCGAGACGGGCGGCGCCGCCGAAGCGGACGACCGCGGTGGCGAAGCCGCGTCTGTGCAGCCCTGGGGTGAGCGGGAGCAGTACGTCCTCGGTGCGCTCGACCGTCGCCCGCAGGGAGCAGAGGAGGGCGGGGCCAGATGCCGTGCCACCACCGGAGAGGATCACCTGGCCGGACGCGGCTGCCAGGCGGGCCAGTTTCTTGCGCCACCGGAAGAAGCGGGGTGCCTCCTGGACCAGGACGAGGTCCGGTTCGCAGGCGGTGATCACTCGGGCGAGCGCGGTGGTGTCGTCTCGCATGGAGCGGATGTTGTAGCTGAGGACCCGGATGACGGCCGAGCCGTCGGATTCCGTACGGGACGCCGGTAGCGGACTGGCGGAAGGGCTGGTCGGCATTCGATCAAGATATATGCCCTGCCTGTCCTGGGCCGTCAGATTCACCGCGGGCCCGGTGGGGGCTGGTCGCGCAGTTCCCCGCGCCCCTCAACCCCTCACCCCCACAAACAGAACCGCCCGCCTCCCCCGGAGGGAAAGGCGGGCGGTCGAAGCGTGACTACATGACCGGATCGGGCTCCCGAGCCAGGTCCGCCGCACCCACCAGCCCCGCCTTGTTGCCCAGTTGGGCGGCGATGACATCGGCGACAGGACGCCAGTTGCCGCCCACGAGCCAGCGCTTGTACGACTTGCGGATGGGGTCGAGGACCAGCTCGCCCTCGTCCGAGAGACCGCCGCCGACGATGAACGCGGAGGGGTCGAAGAGCGAGGCCAGATCGGCCAGACCGGCACCGGCCCAGCGGGCCAGCTCGCGGTACGAGTCCACGGCCACCGCGTCACCCTGACGGGCTGCCATCGAGATGTGCTTGCCCTCGATGCCGTCGGGGGAGCCGTCGCCGAGCGACAGCAGGATCTCCGCGTTCTCGGGGGTCGCGTTGGCGCGCTGCTTCGCGTATCTGACGAGGGCGCGACCGGACGCGTACTGCTCCCAGCAGCCCTGGGAGCCGCAGCCGCACAGCAGGCCGTCGGGGACCATCCGGATGTGGCCGAACTCGGCGGCCACGCCGAAGTGCCCGCGGCGCAGCTCGTTGCCGATGATGATGCCGCCGCCGAGGCCGGTGCCCAGCGTGATGCAGATGACGTTGCGGTGGCCCTTGCCCGCGCCGAACTTGTACTCGCCCCACGCCGCCGCGTTCGCGTCGTTCTCGACGACGACCGGCAGGCCCACGCGGGCCTCCACCTCGGCCTTCAGAGGCTCCTGCCGCCAGTCGATGTTCGGCGCGAAGTAGACCGTCGAGCGCTGGCGGTTGACGTATCCGGCGGCACCGATGCCCACGCCGACGATCTCGTGCCCCGCCCGTGCACCTTCCACGGCCGCGGCGATCGCGTCCACGATGGCCTGCGGCGTCGTCGGAGTCGGCACCTTGAAGGTCGAGAGGATGTTGCCTTCCTCATCGACCACGCCGGCCGCGATCTTCGTGCCGCCGATATCGACGCCGATGGTGAGTCCCATGAATCCCTCAGTTTCGGTCGAGCCCCGCTACGGCCAACCGTACCCGAGCGGCTTCAGTCGAGGTCGATGTGTTCACCGGGACCGGTGCCCTCGTCACGGGGGCCCTGGGCGGTGTCACGGGTGGTCCAGCGCCGCTCCTGCGCCTCGACCGCGGAGCGGTAGGCGGCGAGCAGTTCGGAGCCGGCGGTGGCCAGGTGGTCGAAGACGTCGGGGTTGCGCTCGATGACGGGCTCGACGGCGGCCTTGGCCTGCCGCACGACCTGGTTGACCATCTGCTGGGCGGCGCCGCCCGCGACCGCGCCGAGCAGCGGCGACTGCAGTCCGGTCAGCTTGTCGGCGACGGCGTCGACGAGCTTGCGCAGTTCCTCGGCGGCCGAGCCGGGCGGCTGGCCGTTCTGGACGCGGCGGCGGGCCTTCTCCGCGGCGAGGTCCTCGGCGCACGCCTTCGCCCAGGCATCGGCGTCGGTCGCGCGCACCTCGTCGAGCGCGTCCTTGGCGGCGTCGGCGTCGGACGTGGGGCGCTCATCGCTCATGGCGGACTCCAAGCGTGGGATCTGTGTCTCTCGACGTTACCCGAACGGGGGTACGCCGTTCATCGTGTGCGCGGCCACGGAAACGGGACCCGGTCACCTTCCCCGGGGCCACAGGTCCGGGTCCGGTGCGAAGCGGACGGCCAGTTCGCCGTCGCGCAGGGAGGCGCCGTCCACCGTGCAGCGGCGCAGGGCGGACGGGAGGGGCACGATCCGGCGGAACTGCCCGGCGGTGACGACGAGTTCGTCGCCGCGGCGTACGAGGTCGAGCTCCTCCCGTATCGCACCGGGAAGGGGGATGTGCCAGACGAGCACGCCGTCGTCGGTGAGGCGGTCCACGACGGGCCACTCAACAGGTCCGGGAGCGTCGCCCGGCGAGGGCACCGGCAGCGCGGCGAGGTCCTCGGCGCCGCGCGGGTCCCGGCCGAGGTGGGGGAGCTCGTGTACGTCGAACGTCCGGCCCCACTCGTCACGCCACTCGTCGAGCGCCTTTCGCTGCTGTACGGCGAGGGCGGCGAGCCAGGTGTCGGGGGACGCGTCGGGCAGGACGCGGTTCGCGACCAGGGCGTCGGTGCGCAGGCCGCGCAGGGCGAGGCCGGTGGCGGCGGTGCGCACGGCGTCGGTGCCGGCCGGGCCCGGCTCCGCGACCAGCCGTACGGTCGTGGCGGCGTCCTCGACGGCCAGCTGGACGGCGGCCAGTTCGACGTCCCAGCGGGCCGCCGTCTCGTACAGCCACTCCGAGGGCATCGGGACGCCGGCGAGACGGCCCAGTACGGGGCGCAGCGCGCGGGCGGCCTGCCGCTCCGCGGGGAGCAGGCGGCGGAGGTAGCGGCGCAGCTGTTCGGGCAGGGCGAGGAGGGCGAGTGCCTGGGGGGCGGGCGGCAGGTCGACGACCAGGAGGTCGTACGTGTCCGCCGTGGCCGCGTCGCGCAGGGCGCGGAGCAGGGCGAGTTCCTCGGCGCCGGGCAGGGGAGTGAGCTCCTCGCCGTCCAGACGGGCGGCGCCCAGCAGGTCGAGGCCGGTGGCGGCGCGGTCCTGGAACGCGAGGAGGTCCGTGCGGAAGGCCTCGGTGGCGTCCGGTCGCCAGGTGGTGAGGCCGGGGGCGGCCTCGGCGGGGGTACCGCCGGTGGGGGTGCCGAGGATGGCGCCGAGGGTGTCGGTGCGGTCGGCGGTGAGCACCAGGGTGCGGGTGCCCTGGTGGGCGGCCTTCACCGCCGTGGCCGCGGCGACGGTGGTGCGGCCGGAGCCGCCGGGGCCGGTGATCAGGATGGTGCGCATGTCTGTCAACGGTACCCGTGCCTGGCCGGCGGCTGAGCAGAGAGGGATTCGCCCCCGCCGCCCCTACCCGTTCCCATCCCCTGGGGGCTGCCGCCCCCAGACCCCCGATATCGCGCTGACGCGCTCGTCCTCAAACGCCGGACGGGCTGAGAAACTACTTCTCGCCCGACTCCACCCTCTTCTTCAGGCCCGCCAGCGCGCGGTCGATGATGACCTTCTCCGCCTTGCGCTTGATCATGCCGAGCATGGGGATCTTGACGTCGACGGTGAGCAGGTAGGTGACCTGGGTGGCGCCGGTGCCCGCGGGCTTGAGGATGTAGGAGCCGTCGAGGGAGCGGAGCATCTGGGACTTGACCAGGGTCCAGGAGACCTCGTGGTCGCCGGTCCAGGTGTAGCCGAGGGTCTGGTCGTCCTTGATCGCGCCGGCGTCCATGACGAGGCGCACCTGCTCGGCGCGGCCCTTCTCGTCCGTGGCGAGCACCTCCGCCTCCTTCACCTCGCCGGTCCAGTCCGGATAGCGGGCGAAGTCGGCGATCACCGCCATGACATCGGCCGGTGCCGCCTCGATCGTGATGCTCGAACTGGTGTGTTCCGCCATCGCTGTGGCTCCTCCAGATGCGGTCCGGACAAAGGGGTGTACTTCGGCGTACGAACGCTTCCTACCTGTGTATGCAGCGTGAAGGCTACCGCGCGGCGACCGGCCGGCCGCCCGCGGCCCCGCGACCGCCGCCGGCCCTCACCACTCCAGCGCCCACGGCTTTCCCGTTCCGGCGAAGTGCCCTACGTTCACGCACTCCGTGGCGCCGACGCGCATCCGCCGGACGAGCGGCTGATGGACGTGGCCGAAGAGCGAGTACCGCGGCCGGGTGCGCCGGATCGCGTCGAGCAGTGCCCGGCTCCCCCGCTCGAATCTCCGCGCCACGGTGTCGTAGAGGAGCTCGGGCACCTCCGGCGGGATGTGCGTGCACAGCACGTCGACCTCACCGACGGCCTCGATCTTCGCCGCGTACTCCTCGTCGCTGATCTCGTACGGCGTCCGCATGGGTGTACGCAGGCCCCCGCCGACGAAGCCGAAGACGCGGCCGCCGATCTCGACGCGCTCGCCGTCGAGCACGGTGGTGCCGGGTCCGGCGTACTCCGACCACAGGGGTGGCACGTCGACGTTGCCGTAGGTGGCGTACGTCGGAGTGGGGAACGCCGCGAACAGTTCGGCGTACTGCTTGCGGACGGCCTTCTCGATGGCGGGGCCGCGGTCGACGCCCGCCCACAGCCGCGCGCCGAGGGCCCGGGCCTCCTCGTAGTGGCGGGCGGTGCGCAGCTCGACGATGCGGCTCGTGTTCTCCGTGCCGAACAGGTCGGGGAAGATGCCGCGGGAGTGGTCGGCGTAGTCGATGAAGAGCACGAGGTCGCCGAGACAGATCAGGGCGTCCGCGCCGTCACCGGCCCGGGCCAGGTCACGGACATTGCCGTGTACGTCGCTCACGACGTGGACCCGTGTCCGTGGAGTTTCGCGGGTCTCGCCGCCGTTGCCGCCTTGTGTGCCTGCCATGGCGATCAAGGGTAAGCCTGTGGAGCAAACGTGTGTAGATGCGGGCGGACCTGCGGTTACCTCCCAGTCAGTAACGTGGTGGACTACCCTGCGCGGAGGAACGCCAACACGTGTGACGCGGGGAACATCTCACCGGCCCCCCTGTCGTAGATGCAGTACCGGCGGGTAACGTCCGGGCAGTCCAGTCGTGCTCAGGGTTTCAACCACCTGGGTCCCAGAGCACACGCCCGAGCCTTGGACCGCTCCGTCGCATCACACGAAGTCGTGGCGTCGGCGCCCTATGAGGAGCAGCAGTCTTGCGCGAGTTCAGCCTTCCGGCTTTGTACGAGGTCCCCGCGGACGGCAATCTGACGGACATCGTCCACAGAAACGCCGCGCAGCATCCGGACGTGGCGGTCATCGCCCGTAAGGTCGGCGGCACTTGGACGGATGTCTCGGCCACGACCTTCCTCGCCGAGGTGCAGGCCGCCGCCAAGGGCCTGATCGCATCGGGCGTGGCGCCGGGCGACCGGGTCGGCCTGATGTCGCGTACGCGCTACGAGTGGACGCTCCTCGACTTCGCGATCTGGAGCGCGGGCGCGGTCACCGTGCCGGTGTACGAGACCAGTTCGGCGGAGCAGGTGCAGTGGATCCTCGGCGACTCGGGCGCGACCGCCGTCATCGTGGAGCTGGACGTGCACGCGGCCGCCGTGGAGTCGGTGCGTGACGGGCTGCCGCACCTCAAACACGTCTGGCAGATCGAGGGCGGCGGTGTCGAGGAGCTGGGCCGGGCCGGCAAGGACGTCACGGACGCCGCCGTCGAGGAGCGCAGCTCGCTCGCCAAGGCCGACGACCCGGCGACCATCGTCTACACGAGCGGCACGACCGGGCGCCCCAAGGGCTGTGTGCTGACCCACCGCAGCTTCTTCGCCGAGTGCGGCAACATCGTGGAGCGGCTGCGCCCCCTGTTCCGTACGGGTGAGTGTTCGGTGCTGCTCTTCCTGCCGCTCGCGCACGTCTTCGGGCGGCTCGTGCAGGTCGCGCCGATGATGGCGCCGATCAAGCTGGGCACCGTCCCGGACATCAAGAACCTCACCGACGAACTGGCCTCGTTCCGGCCGACGTTGATCCTCGGTGTGCCGCGCGTCTTCGAGAAGGTCTACAACTCGGCGCGGGCCAAGGCGCAGGCGGACGGCAAGGGCAAGATCTTCGACAAGGCGGCGGACACGGCGATCGCGTACAGCCGCGCGCTGGACACCCCGTCGGGCCCGTCGATCGGCCTGAAGATCAAGCACAGGACGTTCGACAAGCTCGTCTACAGCAAGCTGCGCGCGGTGCTCGGCGGCAAGGGCGAGTACGCGATCTCGGGCGGCGCCCCGCTGGGTGAGCGTCTGGGCCACTTCTTCCGCGGCATCGGCTTCACGGTCCTGGAGGGCTACGGCCTCACCGAGTCGTGTGCGGCCACCGCCTTCAACCCGTGGGACCGGCAGAAGATCGGCACGGTCGGCCAGCCGCTGCCGGGTTCCGTGATCCGCATCGCGGACGACGGCGAGGTGCTGCTGCACGGCGAGCACCTGTTCAAGGGGTACTGGAACAACGAGGCCGCGACCGCCGAGGCGCTCGCCGACGGCTGGTTCCACACCGGTGACATCGGCACGCTCGACGAGGACGGCTATCTGCGGATCACCGGCCGCAAGAAGGAGATCATCGTCACGGCGGGCGGCAAGAACGTCGCCCCGGCCGTGATCGAGGACCGGATCCGCGCGCACGCGCTGGTCGCGGAGTGCATGGTCGTCGGTGACGGGCGTCCGTTCGTGGGCGCGCTGATCACCATCGACGAGGAGTTCCTGGGCCGCTGGGCCGACGAGCACGGCAAGCCGGCGGGTTCCACCGCGGCGTCGCTCGGACAGGATCCGGATCTGCTCGCGGCGATCCAGAGTGCTGTCGACGACGGCAACGCCGCGGTGTCGAAGGCGGAATCGGTGCGGAAGTTCCGCATTCTTGCCTCCCAGTTCACCGAGGACTCCGGCCACCTCACGCCGTCCCTGAAGCTCAAGCGCAATGTGGTGGCGAAGGACTACGCGGACGAGATCGAGGCCATCTACCAGGGCTGATCAGCCAGTTGAACACTTATGGCGCGGCATCCTCGGCGAGGACCCGCGCCATGTTCCGTTCCGCGAGCGCGGTGATCGTGACGAACGGGTTCACCCCGATGGAGCCGGGCACGAGCGAGCCGTCGGTGACGTAGAGCTTCGAATACCCCTTCACCCGGCCGTAGTTGTCGGTCGCCTTCCCCAGCACGCAGCCGCCCAGCGGGTGGTACGTGAAGTCGTCGGCGAAGGTCTTGTTGTTGCCGAAGAGGTCGTAGCGGTAGATCGTCGAGTTGGCCGAGTTGATCCGGTCGAAGAGCTTCTTGGCCATGCTGACGGAGACCGCGCTCTGGGCGGCCGTCCAGCCGATCTTCGCCGAGTCGCTCGCCGCGTCGTACGAGAAGGACGCGCGCTCCGGGTTCTTGGTGATCGCCAGATAGAGGCTGATCCAGTGTTCGAGCCCCGTGGGCAGCGGGGCGATCTCGGCGAAGACGGGGTTGGCGGTGTTGGCCCAGTCGTCGATGCCCATCACGGGCATGGTCGACTGGTTCGCCCCGACCGTGTCCCAGAGGTGGTTGGAGCGGCCGGTCATGACGTTGCCGTTCGTGCCCCAGCCGGTGCCGACGGTCGCGTCGAGGGCGGGCAGGGAGCCCACCGTACGGGCGCGCACCAGGAGTTCGGTCGTACCGAGGCTGCCGCCGCCGAGGAAGAGGTACGAACAGCCGTACTCCTTGGTCTCGACGACCGCCCCGGTGTTGTCGATCCGGTCGACGGTGACGACGTACGAGCCGTCGGCCGCCCTCCGGATGCCCCGCGCCCGCGACAGGGTCTGGATCGTGACGTTCCCCGTGCCGAGTGCCGCCGCGAGGTACGTCTTGTCGAGGGAGCGCTTGCCCTCGTTGTTGCCGTAGATGACCTCGCCCGCGAGCGCGGACTTCGTGGCGGTGCCCGCCGCCTCGCGCTGCATGTGGCCGAAGTCGTAGACGCTCGGCACGAAGGTGGTCTTCAGGCCGGCGTTCTGGGCGTGCTTGCGGGAGATCCGGGTGAAGCGGTACCACTCCGTGGACTCGAACCAGGCCGGGTCGATCGTGTTGACGCCCAGCATCTGACGGGCGCGCGGGAAGTACGTGTCGTACATCTCGGTGGCGTTCACGGTGGGGAACTGCTCGGTGAAGTACGAGCGGAGGGGGGTGACGGCCATTCCTCCGTTGACCAGGGAGCCGCCGCCGACACCGCGGCCCACGTAGACCGAGATGTTCTGGTGGCGTACGCGGTCGAGGACGCCGGGGTACGAGGTGATGTCCTTGTTGACGACGTCCAGCCAGAGGAAGGTGGCGAGCGGGGCCTCGGTGCGGGTGCGGAACCACATGGAGCGCTGGTCGGGGGCGGTGGTGGAGCAGAAGACCTTGCCGTCGGCTCCGGGGGTGTTCCAGAGCCTGCCCATTTCCAGGACGAGGGTGCGGATGCCGGCCTGGCCGAGGCGAAGGGCGGCGACCGCGGCGCCGTAGCCGGAGCCGATGACTATCGCGGGGGCGTTGTCGACCGCGTCGGGCTCGGCCGCCTGGGCCGCCTGGAGGTTGATCCGGGTGATGCCGAGGGTGGCCGCGGTCTGCAGGGCGACCATGCCGAGTATGTGACGTCTAGTCAGATGACGATGTGTCAGTTTTTCTGTCATGTGCGCAGCATGGGCGGATTATTGGCTTCCGCCTAGTGGTTCCGCTCGTATTGTCGAAGAGGGTTCGGCCGGTGGGACGGCCGCGGGCCGGTGGGGACCGGTCGCGCCCACGACGGGGATCCCGCTCGACCGAAGCCGGGAGCGGGGCAGGAGCCGCCCTACACCAGCTGCTTCAGCTTCTCCGCCAGCAGGTCCCAGCGCCACTTCTCCTCGACCCACTCCCTTCCCCGCTCCCCCATGCTGCGGCGGAGTTCCTCGTCGGCGAGGAGAGTGGTGATGCGGTCGGCCGCCGCCTCCGGGGAGCCGCCCCTGACGACCCAGCCGGTCTCGCCGTCGAGGACGGCGTCGGGCGCACCGCCGGAGTCGCCGGCGACCACGGGAAGCCCGGTCGCCGAGGCCTCCAGGTAGACGATGCCGAGCCCCTCGACGTCGAGGCCCCCGCGGCGGGTGCGGCACGGCATGGCGAAGACGTCGCCGGCGCCGTAGTGGGCGGGCAGTTCGGACCAGGGAACGGCCCCGGTGAAGCGGACGGAGTCGGCGACCCCGGTCTCGTGCGCGAGCCTGCGCAGATCCTTCCCGTACGGCCCGCCGCCCACGATCAGCAGCACCGCCTCGGGCTCGCGCGCCAGGATGCGCGGCATCGCGAGGATGAGCGTGTCCTGGCCCTTGCGCGGCACCAGCCGGGAGACGCACACCACGACCGGCCGGTCGGTCAGGCCGAGCCGGGCGCGGACGACGTCACCGCCCGAGCCCGGGTGGAAGGTCTTCTCGTCGACGCCCGGCGGCAGTTGGGCCATCCGCGCGGCCGCCTCGGGCGTCAGCGCGGCGGCGATCCGCGAGCGCGTGTACTCGCCGAGATACGTGATCGTGTCCGTCGACTCACCGATCCTGCGCAGCAGCCCGCGCGAGCCCGGCAGTTGCGCCCACCCCGCCTCATGACCGTGCGTCGTGGCCACGAGGCGCTCGGCGCCGGCCTTCCTCAGCACGGGCGCCAGCAACCCGAGCGGCGCCGCCGCGCCGAACCACACGGACGTACAGCCGTGCTCGCGGAGCAGCCCCACGGCCCGCTGGGAGACCCTCGGAGTGGGCAGCAGCATGGTTGTTCGGTCGCGTACGATGGCGAAGGGCTGTTCGGCGTCGAAGGCGGCCGTCGCCTCGGCTCCCTCCCGGCCCCGCTTCCACGTGGAGGCGTAGACGACGAGCCGCTCGGGGTCCAGGCGCAACGCCATGTTGTGCAGGAAGGCCTGGATGCCACCCGGCCTCGGCGGAAAGTCGTTGGTCACGATCAGGGTCTTGTGCATCGCCGTCGACAGTACCGAAAGCACGGAAGTACCGAACCCGCACCTGGCAGCTCCGCACGGCCGCGCTTCATGGCTCTCGCACAGCCGCGCGGGGAATCATGGCCGCACAGGATCCGTACGGAAGAGGACAGGTGGGCATGACGGGAGCAAGGGGCGCGAGGTTCCCGTATCTCCTGCTGGGGGCCTGGGGCCTGACCAGGCTGATGCTGCTGCTCTTCGTCTTCAAGGTGTGGGTCTTCCCCGGTCCTGACGTCACGAGCGACGTCGCGGTGACCTACCAGAGCTGGTACGAGGTCCTGCGCACCGGCACCTTCCCGCTGGAAGACGTGACCTGGCAGTACCCGCCGGCCGCCGCGCTCGCGATCCTCTCCCCCGCGCTGCTGCCCTTCCTGGAGTACACCTCGGCGTTCTTCGTCCTCGCCTTCCTCGCCGACCTGGTCGCCTTCGGCCTGCTCCTGTACGCGGGCCGGCGCCCGGGCAAGTCGCCGCGCGGCGTCTGGGTGTGGGTGGTGGGCGTGCCGCTCCTCGGGCCGACGGTGTACTCGCGGTACGACGTGATGGTGACGGCCGTCGTCGTGGCCGCGATCCTCGCGGGTGCCCGGCATCCGCGCGTGATGGGCGCGCTCGCCGCGGTCGGCGCGATGCTGAAGGTGTGGCCGGCGCTGCTGCTCGTGGGCACGGCGAAGCGGAAGGCGTGGGGCTCGGCGGCGGCGACGGCCGCGGGGCTGGCACTGTTGTTCGCGGTGTCGATGCCCGGCGCGTTCGCCTTCATGACCTTCCAGCGCGACCGGGGGACCGAGATCGAGTCGCTGGGCTCGCTGGTCTTCCACATCGCCCGGCACCACGGCTGGGAGGGCCAGGTCCTGCTCAACTACGGCTCGGTGGAATTCCTCGGCCCGTACGTGGACCTGGTGAGCACGGCGGCCCTGCTGCTGACGGCGCTCGCGTTCGGCTGGCTGCTGATGTGGCGGCTGCTGGCGACGCGTTTCCTGGCGCACACACTCGCGGACGCCGCGTTCGTGGCGGTGCTCCTGTTCACGACCACCAGCCGGGTGATCAGCCCGCAGTACATGGTGTGGCTGGTCGGTCTGGCCGCCGTGTGCCTGGTCTTCCGCGGCAGCCGGATGGGGCTGCCGGCCGGGATGGTCCTGACGGCGAGCTTCTTCACGGTCCTGGAGTTCCCGATCTACTTCGCGAACGTCGTCGGCAGTGACGGCCTCGGCATCACCCTGCTCGTGATCCGCAACGGTCTGCTGGTCGCCGCGTCCGTCACCGCGGGCGCCCTCCTCTGGCGCGACACGGTGTCGTACGCGCCCCCGGCCGAGCTGCCCAGCGAGACTCCCCGCACTCAGGAGACGCTGAACTCCTGAGCGGAGCCGCAAATGTCACAGCCCCGCGCCCCTAAACAACCGCGGCTGCAGCCCAGGCGTCTTCAGGGGCGCGGGGAACTGCGCACCCAGCCACGACCGGCCCGCGCCCATCACCCAAGCCGATCCCGCACATAAGCCCGCCACAACCCCGTGAACTCCTCCAGCGACGTACCGAGAACCTCCTCCAGCCCCGCCTCCACGGCCCCGGCCCGTTTCTCCCGCTCCCCCACGGCCCGGTAGAACTCCCCCAGCCGCACCTCGCCCCACCGCTCGGCGATCAGCCGGCAGGCCAGCCACCCGCCCTCGTAGGCCCGCGCCAGCGACCCCGCGTCCCCGCCGAAGCCGAAGTCCTCGTCGCCCGGCAGCGCGTCGGGCACCTTGCCCTCAGCCACCGCCCGAGCCAGCTCCGGCGCGGCCTGCTGCGGCGTGCGCCCGGTGCCGCGGTAGCCGACCCAGTCCGCGTACCCCTCCGAGAGCCACAAGGGCGTGGCCGCCGAGGTCGACGCGCGGGTCGCGACATGGGTCGTCTCATGGGTGAGGACGACCTGCCGCCCGAAGGCGCCGAGCACCCCGTACGCGTCGGGGTTGACGATGATCCGGTCGGCGGGCGCCTTCGCGGATCCGCCCGCCTCGCCCGTGGTGACCGCGGCGATCCCCCGGTACCCGGACGCGGGCGCCCCGAGGAGTCCCGCCATCCCGTCCAGCGACTTCGGTACGAGGACGACGACCCGCCGCGACCAGTTCTCGCCCCACGCCTCCCGCACAGCGGGCACCGCACGGTCGGCGAGTTCCGCGTAGTGGCGCAGGGCGCCGGGCGGGCGACCGACGCCGAGGACGAGGCTGTGCTCGCCGCGTACGGCCAGGACGGTCCCCTGCTCCCACAGCTGCTCGCTGGAGTCCTTGGCGGGCCGGTCGGCGGTCACGTACCAGCGCCCGTCGGCCCGGGCCAGGCTGAGCGTGCGGGCGGTGACGATGGGCGCCTTGTCGTAGCCCTCTATGCGGTAGCGGAGCTCGGCGTCGGCCGTGGCGCGGTCGCCGGAGCGGTGGAGGCCGGTCACTCGGTACGCCCAGTCGGCCAGCGGGACTGCCCGCAGGTTCCCGAACTCGGTGCGCGCGGCGGCCCGTTCACCGGCGGCGAGGGTGGCCGGTGCCTGCGTCGCCACGAACTCCCGCTCGCTGCCGTCGCGTACCGCCGCCGCCCGGGTGTCGAGCACGCGCTGGACGTCACCGGACGCGCTGTCGGTCCCGGAGCCGCCGCCGCAGCCGGCCGACGCGGTCAGGGCCGCCAGCAGCAGCCCCACGCCCCACCTCGGCACACGCCCACGACCAGCCACGACCCTGATCGTACGGCGCCAGGCCCGTGGGGTCAGGGGCGCGTCACGGTGTTGACCGGCATCATGCCCACCGGGTCGTAGCGCACCGGGGCGCCCGGGTAGGGCGCGTGGATCACCTGGCCGTTGCCCACGTACATGCCGACATGGCTGGCGTCGCCCCGGTAGGTGACGATGTCGCCGGGCTGCGCCTGGGAGAGCGGCACCGGCCGTCCGGTGTGCGCCTGGGCCTGCGAGGTGCGCGGCAGCCCGACACCGGCCTGCGCGTACGACCACTGGGTGAGGCCCGAGCAGTCGAACCCGGTGGGCCCGTTGGCGCCCCAGACGTACGGGCGGCCGACGGCCGAGCGGGCCGCGGCGACGGCGGCCGCCGCACGGCCGGAGGACGGGACCGCGCCGGTGAGGTCGGGGACACGGCCGCCCGAGCGGGAGGCCCGGTCGTAGGCGGCGCGGTCGGCACCCGGCATGGCGTTGAGCAACTGCCGTGCCTTGGACAGTTTCTGCTCGACGGTGCGCTTGTGCCGGGCGACCGCCTTACGGCTCTTGTCCAGTTCGGTGAGCTTGCGGGTCGCCTCCTCGCGCTCCTGGGAGAGATCTCGCATGGCGCCCTGCAGTTCCTTGAGTTCCCCGGCCTGCCGGGAGCTGATCCGGTCGAGCGCGGCCGCTTTGTCGAGGTACTCGTCGGGATCGTCGGAGAACATCAGCGCCAGTGAGGGATCGAGTCCGCCGGAGCGGTACTGGGCCCCGGCGAGCGAACCGAGCGCGTCCCGCATGGTGTTGATGCGGTCCTGCTGTCTGGCCATCCGGTCCTGCGCCCTGTCCACCTGGCCGCGCAGGGTGTCCGTGCGCTCGTCGGCCTTGTTGTACGACTCGGTGGCGTGCTCGGCCTCCTCGTACAGCCGGTCCACCTCGGCACGGGAGTCGTCCTGCGGCGCGGCGCCGGCCGGCAGGACGCCGAGGGCCGCGGCCGCGGCGGTCAGTACGCACAGGGTGGCGCCTCGGGCGCCCCGGTCGAAGCCGGACGGTACAAGGCGGCGATGGGACCCCACAGGAAGCCGCACTCCCTTCCGCTGACGTGCCCCCGGAGTTGGGGGAAACGCGGCAGACAGTAGCCGTGCGACTACGCGGTGGCCAAAGACCCATACGGGTACACAACGTGACGCCCCGCCTCAGACGCAGGTCATCAGCGGGGCGTGGAGTCAGCGGGAGTTGCGGGAATTCGCCCGTTCGGGCGGCGTGGCGATCAACTTCCCGGCGGGCCCGGAAGGAATCCGGGCCGGACGGGAATCGGATCGCGGACGGCCCGAGACGAGGTGGCCGACGACCGGACCGAGGGAGTCGGGGATCAGACCCTGACGCCGAACTGGAAGGTACCGATCGTGCTCATCGACTCCAGGCGGACGACGGCGCCCGGCTTCGGGGCGTGCACGATGACGCCGTTGCCCGCGTACAGACCGACGTGGCCGAGGCTGTTGAAGAAGACCAGGTCGCCGGGCTTGAGCTGGTCGCGGCCGATCTTCACACCGTCGTTCTGCTGCGTGTAGGTGGTCCGGGTTATCGAGACACCGGCCTGGCTGTACGCCCACTGCGTGAGACCGGAGCAGTCGTACGAGTTGGGGCCGCTGCCGCCGGAGACGTACGGCTTGCCCATCTGGGTCTTGGCGGCGGCGAGGGCGGCGGCGCCGCGCTCGGAGGCGGGCACCTCGTTGCCGAGCTCGATGCGGTCCCCGGCGTCGCGGCTGGCGCGGGTGTCCTCGGTCTTCAGGGCCGCCTGCTCCTGGACGGTCAGGGTGTTGAGGAGCTTGCGCGCGTCGGCGAGCTTGGTCTGGACTTCCTTCTTCTTCTCGCTCAGCGTCTTGCGGGTGTCGGAGAGGTCCTTGAGCTTGCCGGCCGCCTCCTGACGCTGCTGGGCGAGGGTCCGCTGCTTCTCCTGGACCTTCTTCAGCGCCTCGACCTGCTGGGCGCTCAGCTGGTCGATCGTGGACGCCTTGTCGAGGTAGTCGTCCGGGTCGGAGGAGAGGAAGAGCTGGACGGAGGGGTCGATCGCGCCCGTGCGGTACTGGGAGCTGGCCATCAGACCGAGGCTGTCGCGCATGGTGTTGAGCTCGTCCTGGCCTCGCGCGACCTGGTCCTGGATGGTGTCGATCTCTTTTTCGAGCTTCTTCTGCTTCTCCTCGGCACCGTTGGCCCTGTCCGTGGCCCGGGCCGAGTCCTCGTAGAGCGCGTCGACCTTGGCCTTGACCTCGTCCTTGTTCGGCTTCTCGCTGGGCGCGGCGTTGGCCGCCTGCGAGCTGAGGGCCACGGCTGCAGCGGCGGCGGTCGTGAGCACGGTCACGCGGGTGCGGCTCGGCTGCTTCGGTCGACGGTGGGACGCCACGGAGGCGAGCTCCTTCATTACCTCAGCCGCCTACCGAAAACACCGGTCGGCGGTGCCCCTCCACCGTCACTCCCAATGAGTGATCACCCGAGTAGAGGTTCGACGCCTGACCCTAGTGATGTTCCTGTGATCAGTTCAAATCCTCCTCAGAAAAATCTCGGTCACCGACCGCATTCTTTGCACTCGACTCACATGCGGTAATGCTCGCTTGACGCTACGTTGCGTGAAGGTTTCGCCAATTCGGGCAAGCTGCACATGTGTTGCGCTTGGGGCTTCTGTTACGTAGGCGACGTACACCATCAGAAGGTCGGCCACGCGAAATTCCCTTGCGCGGCCGCTCGAAACCCGCTTGCTCAGCCGCGCGAGAAACGCTTCAGGAGCACCGCTGAGGCCACCGGGCGCGCTCCCGCCTTCGCCACCCCGTCGGCCACCTCGCGGTCGGTCGAGACGACGATGACGGGCCGCCCCGGCGGCTCCGCGCGCACCAGCTGGCGGATCAACTCGTCCGCGGTGACGCCCGGTTTGGAGAAGAGCACCCGCACCCCGCGCGGCGGAGCGAGCAGCACGGGCGCGGCCAGCTCGGCCCCGTCGAAGACACAGGTGACCTCGGCGCCGGTCTGCGCGGCGAGCTGCGAGAGCTGCCCGAGGAGCCGCAGCCGCTGTTTCTCCAGGGGCATCTGCGGATAGCCGGTCTTGGTGACGTTGTAGCCGTCGACGACCAGATGCGCCTGCGGCAGCGCGAGCAGCTGGTCGAGGATCGCGGGATCGTTTTCGGACAGCGCGCGGGCCGCGATGTCCTTCGGTGTCATCCGTCCCGGTTCGACCGCGTCCACGGTCTCCGCGGGCCGCACCGACACCGGCGGCAGGGCGAGTTCGCGCCGCAGCCCCTGCGCCGCGTCGAGCACGGTGTCCAGCAGCAGCCGTACGCGCATGTCCTCGACGCTGCGTCCCTCGCGGGCCGCGCGGCGGGTGGCCTCCAGGGTGGCCTCGACCTCGCTCAGCCGCCCTTTGAGCCGCCGGCTCTCGCTCTCGGCGGCGGACACATGGGCCTGCCCCTCGCCGCGGACGGACTCCATCTCGCCCCGCAGCTTGCGCACGGCCGCCTCGCCGCGCTTGACGTCACTGAGGGCCCCGCGCAGCTTGCGGTGAAGCGAATCGGCTTCCTTCTTCGCCGACTCCAGCTCCGTCCGCAGCCGCTCCGTCTCGGTGCGGGTCTGGCCGCGCGCCTCGGCGAGTTCCTCGCGCAGCCGGTCGAGCTCGGCGCGGGTCTCCTCGTCGACGCGCTCGGCGTCCGCCCGCAGGGCCTCCTCGCCCGCGGCGGTCACCAGCTTCACCCAGCCCGGGGGGCGCAGCACATAGGCCGCGGCCGCCACGTCCAGCGGGTCCGCGGCCGGGGGCGGCGAGCCGGAGTCGAGGGCGCCGGTCAGCTCCGACTGGGCCTCTCTGAGCTTCTCGGCGATCCGCTGTCTGAAAAGCGGGTCCGTCTCCAGGGCCGCCGCCATCGCGTTGCCCGCGAACTTGGCACGGCGGTTGGGGGCGAACCTGGCGTACTGCCGCAGCTGTACGGGCAGCTCGGCCACGGTCAGCCCGCCGAAACCGTCCGAGACGATCTGTACGACCCTGCGGCGCACGCCGTCGGGCAGCGGACGGTCGAGCACCTCGGCGGCGCCGTCGTCCGGCTCCCCGCCCGTGGTGGTCTCCACCATCCTTCACCCCATCGTCCGTGCGGGGCCCGCTCCTGTCAGGAGCCGGCGCCCGGCCTGTCCACCAGTTCCACCTGATCCACCGCGTTGCACCAGCGACAGCGCACCGACTCGATGGTCTCACTGACCACCTCGCGCTCCTCGATCTTCGGCTCCCCGGCCAGGTCCAGATGCACGTACTCGACGACCTTCGACGAACGCGTCACGTCGAAGCGCGTGAGGTTGCCGCAGAGCGTGCAGCGCCACCGGGTCTCGGCGGTCGGCAGGGGTACCGTCATCGTTGCAGTCGCTCTCTTTCCTGAGTCCTCATGCCGCACCAGGTTCCCTGGAGCGTGTGGCTCGTAACCCTAAGGCCTGGCGGGTACTCGACGCCCGTCCACCGGGAGCGGCGAGGCGCTCTGTGCGGTTCGGTCCCGTTACGTCATGCTCTGTTCATGATCGGCAACTGGGGTAGCCCCGTCGAGAGGGCAGTCAGCGCGGTCCGGGGTCAGTCCGCTCCGGTGACCTACGGACTGATCGCCCTGTGCTGCCTGGTCTTCGTGATCGGTCCGGGCTCGGGCCTCAGTCCCGCGTACGGCACCGGTGACGAGCTCCTTTCCGCGCAGCGGGCCTATTTCGAGCGCTGGGGTGTGGTGCCCGTCGAACTGTTCGAGGGGACACCGCGGGCGGCCGTCACTCCGGCCACCGCCCTCTTCGTGCACGGCAGCTGGCTGCATCTGCTGGGGAACATGCTCTTCCTCTATGTCTTCGGGGCGATGGCCGAGGAGAGGATGGGCCACTTCGCGTTCGCCCTCTTCTATCTGGGCTGTGGCTACCTCGCCCTGTTCGGCTACGCGGCCGCCCACTCCGACTCCGCGCAGACGTTGGTCGGCGCGTCCGGGGCGATCTCCGCGGTCCTCGGTGCGTTCCTCTACCTGTTCCCCAAAGCCCGGGTGACCAGTCTCTTTCCGTTCCTCTTCTTCCTGCCGCTGCGGTTTCCGGCCTGGGTGGTCCTGCCCTTCTGGGTGTCCCTCCAGTGGATGGCGGCGAGCCGGGCGACCCAGGGGCCCGCGGTGGCATATCTGGCGCATCTGCTGGGGTTCTCGGCGGGGTTCCTCTACGCGTGGGTGCGCTATGGACGTACAGCTGCTGTGTTCTCCCGGGGGACAACCCCCGGCCCCCCGGCCGAAAAGACTCCCGGGCGTGAGGCTGAGTAAGGTGAAAACCCAGCCATGGCCACCGAGGGAGAAAACCAGCCGTGATCACCGCGATCGTGCTCATCAAGACCAGCGTGGACCGGATTCCCGAGATCGCGGAGTCGATCGCCGCGCTGGACTCCGTCAGCGAGGTGTTCTCCGTGACCGGCACGTACGACCTGATCGCCATGGTCCGGGTGAAGGCGCACGACGATCTGGCGGACGTGATCCCCGGGATGATCAGCAAGATTCCGGGGGTGGAGGGGACGGACACGCATGTGGCGTTCCGTACGTACTCCCAGCATGATCTTGAGGCCGCGTTCGCCATCGGGCTCGACAACTAGGGCCCTTCTGATGGATCTCCGTGGGAGAAGGAGCGGCGGTCGGTGCGTGCGATCGGCGTGCGGTGTGGAGGGTCATGTGGCGGAGCCACCTGGCCCTTCGCGCCGTGCGGCGAGCGTGCGTGCCGGGCGTCGCGACGCCGCGGAGATCCATCAGAAGGGCCCTAGGTCACGGGGCGCGGCCGAGATGAAGAGTTCTTCATCCGGCGCTCATCCGGGCGCACCCGTGGACCCCGCAGCATCGGCCCCATGGTTTTCTCTCACCGGATGGCGGCTCTCGCCGCTGTCGTGGTGATTCCGCTGGGGATCGCCGCTACCAGTTATGCCCTCACCGACAGTCCGGAGTCGCCGAAAGTGCCGCCCAAGGTGGAGTTGGAGAGTGGGTCGCCCTCGGCGACGCCCACACCCACGGGCACGTCCTCGACACCGACGCCGGCTTCGACGCCGAGCGACGAGGTCGTGTCGCGGCCTCCGGTGAGTGACGACGATGACGATGACGACGGACCCGGGGACGACGGCTGAGCCCGTACCCGCACCCATGTCCGATTCCGATCTCGATCCCGTGCCCCTGCGTCGGCGCATCTCGGCCCGGGTCCGCATCCTGCTCTGGCTGCTGCTCGTGATGGCCGTCGCCCTCGCCGCCGTGGCCACGACCACCCGTTCGATCCTCCTGCGGGACGTCGACTCCCGCGTCAGCGGTCTGCTCGCCCAGGAGGCGGGCGAGTTCGCGAACTTCGAGGAGCGGGGGGTGGACCCCGAGACCGGGAAGCCGTTCACCGAGCCGGGGCGGCTGCTCAAGGTCTTCCTGGAGCGGCAGTACGCCGATCCGGACGAGGAGCTGATGGGGCTGCTCGCGGGAGGCCCGGGCGCGGACCCGGCGAAGCTCGTCCAGGACCGTGAGATCCCCGCGGAACTGCCCCTGCACCAGGACGAGGCCGGCCGCCGGCAGATCTTCGAGTCCGCCGAGTCCACCGGCACGCTGCACCGCGCCGCCGGGGACGTCCGGTGGGCCAAGGTCGCCATCGCCCGCTCCGGCGGTGAACCGGAGGCCGCCTTCGTGGTCGCCTTCCATCCGGGGCGCGAGCACGACCGCGTGGACGAGGTGTTCCGCATCCTGCTCGCCATCTCCGGGGTCGCGCTGCTGATGACGACGGGGATCGGCTGGGTGGTGGCCGGGCGGATCCTCAAGCCGGTACGTCTGGTGCGTACCGCCGCCGCCCAGCTCACCGAGCAGGACCTCACCCGGCGTATCCCGGTCCGCGGCCACGACGACATCGCCGCGCTCGCGGAGACCTTCAACGCGATGCTCGACCGGCTGGAACGCGCCTTCGCGGCCCAGCGGGAGTTCGTCGACGACGCGGGCCACGAGCTGCGCACCCCGATCACCATCGTGCGCGGCCATCTGGAGCTGATGGGCGACGATCCGGCCGAGCGCGAGGAGACCGTCCGGCTGGTCACCGACGAGCTCGACCGGATGAGCCGCATCGTCGAGGACCTGCTGCTGCTCGCCAAGGCCGAGCGCCCGGACTTCGTCACGCCCGAACCGGTGCAGCTCGCCGAACTCACCGCCGATGTCTTCGTCAAGGCCCGCACGCTCGGCGACCGTCACTGGGAACTGGCCGAAGTCGCCGACGGAGAAGCCCAGTTGGACCCGCAGCGCATCACCCAGGCGATGGTCCAGCTGGCGCAGAACGCCGTGCAGCACACCGTCCCCGGCCAGTCGATCCGGATCGGCTCACGCGTCACCGGCGGCCGCGTCGAGTTGTACGTCGCCGACTCGGGCCCCGGTGTGCAGCCGCAGGACGCCGAGGTGATCTTCGAGCGGTTCCGGCGCGGCACCTCCCGGCGCGGCACCCGGGGCAGCGGCGCGGGCCTCGGCCTGTCGATCGTGCGGGCCATCGCGGAGGGGCACCGGGGCGGGAAGGTCGGGCTGCGGCAGACCCCGGGCGGCGGGGCCACCTTCGCCGTCGTGCTCGACTCGGTGCCGGACCCGCTCCTCGAGACGGACCGAGCATGAACACCCGTACATGAGCACCTTTGCATGAACACCCGTACCGGAAAGGCCCGTTGGACATGAAGCGCATCCTGATCGTCGAGGACGAGGAGCGCATCGCCTCCTTCGTCGAGAAGGGGCTGCGCGCGGGCGGCTTCACCACGACCGTCGTCGCGGACGGGGACTCGGCCTACGAGTACGCGCTGACCGGTGGCTTCGACCTGGTGATCCTGGACATCGGGCTGCCCGGCCGGGACGGGTTCACCGTGCTGCGCGAACTGCGCGAGGCCCGGGTGACGGTCCCGGTGATCGTGCTGACCGCCCGGGACTCCGTACGCGACGCGGTGGCGGGCCTGGAGGGCGGCGCCGACGACTGGATGACCAAGCCGTTCCGTTTCGAGGAACTCCTTGCACGGGTGCGGCTGCGGCTGCGTACGGCGGCGGGGGTTCCCGAGGTCACCGTGCTGCGCGGCGGCGACCTCACGCTGGATCTGCGTACGCGGCGGGCTCGCGCGGGCGAGCGGGTGGTCGACCTGACGGCCCGTGAGTTCGTACTGCTTGAGCTGTTTCTGCGGCACCCGGGGCAGGTTCTCTCTCGCGAGCAGATCCTGTCGCATGTGTGGGGGTACGACTTCGACCCGGGCTCCAACATCGTTGATGTGTACGTCCGTTCGCTGCGGAAGAAGCTCGGGGCGGAGCGGGTGGAGACTGTGCGGGGGATGGGGTATCGGCTCCCCGCGTGAGTGTTCCGCCGGGAGGCGCCCCCGCGGCGCTCGTGAAGCTTCCTTCATGTGCTGCTCATTGAGGGCTCACCGCCCCGCTGAACTCTGAATGTCGTGAGTCTGAATCTCCGGCAAGCCGCCGCCCTCTGTGTGGCCCTGAGCCTCTGCGCCCTGCTGATCGTGCCCGGCAACTTTCCCGGGCTCGGTGGTGACGCGCGGCTGACACTGGCCGTGTTCGCGCTGGCGACCTGCGCGTGGATCGGTACGCCCATCGACGACACGTACATCGCCCTCGGCGCGGGACTCGCGCTCACGGTGACGGGTGTGATCAGCAGCGAGACACTCTTCGGCACGCTCGGGGACTCGACGGTCTGGCTGCTGATCTGCGCCTTCGTGCTGGCGGCGGCGGTGGCCCGGACGGGGCTCGCGGGGCGGGCGGCGGCCTTCCTGGTCGGCGGGGCGCGCAGCGTCAGGCAGTTGGTGCATCTGACCACGGCGGCGCTGGTCGTGACAGCCTTCGCGGTGCCGGCCACCTCCGGCCGGGCGGCGCTCGCGCTGCCCGTGTTCCTCGCGCTCGCCAAGGTGCTGGCCGACCGGAAACGACTGGTCGTGATGCTGGCGCTGCTCTTTCCGACCGTGATCCTGCTGTCGGCGGTGGCGACCCTGATCGGTGCGGGTGCGCATCTGATCACGGTGTCGGTGCTGTGGGAGACGACCGGGGACCGTATCGACTTCACCCAGTGGCTGTTGCTCGGGCTGCCGTTGGCCGTGGCGTCCTCCCATCTGGCCGCCGAGACCGTGCTGTTGACGACGACCCGGCGCGCGGACCGCCGAACTCCCGTACAGATCACGGCGGATGACATCCAGCGGCACAGCGAGCAGCCCGTCACCGGACCCTGGTCGCCCGCCGAGTCGCGCTGCGCGCTGCTGCTCGCCACGGTGGTCGCGCTGTGGTGCAGCGAGCCCCTCCACCAGGTCTCCCCCGCGGTCGTCGCCCTGATCGGCGCGGTCGTCGCGGCCTCGCCCGCTCTCGGAACCGTGGGCCTGAAGGACGCTCTGAAGACCGTCCCCTGGTCGCTGCTCCTCTTCATGGCCGCGACGATGGCGATGGGTGTCGCGCTCGCGGACTCGGGGGCGGCGGGCTGGCTGGTGTCCGGGCTGCCGGCGGACGTGGACCCGTGGCTGTTCCTCGCGCTCGTCGTCGCGGTGAGCACGGCCGCCCACCTGGTCCTGCAGTCCCGCTCCGCCCGCTCGTCCGTCCTGGTGCCGCTGGTGGTCGCGGCGGCGGTGGGCGCGGGGGTCAACCCGGTCGCCGCCGCGCTGGCGTCGACCGCCGCGGCGGGCTTCTGCCACACGCTCCCGGCCTCCGCCAAGCCGGTCACGCTCTTCGCCGAGATACCCGGCACCCCGACGTACACCCCGCGCGATCTGCTGCGCCTGTCCGCGGTCCTGGCCCCGCTGACGGCGGCGCTGGTCCTGCTCTTCGCCCTCACCGTGTGGCCGCTGCTCGGCGTCCCCGTCCTGAAGCCCTGAAGCCGTCAAGCCGTGCAGCCGTCAAGCCCTCAAGGAGCCCCTCTCATGCTGACCCGTTTCGCCGTCGCCCCCAGTGGCTTCAAGGAGTCCCTGTCCGCCCAGGCCGCCGCCGACGCCATCGCGGCGGGCGTACGCCGTGTCGTGCCGGACGCCGAGGTCGACCTGATCCCCCTGGTGGACGGCGGCGAGGGGACGGCCCGCGCCCTCGCCTCGGCCACCGGGGGCCGGCTGGTCGCGCTGCCCGCCACCGGCCCGCTCGGCGAGCCCGTGGGCACCCACTTCGCGCTGCTCGGCACCGGATCCAGCCTCGGCTCCGCCGACACGGCCGTCGTGGAGATGGCCGCGGTGGCCGGCCTCTCCCTCGTCCCGCACGGCCTGCGCGACCCGGGCGCGACCACCACGTACGGTGTCGGCGAGCTGATCCATGCCGCCCTGGACACGGGCGTACGCCGCATCCTCGTCGGCTGCGGCGACTCGGGTACGTCGGACGGGGGCGCCGGAGCCCTGCAGGCGCTCGGCGCCCGCCTCCTCGACGAGGACGGCTTCGAACTCCCCCAAGGCGGCCGGGAGTTGACCCGCCTGCACCACATCGACCCGAAGGGCCTCGACCCCCGCCTGGCCCACACGGAACTACTGGTCGCCTGCAACCCGTACAACGTGCTGTGCGGTGAGCGCGGCGTCGCCCGCGTCTTCGGCCCGCAGAAGGGCGCGACCCCCGCGCAGGTCGAGGAGCTGTCTGCGGGCCTGGAGAACTGGGCGTACGTCCTGACCCGGGACCTCCCGGTCACCTGCGACCTGTACGGCGGCCCCGGTACGGGTGCCTCCGGCGGCCTGGGCGCGGGCCTCGCCGCTCTCGGCGCCCGTCTCCTCCCCCGCTTCGAGGTGCTCCTCGACCATCTCGACCTGGACGCCCGCCTCGCCCGCGCCGACCTGGTCATCACGGCCGAGGGCTCCCTGGACCACCAGACGCCCCGCGGCAAGGTCCCGGCCGAGGTGGCCCGCCGCGCCAAGCTGACCGGACGCCCGGTCCTCGCCCTGGCGGGCACCCTCGGCGAGGGCGCCCACACGGTCCCGGGCGTGGACGCCTACACCGGCATCCTGCCCGCCCCGATGGCCCTGGCCGAGGCCCTGCTCCGAGCCTCGGAACTCCTCACCGACGCGACCGAGCGCGCGCTGCGGATGATCCTGCTGGGGGCGGGGCTGCCACGAGGGGCGGGCGTGTGAGGGCAGCCTCACACCGCCGGGACGCAACGCCCTTCCACTGTGCGGTAGTTCCACTGCGCACCGTCCCGCACGAGTTCCTTGACGGCCCGGACGAACCGCTCGACGTGCTCGTCGGGCGTGCCGGCCCCGAAGCTCACGCGGATCGCGTTGAGGGACTTCTCGCCGGGCGCCGCCTCGGGGGCACCGCACTCGCCCTGGGTCTGCGGGTCGCTGCCGAGCAGCGTACGGACGAGGGGGTGGGCGCAGAACAGACCGTCCCGCACCCCGATGCCGTACTCGGCGGAGAGCGCGGCGGCGAAGTGCGAGCTGTTCCAGCCCTCGACGACGAAGGAGATGACACCGACGCGCGGCGCGTCGTCACCGAAGAGGGAGAGGACCCGGACTTCGGGCACCTCGGCGAGCCCGGCCCGGACGGTGTCGATCAGTTGCTGCTCGCGGGCGACCAACGCATCGAAGCCGGCCTCGGTGAGGGCCTTGCAGGCGGAGGCGATGGAGTAGGCGCCGATGACGTTGGGCGACCCGGCCTCGTGCCGTGCGGCGCTCTCGTGCCACTCGACGTCGACGCCGCCGTCCACCCGCCGCGAGACCTTCCGCGAGGCACCTCCGCCCGCGAGGTACGGCTCGGCCGCGGTCAGCCAGTCGGCGCGTCCGGCAAGGACACCCGACCCGAAGGGCGCGTACAGCTTGTGGCCGGAGAACGCGACCCAGTCGACGTCCAACTCCCGTACGGACACGGGGTGGTGGGGCGCGAGCTGGGCGGCGTCGAGCACGATCCGGGCGCCGTGCTCGTGCGCGGCGGCGGCCAGTTCCCGTACGGGCCACAGCTCGCCGGTGACGTTCGACGCGCCCGTCACGCACACGAGCGCCGGCCCGTGGGGGTCCCGCTCGGCGAGGGCCCGCTCCAGCGTGGCGACGGCCTCGCCCGGGGTGCGCGGGGCGTTGAGGTAGGTGACGCGGCGAGCGAAGCGAGATGGGGGCACCCCCGGCCGAAGGCTGGGGGACCGCCACGGAAGCAGGGACGCGTGGTGCTCGGTCTCGAAGACGAAGACCTGGCAGTCGGCGGGGAGCGCGGCGGCGAGGAGGTTGAGCGAGTCGGTGGTGGACCGGGTGAAGACGACCTGGTCACCGTCACGGCAGTCGAGGAACTCCTCGACGGTCCTGCGGGCGTTCTCGAACAGGTCGGTGGACAGCTGCGAGAGATACCCGGCCCCGCGGTGCACGCTCCCGTAGTACGGCGCGTACGCGGCCACGTCGTCCCACACCCGCTGGAGGGCCGGGGCGCTGGCGGCGTAGTCGAGCGCGGCGTAGGTGACCTCGCCGCCGGTGACGAGCGGGACGGTGACGTCCCGCCCCAGCACGGGCAGGGACGCGGTGGTGTCACGGCACGCGGGCTGGTCGGCGGCAGCGACAGCGGCGGAGACAGCGGCAGCGGTGGAAACAGACATGGCGAACTCCTGTGAGGCAGGCGGGAACACCACGCGAGCGGGTACGACTGGGTACGGCTCAAGCGTGGATGAAGGTGAAAAGGGTGTGCGGAGGCGGGGCTCTACGCCCTATCGCATTCGCTTGCTCACAGAAGGCTCCCTCGAACGACCAGGACCCCTGGTGCTGCGAGGGGTCCGCGCTTGCCGTAGACCTCACTGCCTACGGCCTGGTCTTCACCCGGGGCACCCCGCCACGGACGGAGGGTTGCCGGACAGCCGGCCGGGGCCTGATGGCTGTCGCTCATGACCTGCCTGCATCTTGCCACACGCTCTTCCCGACGCAACCCTGGCGTCCGGATACCGGGACGGCCGGGAAGCGACGGGCCTTTTTCGCCCCCGCCGCCCCTACCCATTCCCGTCCCTCAAACGCCGGAGCCAAAGACTGCGCAGTTCCCCGCGCCCCCTTTTTAGGGGCGCGGGGAACTGCGCAGTCTTTTGGGGGTTCGGGGGCGGAGCCCCTGAGTCAGGGACGGGAATGGGTAGGGGCGGCGGGGGCGAAGAAAACCCCCACCGGCCCGCAGCCGGCGCTACGCGTTGGTCGCCGCCACCCACCGCTCCAGCGTGGCCTTCGCCGCCCCGGAGTCGATCGCGGCCGCCGCCTTCACCATCCCCGCCCGGAGCTGGTCCGCGAGCGGCCCGTCCCCAGGCGACAGGGCCACCAGCGCAGCCGCGGAGTTCAGCAGCACGGCGTCCCGCACAGGCCCGGTCTCGCCGTTCAGCAGCCGCCGGGCCACATCCGCGTTGTACGAGGCGTCGGCCCCCCGCAACGCCTCCACGGGCACCAGCTCGATCCCCACGTCACGCGGATCGAACGACTCCTCGCGCACCTTCCCGTCCCGCACCACCCACACCCGGGACGTGGCCGTGGTCGTCAGCTCGTCCAGCCCGTCGTCCCCGCGGAAGACGAGCGAGGAGTTGCCGCGCTCGGCGAACACGCCGGCCATGATCGGCGCCATCCGGGGGTCGGCGCACCCGACGGCCTGCGCCTTCACCTTCGCCGGGTTGGTCAGCGGACCGAGCGCGTTGAAGACCGTCCGGATCCCCAACTGCCCACGCGCGGCACCCGCGTGACGCATCGCGGGGTGGAACTTCGCCGCGAAGCAGAAGGTGATCCCGGCCGTCTCGGCGACCTGCGCCACCCGGTGCGTCGGCAGCTCCAGATTGACCCCGAGCTTCTCCAGCACATCGGATGCCCCGGAGGCCGAGGAGGCCGCGCGGTTGCCGTGCTTGACGACCTTGGCGCCGGTCCCGGCGATGACGATCGCCGACATGGTGGAGATGTTGACGGTCTTCGCCCCGTCGCCGCCCGTACCGACGATGTCGACGGTGTCCCCTGGCACCTCGATCACGTTCGCGTGCTCGTACATCGCCCGGACGAACCCGACGATCTCCTCGACGGTCTCGCCCTTGGCCCGCAGCGCCACCACGAACCCGGCGATCTGCGCGTCGGTCGCGTCGCCCCGCATGATCAGGTCCATCGCCCAGGCGGTGTCGGCGGCGCTCAGGTCGCGCCCGTCCAGCAGGCCGTTCAGCAGGGCGGGCCAGGAACGGACCGCCGCGGTGTCGCCTCCGGCGGGGGTCACAGCGCTCATATGCCGCTCCTGGGTCGTCCGTCCCGCGTTGGGGACGCCTGTGGGATGTGGAATCTCGCCCGTAGCTCATAGCTCGTACGGGAACGGGTCCACCCTATCCAGCCCCGGGGACGGCAAAGAGCCCCGTCCGGGCAATGGACGGGGCTCCTGCCGTGGCGAACAGTTCGAAGATCAGTGGTGGCCGTGGCCGCTCGTGATCTCCTTGTACTCCTCGGCGGTGGGCTTCGGGATCTGGTTGTCGTCCCCGAAGTACGCGTTGCTGAGCTTGGCGCGCAGCTTCTGCGGGCCCTTCGCCTTGCGCTCGACACCGTTCTCGTCGACCGCAGGGCCGATCGCGGCCGGCTCGTACTGCTCGTGCGCCGTGAGGGTGTGCAGAGCCTCCTGGCTGAGAGGCTCGTGGATCTCGACGAACTCACCGTGCGGCAGACGCTTGATGATGCCCGACTCGCGGCCGTGCAGCACCTTGTCCTTGTCGCGGCGCTGGAGGCCGAGACAGATCCGTTTGGTGGCGACGAACGCGAGGACCGGTCCGACGAAGAACCCGATCCGCACGAACCAGGTCACCGAGTTGATCGACAGATGGAAGTGGGTCGCGACGATGTCGTTGCCACCGCCGATCAGCATGATCATGTACGCGGTCACCCAGGCGACACCGAAGGCCGTACGGGTCGGCGCGTTGCGCGGCCGGTCCAGGATGTGGTGCTCGCTCTTGTCCCCGGTGATCCAGGACTCGATGAACGGATACAGCGCGAGGATGCCGAGGAACAGGCCGAAGAGCACCAGTGGGATGAACACACCCAGGACGAGCGTGTGACCCCAGAAGTTGATCTCCCAGCCGGGCATCGCGCGGATCAGACCCTCGGCGAAGCCCATGTACCAGTCCGGCTGGGCGCCCGTGGACACCTGGTCCGGCCGGTACGGTCCCAGCACCCAGATCGGGTTGATCGACGCGACCGCGGACACCATCGCGATGAAGCCGAAGACCAGGAAGAAGAAGCCTCCGGCCTTGGCCATGTAGACCGGCAGCAGCGGCATGCCGACGACGTTCTTGTTGGTCTTTCCGGGACCCGCGAACTGCGTGTGCTTGTGGTAGAAGACCAGGATCAGGTGGCCGACCACGAGCCCCAGCATGATGCCGGGCAGCAGCAGGATGTGGATCGAGTAGAACCGCGAGACGAAGTCGCCGCCCGGGAACTCCCCGCCGAACAGGAACATCGAGATGTACGTTCCGACGATCGGCGTGGCCAGGATCGCGCCCTGGGTGAAGCGGACGCCGGTGCCGGAGAGCAGGTCGTCCGGGAGCGAGTAGCCGGTGAACCCGGTGAACATGCCGAGGACGAACAGCAGGAAGCCGAACATCCAGTTGATCTCACGCGGCTTGCGGAACGCGCCGGTGAAGAACACGCGCATCATGTGCACGAACATGCCGGCCAGGAAGACGATGGCCGCCCAGTGGTGGATCTGCCGGATGAGCAGACCGCCGCGGACGTCGAAGCTGATGTCCAGCGTGGAGGCGAAGGCCTCCGACATCAGCTGCCCCTGCAGCGGGACGTAGCTTCCGTGGTACTCGATCTCGTTCATCGAGGGGTGGAAGAACAGCGTCAGATACACACCCGTGAGGATGATGATGATGAAGCTGTAGAGGCAGATCTCGCCCAGCATGAAGGACCAGTGGTCCGGGAAGATCTTGCGCATGTTGGCCTTGGCCAGGGAGTAGATCCCCAGCCGGCCGTCGGCCCAGTCGGCGATCTTCTCGCCGGCCGGCGCCTTCTCTCGCGAGCGAGAGTCGGAAGTGGTCGTAGTGCTCATCCGCGCTCCCAGAATGCAGGACCGACAGGCTCGTCGAAGTCGCCGAGCGCCTGAAGGTAGCCCTCGTCGTTCACGCCGATGCGCAGCTGCGGCAGGGCGTGACCGGCCGGGCCGAAGATGACTCGGGCACCGTCGGCGAGGTCGAAGGTGGACTGGTGGCACGGGCAGAGAACGTGGTGCGTCTGCTGCTCGTACAGGGAGATCGGGCAACCGACATGGGTGCAGATCTTCGAGTACGCCACGATGCCCTCGTGGGACCACTCGAGCTCACGCTTGTCCTTGATGTTCTCCGGCTGCAGCCGGACGATCATCAGGGCCGCCTTGGCGATCTCGGTCTGGAACTCGTGGTCGTGCTCCTCCAGGCCCTCGGGCTTGGCGAAGGTGAGCGAGCCCACGGCGACGTCGGAGGGACGCAGCGGCTCGTTCGTGTTCATGTTCACGAGCTGCAGGCCCTTGCGCCACAAGGTGTGCCGCAGCTTGTCCTCCGGCAGCGGACCGAGGTCGCGCAGCAGGACGATGCCGGACAGCGGGAACAGGGTCAGCGCGCCGAACATCGTGTTGCGGATCAGCTTGCGGCGGCCGAGCGCGGACTCCTTGGCGCCCTGCTTGAAGTCGGCCAGCACCTTGGCCTTGACCTCGGGCTCCGCCGCGATGGCGTGGCGCTCGTCGGTCATCTCCTCGTCGGACATCAGGGTGCGGGCCCAGTGGACCGCGCCCGCGCCGATGCAGAACAGCGCCAGACCGAGCGTCATGCCCAGGGCGAAGTTCAGTCCGCTGATGTGACCGAGCGGGAAGATGTAGACGATCTTGTCCGCGGGGATCGTCACGAACGCCGCGATGAAGCCGACCGTGGCCAGCATCGACAGCGTGAACAGGAAGGCGACCGTGCGCTCGGAGCGCTTGGCGGCCCGCTCGTCGATGTCCTGGATACGGTGCTCGTGCGGCGGCAGACCGGGATCCGCGAACGGGTGCTTCTCGTCCGCGACACTCACGGCGCCGTGCGCGTGCTCGTCGGCGGCCCGCTCGGCGGGCAGGTTCTCTTCTGGGATGTCTTGGCTACTCATGACTTCTTGGCCTTTGCGGTCCGGGCGGCGACCCACACGGCGACGGCGATCAGTCCGCCGAGACCGAAGATCCAGCCGAAGAGGCCTTCACTGACCGGCCCGAGGCCGCCCAGCTCCAGACCACCGGGGCTCTCCGAGTCGTCGCTGTTGACCGCGTGCAGGTACGCGATGATGTCCTGCTTGTTCTTCTCCGTCAGCGTGGTGTCGGGGAAGGAAGGCATGTTCTGCGGGCCGGTCTGCATGGCCTCGTAGAGGTGCTTCGGGTCGACATCCTCCAGCGTCGGGGCGTACTTGCCGTTCGTCAGCGCGCCGCCCTTGCCGGTGAAGTTGTGGCACTGGGCGCAGTTGGTACGGAAGAGCTCACCGCCCTTGGCGATGTCCGCGCCCTCGGGGTTGTACTGCGCCTCGGTCGGCACCGTCGGACCGGCACCCAGCGAGGCGACGAACGCCGCGAGCTGGTCGATCTCGGCCTGCGAGTAGATGACCTTCTTCTTCGGAATCTGCGCGCCGGGCTGCTGGGCCGGCATACGGCCGGTGCCGACCTGGAAGTCGACGGCCGCGGCGCCCACGCCGACGAGACTCGGACCGTCAGTGGTGCCCTGACCGCCGGTGCCGTGGCAGCTGGCGCAGCCGACGGCGTAGAGCTTCTTGCCCTCGTCGATGGCTAGGGACTGGGCGGTTGTACCGGCCTGCGCCTCGTCCGCGGGCGCGAACGCGGTGTACAGCCCCCCGGTGCATGCCAGCGCGAGGAGTAGGACGACGAGCGCCGCCAGCGGATGGCGTCGTCGTGCGGAGAGCTTTTTCACGGATTACCCCGGTGTCAGGATCTTCTGCGTCGATGCTTCTGGAATGTGCTCGGGAACGGGCCCGGCTACTTGATCATGTAGATCGTGGCGAAGAGGCCGATCCAGACGACATCGACGAAGTGCCAGTAGTAGGACACGACGATGGCGGCGGTCGCCTGCTCGTGCGTGAACCTGCGGGCGGCGTAGGTGCGCCCGAGGACCAGCAGGAAGGCGATGAGACCACCCGTCACGTGCAGGCCGTGGAAGCCGGTGGTCAGGTAGAACACCGAGCCGTACGGGTCGGAGGAGAGCGAGAGGCCCGCGTCCTTGACCAGTTCGGTGTACTCGAGGACCTGACCGCCGATGAAGATCGCACCCATGATGAAGGTGACGATGAACCACATCCGGAGCTTCTTCACGTCCCCGCGCTCGGCGGCGAACACGCCGAGCTGGCAGGTGAGGGAGGAGAGCACCAGGATCGTGGTGTTCGTAGCCGAGAACGGGAAGTTGAGATGTTCCGCCATCTCCTTCCAGTGATCCGGCCCGGTCACCGATCGCAGGGTGAAGTACATCGCGAAGAGGGCCGCGAAGAACATCAGCTCGGAACTCAGCCAGATGATGGTTCCGACGCTGGTGAGGTTCGGCCGATTGACCGACGGGTGCGCGTGCCCGGTTTCTACTGTCGTTGCTGTCGCCACGACCGACATTATGTCGGTCGCTTATCTCGCCCTCACTCCCGGGGGTGCCGTTCGGAGTGTCTGTGGGTCGTGTCCAGCCCATATGGCCCATCGAAGCCCTGTCCGAACCGCTGTTGACCATGTGTTCAAGGGGGTAGCATCCGCGCAACGGACCCTGTCCGTATCTGTCTCTACGACGCTGACGTCCCGGAGGAAGAATGCAGCCGACCGCAACGGTGCTGGTCTACAGCGACGACTCCAACACCCGTGAGCAGGTGCGGCTCGCCACCGGCCGGAGGCCGGCCACGGACGTGCCTCAGGTCGAGTTCATCGAGTGCGCGACGCCTGCCGCCGTCATCAAGGAGCTGGACCGCGGTGGCATCGATGTGTGTGTGCTCGACGGCGAGGCCGTTCCCGCGGGCGGGATGGGGATCTGCCGGCAGATCAAGGACGAGATCTTCAACTGTCCGCCGGTGCTGTTGCTGATCGGGCGGCCGCAGGACGCGTGGCTGGCCACGTGGAGCCGGGCCGACGCCGCGGTGACCCTGCCGGTGGAGCCGGTGGAGTTCGCCTCCGCCCTGGCGGGGCTGCTTCGCAGTAAGCGTGCCTTGAGCGCCTGAGGGCGCGGACGCCTACACGGACTCGGGGCGCAGCCTCAGGCGGGCTTCCGGCCCCGGGCCCTCCGGGGTGTCGGCCACCAGGGCGCTGCCGGTGCGCCATTTCTGCCAGGTGAGGTTCCAGTCACCGAAGCCGTTGCCGAACGGGGCCATCATGTCGCCGGACGAGTTGACGACCTGGACGATGTCGCCGGCGCGGATGTTCTCGTAGAACCACTGGGCGTTGGCGCTGCTCATACCGGTGCAGCCGTGGCTGACGTTGGCGTAGCCCTGTGAGCCCGTGGACCAGGGGGCGGCGTGAACGTACTCGCCGCTGTTGGTGAGCCTGACCGAGTTGTGGACGATCAGGTCGTAGAAGTCGGAGGAACCGATGCTGGCGCTGGTCATGCGAACGGTGCCTTCCTTGCCCAGTACGACCTTGACGCCGTTGCGGGTGTCGTAGCCCGGTTTGCCGGTGGTGACGGGGATCGCCTTGATCGCCTCGCCGTTCCTGTAGACCGTCATGGAGTGCGCCGAGGCGTCCGTGACGGCCTCCACACGGTCGCCCGTGGTCAGGGTCAGGGGCTTGGCTATGCCACCCCAGAGGCGCTCGGCGACCTTGATCCCGGACAGGTTGCTGTGGGCGCTGATGGTGGCCTGGGCGGGCCAGTACTCCTTGGGGCGGTAGTGCAGCTTCGTGTCGTCAACCCAGTGCCAGGCGCCGTCCACGGCGGGCCGGGAGTCGACCTTCAGTGAGCGCTCCACGACGGCGCGGGCGGCCTTGTCCTCGACCGGGAGGCTGAGCTCGGCGGTGACGGGCTGACCGACGCCGTACGTGCCCTTGTCGGGCCCGAACTTCACGTCCAGCCGCTTCTTCGTGGTGGGGGTTCCGGTGTCGAAGTCGACGACCTTGCGGCCGGGAGCGCCGTCCTCGTCCTCGGTGCTCACGCGGACCCTGTAGTGGACGCCGGCGGCCAGCGGGGAGGTGCTGTGCCAGCGGGCCCCGTCGACTGAGAGTTCGCCCGCCACATACCGTCCTGTGGCGTCCGTGGCGGTCACGTCGGTGATGCGGCCGTCGGAGTCCTCGGCGGTGATCTCCAGGGGCTTGTCCGGGTCGACCTTCTTGCCGTCGTCCACGGGGGTGCTGAAGGAGATGTCCCCCGCGGCGTCGTACGGTTTGGACGACAGCGGGTGGCCGTCGGAGCCACAGGCCGTGACCCCGGCGCCGAGGGCGACTATGAGTGCCGTGCTGACGGCTGTGCGGTTTCGCGGTGTGTGGCTCATGACCTCACGCTAGGAAGCGGGGCCGGACCCGGCGCGGCGAGTGGGCCGTGCGAGGGACGAGAAGTGTGGCAAAAGAGGGAAGCCCGGACCTCCTGACGGAGTGTCCGGGCTTCCTGTGCTCTGCGCGTGTTACTGGTTCTGGCTTTCTCCGCGGTAGTACTCGAAGACCCAGCCCCACAGGCCGATCATGATGATCGGGGCCGAGAAGTAGAGCAGCCACCAGCCGAAGATCACGCCCATGAAGGCGAGCGCGCCACCGATGCCGAGGGAGAGCGGCTGCCAGCTGTGCGGGCTGAAGAAACCGACCTCACCGGCGTCGTCGGCGACGTCGGCCTCCTTGTTGTCCTGGGCGCCCACGTCGACACGCCGGGCCGTGAAGGCCAGGTAGTAGCCGATCATGACGCACAGGCCGAAGCCCAGGAAGAGCGCCGTGGTACCGGCGGGCTCCTTGGACCACACGCCGTAGACGATCGCCATGGCCAGCACGAAGAACGCCAGCCAGAGGAACATCTTGCCTTGGACCTTCACTTGCCGGCCTCCTTGCCACCAGCGAGGGCCTTCTCACCGTGACCGGCGTTCTCGAGCTGGTCGAGAGCGGCGATCTCGGGGTGGTGCAGGTCGAAGGCCGGGGATTCGGAGCGGATCCGGGGCAGCGTGAGGAAGTTGTGCCGCGGCGGCGGGCAGGACGTGGCCCACTCCAGCGAACGGCCGTAACCCCACGGGTCGTCGACCTCGACCTTCTTGCCGTACTTGGCGGTCTTCCACACGTTGTAGAAGAACGGCAGGATCGACAGACCGAGCACGAACGAGCTGATCGTCGAGATCGTGTTCAGGGCGGTGAAGCCGTCGGCCGCGAGATAGTCCGCGTAACGACGGGGCATGCCCTCGGCACCCAGCCAGTGCTGGACGAGGAAGGTGCCGTGGAAGCCGATGAACAGCGTCCAGAAGGTGATCTTGCCGAGGCGTTCGTCGAGCATCTTGCCGGTGAACTTCGGCCACCAGAAGTGGAAGCCGGAGAACATCGCGAAGACGACGGTGCCGAACACCACGTAGTGGAAGTGCGCCACCACGAAGTAGCTGTCCGAGACGTGGAAGTCCATCGGCGGCGAGGCCAGGATGACACCGGTCAGACCACCGAAGGTGAAGGTGATCAAAAAGCCCGTCGCCCACAGCATCGGGGTCTCGAACGACAAGGACCCCTTCCACATGGTGCCGATCCAGTTGAAGAACTTCACACCGGTCGGTACGGCGATGAGGAACGTCATGAAGGAGAAGAACGGCAGCAGCACCCCGCCGGTGACGTACATGTGGTGCGCCCACACCGTCACCGACAGGCCGGCGATGGCGATGGTCGCGCCGATCAATCCCATGTAGCCGAACATCGGCTTGCGGGAGAAGACCGGAATGAC
>NZ_JBIRTJ010000012.1:111779-384167 GCF_044334695.1 Streptomyces sp. NPDC020747 | reverse complement strand
TCGGCCACCGCTCCTCCAGCGATCGGATCGGACGTCACCGCACATCCAACCGCCACGACCGCCGACCCGGCGAACCAACGCGGCCACAGCACTAGATGATCAATTCCAAGGGATGCCTGCGGAGGGTGTGGGGTGGGCGGCGGCCGAAGCCACCGCGAGACGGTCAGGCGACGGACTGCCGGCCCTGGTTGTCGAGGTGGCAGCGGGCGGTCAGGCGTCAGGGTCGACTTCGGGGTGCGTGAACCGCACGGGCTTGCCCAGCGACCGGGCGTAGCCGATTTCGGCTCGGGTGCTGTCTCCGATGTAGTCGCCGACTACGAGCACCTCATCAGCGAGCCGGATCTTCGCCCGGTGCAGATCGTCGAGTCGAACCTTCAGCGCCTCGGCCTCGACAGGATCGGACCAAAGCTCGTGCGGCGACTTCATGTCACAGCCCGGTTTGACGACAATCTTTCCGGCTTTGGTCTCCCGCAGATCGGCCTCGGTCATCTCGGTCATGAAGCGGGTGGAGCCGCAGATCACGACGATACGCGGGAGGCCCAACAGCTTCTTCGCGTCGGCGAGCCTCTCATCGGGGGTGAGCAGTTTCGGGTATGACACCGGTTCCTCCTGGTGGTGTGGTCCAAAAGGTGCCTGCGGAGACGAGAACGAAGGTGTCCAAGATCGTTTTTGTGTACAGCGGGCAGCACCGCCAGCCGACCCGTGACGGAGTCCGTTATGCCCGCTGAACAGTACGAACGCTGGGTCCGGTGCTGACAGCCTCGCCCAGAACGGATATCCGTCCCTGGCAGGGTCGGCTGCCGACTCCGCCGACGCTGTCGACTATGGTGAAGGCATGTGCTGCCCCATGACTACCCGGACCGCCGCTTAGCGGCGGTATCCGAGGTTGCTGTAACCGCGGCCTCATTGCTGCCCCTTGCCGGGGCCAGCGCCAAGACGTACCGCCGGATCAGTGTCCTGTCGGCAGCCACTCGCTTATTTCTGTGCTGCCGGGCCATCCTGCCTGATCAGGGGAGTCATGTCTCAGCCGCAGCGTTTCCGTTCACAGTGCGAAAACCCATTCCCATGCCCGAATGCAGCCGGGCCCTTCGTCACGCAGGACCCGCGTGTCGCCACCCTGTTCCTGATGGTCGGGCTCCCCGGAAGCGGGAAAACCACCCGGGCCAAAGAGATCGCCGCAACGCACCGGGCGTTGCGGCTGACCCCAGATCACTGGATGATCCCGCTGTTTGGCGATTCGATGGCCGACGGCAAGCGTTGGGTGCTCGAAGGGCGGCTCATCTCGGTCGCTCTGCAGGCGCTGCGGCTGGGGGCCAGCGTCGTGCTCGACTATGGGCTCTGGGGCCGCGATGAACGGTCGGCACTGCGCTGGCTGGCGCGGTCGGCCGGGGCAGAATGCCAGGTGGTCTACGTGTCCGTGGACAAGGACGTCCAGCTCGCCCGCATCGCGCACCGTCAGGCGACGACACCGCATCAGACGTTTCCGATGAGCGAGGCCGACGTAGACCAATGGCGGGAGCAGTTCCAGGTGCCTGACGCCGCCGAACTCGATGGCGGCGAGATTCCGAGCCCGCCGACGGGCTGGCCGGGCTGGCCGGGCTGGTCGGAGTGGGCGGTAGACCACTGGCCCTCGTGCACCGACAGCTAGGGCGCATATCGGGTCGTGATCAATGGGTTGTCCGGGTGAGATCTTTGATCCAGATCATCGAGGCGCGCAGGTGAAGGCCGGCGAGGTAGCCATCAATGGCCTGGCACCAGAACCGCAGCATCGTGAACGGCAGCACGGTGGACCCGACCTGCAGATGGGCTGGGCCCACCGAAGCTTCTGGCGCAGGCAGCTGGCTCGCCGGTCAATCGCTGCGACGCAGAACATTGGGACACAGAACACTGGGACACATGTTCCGCTTGCATAACAGGTATCCGAGGTCTTCGAGAGGGTCGCCGGGAGCGGCGGTATCGAAGTCGGTGAAGGCCATCGGCCGGCCCTGGTGGAGGACAGTGTTGTTCGGGCCGGGATCGTGGTGGCAGACGACCGGATGAGTCGCGGCAAGGCGGCTGCCGCGGGTGGCCTCGTGAAACGAGCGCAGGAGTGTTCCGGCAGCTACCACCTGATCGTCGCTCCACAGCTGGAATCTGGCCGGCACTCGACTTGGCACGTAGGTGAACGTGTCACGGCCGGTGTCGTCGAGCCCGAGATATCGCGGTGCGCCGTTGAACCCGCGTTGTTGAAGATAGTTCAGCAATTCAGCAATTCGGCAACGAAGGCCGACCTGGCTGTGACGGGTCGCCGGACGGTGTCGCCGACACGGACGACGCCCTGTGTGATCCGCCCTCCGGACAGTGGCACTTCGTCCTTTGCGATGTCCATGGCTCGAGCTTCTCGCGTTCTTGGCCGAACGGTTTGCCGATCCGTGTGGGTGGCATCCGGTTGCGCCCGAAACACCGTCACGGAGTGAGCAGGACGCGATTTCGTACGAGCTGGAAGCCGGTTCTACCGACGGACGGCCGAGATCAGTCCGCCGGGCCGCTCCTCGCGTTGCGGCGGGGTGCTGATCGGGCGGCCGTAGGCGGCAGCGCGCTCGCGCAGGGTGTGGCTGTCGGCCTCCCAGCCGTGCCCGGCCAGCCAGCCCACCGGGTCGTCGGGCATCTCCGAGATCCACATGGACGCCGCCGATCCCGGCGCGGCGTCCGCGCCGAAGCGCTCGATCACGCCGCGCGAGCCCAATGTCAGCCCCAGCCGACTGCCTGCCGCCGACTGCGTGCTGATCCGGGCCAGCAGCAGCTCCACCGCATCCTCGGGCAGATAGATCAGCAGTCCTTCGGCGATCCACACGGTCGGCACGCCCGGGTCGTGCCCTGCGGCGGCCAGCGCGCCCGGCCAGTTCTCACGCAGATCCACTGCGACGGTGATCCGCTCGCAGCGCGCGACGGCCCGTTCCTGGCGCAGCACCGAAGCCTTGAAGTCCAGTGGCGCTGCCGTGTCGACCTCGAACAGCCGGGTGCCCTCGGGCCAGTCCATCCGGAAGGCCCGGCTGTCCATGCCGGCGCCGAGCAGCACGACCTGCCGGACCCCGGACGCGGAGGCCTGCTGCAACAGGTCGTCGAGGAATTTCGTCCTGATGACGATGGAGAACGACACGGCCAGCCGGCGGCGTCGCGCGGCCTCGTCATCGGGCAGCGGCGGCGAGGAGGGCCACAGGCCGCCGGCGGTCGCGAAGGCCTGTGCCAGTGCGTCGCGGAACAGCGCGTTCTCCCGCTCGGTCTCCAGCGCCCGCACCCTGGCCACCCCCACCGCCGTGGCCCACACTCCCGACGGCTCCACCCGCACTTGCTCATCAGTCACCGCGTCAGCCTAGATGGTCGATTCCCAGGGCCTGATGACCTGATGAGGCGAGCTGGTGCCGGATCAGGCAACGCCTGCGTCGTGACGGCTTGCCGCGTGGATGGTTCCCAACGTGGTGGGCCGGACGGGAATGATCACGTGGCGGACGTTCCGCCGCCCGAAGAGATTGACGCGCACGCGCCGTCCGTCACAGCAGCTGGACGGCGCGTCACATAACAAGCAGGGCAAGCGGGCTTATGGCAGAAGAGGGTGTAGTCGGAGGCTGTCGGGTTTCGAGGTCGCCGGCACGGATCTTCACGCTCGGCTGCACTCCCGTCCGGGTGCGGCGAGGCGTGCGCCGGGGAACGGGCTATGCACCGTCGCTGCCGTCGCGCAGGGAATGGATCATGCTCTGCAGGATCCGGAACGCGCCTGACTGCTCGGTCTCGGTCATGCCCGCCAGCATTCTGATCTCGACGGACCGGACCGCTACGGTCGCCTTCTCCAGGCTCCGTCGGCCGCGAGGCGTGAGCCGCGTGGGAAGAACTTTCCCGACGGGTGCCTCCGCGGGCCTGGTCACGTAGCCGTCTCGTTCCAGGGCCTGGAGCAGCACGTTCATCGTCTGCCGTGTCACGAACGCGCCCCGCGCGAGCTCGGAGTTCGACAAGCCCGGTCGTTGAGCCAGCAGTTCGAGGCAGGAGTAGTGCGTCACGCTCATCCCGAGCGGCCGCAGTACCTCCTCCATGGCTGCGCGCAGGGCGCTCGACGCCTCTTTCAGCAGGTATCCCAGAGAGGTCTCCAGGTCGACGCCGACACCGTCTTGATTCATGTCAGGATTCTGACATACGTTGACCTGTGTCAGAAAGCTGACACGAAAAGAAGGAGCACCGTCATGTCCGCCACCGGTCCCGACTTCATCTCGCTCCAGGCGCGCGACCTCGCCGCTTCGCAGGCGTTCTACGAGCAGTACCTCGGCCTCGTCCGCTCGCAGGCAGGACCTCCGCACGCCGTCGTCTTCGAGACGAAGCCGATCGCGTTCGCACTCCGCGACGTCGTTCCCGGCACCGACCTCGCATCCGTCGCCCAGCCTGGCATCGGTGCCGCGATCTGGCTCCACGCCACCGACGTCCAGGCCATCCACGATGCTCTCGTCGCCGACGGTCACACCATCGTCTCCGCACCGATCGACGGCCCCTTCGGCCGGACATTCACCTTCGCCGACCCCGACGGCTACCACGTCACCCTCCACGACCGCGCCTGATCAACCGGCTGAAGGACTGGCGTGGCATCGCCACTCGCTTCGACAAGAAGCCCGAGAGGTACCTCGCCGGCCCGGAACCCCGTGCCTCGATGGTCTGACTCGGCGATCCCTCGCAGGAAGCCGACCGATCACGACATCGCGCAGGCCCTAGCGGGAGTGGCGCGGCAGAGGGGTGTGAGGGGGTTCGGTGAGTGCGGCTACGGCGGTTGTGATCCTGGTCCTGTGGTCGGGGCCGGTCCTCTGACGGTTCTCCGGTTGCAGCGCCTTGAGTGACCAGGTGGTGGTGTCCCAGCTGATCACGAGTGAGATGACCATGGTCATGAGTTCCGCCGCGGGGATGTCGGCGCGGACCTTGTCGGTTGCTGAGCGGACTCGATGGCGGAGATTCGCTTGCGGTACTCGTCCTCGAACGAGATCGACTGTGCCAGTTTGACCATGCTGTCGGCGACGACGATGTCGAACAGTTCCTCCTTGGTTCCGAAGTGCACATAGATCGACCGCTTGTTGGCCGCGGCGGTCTCGGCGATGCGGTCGATCCGAGCGCCGGCCAGGCCGTACGTGGCGAACTCGTCGCCTACAGCAGCAGCAAGTGGGCACTGTGCGGCCTCATGCGCGCAGCCGCCAAGGGACTGGCCCGCGACAACATCCGCGTCAACTCAGTCCATCCCGGCATCATCGAAACCCCCCTCGCCTAAGGCCCCGACGGCACCGTCATCGTCCCCGTCGACGACTTCGCCGTCCCCCGCAACGCCACCCCCGACGAAGTCGCCGACTTCATCCTCTTCGCCGCCTCGGACCAGGCCCGCTTCGCAACCGGCTCCGAAATCGTCGCCGACGGCGGCTTCACCCTCGGCGCCCTCACCTGACGTACCCCCACATCCCCGTGGGACAAGGACACGCCGTCTCCATGCAGCTCCAGACCACGACTGCGAGCCTGTTCGGGACACCTGTCGTACTGCCGCTCTCTGGGGTAGCGAGCACGGAAGGCGTGCGGCTCTCGTGGTCTGCGTGTCTACCTGTGACGCCGCAGCGGGACGTCCTTGACGAACACGATGCCGTCGCTGTCCGCCAGGTGGGCCGGGTCGAACGGCGCGTAGCCGAACCAGGGGGAGACGCGGGGGGCGGGGAGTGTGTCGCCGAGGGCCGTGGCCAGCTGCGGGGCGGCGATGACGTAGCGGTCCTCCGGGAGTTCGTACAGGAGGCCCTCGACGGTGTTCGGCGGCGGGGTGTCCACTCCTTGGTGGTGGATCGTGCCGAGGGCCGTGGCCACGAAGGCGTACTCCTCGCCGAGTCGGGAGCTCACCAGCGCACCGGCGCTCCACCACTCCACCGGCCCCTGCCACAGCTGCATGGTGCTCTGCTCCCGCTGGAGATGGGAGTTGTGGGCGTGGACGAATGCGGGCCCCCGAGCGGTGGCGGCGAGGAGGTTGTGAGCCATCATCAGATCTCGCGTCGCGCACAGCCGCGTCATGCGGGCCGGGGAGGTGTCGGCCATCCAGTGGTGGTATCGCAGGAGGCCGGTCGCGGTGCGCGCGTACAGGCGTGCCCGGTCCAGGTCGTCCCGTGAGGTCGCCGTGATCAGGTGCGGCGTCTGTGTGTCCAGCAGGGCCACCAGATCGTCGGTGAGCAGCCGCAGTTGACCGGCCTCGGCCGACTGCCCCACGGACTGGGACGGGTCCAGCATCGCGGCGGGATCGGTCCACCGGTCGTCGGCGCCGAGCAGGCGGTCGAGTGTCTCCGCGGTGCAGGGCAGCAGGTCCGCGTCCACCCAGGTCGACAGGTAGCCGTGGAGCGCGGTGAGAGCCTGCCGGGGGCTCGCCGCGCTGGTGATCTCAAGTGGGCCGTCGATACCGGCGAAGCGGAGCCGCTCGGACGCGGGCCGGTCCACGTTGTAGGCGCGCATCCAGCGCACTAGCTCGCGGTTGGCCGCGGACGTGCCCCACTCGTGGCTGAATCCGTGCTCCATGACCTCGTCGAGCGTGCCCGTGCCCGAGGTGACGTAGTCGTCCACGACCAGGCCCATCATGCAGTCACTCTCGATCGCGATCGTCCTGTAGCCCTCCTGCTCGGCAAGCTGCCGGAAAAGCTCGTTGCGCAGGTCGAGCAGTGTGTCCTCGCGGTGGGTGGGCTCGCCCAGCGCGAGCAGCCGTGGCCGGGCCGGAAGCAGCCTCATGACAGCGGCAGCGTCGAAGGCATGGACGGCGTCCTTGATGTCAGTAGCCATGCCGTCAACGGTATCGTTGAACCTTCGGTTGAAACTTTCCCGTGGCATCGGCAGGAGTATGGGGCGAAACCTTCAAAGCGGTGAACGGCTCAGGCCGGTTGATCTGGCGCGTGGGCACGGTCTGTCCGCACAGGCGGTCAGGAACTACGAGGAGGCCGGCATCCTTCCGGCCGCCGGTCGCACACCCCACGGCTACCGCATCTATACGTCGCTGCACGCGGGGGCCTTGCGTGCCTTTCTGGCCCTGGTGCCCGGGCACGGCCACCGGACGGCGACGTCGATCATGCGGGCCGTGAACCAGGGCGCGGTCGATGAGGCGTTCCTCCTCATCGACGAGAGCCACGCCCAACTCCTCGACGATCGGCGGACCCTCCAGGCCGTGGAGAGCGCCCTCCGCGACCTGGAGTCCACGACGGCGGCCGGGCTCGATGCGGCTTCTGGGCCCGACGCGAGTTCTGGGCCTGTCGAGAGGTTCATCGGGCCGCTGGCGGAACAGCTTGGGATCCGGCCCGCGACGCTGCGCAAATGGGAGCACGCCGGGCTGGTGCGCCCGCGCCGCGACCCGCTGACCGGGTACCGCGTCTACGACGAGTCCGACGTACGGGACGCCCGGCTGGCCCACCAACTCAGGCGTGGCGGCTACCTGTTGGAGCAGATCGCCCCGCTGATCGCCCAGGTGCGGTCGGCCGGCGGGCTGGAGCCGTTGGAGGCCGCATTGTCCGACTGGCGAGGCAGGGTGTCGGCCCGCGGGCGAGCGATGCTGACCGGGGCCGCCGAGCTGGAGGCGTACCTCCGCGAGCGCGGATGAGACTCCGGACGTCGGCCGACGAAACGGACGAGACTCCGGACCGGGCCGACGAGAACAAGGGCCACCGGGCGGGCGTATCGAGGAGCCGGAACGAGTACCGGCTTTGAAATGGACGTGGCCGCGCCGTGGCGGGCGGCGGCCGGGTGGTCAGCGGCGTCGTGGTGCCGGGTCGAGCAGGGCGGGTGGAGTGTCGTTCTTCTCGTACGCGGCCAGGTCGACACCGGGGGGCGAGCTGTGAGTGGAGGTGGTCCAGCGTGCGGAAACCGATGAGCGCGCTCGTCACGGCGGGGTGCGCGGTCACGAATCCGAGCGCGAGCTGGATCATGGTCAGGCCGGCCTCGTCGGCGACTTCGGCCAGCTGCTCGACGGCGTCGAGCCTGGCCCGGTTGGCGGGGATCGCGGTGTCGAAGCGCTGCGGCATGAACGTCGAGCGGCTTGTGGTGATGTCCCGGCCCTCGCGGATCGCCCCCGACAGCCAGCCCGAGGCCAGCGCGCTCCACGCCAGCACTCCGAGCCCGTACTCCTCGGTCACGGGCAGGACATGGGTCTCGATCCCGTGCTGCAGGATCGAGTAGCTGGGCTGTTCGGTGACATAGCGGCCCAGGTGGTGCTCGCGCGCGGCCCACTGTGCCTGCACGATGCGGTACGCCGGGAAGGTCGAGGAGCCGAAGTAGCGGATCTTTCCCGCGCGTTGCAGGTCGGTCAGGGCCGACAGCGTCTCCTCGTCGCTGGTCTTCGGGTCCCACCGGTGGATCTGGTAGAGATCGACGTGATCGACACCGAGACGGCGCAGGCTGGCGTCGAACTCGGTGACCAGCCGGCGGCGCGAGCTGCCCTGATGGTTGCGCTCGTCGCCCATCGGCAGGGTCGCCTTCGTGGCCAGCACGATGTCGTCGCGTCGGCCGACTATGGCCTTGCCGACCACCGTGATCCTTCGTTGCGGGTGAAGCGTGGTGTTACCGCATGGCTCGGTTGTCGGGGCATCGCTTGGTTGTCGGGCCCCTGCTCTGGCATCATGGGCAAACGGAACCTCGTTCCGGAACGACGCGGAACGTTGTTCCGTTTGGCGAGCTCGACGGCGGAGGGTGGCGCGGTGGACGACAGCGGCGAGGGCGCGGGGCGCGCGGCCCAGTCCAAGCGGAAGGACGCCCGGCGCAACAAGGAGACCTTGCTCGATGCGGCCGCCGCGGTCTTCGTCACGTCGGGCGTGGAAGCGCCGGTACGTGACATCGCGGCCAAGGCCGGCGTCGGGCTGGGCACGATCTACCGTCACTTCCCGACACGGGCGGATCTCGTCATCGCCGTCTACCGCCACCAGGTCGACGCCTGCGCCGAGGCCGGCCCGGCCCTGCTGGCGAGCAGCCCGACACCTCACGCCGCACTCGGACAGTGGGTCGACCTCTTCGTCGACTTCCTGGTCACCAAGCACGGACTCGCGGCGGCGCTGCAGACCGACAACGCCGGTTTCGAAACGCTGCACGCCTACTTCCTCGACCGCCTCGTGCCGGTGTGCACCCAGCTCCTCGACGCTGCAGCCGCCTCCGGCGAGATCCGCACCGACCTCACCGCCTACCAGCTCATGCGCGGCGTCGGAAACCTCTGCATCGGCGCCGACAGCGATTCCCGCTACGACGCACGCCGACTGGTCGAGCTCCTCGTCGCAGGCCTACGCCAACCGGGCTGACCGTGGCACCCGTGAGGGCGACGCGATCGATGCTGCCCGGCGCCTGCCTCCCGCGCGACGGCGACCGCGTATTCCTCACCTATTCCACGACGGGCCGTGTCACTGGAGGGAGTCGCTGCGAGCCGACTCCTGCCGCTGATCGTGCTGATCGTGTCGCGCGTTCCAGAGGTCGGCGAGTTCGCCGAGCGCGGTGTTGAAGCGGCCGAGTTCCCACAGCAGGTAGACGCTGGCTCCGGCGAACGGAACCCACTCACCCCAGTTGAAGATGAGAACCGGCATGTACAGGAGGCCGGCCAGGACAAAGAACTTGACCAAGACCTCGGCTGTGAACGTCTGCTTGCGGCCGACGGTGACATGCTCTCCGCGGCCGTGGTTCCACTGCAGGCGCGATCTCATGTCTACTCCCTATGGGCTCTGGATGGTCATGATGCCGTCTGCCACTTGGTGAGTGCCAGTGCGGGATGGGGCCGGTGGGGACCTCGATGCGAGCGACGGCGATCACGATGCGCAGGGACACCGAAACCCGTTTGAACCCGGAGCGTTCCGGACACGTACGGTCAACTAGGGGCTCCTGTCTGTGTGCTGTGGTTCATGGCCCATCATGGCCCCCTGATTCCGTAGTGACACTCGAGGAGTACCGATGACCACCACTCCGCGCCTCGGAGACTGGCTGACGACGCGCCAGCCGTTCGTGCTCGGCCTGTTCCGTATGGTCCTTGGCCTGTTGTTCGCCAGCGAGGGCGCTGCCACGGTCTTCGGGGTGCTGGACCGGAAGGCCAGCCCGACGGGCGACTGGCCTTTCTGGTATGCCGGGGTGATCGAGTTGGTGTGCGGTGTTCTGGTTCTCCTCGGGTTCGCCACCCGCAGCGCGGCTTTCATCAGCTCGGGCGTCATGGCGTTCGCGTACTTCACTGAGCACCAGCAGGACGGCCTCTTCCCCTTGCAGAACGGGGGACTTGCACCGGTGCTCTTCTGCTGGGGATTCCTGCTCATCGTGTTCTCCGGCCCCGGTGCCTTCTCCCTTGCCGGACTGGTCGGACGCGGGAGCGGTGCGCGTCCCGTCGCCGGCCCGATGACCGAACAGGCCCGATGACCGTTCGTCCTCTCCACGCAATGCCGCTCAAGCGGTCGGCTTGAGGTCCCCGTCGACCCGCGCCGACGTGGGTGCCGTTTGTCAGGTCACCAGGCCCCGGCGGTAGGCGTAGACGACAGCTTGGACGCGGTCGCGGAGGTTGAGTTTGGCGAGGATGCGGGAGACGAAGGTCTTGACCGTCTCCGGGCTGATCACGAGGGTCGCGGCGATCTCGCTGTTGGAGAGGCCGTTGGCGATCAGGCGAAGGACCTCCAGTTCGCGAGGGGTCAGCGGGATGTCGTGCTGGGCGCTCTCGGCGGGCCGGATGCGGGCGGCGTACCTGCCGACGAGCCGCCGCGTCACCTCGGGGTCCAGCAGTGCCGCGCCCGTGCCCACGGTCCGGATCCCGTGCAGCAGTTGGGCCGGCGGGGCGTCCTTGAGCAGGAACCCGCTGGCCCCCGCGCGCAGCACCTCGTAGACGTACTCGTCCAGGTTGAACGTGGTCACCACGAGCACCTTGACGGGATGCGGCACCCCGGCCCCGGCCAGCAGGCGGGTGGCCTCGATGCCGTCCAGCACCGGCATGCGCACGTCCATCACCACGACGTCCGGGTGCACTTGGGCGGCGAGGTCGACCGCGGCCTGTCCGTCTCCGCACTCGCCGGCCACCTCCATGTCGGGCTGGGCGCCGATGTTCGTCACCAGCCCGGTACGGATGAGCACTTGGTCGTCGCAGACCAGGACCCGGATCGGAGCGGTCACGACGGGCTCCCCGCGGGTATCCGCGCCCGTACGACGAAGCCACCGGTCTGCTGCCGGCCCGCGCTGAAGTCGCCGCCCAGGACGTCGACCCGTTCGCGGAGACCGGAGAGGCCCCGCCCGCTCCCGCCGGGGGAGCCCGCCCGCGAGCCGGAACCGTCCGTACTGACCTCCACGGTGATCTCCCTTTCGGCATGGCGCACCTGAACCGAAGTGCGGTTGCCGTGAGCGTATTTGAGGGCGTTGGTCAGGGCCTCCTGCACGACCCGGTAGGCCACGAGTTCGGCGCTGCCGGTCGACTCCGCCGGTGTGCCCTCCTCGGTGAACTCCACCGGCTGACCGGCCCGGCGCGTCTGCTCCACGAGTGTGAGCAGTCTGCCGACGGACGGTGTTCTGGCGTCGGTGCCGTGGTCGGGGTTGAGCAGGTCGAGCAGATGCCGCAGGTCGGTGATGGCCCGCCGGCCGGTGTCGGAGACGGTGGTCAGGGCCTGGTCGAGGCGATCGGGCGAGGCGGTGAGATAGCGGGCCGCCTCGGCCTGCACGACCATCGCCGTCACGTGATGGGTCACGACGTCGTGCAACTCGCTTGCGATGCGGGTGCGTTCGGCGGTGCGGGTGTCCTCGGCGATACGGCTCCGGCGTTCGGCATCCGCGACGCGCGTGGAGCGCAGCCACGCCCCGAAACCCCACGCGAGGACCATCACAAGATAGAACGTCACGAATCCGCTCGGCGGCTCGCCCGAATCGAGCCGGATGAGCGCGACCGCCAGCGGCACGTACGCCACGGAGAAGACGACCGCGGCGGTACGCCGGTGCCGTTCCAGATGGGCACCCACGCTCAGCAGCGCGATGGGCAGCGCGGTGCCCGCGAACGAGTGGTAGCCGCGGAGCTGGTCGATGGCGAAGCCGACCGACACCAGGGCGAGACAGACGACCGGCCACCGCCGGCGCACGGCGAGCGGGAAGCATTCGAGGGCGATCGCCACGATGGCCAGTGCGTCGAAGGGGCGGTGCGGCAGGTCGCCGATCTGCGTGCCGTAGAACCCCGGCATGAACGACCCGGCGAGGCACAGCAACCCGATCGGGAGATCCCGGACAGTCACGTCGGACCGGTGCCACCACTCCGGGGCCCTCGGAGGACTGATCATCGGGGGAGGGTAGCGGCGGTGTCGATCCGCTCGGCGTGCCGACGGCGGGGCACCACATGGCCGCGCCGATGGGCCAACCACATGAACACGATCGTCGCCAGTACGCAGAACAGCACCGAGTACACGCTTCCCTCCGGGCCGAAGTCGCCCCCGGTGAGCAGCTTCGGGCCCGACATCGCGGAGTCCAGCAGTCCCTGGGGTGTGTCGTTGCCCGAGACCTCGGTGCTGAAGACGCCGGACGCGGCGAAGTTCCAGCCGAAGTGCAGACCGATCGGCACCCACAGCCTGCGGGTGGCGACGTACGCGGCGGTGAGCATGCCGCCGGCCTCGATGGCGATCGCGGTGGCACCCCACACGCTGGCGTGCGGGTTGAGCAGATGCGACAGGCCGAACAGCGCACCGGTCAGCACCAGGGCGATCCAGGTGCCGACGCGTTCCTCGGTGATGCGGAACAGGACGCCGCGGAACAGCAGTTCCTCCGTCACCGCGGCGGCGGCCATGAAGCCGAACAGCCCCGCCGCGCCCGACACCGAGCCCACGCCGTCGACCTCGTAGTGCCCGGAGACGAAGAGGTTCACCATGACGGCGCCGAACAGCGCGGCGCCGATCAGTGCTCCGCGGCCTGTCGCGACCGGGGAGCCTTCCAGGGCCACCTCCGTGGACGGGCGGTGCTCGGTCCGCCGTACGACCCACCCGTAGACGAGCACCGCGAGCACGGCTGTCGGGACGCCGACGGCCAGTTGGAGCCACGGACGGTCTTCCAGCGCGGCAAGCGCTTGGCCGCCGATGAAAGCGACCGCCGCGACGGCCACGAGTTGGCGGACCAGCCTCATGAGAACTCCTGCGTCAGAGCCGCGACCGGGGTGTCGCGGGCTGAGTAGAAAGCTAGGGATCAGGCGCCCCGGAATCGTCACCGCGCGGTGGACACCTGCGCGTAGCTCTCTCGGGGGACAAGGCGCACCGGGGCCCGCCAGGAATTTCGGTTGCCGGTCCCTGTGCCGTGAAGCACGATGCGTGGATGCGCTTCTCGGTGAACATTCCGAACTTCGGTGACTTCGCCGATCCCAGGACCGTGGCGAAGGTGGCCGTGGCGGCCGAACAGGCAGGGTGGGACGGGCTGTTCGTCTGGGATCACGTGCTGCACCGCAAACACGGGGGCAGGCCCTTCGGGGACCCCTGGATGCTGCTGACCGCCGCGGCGCTGGCGACGTCCCGGATCAGACTGGGCACGCTGGTCACCCCCGTCGCCCGGCGGCGTCCGCAGCAACTGGCCCGTCAGGTGGCCACCTTGGACGCCTTGAGCGGCGGCCGGGTCACCTTCGCCGCGGGGCTGGGCGGGCCCGTCGAGGACGAGTACGCGAGTTTCGGCGACATCACCGACCCGAAGGTACTGGCCGAGCGGCTGGACGAGGGCCTGGACCTGCTCCAGCGCTTCTGGTCCGGCAAGCCGGTGAACCACGACGGACGGCACTACCAGGTACGGGACGTGACCTTGCTGCCCGCCACGGTGCAACGCCCGCGGCCACCGGTCTGGGTCGCCGGCTTCTGGCCGAACCGCCCACCCATGCGCCGGGCCGCCCGCTGGGACGGCGTGGTCCCGCTGTTCACCGAGGCCAGGCACGGCCACGTACCGCCTGTCGAGCAGGTCCGCGACCTGGTCGCATACGTCCGTAAGCAGCGCGAAGACCGGTCCGGCACCCCGTTCGAGATCGTCCTCGGCGGTGCCACACCAGGTGACGACGCGGCCGGGGCCCGCGATCTGATCGGCCCGTTGGCCGAGGCGGGAGCCACCTGGTGGGACGAACGCCAGATCCAGACCAGCGAAACACTGGACCGTCTCGCCCCGGTGCTGCACCGCATCGAACAGGGCCCGCCGGTCCTGTAGTGCGTCGTGCGTTTCCGTGTGTTCAGTCGGCTGTTCACGTGTGGTGCGTGTGGAGGAACTCTCCGGCTCCACGCAGCCGTGTGCGTACGCGTTCCTGGGTGGCGCGGCTGTCGAGACGGACGTCCAGGGCGCCGGGCATGAGGGTGTCGGCCCGGCGCCCGGCAGGAAGTCGGGCCGCGTCCAGCCCGTCGCGCCGGGCGATGAGTACGCCCAGTTCATGGCGGCTGACGGCGTCCGCTCCGGCGAGGTGGAACATCCCGGCCCGGTCCGACACGGCGAGCTCCAGCAGCGCGGAAGCCAGGTCTTCGACATGGACCGGGCAGCGGATGTCGTCGGTGAACAGGACGCCCTCGCGTGTGCCCGCGGCCAGGGCGTGGACCAGGCGCTCGTGTACGGATCCGCCGTGTCCGATGATCAACGACGTACGGGCGACCGCGGCGGTCGGCGCCAGGAGCCGCACGGCGGTCTCGGCGGTGGCCTTGGCCGCGCCGTACGCGGTGACCGGGTCGGGCAGGCAGGTCTCGTCGTAGCGCATCCGGGAACCGGAGAACACCGCGTCGCTGGAGACGTGGACCAGGCGGCAACCGCGTTGCATCGCGGCCATCGCCACGCGGATCGAGCCGTCGGCGGTGACCGCCCAGTCGCTTCCTCCGCTCGTTGCGTTGATGACGGCGCTGGGGGCCACCGCGGCCAGTAGCTCGTCGACGTGTCCGGGGGAGCGGAGGTCGAGCCGGAACCATGAGGCTCCGGCACCGACGCAGGGGCGGGAACAGTACGTCGCGGCCGTCTCCCAGCCCGCGGCCGTCGCCAGGCGCACCAGTTCCGTCCCGAGAAATCCGCTGCCACCGATGATCAGGACCTTCATGGCGTCCTACGGTAACCGCGCTCGGATGAGCGCCGCCCTGAATCAAGCCGTGAGGAAGAGACGGCCCCCTTGGGTCCAGGCACTTCCCCCGGAGACCGCGCGCGCCGGGGGCGAATGTGGCACCGTGGACCCTAGGCCCGGCCCGTCACTTCCCCCCGTAGTGGCGGGTCGGGTCTTTCGCACGCCGGATGACTGCGTTCCGGACGGCGCACACTGTCTCGGTGCCGTGGGCAAGGACTTCGATGCCGTGGGCTACGAGTGGATCCGGGGCGTCCTCACGGCGCCCGGTCACCCAGTGGATGCCGGTCGGCGTGCGCCGGGGGTCGGCATACGTGCGTTGTTCAGCAGCCCAGGGAATGGTGTGAACTGGCCCCTGGGGTGCGGTTGTTGTCGCGACAGGGCCTCGGCAGGATGGATGCCGTATGCCGTGAATCGACGCTGGCCATCGCCTCTCAGTGATGGAGCCCAACCGGGATCCGTGTCGCGATATAGCGTTAGTGTTCTACTCGCGCCGCTGCCCGCGTCGCGCGGAGACGTTCGACTCGACCAGGACGGAAGCATGTCGGGAGAGATTTCGCCCACCGGGAAGCACTCCGGCTCGTCGCCCGAGCTGCGAGCCTCTCACGCGGACCGGGACCGGGTGGTTGATGTGCTGCGTATCGCGGCGGGCGACGGCCTGCTGACCGCGGACGAGTTGGACGAGCGTCTGGAAGCCGCCCTGTCGGCACGGACTCTGAGCGAACTGACCACGCTCACCGCAGACTTGCCGCCCGTATCGGCCACGTCCGGCACGTCCGTGGCAGAGGTCAAGGACGTGGTCCGGATCGAACAGGTCCACAGCGGCGCGATCGAGCGCGTGGGACGCTGGGTGGTACCGCGGAGGATGGAACTCGCGGTGACGTTCTGCGAGGTGACGCTCGACTTCACCGACGCGGTGATCACACACGACACCTTGCGGATCGACGTGGTGATGACGGGGAAGACTCTCACGCTGATCACGAGGCCGGGCATCGTCGTCGATACCGATGGTCTGCAGCTGGTACACAGCAGGGTCAAGTACCGTCAGACTTCCACGAATCCGGCCCTGCCGGTCACTCTGCGAGTGGAACTGGTGGGCCAGAAGTCCTTCGGCCGCGTGGTGGTGCGGCCTGGACGCCGGACGTTCGGACAGTGGCTGCTGCGCAGGCCCCCCTCCGGTTCTACGGGCGCCTGACTCCATCACTGCGGCGTGTTGTCTTTGCCCAGGAGGGGAGCCAGACCGCCTCGGGAAGCGGTGTCAGGCCTGCGAAGTGGTTGATGATCGCCCGGAGCCCTGGGTGCGGATTCTCGCGGGGGAGGATGAGCGAGAGCGGGTACGCGAGCGTCGGATTCACGATCGGGATGCGGCGCAGGTCGTGGTTCGTCGGCCAGATGTACCGGTCGCGCGAGCCCACGAGGGTCGCCACGTCCGCGGAGTCCGCGAGGATGTCGAGGAGTACCTCGTTGCCGAAGTTCGGGCCCGCGGCGTCGACGCGGAGGTCGAAGTCGGTGGCGAGCTGATCGTAGAACTCCGCCCATTCGCTTCGCGGCGCGATACCCGGCACCCAGATCCGGTGCCGGCGCAGCTGGGACGGTGTCAGTGTCCGTGCGGAGGCGAGCGGGTGCCTCGGGCCGACGAGGAGTTCCAGCGGGGAGTCGAAGGCGTGGATCATCTGCACGTCGCGCGGCAGTGTGGCCGGATCGGTGACCGAGCGGAACGAGGCGTCGATATCGCCTGCTTGGACGGCGGTGACCGCCAGACGCGGGTCGTTGACCTTGAGGGTCACCACATCGAGGTCGGTCTCGGGATGTGACCGCCAGTAGTCGTGCAGGACGACGGCCTGCGCGGATCGCAGGCCGAGTACGTCGATCCGTAGGGCCCGCGAGCCCGGTCTGATCGCGGTGACGGCGCGATCGACACCCGTGATGATGCTCCGGGCGTGCGGGAGGAAGGCCTGGCCGTCGAGTGTCAGCTCGACCCCCCGGGCGGTGCGGGTGAACAACCGGACGTCGAGTTCGCGCTCAAGGGTCGCGATCCGCTTCGACACCGCCTGTTGCGTTACGCCGAGCTCGTCGGCCGCGTGTTGCAGCTGGCCGAGTTCGGCCGCACGGACGAACGATCGCACCGCCTCGGTATCCATCGATCGAGCATAGACGTGCCCAACTGATGGTTGTGGCTCGCCCGGAGCCGGTTGTTTGATCCCGCGAGGGTGCGTCCGGTGTGATTCGGCGACCCGAACATCGGTTGTCGCGAGGGAGTCGCATGCGCGTGGAGTTGGGGCGCGGTTTCGGTTGGCTGTGGTCGGCCTACGCCGTCAGTACGTACGGTACGTGGCTTGCCTTCGGCGCGTTCCCGCTGATCGCGGTCCAAGTGCTGCACTCCTCGGCATTCGCCGTGTCGCTGCTGGAGGCGGCCGGGCTCGCCGTCGCGGCGATCGTCGCGTTCTCGCTCGGGCCGTGGGTCGAGCACCGGGCCAAGCGTCCGGTGATGATCGCGATGGACCTGGTCCGGTTCGTCGCGGTGGCGAGTATCCCGATCGCGTACGTCCTCGGCCTGCTTTCCTACGGGCAACTGCTGGTTGTCTCGGTCATCTCCGGGACAGCGAGCATCGCCTTCTCCGCCGCGTCCGGCGCGTATCTGAAGTATCTCGTCCGTGGTGATCACCTCCTGGTGGCGAACGGGAGGTTCGAGGGCACGAGCTGGGCGGCGACCGCGGCGGGCCCGCCCCTCGGTGGCGCACTCATCGGGTTGCTCGGCCCGGTCATCACGGTCATGGCCGACGCCCTCAGTTACCTGCTGTCCGCGCTCGGCGTTCTCCGCATCCGCGGAGGCGACATCGCGGCACCCCGCGACCGGGCCACCAGGCTGCGCGTGGGCGACCTTCTCGGCGGCTGGCGGTTCATCCTCAGCGACCGCGCACTGAGACGCCTGTTCCTCAACTCGATCCTGGTCGGCGGTCTCATCATGGCCACCGCCCCGCTCCTGTCCGTCCTCCTGCTGGGCCAGTACCACTTCCCGGCCTGGCAATACGGTCTCGCCTTCGGCATCCCGGCCCTGGGCGGCTTCGTCGGCGCCCGTCTCTCCGCGCGCCTCGTGACCCGCTACGGCCGACACCGGGTCATGATCGTCTCCGGCTGGCTGCGATCACTCTTCCCGCTCGGTCTCGCGTTCGTCCAACCCGGCATACCCGGACTCCTCACCGTGATCATCGTCGAGGGCCTGCTGATCACCTGCATGGGCATCTTCAACCCGATCTACGCGACAGAACGCCTGCGGCGGACCCCTGTGGATCGCACCGCCCAGGTCCTCAGCACCTGGAGCGCCACCAGCAAACTCCTGCAAGCCGCCCTGATGGTTGTCTGGGGCCTTCTCGCCACACTCACCAGCCCGATCGCCGCCATCACCATGTCCGGCGTACTCCTGCTCGCGACCCCGCTCCTACTGCCCAAGAGGACGCACTTGTCCACCCCAGAGCATGCCGCGCAGGGCCAGAGAGCGGAGCTGCCGCAGACCACGGGGAGCAGTCACGGCGAGTGATGGCGCCCTGGACGAATCAGGGCGCCGCAGAGCGGTCGGCCGGGAGCCGGCTCGTACTCGGGGCGACCGGGTACGGGTGTGCGATCGGCTCCGCTGCCGGACGGGCAAGGCGGTTCCGGCGCTCGCCGCCGGACGTGGAAGACGGCCCCGGCGCTCGCGGCCGTGCCCGAGCTCCGGACCGCCCTGGCTCAGCCCAGCGCGTCCATCAGGGCGGTGACATAGGCATCCAGCCGCTCCTCCACGACTCGCGTCGTCAGCTCCGTCCGGCCCGCCTCCCGCCATGGCCGCGCCACCAACCGCACCTCTTCCGAGAACGCCAGCCCGTCCCGCACCAGCCAGTACAGCCGCTCGCTCGGAGCCGCGGCCAGCACTCCGCCGGCCTCCTCGTACGCCTCGGCGAACCGCAGACCCCACGCCGGGCCGTGCAGCAGCGCGAGATTGGTGGAGGAGTGCGCCACATCGAGATCCGCCGGGCCCCAGGAGGTCGCCGCCCAGTCGACGACGCCGGTGATCCGGGCGCCTGACAGGCGTGCGGGCGGCACGTCGAACAGCACGTTGCCGGGGTGGAAGTCCCGGTGCAGGAACCGCCCCTCATAGGGCGGCGCGGGCCTGCGGATCACGTCGATCGCCGCGGCCCATGCCGCCGCGTCGGCGCCCTTCGGAGTCACGACGGTGTCGGCGGTCGTCAACGTCACGTATGTCGGGGGCCGCTCGGCGGGTCGCAACGCGTGGATCGCCATGAGTTGCCGGGCCAACAGCGGGACGCGCGTCTCCAGTCCCTCGTCGTCGAGGACCGTTCGGCCCGTCAGATGTGTCATCAGGAGTGACGGATACTCGCACTGCGCGGCGGTCCGATCGACCGCGACCAGTCCGGGAGCCCGCACACCGGTCCCCGGGAGGATGGTCAGGGCGCCGGCCTCCCGGTTCAGCGCGTCCTCGGCGTGCTCCAAGAAGAACGGGTCGACGAAGCTCCGCAGCACCAGGTGACGGGTGCCTCCGTCGCGCGCGCTGATGGTCAGCCGCCGCATTTCGGCCGTGGCGCCGCCGTGCAGCGCCTCGGTTCCGACGATCCGTTCGCCGGCCTCCAGATGCCGGCTGACCCAAGCCAGGGTCAACGGCCGGACACCCGCCGCCTCATCGTGGTCGGTCACCGTGCCACCCCATCATCCGGACGACGCCACACGCAAAGGACTTTCGGCCGAGTCGACGGCGTCACGAGAGTGATCTTTCGGCCGGATGGGGTGGAAGCCGTGTTCTCGCGACTCTCCGGAGTGGGCGGGACTCGGTGTCGGCCGTTGGCGGCGTTCCGAGCCCTGGCCGATGCGACTCGGGCAGAAGGCCGCACCAGCACTCGTCTACGTGGCCTGTGTGGAGCTCGAACAGGCCCTGAGGAATTCGATGAGGGCCGTGTTCACCTCGGCCGGGCGCTCCTGCTGAGTCCAGTGCCCGCAGCCGGTCAGTTCGAGGGGTTTGCGCAAGAGGTTGGGCATGATGTCCGGGAGGCGCTCGATGAGTTCGGGGGTACCGGGGAAGGCGGGGACGGCGTCGCGGTCACCGTAGATGTACAGGGCGGGCGGGGTGACGACGGCGCCGTGCCAAGGAGCGGTCAGTTCCCAGTTGCGGTCGATGTTGCGGTACCAGTTGAGGGCCCCGGTGAAGCCCTGGGAGAAGCTCTCGGTGAGTACGTCGAGATCGTTCTCCGTGAGCCACTCGGGCAGTACCTCGGGGTCCGGCATGCCCGCGAGCCAGCCCTGCTCGGGGTCGACCAGCGGCTGGTTCCCCTCACCGGCGCCGGGAGCGTCGCCGGAAAGGGCGTAGAAGAACTTCCTGAGAGTGGTGCGGGTTTCCTTGCCGAACTCGGCGTCGGCGACGCCGGGGCGGTTGAAGTAGTTCCAGTAGAAGCGGCCGTCGAACCTCTCGTCCATGGCCGCCAGCGGAAGCTGCGTCCCCCGGAACGGGGGTGGCACGCTCAGACCGGCCACTCCGAGCACCACGTCCGGCCGCAGCAGCGCGGTGTGCCAGGCGACCGGCGCGCCCCAGTCGTGCCCGACGACGTACGCCTTCTCCTCGCCCAGGGCGTGGATCAGTGCGACGACATCGCCGACCAGGTGGAGGATGGTGTACGCGTTGACGTCGTCGGGACGGTCGCTGCGCCCGTAGCCACGCTGGTCGGGGGCCACCACTCGGAAGCCCGCGTCGGCCAGCGGGCCGAACTGGTGGTGCCAGGAGTGCCATGACTCGGGGAAGCCGTGCAGAAGCACTACCAGGGGACCCTCGCCGTGCTCCGCGATGTGCAGCCGAACGCCGTTCACATCAATCATTCGATGCTCAACCATGTACGTGAGCGTACGCGCCGTGATCTTCGGGCGGCGATGCCGGTCCCGGGCCGGACTCGCCTCGGCGGTCGACCCGCGCCGCCGTTTCCGGGCACACCCCGACACCACACCCGGCGCCCGCCGACGAACCTTCGGCGAGACCTGACGGCGGAACCGGCCTGCTACTGGCGGCCTGCCACCGGCGGTCGGCGGCTGGCTGTCGGAGTCGGTTCAGCTCCCGGTCGGCCCGGTGGAGCGGGCGTACTCGGCGGGCGTCCGGCCGTAGCGTTTCCTGAAGGCCCGGATGAAGTGTCTGCTGTCCGCGAACTGCCAGTGGGCTGCGAGTTCCGAGACGCTGAGCCGGCCGGAGGGTGTGGTGAGAGCGAGCCGGGCCTCCTCCAGACGCCGGTGGCGGATGTAGGCGGTCGCCGACTCTCCCGTCGTGGCGAGGCCCGTTGCAGGGTGCGTACGGAGACGTTGAGTTCACGCGCTGGCATCGGTGGAGAAGAGTCGGGATCGGCGAGTTGGCTGTCCGTCAGGTTCTGGCGGCCCACTCGAACATGATCCACACAACGATGGCCGACCTGAGTCCGGCCGGTGCGACGGCCGCCCGACGTGCCGGAGGAGGAACCGCCCGCCCGGAACGGTGTGCTCGCCACGATCGCGGGAGCCACCCAACGTCCATGCCCCGCGCCGCACCACGTACAACCGCACCTGATCCTCAACGCCGCCCGGAGTCCCCGCGGTTCGGATGGCCGACACTCCGTGGACGTCGGTGATGGCCACGTCATGCACCTTGGTGACACGGCTCCTGACCCGGAAGTCGGCGATCGTGGCCGGGCTTCCCGTCGGACCCTGTTCCTGTGCTGTTCATCGTGACCACGATAGGTCCAGCCGCCTGGCCGTCGTCGCAGGCGCAGGCGCAGGTGTAGGTGCCGGTGCTGACGGTGACCGTGCGCTCGACCACGTCATCGGTTGCAGCACCTCGTCGAATCCATCGCCTCCGCCCCCTGATGCGTGGCCGGGTGCAAGGGTGGGCCGGTGTGGCGTGGCCGGTGGTGTACTGCATTACATGCCGTCCATTGACGAAGAACGGGAAGTGCTGAAGTCCGGTGTTTTCATTGCTGTGTTCTCGTCGGCACTGCTCGTGGTGGTCGGGCTCTTCTGGGGATTTCCATGGCAGGCGTTGCTGCTGCTTGTGGTTGTCTCGGTCGCGATCGGTGGCCTGATCTCCGGTATGACGCTGGCCGATGTGCGAAGCGCCGCACGTCGGAAGGCGCTGACTCACGGAGCTCTCACCACGTGGGCCGGCCGCAACGGGGGGTCCTTCGGCACCACCGTGGCGGCGTTCACCGGCGATGCGCAGGGGTGGGAGTCGCCGGCAAGTCCCCGGTTCCGCGGTGAGTTGCTCGCCGTGGGCCGCCCGCAGGGCGTTGAGGTGGGCGTCGCCTGCTGCGTCGAGGACGTGGGCGAGGCGGGAACGGCGGTCACGGCGGTACTGGTCCGCCTGCGCGGGCAGCGGCCGCCCGCACGGCTGAGTCGCCGGGAGATACGTCGGCTGGATCTGCCGCAGGGTGTGGACTCGGTGGAGACCGGAGACCGCGAACTGCTGGTGCGGTACGAGGGCTGGCCGCACTCGTCCTCAGCGGTGGACGTGCTGGTCGACGCAGCCGTTCACCTGGCGACGAACTCACACGATGTCGGCGACTCGTGACATGACCACCGTCGGGCGGAGCCCTTGTGCGGGAACCTCGTTCCACCGGACTTGGCGCAGGGTGAGGCAGGTGACTGCCTGGGCCTGGTGTTGGCCGGGAACCTCTCGGAGCCAGCCAGTTGGAGCTCCTGGGCGGCCGGCCGCTTGAGAGCGGTGAATGGCGCCCCGGCTGGAACACCCCGTCGGCGTACGGCAGTTGGGGCAGTACGGGTGACTGTCGACGAGTCGTCCCGCCGTGTCCTATTCGCCGCCGGGCCCGTCGACGAAGCGAAGCAGCACGGCGGCCTCCGCGCGCAGCCGTGTGGCTCGGTCAGCGTGCGCGGGCGCAGTCAACTGTGCCGCGGCCTCCAGCCGTTCGGCCGCCTCGGCGCGCACGACATCCACCACACTGCGCTCGCTCAGCTCACGCCGCGCCGCTTCGGTGGCGCCGACACCGACCGGCGAATGCTCAAGGGCCACACCACGGAGGTCGGCTTCGTCAACGGGCACCGCCTCGGCGTTGTCCAGCGCGGCAAGTGTGGTGCGCAGGGCGCTCACCGCGGCCTTGTCGCGGGCGCGCATCGCTTCCGGCAGTGCTTGACGCATACGAAGACGTACAGACATGCCGGTGACCTTACGGCGGCGCACCTGGACCCACAACGCGATATACGTGCTTTGGAGGCGCCTGGCTCGGGTGGTCCTCGGCGGCTTCGGTCACCGATCCATGGGGGTCGACCGCCTCCAGCACTGAGGTGCGTCAGGTTCGGCATGGATCAAGTTTATCTATGAGACCTGGGGCGAAATGGCATTAGACGTCATGACATCGGATTGGCCATCATCGCTTCATGATGAGCTGAGACGACGAAGCTCGATCGGCAGACGGAAGGGAACGCCAGCCATGTCACTCGTCCGCGTCCACAACTTCTCCATCTCGCTCGACGGCTTCGGCACCGGTGAGGTCCAGAGCCACGACGAGCCGTTCGGCCACGCCGGCGAAAGGCTGCACGAGTGGATGTTCACCACCCGGTTCTGGCACGAGATGACCGGCCGGCCCGGGGGGACCGGCGGCCTCGACGACGCCTTCGCGCGGCAGTTCGAGCCAGGGATCGGCGCCGAGATCATGGGCGCCGGGAAGTTCGGTCCGCCCGGCTGGCACGAGGACCCGGAGTGGAAGGGGTGGTGGGGGCCGAACCCGCCGTTCCACACACCGACCTTCGTCCTCACTCATCACCCTCGCCCGTCGATCGAGATGGAGGGCGGCACGACGTTCCACTTCCTGGAGACTTCGCCCGCCGAGGCACTCGGGACGGCCCGCGAAGCGGCCGGCGGCCAGGACGTGCGCATCGGCGGAGGGCCCACCGTGGTCCGCGACTTCCTTGCCGCCGGGCTCGTCGACCGCCTGCACGTCGTGGTGGTCCCGATCCTGCTCGGCCGAGGCGTACGCCTCTTGGACGGACTGGAGGGCATCGAGAAGGGCTACGAGGTCGAGGCGACCTCCTCGCCCACGGGGGTCACGCATGTGACGTTCACCCGTACGGACCTCTGAGCGGAACCGTCTCGGTCGAGAACGCGGAGCGCGGGCCAGCGGGGGTCGGCCTGCCGGGTCAGCCCCGGGCGAGCGCGATGGCGCCCGAGAGCCGCTCTCCCGCCTCGTAGATCATGTACGGGACGCCGCCGTCGGTGCCGAAGGAGGGCGCCGCGGCGCGACCGTTCTCCGGAGTAGTGGCACGCGAGTTGTAGAAGACCCTCGCGCAGCCGCCGGTACGAGGCGGTCGTACCGAACCGCTCGACCCAGGGGTGCTCGTCGGGCGGTACGGCCTGGCTGGTGAGCTGGCCGCCGATCCAGTCCGTCTCCTCGGTGAGCACGAGGCTGCGTCCTGCCCGGCAGGCGGCGAGTGCGGCTGCCACGTCACCGAGGCCGCCGCCCACGACGAGGATGTCCGCTTCGGGTATCACGCTTCTCCTTGCTGCTGGATCGGGTTGATCGGGGGCATGGAGGGGCTGCGGAGATCGCGCTCAGGGCCGGGCACGCGGTGGTCCCCGTCGTCGGGCCCGGGCGGAAGACACAGGTGACGAGCGGTTCTCGCGCCTCCTCGCCCGCGACGAGCGCGGCCAGCAGACGTACGGCCGCGGCGCCCAACTGAGGCCGGGGGATGTCGAATCCGGTGGGCTCGGGCTCACCCGCCAGGTCTGCGGGCGGGCTGCCGAGCAGGGCGAGAGACACCTCTGCGGGGCAGTCGAGGCCCGCCTCGCGCACGGCGGAGAGCAGGCTTCGCCAGGCCGCCCCGGTGTCGGTCTCCTCCGCGACGAAGGCCGTCACTCCTTCATCGGCCCAGGAGCGCAGCCGTTCAGGTGTGAGGTCCCGCTGCGGATCCGCGGACCGGAAGACGGCCGTGGGCCCGGAGGGCAGACCCGCTGCCTCCAGTCCTTCCAGGAAGCCGCGCTGACGGTCCGCCGAGGCGGGCGCGTCGTCGTCCTCGCGGACGAGCATGATCCGCCGATGCCCCAACTCGGCCAGCTGGCCCACGACTTCACGCGTGGCTTCGACACAGTCCGCGCCCACCCATGCCACACCCTCCAGCTCCTCGCGGCGGTCCAGGTGTACGACCGGGAAGCCGTCCTCGACCAGCCGCTTGAGCTCCGCCCGGGGTGTGTGCCGACCGAGGAAGAGGCAGCCGTCGGCGAGCCGGACCCTGCTCAGGGCCTCGGGACCCGCGGCCCCCGCGCCGCCGGTGCTCGACCCGGTGAACAGCACCAGGTCGTAGCCGAGCGCCGCGGCCTCGCGCTCCACGCCGACCAGGAAGGGGTAGTACGAGTGCTGTACATCGGTGGGGAACGTGGCGGTGAAGCTGAAGACGCCGAGGAGGTTGTTGCGGGCGGCGGCCAGCCGCCGGGCGGCCGGGTCGGGCACGTAACCGAGGCTGCGGGCCGCCTCCAGGACCCGTCGGCGGGTCTCCTCGGAGATGATGCGCCCCTTGCCGTCGGGCTTCGGGGACAGCACCAGGGACACGGTCGCCTGCGACACCCCCGCCAGCCGAGCCACCTCGGCCTGCCGGGGCCGCGATGTCCGACCGGCCGGAGCGGGCGCACGTCCGGGCCGTTTCCTGGGTTCCACAGTGCTTCTCTCCTCCGGGGCAGGGCCTGGGTCTATCGGCGACGGCCGCGTTCATGCGTATTACCTAATGCGCATGAACGAGAGGTCGCACCTACCGGCCCAGCGGGTCAAGAGGTGGAACAGAAGTGCCGTGGAACAGAGTGGTGTTTACGGGACGGCCGAGGAGCGCGGGCTCATCCCGCCGTTGCTGTTCGAATTCCCAGGGCTACCAGCACGGCTCCCGCCAGGCGACTCACCCCGCGTCGGAACCGCGGTGTGTCGATCGCCGTGCGTGCGGTGGCGACCACGTACGTCCAGAACAGCAGCCAGATCAGGACCATGGCCACATGCGTGATCGCGAGCGTCGCGATCTGCGGCGCGATGGGGTGGCTGGACGTCAGGAACTGCGGCACGAGGGTGAGATAGACCGACGCCGCCTTCGGATTGAGGACATTGGACCACAACCCCTGGCCAAAGCCCCCGAGTCGAGCCCACGGCGAGCGCCACCGCCGCCGTGCCGTTGGTTCGGCATCTCGACACGTCGAGCGCCACGTTGTGACGCCCAACCAGATGAGGTAGATGCCACCCAGGAGCTTCACCACTGTCAACGCCTGAGCCGACGACATCACCAGGGCCGACAGGCCGACCGCGGCAAACGTCGCGTGCACCAGGAGCCCGCACGCTGAGCCGAAGGCGGCGCGCACCCCGTCGGACCGCGTGCCCACGATCACCTGCTGGGTGACAAGCGTGAAGCTCGTGCCGGGAATCAAGGTGAGGGGAGTGACCGCGGCTACGAAGCCGAGTAGTTGATGCCACTGCACAGGACAGGCCCCCGCGTAGTCGGCTTCAGGCGACGTGGACCTGATCGCGGGCATCCCGCCACGCCCGGGTGGCCCAGTACAGATCGTCGGGGTCCTCGATGAGTTCCAGATAGAGGCCGAGCTCGGCGTAGGTGTCGAGGAAGGCGACTCGGACACTGCCGAACCGGCCGGACATCGCCACGTCGAAGCCGTCGCGCCGGGCCGCCGCCAGAGAAGCGTCGAGGTCGGCGACGAGATATCCGAAGTGGTGTGGTCCGGCACCGTGTTCCGCGAAGAACTCGTGCTGGATGCTGGTGCCCGCCAACGGCTGCATCAGCTCGATCTGCATGTTGCCGCTGCGGCCGTAACCGAGCGCGAGCCCGCCCGGGACGGTCTCGCCGCGCAGGGTCCACTTCTGTTCCATCCGGAACTCGGTGAACTCGCCGCAGCCGAGCGCCGTGCGCATGGCCTCTTCACCGGCCTTCAGGTCGGACACCACCCACGCCTGCTGGAACAGGCTCGCGCCCAGGCGCCCCGTCAGTGCTCCGATGCCGGTCTCTGCCTTGACGTCCATCGCGGGCTCCTCGCTGTCGTCGACCGGTTGGCATGGCCGGCCATCGGTCCGCTAGGCTCAGCACTGAACAGGAGTTCAACACAATGGTCCAAGAGCGTCAAGGAGATGATGACGGTGAGTGGCACACGCCGCAGCGCGACCGACAACTCCGAGACGCGCAAGGTGCTGCTCGACGTGACCGCGCGCCTGATGCGGGAAGAGGGCTACGCGGCGGTGAGCTCGCGCCGGGTGGGCCGCGAGGCCGGGGTGACACCCGCGTTGGTCCACTACTACTTCGCCACCCTCGACGATCTGTTCCTCGCCGTCTTCCGTGAGGGTGCGGAGAAGAACCTGAGCAGGCACGCCAGGGTGCTGGAATCCCCGCAACCGCTGCACGCGCTGTGGGAGTTCAGCATCGAACCCTCGGGAACAGCGCTGCTCACGGAGTTCATGGCGCTGGCCAACCATCGCAAGAGCATCCGGAGCGAGATCGCCGAGTACGCGATGCGGTTCCGTCGACTGCAACTGGCGCTCCTGGAGAGCCGACGCTGGGGGCAGTCGGAGCCAACCGGGCAGGACGTGCCGCTGCCCGCCCTGCTGGTCGTCCTCAGCTGCCTGTCGCGGGGCCTGGTGATGGAGGACGAACTCGGCATCACGGAAGGCCACGCCGAGACCCGGGCACTCGTGGAACAACTGCTGTCGCGCTTCGACGACAACAGGGCCGACCGGGCCCCGCAGGCGTAACCCTTCGTACGCACGACCCTTGTCAGGATCACGGCGGCCTTATACGGTCGTTCAGCATGAGCGGTCTTCCAGCATGGTCAGAACCACGCACAGCGATCGTTACAGGATCCGGCTCCGGCATCGGCCTGGCGACAGGGATGCGGCTCGCGGCCGAAGGCGCCGCAGTCGCGGTATGGGACATCGACGGTGACTCCGCCAAGGCAGCCGCGGCACAGATCACCGAGGCCGGCGGCACGGCGGTCGGTCTGCAGGTCGACATCGCCGACCGGAGCCAGATCGACGAGGCCGTCGCCGAAGTCCGCTCGCTCCTCGGGCCCGCGACGATCCTGGTCAACAACGCCGGCATCTCCCCGTTCAAGCGCTTCCTCGACATCACCGCCGAGGACTTCGCACGCGTCATGGCCGTCAACCTGGCCGGCACCTTCCACTGCTGCCAGGCGGTCGCACCGGACATGATCGCGGCCGGCTGGGGGCGGATCGTGAACATCTCCTCCTCCAGCGCGCAGACCGGAAACGTCCGCCAGGCGCACTACGCCGCCTCCAAGGCCGGCGTCATCGGGCTCAGCCGGTCGCTGGCCCAGGAACTGGGCCCCAAGGGCATCACGGTCAACATCGTCCCGCCCAGCTTCATCGACACACCCGCCCTGCGTGGCAGCGCGGAAGCCGGATACCTCGGGTCGGGCGTGGAGTCGCATGTAAAGAGCACTCCCGTACGCCGGGTGGGACGTCCGGAGGACATCGCCTCGGCCTGCGTCTACCTGGCACGCGACGAGGCAGGCTTCATCACCGGCCAGATCGTCGGAGTGAACGGCGGCCGGGTCATCGTCTGACCTCTCCACCTTCCGACTACTACATCGTCCGACCTGTTCGTCGTCCGACCTCTTCATCGTCATCACCGTCGTCCGGGATCCCGGTCCCGGCACGACCCCCGTCCCGGAACACCCCCATCGGAGCATCTGCGAGGAGACGGCGTTGAACGCCCGGATAGCACCGCTTCCACCGGCCTCCTGGCCGGGTGACATGTACCAGGCCCTGCACGCGCTGGACCCCAGGAAACACGGCCTGCCACCGCGCCCGCCAGAAGACCGCCCGCCGACCGACGGCATCCTGGGCTCCTTCGCCCACCACCCCCAACTCGCCCGCGGGTTCTTCGAGTTCAACGGGCACGTCCTCTTCGACACCACCCTGACACCCCGGCAGGTCGAGATCATCGCCCTGCGGATCGCGGCCCGCCGCGCCTGCGCGTACCTCTGGGACCACCATCTCTTCGGCGCCCGCGCCGCCGGCCTGACCGACGCCGACATCGCCCGCGTCGCTTTCGGGCCCGAAGCGACGTTCCCCGACCCGCTGGAAGGCGCGCTCGTCCGGGCCGTCGACGAACTGGTCGAGGACGGTGTCGTCGCGCAACCGACCTGGGACACCCTGTCGGTCGCACTCGACCGGCGCCAGCTCCTGGACGTGCTCTTCACGGCCGGCTGCTACGAAACGGTGAGCTGGTTCGCCCGCTCGCTAGGCCTGGACACGCAGGCCCCGTCAGAGGAGGCGAACGGATGAGTACGAGGCTGGACGGCAAGGTGGCCGTGGTCACGGGCTCCGGAATGGGTGCGATCAAGGGCATCGCGGTCGGCCTGGCCCGCGAGGGCGCGAAGGTCGTCACGAACAACCGCAAGCCCGGGTCGGTCGGCATGACGGCCTGGTCCGACGCCGACGCCACGGAGAAACTGCTGACGGACGAGGACCGAGAGCTGATCGCGTCGATCAGCGGTGACGCCCGTACGACCGCGGACGCCATCATCGCGGAGGGCGGCGAGGCGATCCCGTTCTTCGGTGACCCCGGCGACTTCGAGGTGGCCGGGGACATGGTCCAGGCGGCCATGGACGAGTGGGGCAGGGTCGACATCGTCGTCAACGGCGCCGCCGGCTCGGGCTTCGGCCCCTTCCACAAGGTGACGCCGGAGGACTGGCTGCTGCAGACCCACACCAAGCTCACCGGCACGTACAACGTCATGCACCACGTGCTGCCGATCATGCGACGGCAGGGGTTCGGCCGGGTTCTCAACGCGTCGTCGGACGCGCTGCCCGGCAAGCCGATGCTCGCGCCCTACAGCGCCGCCTGCGCGGGCATCGCCGCGTTGACCAGGGCGGTGGCCGGAGAGCTCGACGGAAGCGGTATCACCTGCAACGCCTTCTGCCCGCGCTCCCTGTCCCGGAACCACATCAACTGGCGTGCCTCGATGCGTGAACGGCTGGCCGGCGGCGGCCCCGAGATCGAGGCCTTGAAGAAGCTGCTCGACGAGGAGGAGAAGGACCACCAGGCCCCGGAGAAGCTGGGCCCGTTCCTCGCCTATCTCGCCACCGACGAAGCCGCGTACATCAACGGCGCCGTGTTCACCGTCACCGCCGGCGGACGCATCTCCCTCTACTCCGAGATGAGCACGATCTCCGAGGTCACCAAGGACGGCGCTCCCTGGACGGTGGACGAACTCAGGACCGTGATCCCCGAGCGGCTGCTGGCGGGCCACATCCCTGTCCCGACCCGAGAGCCAGGAGCGTGAACCCCTCATGCGTATCGGACTGACCGGCGGCGCCTCGACGCCGGAGAAACTCATCGCGCAAGCGCGACAGGCGGAGGCCGACGGCTTCCACTCCCTCTGGTACGCCAGCATCGTCCAGGGCGATCCGCTCGTCGCGCTGGCACTGGCGGGACGGGAGACCTCGACCATCGAGCTGGGCACGGCGGTGCTGCAGACCTACCCGTGCCACCCGCTGCTCCAGGCCCAGCGAGCGGCCTCGGTCGCGACCGCCATGGGCCGCCCCGGGTTCACCCTTGGGCTCGGCCCTTCGCACGCGGCCGTCGTCGAGGGCATGTACGGCATGTCCTACGCGCGGCCCGGCCGCAACACCGAGGAGTACCTCCGTATTCTCACAGCCGTACGGCGCGGCGAGGCGGTCGACTTCGCGGGCGAGGAGTGGACCGCCCACGCACCCGCGGGCATCGTGCGCGGCGCCGAGAACGTCCCCGTACTGCTGGCCGCGCTCTCCCCGCGATTGCTGCGCGTGGCGGGCGAGTACGCGGACGGTGTGGTGCTGTGGATGGCCCCGGCGGCGGCGGTCGAGCGACATGTCGTCCCCCAGCTGACGGCTGCGGCCGAGGCGGCGGGCAGGCCGTCACCGCGCATCGTGGCCGGGCTGCCGGTGGCCGTGCACGATGACGAGCAGGAGGCCCGGGAAGCGGTGGCGGCGAGTTCGGTCATGTACGCGAACTCCCCTGCCTACCGCCGGATCATGGCGATCGGTGGCGCCGACAGCCCGGCCGACGCCGCCATCGTCGGTGACGAGAAATCCGTCGAGACCCAACTGCGCGCGCTCCTCGACGCGGGGGCCACCGACATCCACGCGAGCATCGTCCCGGTCGGCGAGGACAAACGCGGGTCGATGCAGCGCACCCGCGGCTTCCTGCGGCAACTGACCGGCTGACAGACCGGCTTGGAGGGACAGCATCCTCGTGGCGGGCGGCAGCGCGGGCGGCGGCCGGCCGCCCGCGCCCGTGTCACCGACCTGGGGAATCTTCCGTCGGCCTTCATCGACATGGGCGGCGCGGAGACGTTCCGCGACGAGGCCGTCACCCGCGCCGCCCGGATCCGGCAGGCCGGGGCGTGGCCGGGGCGTGGCCGATCCGCCGCCCGACAAGGCATGGAGGAACGAAATGTCCGTCGAGGACGAACTCGCCGAGCTCCGCAGCGAGCTCAGGTACGTCAGGGACCGTCTCGCGGTGCTCGACTGCGTCATGAACCACGCACGCGGCCACGACCGGCACGACGAGGAACTGATGGCGAGCGTGTACCACCAGGACGGTACGGACGAGCACGGTCCCGTCGTGAAGACCGGCCCCGTGTACGGGGCGTACGCCAACGAGGCACACGCTTCCGTCTTCGCCGACCACCTGCACAACATCACCACGCACACCTGCGAGATCGACGGCGACGAGGCGCACTGCGAGAGCTACGTGATCGGCGCGATGCGCGCCCGCGACGGCAAGGGCGTGCACCTCATCGGCGGCCGCTATCTCGACCGCCTGGAGCGGCGGGACGGGCAGTGGCGGATCGCTCTGCGACGCTGCACCGTCGAGTGGACGTCCCGCGGCGACACCGCACTCCTCACCTCTGGTGCCTTCACCGGCTTCATCCAGGGCAGTTGGGACCGGGAAGACCCTTCCTACGCCCGCCCGCTGAGCCTGAAGGAGACACCGGTACAGCGGTGGTAGAGCATCCCCATGAGAACCACGACTCATCCGTGCGCTTTTAGGGTGGGCGGCAGAAGCTAGCGCTCGCAGGCGAAGGCCTCCACCTCGGCACAGCCGGCAGCCCGGTGATCGCCGAACCGCTGCCGCCCACCACCGAACTCCGCCTCTCGGAATCCGCGCGGAGTTCGCACCCTGGTGATGGAGAACGCCATGGCCGGGCGGGTGGTTGGACAGGGCCATGAACTCCCCGATCACGGCACCCGGTTGGGCTCTGGGCTCCCAGAGACCCCGCAGTGGTTCGCCGGATTCCAGGGGGGCGGTCCCGCCGTCATTGTTCTTGACGGTGTTTGAGAGCCCATGCTAAACAGTGTACAGCGCGATGCTGAACACCTGTTCAGCGGGCGTGTGGGTGAACGTGAATCTCGCAGCGAGCACGGTCTCGGCACTTCGTTCCGCAGACAGTACGTACCGGTCACGACCAGAGCCCGCGTCGGGCGAGTTGACGAGATGCACCCCCTGCCGGCAGGTGCTTCTTCCATAACCGTCAGATCCGAGGGGAACAAGGTCCAGGCCGATGACACAAACCCGGTACGCCCGCAGTGAGATCGGTCGGCTGTGATCAGCGCGGCGGCGCGACGTCGGTCTGTTCGTGAAGGTGCCTGCCTGCCTCCTCGACGTCCCGACAGAGGCGATCGACGCCGCCTGGGTCCACAGGTCGGGGATCGTGCCGGCCGGGCGCCCGATCACCCCGACGGCGGCCACCTCGACCCGAGGTTGTTCGGCGCGTTCGCAGCTATCTCCGTTCAGATCGAAGGGGCTCCGTAATGACGCTTTCGGCAGTGTTGGAAGAAATCGCAAAACGGCCGGGGACTTCCGAGATGGTCCCGATCTTCAATCCATCGGTCGGGGAACAGATCGGCGAATTCGCCGATGGCGGCGCGGCCGCAATCGATGAAGCGGTTGCGCGGGCCCGTGCGACGTTCGAGTCCGGGGTCTGGCGCGGCAAGACCGGCAGCGAACGCTCCCGGATCCTGTGGCGCGTCGCCGACCTGATCGAGGAGCGCGTGGATGAACTCGCGGAGCTCGACGCGCGCAACGGCGGCATGCCCGTGTCGCAGGCCCGCGGCATCATGTTCGCTTCGGCGGAGTTCTTCCGCTACTGCGCCGGCTGGTGCACGAAGATCAACGGCATCGCGCATGACATAAACATGGCCGGGGGGCTCTCCGGGAAATCCGCGGAGATCCATGGCTACACGCTCAAGGAGCCTGTCGGTGTGGCCGGGCTCATCACCCCGTGGAACGGGCCTTTCCACGTCGCGGCCATCAAGCTGGCGCCGGCACTCGCCGCGGGCTGCAGCTGTGTGCTGAAGCCCGCGGAGCAGACGCCGCTCTCCGCGCTGGTGATGGAGAAGATCCTGGCCGAGGCCGGAGTGCCCGACGGGGTTGTCAATATCGTTGTCGGTCACGGCCACACCGCCGGTGCCGCTCTGGCGGAACACCCCGACGTCGACAAAATCTCCTTCACGGGATCGACCGAGGTGGGCAAGAAGATTGTCCATGCGGCGGCCGGCAACCTGAAGAAGGTCATGCTTGAGCTCGGCGGAAAATCACCGGTGCTCATCTACGACGACGCCGACCTGGCGCAGGCCATTCCGGCAGCCGCCATGGGGATCTTCGTTCACTCGGGACAAGGCTGCATCTGCGGATCGCGCGTTTACGTGCAGCGCGGAATCTATGACCAGGTGGTCGACGGAATCGCCCAGATCGCTAGGGGATTGCGCCAGGGCGGCAGCCACGACGACAACATCGATATCGGTCCCGTTGTCAGCCAGAAGCAGCTCGACCGCGTCACGGGATACATCGAGGAAGGCAAGAGGGACGGCGCCGAAGTGATCGCCGGCGGAAACCGCCGCGACCGGCCCGGATACTTCGTCGAGCCAACCGTCCTCACTCAGGTGCGGCCCGACATGCGGCTGGTCCAGGAGGAAATCTTCGGTCCCGTCGTCGCGGTCACGCCGTTCGACGACGATGACGAAGCGCTCGCTCTGGCGAACGACTCGGTCTACGGCCTCGCGGCGACTGCCTGGACACGCGACGTCGGCCGTGCCCACCGCCTGGCGAAACGCCTGGACGCGGGGATGGTCACGCTGAACTGTCAGATGGTCTGGGACCCTGCCCTGCCCATCGGCGGCCACAAGCAGTCCGGCTGGGGAGCTGAATACGGGATCGACGGTATCGAGGCCTATATGAAGACGAAATCTGTCTATACGATGCTGTAGTGGATGGTCGGTTACCGCAGCCGCTTATCGGTATCGGCAGGCCAATGAGACGAAGGCGGCGTGGAGCGCGGCGGATCGCCTGGGCAGTGCCGATGCTGTCGCTCCTGGCGTTGGCCGGGTGCGCCGAGGCGCCGTCGTCGAAGTCGACAGCAACGGCTGCCGCTACGGCGGCGGCCGTCGACTGCGGCCGGATCGCAGGCAACGGCCGGACGTTCTACGAGAGCAGTCCGACGTACACGGATCCCCGGGACGATGGTGAGGACTGGTCGTCGACCGCGCCGGAGGCGCAGGGACTGGATTCCACCAAGTTGCGCAGGGGGCTGGCCAAGCTCGGGAACAACGCGTCGTTGTCGAGCGTGTTGGTCATCCGGCACGACCGTCTCGTGGCCGAGCGGTACTACCACGGTAGTGGCGCACAGCGGAGCAACAACGTCCACTCGGCGTCGAAGAGCGTCCTGCAGGCGCTGGTTCACATCGCCGTAGCGAAGGGCGACATCGGAAGTCTGGACGACCCGGTGGCCGACTACCTGCCGGAGTACTTCGGCAATGCGACGCCGGACAAGAAGAAGATCACCATCCGGCACATGCTGACCATGAGGTCAGGTCTCGACTGGACAGAGGATTCGACCGAGAGCCAGGTCGAGGAGACGTCGAACTGGATCCGGGCGATTCTCGGCCGTGATCTCGTGTCCGTCCCTGGCACGACGTACAACTACAGCAGCGGTAATACGCACATCGTCTCGGCCGTGCTGCAGAAGGCCACCCGCATGAGCACCTGCCAGTTCGCCCACCAGTACCTGTTCGGACCGATGGGCATCACGGCCGAGCATTGGGGCCGTGACCCGCAAGGCGTCTTCTCCGGCGGATACAACGTCTATCTGACGTCACGGGAAATGGCCAAGTTCGGCCTGCTGTACCTGCACGACGGCAAGTGGGGTGGCCGACAACTCGTGCCACCTGGTGCGGTGCGGGCGGCCCAAACCCGGACCACCCAGGTCGACGACGTATTCGCCTACTCCGAGGGTTGGTGGCTGCAGACCATCTCCGAACGCTCGATGTACTTCGCCTGGGGATTCGGCGGGCAGTTCATCTACGTGATCCCCAGCGCGGACATCGTGCTCGTGATCAGCGAGAACACAAGCAACAACGGCGCCAACGAGGAGATAGACCCGACGGAGTTCATTCGCGACCATCTACTGCCCGGCACGACCGGACCCGGATCCGGACCCTGATCTCGCTGTCTCCGCGCATGGTCAGGGTGGGAGCACCCCAGTCGGCATCTGTTGCCTCGGACGAGCCGGCTAACGCACCACGCGGTAACGGAGGTAGACGACTTTCGAGCTGAGGGCGCGTGTCTCGACGAGTTCGAGATCCACCCGGCGCTCGTCCTGGGGAAAGAACGGAGTGCCACCGCCGACCAGCACCGGGTAGACGATGACCTGGTACTCGTCGATCAAGCCCGACGCCGCCGCCTCGGCGGCGAGAGTCGCGCCGCCGATCGCGATGTCGCCCTCACCCGGCTCGGCTCGCAACCGCTCGATCTCCTCCGCCAGGCCGCCGGAGGCCAGGCGGGCATTGCCCTGCACAGCCGACAGCGTCGTGGAGAACACCACCTTGGGGAGCGGGTTCCAGAGCGCGATCCACTCGCGATCCGCGTCGTCGAGCGTTTGATCCTGGTCGGCGGTCTCCCAGTACAACATCGTCTCGTACAGCCGTCGTCCCAGCAGGTGGACGCCGACCTGTCGAATCTCGTCGATCCAGAAACGAAAGACCTCCGGGTCGGGGGCCGTCCAGTCGAAGTTGCCGTCCGGCCCGACGATGTAGCCGTCGAGCGAGACGCTCATCGAATACGTCACGCTGCGCATCAGAAGTCCTCCTCGGGAACGGGGCCGACAGTATGACCGCCGGACGCCGTTCGAACGGCGGAACTGGATGCCGCGATCCCGGATGTACTGGGGCACCGCCGACCAGTCGTAGGTGAGCGTGACCTCAGTCTCGGAAGGACCGAGCGGCGCAAGGTCGTATCGCCGGCTCCAGCCGCCGAAGGTCGTGCCCCGGGCGACGAGCCGAACTGTCTGCCTACGGCGAGCCCGGTGCTGTCCTGGCCACGTAGACGGTGTTGGTCGAGGTGCCGCCTTGCAGGGGATTGTCGAAGTCGACGACATGGGCCGCTGCTTGTGGGAAGACCTCTGCGAGTACGGAGGTGAAGAGCTTGTCCGGGGGGTCGTTCGACCACAGGGCGAAGACCCCGTCGGGGTGGAGGTGTTCGGAGAGAGCGCGGAGCCCGGCGGGCTGGTAGAGCGCCGCGTGGCGCGGGTGGAGGACATGGCGCGGCGAGTGGTCGACATCCAGCAGGATGGCGTGGAAGCGGCGGCCCGGCTCCTCCGGGTCCAGACCGAGCGAATCGGCCGCCATCGCGAAGAAGTCGCCCTGGACCAGGCGGCAGCGGGGGTCCGAGGCCAGCCGGGCGCCGAGCGGGACCAGGCCCCGCTGATGCCAGTCGATGACCTCGGCGAGCGTCTCGATCACGGCCAGCGAGCGCACCCGGGGGTCGTCCAGCGCAGCGGCGGCGGTGTACCCGAGTCCGAGTCCGCCGACGACGACGTCGAGTTCGGCGTCCGGCAGTTTCGCCAGTCCGAGTTCCGTGAGCGCGATCTCGCCGGCTGTGAAGAGGCTGGACATCAAGAACTCGTCGCCGAGCTTCACCTCGTACACGTCGGTGCCCGATGACGGGTCGCGTCGGCGCCGCAGACTGATGTCGCCCATCGCTGTCGGACGCCAGTCGATCTCCTCGAAACGCGCGCTCATCCGTATGCCTTTCTGAGGCACCGTCGGTGCCGGAAGTCGGTGCCTGGAACGTCGCTCTGCGCCGGCACGGACGCAGGCGCGGAACCGTCCCTGCCCTGCCGAGAGGGCAGAGCAGGGAGAGGAGACGGACGGCCGGTCAGGCGTCGATGATGACGGGGATGATGAGAGGCCTGCGGCGGTGGGTGCGGAAGGCCCAGTTCGCCACGGCGCGGGCGATGAGCTGCTCCAACTGGTGTGCGTCGCCGACGCCTTCCTGGGCCGCGGTCGCCAGAGTCTTCTCGATGACAGGGATGACCGGTTCGAAGGTGGAGTCGTCGTGGACGAAGCCGCGGGCCAGGAAGTCGGGGGTCTCGGCAAGGGCGCCCGTGTCGGCGTCGACGATCGCCACCACGGTGACCACGCCCTCCTCCGCGAGGGTGAGGCGGTCCTTCAGGGACGCCTCGGTGGCGCCGCCGACCTCCATGCCGTCCACGTACACGTTGCCCGCGGGCACCTTGCCGGTGATCGACGCACGACCGTCGACAAGGTCGACGACGACGCCGTCCTCGGCGATGACCACCCGCTCGGGATCGACCCCCGTACGGATGGCGAGGTCGGCGTTGGCCCGGAGATGGCGCCATTCGCCGTGCACGGGCATGACGTTGCGGGGCTTGACGATGTTGTAGCAGTAGACGAGCTCACCGGCGCTGGCGTGCCCGGAGACGTGCACCTTGGCGTTGCCCTTGTGGACGACATGGGCGCCCCAACGGGTCAGCCCGTTGATCACCCGATAGATGGCGTTCTCGTTGCCGGGGATCAGGGAACTGGCGAGCAGGACGGTGTCGCCCTTGCCGATGCGGATCACGTGGTCGCGGTTGGCCATCCGGGACAGAGCCGCCATCGGCTCGCCCTGGGATCCGGTGCACACCAGAGTGATCTTGTGGTCGGCCAGCTTCTCCATTTCCTTGGTGCTCACGACCAGGCCGCTGGGAACCTTCAGGTACCCGAGGTCGCGAGCGATGCCCATGTTGCGGACCATGGAGCGGCCCACGAAGGCGACCTTGCGACCGTGCTGGTGCGCGGCGTCCAATACCTGCTGGATACGGTGCACATGGCTGGCGAAGCTGGAGACGATCACGCGGCGCGGGGCCGTACGCATCACCTGTTCGATCGCCGGGTTCAGTTCGCGCTCGGAGGTGGTGAAGCCGGGGACCTCGGCGTTGGTGGAGTCGGTGAGGAAGAGATCGACGCCTTCCTCGCCGAGGCGGGCGAAGGCGCGCAGGTCGGTGATGCGGTCGTCCAGCGGGAACTGGTCCATCTTGAAGTCACCGGTGTGCAGCACCATCCCGGCCCCGGTGCGGATCGCGACCGCGAGGCTGTCAGGGATGGAGTGGTTGACGGCCACGAATTCGCAGTTGAAGGGGCCGAAGCCGCGCCGGTCGCCCTCGCGTACCCGTACCGTGCGCGGCCGGATGCCGTGCTCCTTGAGTTTGGCCTCCAGGAACGCCAGCGTCAGCTTCGAGCCCACGACAGGGATGTCGGAGCGCTCGCGCAGGAGGTACGGCACGGCACCGATGTGGTCCTCGTGGCCATGGGTGAGTACCACGGCCACGATGTCGTCCAGGCGGTCACGGATCGAGGTGAAGTCCGGCAGGATCACGTCCACGCCGGGCTGGGTCTCTTCGGGGAACAGCACGCCGCAGTCGACGATGAGCAGCTTGCCGGCATGCTCGAAGACGGTCATGTTGCGGCCGATCTCACCCAGGCCGCCCAGGGCGACGACCCTGAGCCCTCCTTCAGGCAGGGGAGGGGCGGCTTTGAGTTCAGGATGCGGATGGCTCATATTCTGACGTTACCGGAGAGTCCGCCGAGGTGATCCACTGCCTGCCCAACGAGCCGGTTCTGCGCGGCGCGGCCGAGGCGGTCCGAGGGGGTGCGGGGCGGCGCCGGCAGCTGACGGGACAGCGTGCGGTGGAGGCGGTGGAGGTTGCCGTGGGAGAGCCGTACGCCGGGTGTGACGGAGAAGATCTCGCGTCCCTTGTGCCGACGGCCCGCGTCGGCTACCTCTGGTAGGCGGCGGCGTGGCGGGCGGGGCCCCTGGCGGTTGTCCCGCAGGTACTCCTGCTACTCCTGCACGATGCGGTCTGAGTGCTGCGGTGTGCCGCCGTTCTCCAGCCAGGCGTACGCGGACCCAAGTGTGGGGTGCCCGGCGAACGGGAGTTCACCGCCAGGGGTGAAGATCTGCAGCCGGTAGTCGGCCTCCGCCACGGTGGAGGGCAGTACGAACGTGGTCTCGGACAGATTCGTCCGACCGCCGACCGCCGACCGCCGACCGCCGACCGCCGACCTCGCCTCATCGGGCACGCCCTGAGGACTACCGCGGAGTCGTCAAGTACAGGTGGGACGGCGATGGTCCATCGGCAGACAGGCACACACGCGTATGGATCCGAATCACTGGAGTATGCGAATCCGCGACCGGCGAACCGATCCTCGGTGGTGTCCGTTCCCATCCATAAAGTCGTATCCGTCTTCGGGAAGGCCCCCGTGACCAATGAGACCTGGCATTTTCCCCGCGACCTCAGGGGCATCTTCGAACCTGAAGGCCTCACCACCCGGCAGGCCGATGAAGCGCTCGCCTGCGCCTGGGAATATGTGCGAACGATCGTTCCCGCCTACACGGACCGTGCGCGATACATTGGCGCTCGCACGTCTCACGGCAATCTCCACCGTGACGGAATTCCGAGGCGGACATATTTCTCCCCTGGCTTCCCCGATCATTGCGGGATATGACACCGGTGAACTGCTGGCCACCCTCTTCGCTGGAACTTCCGTTCACGAGGCCATGGCCCGCGAGTACTACTTCTCGATCCTGATCACCGCTGAAAAATCCTCCCCGCGCGGGAACGCCGAACTCCTGAGCCGCTACACGGCAGCGATCGCCCACAGCCCCGCTCAGTGGTTTCGAATTCGTGACTGCGATGCCCAGGCCCGTCTCTTCATCGCCGCCTCCCTCGCCTGCAACAACATCGAAGACGCTTGGCCAACCGAAGAGCAGAACCAGATCCTCACTGAAATCTGCGACGCGATGTACGACGCGGTGGCCTACCACAAGCACCGGGCCGAGGGCGAAATCTGCAACACCTTCGCCTACGCTGACCCCAGCCTTCGCCAGAACACCTATTGCACCTATCGAGAAACACTGTGGAATATCGACGCCCGCTGGGCCGACACTCCCGAACGTACTCCCGTAGTCAACTTTCTCCGAAATATTGACGGCCCCATCCACATGACCACGCGCCGCTACCGCTTCGTCGAGGACGGCCTCACCATCGGCAATCCTGAAACATCCCAGACCGTCGACCAGGCACGCCAGAACGTCAAACTCTGGTACCGCCTCAGCTCGACCCCACAGCACAACAACCACTACCAGGACATCATCGCCAACCAAGACGGAGTCCTGTTCCCCGGATTCGCTGCAATCCTCGAGAACGCCGGACAGACCTGCGCCGACTGCCGATATCCTTCCCAATACACGCCCCAACCTGATCAATTCGCAGGCGACCGCGTCTGCGCCGCGTACCAGGAGGCATTCGATACCCACCTCGCGGAACTCCCCGGACGTGCTCGGCGTGCCCTCGGGCTGTGAACTGATCAGACTCCAGTCAGACGGTCGACCCTCATCCGCCGATACGTTGAAGCTCCATTGTGAGCCCCACGGGGTAGTTACCGTTGCGGCCTGGCTGGAGTTGACGTGCTGGACCTCTCGATGGCCGTAGACCTGCTTTATCCACGTCCAAGCGGTGTCGTTGCGATTGTCCCCGAAGAACGTGTCCGGCAGGTGCGTCGTCGACTTGATGTTGCTTCTGAGGGTTGATGCACCGCTCTACGTTGTTGCGCTGCTTGTAGGCGCGTCGAGCTTGTCCTCAAGGCGGACGATGTCGTCGGGCTCCAACAACCTCCGGCCGGAGAAGCGCAGATCACGTTCGGCCTCCCGCGCGACGCGGCGCCGCTCCGACGACACGACGTTGCGCGCGATGCCGAACAGCCAGGCCGTCTCGCTGCCGAGGCGCGGCCGGTAGGAGTGGGCCGAGTCGAGGACGGCGAGGAAGATCTCGGCCGTCAGGTCGGCCGCGGTGTGCGGATCGTCGACACGCCGGGCCACGAAACGCGTCACCGCGTCCACATGACGCCGATAGAACTCTTCGAAGAGCTGCGGGTCACGTGCCGCCGCCGCGGGTCCACCCCGTAACCGTTCCGCGCCGTCCACAGGCGACTCCCTCTCGTCGGAGACTCCCCGGCGATCCTCCTCGTCGTCGGAGGTGCACCGGAGTTCTTCAAAGGCACTTCACCTGTTTCTTGGGCCGAGGGGCGAAAAGCGTTACAGGGCGGACCGGGCGTCGAGTGCGCGGCAGGTTCCCTTCGGGCCGCTCCTCCTCGTCGTCGGTAGTCACGATGTCCGTCACCAAGCACGTCATCGCAGTGCGCGAGCCAGGGCACCCCGGTGGTCCAGGACCCACTGCCAGGCAGCCCGGACCTCCGTGACCGCGCCGGTGTCTCGAAGACGGATCATCGCCCGGTCTCCTGCCTGGGCCGCTGCCTCGATGCCGCGCCAGCACCTGTCCTGCCACCACAAGATCGTGGCGACGAGGTCATCCCGATCGGCCAGCTCATAGGTGTCGGCGACCAGCCGCAACCGCCGCGCGCTTTCGTCGATGTCTCTCACCCCTGGCCCGAGACCGATGTACTGCCAGCACACATGGGCGACATCGTGAATACGTGAGCCCGGGGCCGCCAAGTCCCAGTCGATGAACGCCACCGGGCGCAAGGCGCCGCCTACTGATCGGTAGACCGTGTTCCTGGGCGAGAGATCGTTGTGACAGACGACCTCCTGGGATCCGGCCAGCTCGGTGCCCGCCGTCAGATCATGGAACTCCCGCACGAGCCTGGTGACCAGCAACAGACTCGCCTCGGAGCACACGGCTGACGGCTGTTCTCGTTCCCAGGCCACGTGCCCGTCAAGGTAGGTGAGGATCTCGCGCCCGTCCTCGTCGAGACCAAGGTACCGCGGCGCACCGGGCCAGCCACGGACCTCAAGGAACCTCAGCAGTTCGGCGACGAACCCTGTCCTGGCCGAAGCGGGGCGGCGCACCGTGGCACCGACCCGCACGACGTGATTGACGAAGCCACCCGGCAATGACGATTCAGACATGCCTCCACTCTGAATCATCGTGACCTCTTCCGATGGCCACCACGGACTCACCTGGCACCACCACTTACATGATCGACCGGACAGGCCCGTCCTAGCCGATCACTCGCCCCAGTTCGATCCGGTCGATGTTGGGAGCCCACGCGCTCGCGTTCCCGAACGTGACCTTGTTGGAGCCCTTCTTGAGGTCGACGGGGACGCCCAGGGTCCAGTAGTCGTCCCAGCTCCAGGTGTTCTTGAAGGTGGCCTTCCGGGGGGCGGCGGTGCCCACCGTGATGTCCGCCGTACGGGACATGATGTCGGTGTTGTAGGAGTGGCCGTTGTCGCGACGGTCGTTGTGCGCGTAGTGGATGACGAGCATGTAGCGGCCGGACTTGGGCGCGTCCACCGTGAACTCGGCGGTGCTGGAAGGGCTGTTGCCGAGCCGGCCGATGTAGGAACCGGCGGAGGCGTGGGCGGAGTCGACGAGCTTGGCGCCGCCCGCGAGGGTGGCCGAGGCGCCCTCGTAGACGAGGGTGCCTGACGTCGAGCCGGCGCCCGAGACGTCGAGGGAGCGGACGGAGGCGTTCTTGGCCGTCATCGCGATACGGTTGTTGCCCGCCACGAGGTAGAGCCGCAGGGCCTGGCCGGGTGCCGCCGTCACCTTTTCACCGTGCAACTCCAGCTTCACCGCAGCAGAGGCGTGCGACACCACCGTGTAGTAGCCGTCGCGCGGGGCGTAGGCGTCGAAGACCGCCTTGTCACCGGAGCGCAGGACCAGGGCGCCTGTGCCAACCCCTGCCGACGAGGAGTAGTCGTAGGACGGCCTGCCGCTGATGTCCGCCAGCGTGGCCTCGTACGACGCGGAAGGCGCGGCGGTGGTACGGGCGGTGAGGTCGATGCGGTCGAGGGTGACCTCGGCGTCGCCCTTGGCCAGCGTCAGCACGTGTTGGCCGGCCGGGAGTTCGACGGTGACGTGCTTCTTGGCGCGGTAGGTCCAGTTCTCGGTCGAGGGGTAGGAGACCGTGACTGGATCCTTGCCGTCGACCGAGAGCTTCTGCGTGGCGGGTGCCCCGGACTGGTTGCCGTACAGGATCTCCAGGTCGTACGTGCCGGCTCTGGGCACCGTCACCGTGAAGTCGACCTTGCTGGAGGCCGTGTTGAGCGAGCCGACGTCCTTCGTCCCGGAGGCCGCGTAGCCGTTGGCGTTGCTGACCGTGCCCTGGGTGTAGACCTTGCCTCCGGTGATGGCCGCGTCCTCGGCCTCGTACGAAGCGGCCCACGGGACGGAAGCGGTGGACGGGGTGCCCGAGCCGCCGGGGGTGAGGGCGATCCGGTAGGCGGACATCTTGTGCATGCCGCGCAGCGGGACGGTCACCGAACCGTCGGCCGCGACCTTGACCTTCGTCCGTGCGAGGACACGCGGCGCCGCGTGCTGGCCCTCGTACCCCGACCAGGCGGACTCGGCGACGGTCGCGGTGACCGTGCGGCCGAAGACGGACCGGGAGACGTTCTGGACGACGACGTCGGAGTCACCGGCCGAGCCGCCGAGCAGGACCTGCGCCTGGCGCCGCTTCTTGTCGTACGAGGCCAGACCCTGCAGCGTGTCGACGGTGTTTGCCTGAGGCGGGGTCACCATGACGGTGTCGCCGGTCAGCCCGGCGTACCAACGGAAGAACCACCAGCCGCCGTTGGGGATGTTGGAACGCACCACGTTGCCGTCGAGGTTGCCTGCCGCGTCCCAGTAGGCCTGGTTGGCGTACACCTTGTTCCGCTCGAACATCGAGACCCACTGCGCGAGTTGGCCCGGAACGGACAGATCGCGGCGGTTGGCGTACTCGTCGATGTTGATCTTCAGCGGCGGGATGCCGAGGTTCTCCTCGATCGCGCGGTAACTGTCGTAGTTGCCCTGGAAGTTGCGCAGTGAGCTGGAGTCCAGCTCGTGCCAGGTCATGATCTGGGGGAGAACGTTCTCCCGCTTGGCGAAGGTGAGGAAGTCGGTCAACAGGCGTGTGTGGTAGCCGGATTCGTTCGGGCCGGCGATCCTGGCGTCGGGGTCGATCGCGCGGATCCGCTGGTACACCGTCTTCCAGTCCTTGAAGAACCGGTCGCGGTTGATCTCGTACTGCGCCTGGTTGGAGGTGCCGAGGTTGTACCAGATCTGGTCGGGCTCGTTGAAGGGGATGTAGACGAAACGGTCGCTGTTCGGGTCGGCCGAGACCTCCTTCACGATCTTGTCGACCTTGGGCAGGTAGTCGTCGATGCCGAGGTCTTCGTACGGCCACTTGGAGTAGATGTCCTGCATCATCACCAGGATCTCGCCGCCGCCGTTGCGGAAGAACGACTTGGAGACGGTGAGCGCGTCGCCGTTGGGATGCTGGGCGCCGCCCTCCGGCTTCTGGGAGACGCTGGTGATCTTCAAGGGTGCCAGTGCGGCGTCGCTGGGCACGCCGTCGTCGCTGAGCCCGTACAGGGTGCCGTTGGCGCCATGCATCACCGGGCCCTCGGAGGCGGCCAGGTCGACGGTGACGCGCTGCGGGTCGGCGGCGGCGGTCGCGGTTCCCGCCGCGGGGAGGGTGCCTGCCATGGCGGTGACTCCAAGTGCGGCTGTGACAAGGGCGGTTCTGGTACGGGACCTGGTGCGGGATCTCGAACGGGTGGGGGTGCTCACGCTGTTGGACCTCCAGTCATTTGACGGCTCCACTGGTGATTCCGGACACGATCTTTCGCTGGGCCACCAGGAAGATGGCGACCATGGGCAGGCTCATCACCACGACGTACGCGAAGACGAGATGCCAGTTGTTGAGGTAGAGCTGGGCGCTGGCGACCTTGTAGAGGTTGAGCGGCAGGGTCGCCTTCTCTCCGCCGCCGAGGACGAAGAAGGCGTAGAAGATGTCGCTCCAGGCGTAGAGCATCACCATGATCGTCGCGGTGGCGATGACCGGCCTGAGCAGCGGCAGGATGATCTGCCGGAAGATCCGCAGCGGCGTCGCGCCGTCCATCCGCGCGGCCTCCTCCAGCTCCACGGGGATGGCCCGGATGAAGCCCGTCATGAAGAAGATCGACGTGGAGAGGTACATCCCGGTGTAGACGGCGATCATTCCGGGCCGGGTGCCCGCGAGACCCAGCTGCCGCAGTTCCATGACGATGGTGATGACGGCGGGTGGCAGCAGCAGTCCGCTGATGCAGAGCGCGTACGCCGCCGAGACCAGCTTCGACCTGCGACGCGCGAAGACCCACGCGGCACCTGCCCCCAGGATCAGCACGAGAGCGACCGAAGGCACCACGACGAGCAGGGAGTTGAGGAAGCCGCGCAGCATCTCGCCCTGGCCGACGGCGTCCTCGTAGTTGCTGCCCGGCTGCCACTGGTGCGGCAGGTCCAGGTTGGGCGTGATCGCTTCGGCCTGCGGCTTGGCGGAGGTGACGGCGACCAGCCACAGCGGTACGCCGACGGCGAGCCCGGCGATCAGCAGGACGATGACCGGACGGCCGTAACGCCAGGCGGGGTGCACGGCGGGCGCGGGACGCACAGCGGATGCGGGAATCGCGGTGGTGCTCACAGGAGTTGCTCCCTTCGGCGCAGTCCGATGACGAGGGGGATCGCGACGGCGACGACGACCAGGAAGAGGACGAGGCTCATCGCGGAGGCCTGGGCGTACAGGCCCTGTCCGAAGATGCGGAACATGTAGATGTTGAAGACCTCGGTGGAGGCCGCGGGCCCGCCGCCCGTCGTGGCCTGCACGATGTCGAAGGTGTTCATCGAACCGATCAGCGCCGTGGTGACGTTGAAGGTGAGGGCGGGCGCCAGCATCGGCCAGCGCACCGACCAGAAGGTCCGCCACGGCCCGGCGCCGTCGCACTTCGCGGCCTCCAGCATCTCGCCGGGGATGCCCTTGAGGCCGGCGAGATAGATCAGCATGGACAGGCCCATCCACTTCCAGCCGTGGATGACGGTGACCAGGACCAGCGTCCACGTCGTCGAGCCGAGCCAGGGGATGTCGGTGCCGAGGAGTCCGTTCACGGCGCCGTCCTGGTTCAGCAGCGCCTGGAAGACGTAACCGGTGGCGAGTGCCGAGATGAGCACCGGCAGGAAGAAGACGGCGCGGAAGAACCGGTTGAACCGGGAGTCCGACTCCAGCAGCAGCGCCAGCACAAGCCCGAAGCCGTTCTGGAAGACCGCCGCCAGCAGGGCGTACACCAGGGTCGTACGGATGGCCCGCAGCAGGGATCCGTCGTCGGCGATGGTCTTGAAGTTGTCGAGGCCGGTGAAGGCGATGTCCGGGTGGTACGAGGACCAATTGGTGAACGGGTAGTAGAAGTTGAGCAGGTTCGGCACCAGGAAGAAGGCCGCGAAGACGGCGATCGCGGGGAGCGCGAACCACCAGGGGTGGTGGACGGCGGCGCGGGGCAGCCGCCCCACCTTTCCCGCCCGGCTCTTGGCGGGCGACGGTTTCTGCGTACGCGTGCGTATGGCCGTGTCCGCCATCGGAAGGTCCTTGCCGGTCGGGTCGGTCGGGCCAGAAGCCGATCTAGAAGCCGGGCGCGGCCTGGGCTTTGGCCACCTGCGCGAACTGGTCCTGGATCGCCTGCGCGACCTGCTGCGGGCTCTTCTTCCCGTAGAGCATGTCGGCGAGGTACAGGTGGGTGTCCGGCGCGACGATCGCCTTGGCCTGGAAGACGCCGATGGCCGTGGGCAGCGCGGCGACCTGGTCCTTCGACGCCTGGGGAAGGCCGTCGGGGGTCGGCACGGACGGCTGCACGGAGGGGATCTTCATCGCCTGGATGTAGTCGGGGTAGTCCGGCCCGAGCCAGAAGGCCATGAACTGACGGGCGGCGTTCTGCCGCTTCTCGTCACCGGTCCTGAACGCGACCACGCCGTTGGTCTGGTCGGGGGAGTACATCCCGGTCGCGGAGGAGTTGGCGATCGGGAACCAGCCGATCCTCTTGTCGATCTCGGCTGTGGAGTACTTGGCCTGCAACTGGCTCTGGAAGGAGGTGACGTTGAGGACCATGCCGGACTCACCCTTCCAGAGGGAGTCGGCCTGCCCGGTGAAGGTGCCGGTCCTGTAGTTCTTCTGCGCGAGCCCGGCGTCGAGCAGCTTCTCCTTGTACTTCTTGATGGCGCCGACGACGACCGGGTCGGTCCACTTCTCCTTGTTCTGGTTGAGGTCGGCCCACCACTGCTTGTCGAGGTCGGTGAGCTGGACCTGCGTCTGCCACTGCAGCGGCCACTTGTCGCCGCCCGCCTCGTAGAAGCCGGCCGCGTCGGTCCTGTCCGTGACGGTGCTGCCCAGTGCCAGCAGTTCGTCGTACGACTTGGGGAAGTCCTTCTCGGTGAGTCCGGCCTTCTTGAAGACGTCCTTGTTGTAGTAGACGCCGAGCATGGAGGGGCTGGTGACGATCGCCGCGTACCGCTTGCCGTCGATCACGCCGAGCGACCTCTCGGTGTCGCCGAGCCTGGACTCCCACTCCTCCCCGTCGAGAGGGAGGAGGTTCTGCCTCGGCTGGATGAACGGCAGCGTCGAGATGGACGGCTGCCAGAACATCAGGTCCGGCTTGTCGCCGGAGGCGAGCTTGGTCGGCACGTTCTGCTCGTACGGGTCGGGGATGGCCTGTGCCTCGACCTCGGCGCCGGTGGCCTTCTCGAAGGCGTCGATGACCTGCTTCGGCGCGTTGACGGTGTTCTGTGCGGTCCACATGGTCAGCTTCACGCCGTCCAGTCGGGCGGTCGGGTCGACCCTCGTCTGCTTTCCGCCCGAGTCGGAGGAGGAACCGGAGCCGTCGGCGGTGGGGTCACTGCACGCGGTGGCGGACAGAGCGGCGGCGCATATGAAGGCCAGCGCAGGCAGGGCTCTTCTCTTCATGGTGTGCCTTTCGCGAACGGGCTCAGGTCGGCGGATCGGAAAGCGGTCCAACTGAGGAGGTGGGAGCGGGCAGTTCGGGTGCAGCAGGACAGGGGGAGCGGGGCCGGTTCACCCGCGTTCGGGCGGCGGTCCCGAGCTCTCCCGCACGATCAGTTCCGGTACGGAGACGGGGTGCGGGGCGATCTGCGCGGACTCCTCCAGCACGCCGTGCAGCAGGGCGAACGCGGACCGGCCGAGACCGGTGAAGTCCAGGCGTACGGTCGTCAGCGACGGGGTGAGATAGGCGGAGTGCGGGGCGTCGTCGAACCCGGCCACGCTGACGTCGCCGGGGATTGCCCGGCCCGTCTCGTGGAGGGCGCGGATGACCCCGAGCGCGAGGTCGTCGTTGCCGCACAGAATCGCGGTGACGTCAGGGTTCCCTGCGAGTTCGAGGCCCGCCGCGTGGCCGCCCGCAGGTCCCCAACTCCCTTGCAGCGGGCGGGGCTTAGGCGCTCCAGCCTCCTTGAGTGCCTGCTGCCAGCCGGTGGTACGGGCACTGGTGCGCCGGGTGCTGGACGGGATGGCGACGTAGTGCACGGTCTCGTGGCCGAGGGCGAGCAGATGGCGGGTCGCCTTGTAGGCGGCCTCGCGGTCGTCGGCCCACACCCAGGGGCGGTCGTCGCCGGGCGGGCTCGCCGGGGTCTCCACCACGCCGACGACCGGCAGATCGGCGGGCACCGCGCCCAGGGCCCGTACACCGGCCGGATCGTAGGCGATCACGATCAGACCGCCGCCGGCGTCCGCCGACCGCTGCACCTGCGCGGCGACGGCTGCCTCGTCGGCCCCGTCGGCTGATTCGAGTACGCCGATCCCCACGGTGTAGGAGGCCGCCCGTGCCGCCTCCTCGATGCCCTGGAGGACCGAGGCGTAGCCGTAGTGCGTGGTGTTGGAGGTGAGCACGGTCACGGCGCGGCTGCGTCCGCTGGCGAGGGCGAGCGCGGTGGAGTTGCGCCTGAACCCCAGTTCGTCGATGGCGGAGAGCACCCGCTCCCGGGTGGACGGCTTGACGCTGGGATGGTCGTTGATCACCCGGGAGACGGTCTGGTACGAGACCCCGGCCGCGGTCGCGACATCCCTGATACTCACCGAGCGCCTTGTGTGACCGGTCACATTCATGCCAGGATTGTGACCGGTCACATGAGGCTCGTCAAGAGACCGTAATCATGAATTCACGCGACAGACTCGGACCGCCGTCAGTGGCGGTCAGCGGGAGGGGAAGACGTTGACCGTTACTTCGGACGCGGCGGGCGCGGCCCCCAACGGCACGCATCAGAAGGTGACTTGGGGGCACCGGGCGCTGGAGGCGGAGTTCGTCACCGGCGCCGACGGGGTTCCGCGGTTGGTCCGGCTGGCACGCCCCTGCCCTCAACCTCGTTCGAGCGGGGTGGCCCCCGTCGGTGACCCGGTGTCCGAGTCCGGTTCCGATGCCCCTCTCCACCTTGTGGAGCTCACTGCCCTCGGTCACGGAAGCGGCTGGTCCGGCCCGCGCTTCACCGGTACGGCCCTCGGTTCGCGCCTGCGCTACTGCGGTCACGTCACCGAGGAACGCGACGGCTGGACCCGCCTGACTGTCGAACTCCACGACCCCGGCACCCGGTTGACCGCATTCGTCGAGTTGTCCTCGCCCATCGGACTGCCCGTGCTCCGCTCCCGCGTCCGCCTCCGCAACGACGGAGAGGAACCCCTCGTCGTCCAGTCCGTCAGCAGTCTGCTGCTCGGCGCCCTTCCTTCCCCCGACGGCCTCGACGTCCACCGCGCGCGCAACGACTGGCTGGCGGAGTGCCGTTGGTGCGCCGAGCCGCTGCGGGACACCGTCACCGACATCCATGTCGACGTCCACCAGCACGACAGCCGGGCAGCACTGACCCTGGCCGGACGCGGCAGCTGGCCCACCGACGGACACCTTCCGATGGGCGCCCTCACCGAACGCGGGGGCGACCGGGCCTGGTTGTGGCAGGTCGAATCCCCGGCGGGCTGGCGATGGGACCTCGGCGAGCGCGACCACGGCACGTATTTGGCGCTGAACGGGCCCATGGACGCGGAGCACCAGTGGCGGGTCCGACTGGCACCCGGCTCCGAACTCACCACCGTGCACGGCGTCCTGGCCCTCGGTTCCGGGCTGGACGACGCCTTCGGCGCCCTGACCTCGTACCGCCGTGCCGTACGCCGCCCGCACCCGGACCACACCACGCTGCCGGTCGTCTTCAACGACTACATGAACACGCTGATGGGTGACCCGACGACGGAGAAACTGCTGCCGCTCATCGACGCGGCCGCCGAGGCCGGGTCGGAGTACTTCTGCATCGATTCCGGCTGGTACGACGACGGCACCGAGGGCTGGTGGGACAGCGTCGGCGAGTGGCTGCCCGCGTCGCGCCGCTTCCCCGACGGCGGAATCCAGGAGGTCCTGGGCCGGATCCGGGAGCGTGGCATGGTGCCCGGGCTGTGGCTGGAGCCGGAGGTCGTGGGCGTGCGCAGTCCTGTCGCGGACTCACTGCCGCCCGACGCCTTCTTCCAGCGCGACGGCCTGCGCATCACCGAGCAGGGCCGCCACCAGCTCGATCTGCGACACCCCGCCGCCCGTGCGCACCTGGACAAGACGGTGGACCGGATCGTCGGCGACTGGGGGGTGGGCTACCTCAAACTGGACTACAACATCGTGGTCGACCCGGGGACCTGCGCGCCCGGGGACATCGCGCCGGGAGCCGGACTGCTCGGCCACGCCGAGGCGTACCTGGACTGGCTGTCCGGGGTGCTGGACCGGTACCCGGGACTGGTGATCGAGAACTGCGCCTCGGGCGGGATGCGGATGGACGGAGCGACGCTGGCCGTCGCCCAGCTGCAGTCCACCAGCGACCAGCAGGACCCGCTGCGCCTCCCGCTGATCGCGGCCGCCGCACCGACGGCGGTCCCGCCCGAGCAGGGCGCCGTCTGGGCCTACCCGCAGCCTGGGTACGACGACGACCTGATCACCTTCACCCTGGGTGGGGCGCTGCTCGGGCGCATCCACCTGTCGGGCCACCTGAACCGGATGTCGGAGCGTCAGCTCGCCCTCGTACGGGACGCGGTGACCACGTACAAGTCGATCCGCGGGGAGCTGGCGGAGGCCGTGCCCTTCTGGCCGCTCGGCCTGCCGGGCTGGACGGACGAATGGCTGGCCCTGGGCATGCGGGTGCCCGGAGACAGTACGTCGTACCTCTCGGTCTGGCGCCGTGGCGGGGAGCCCGAACTCCAGCTGCCGGTAGGGCACTTGGCGGGCCGGAGGGTCCACACGGAGATCCTGCACCCGTCCCCCTCCCGGACAGCCGGAACGGCGCTCTGGGACGGGGACGGACTGCGGGTGTCACTGCCACGCACGCCCGCTGTCCTGCTGATACGTCTCACCCCGGGCCCATAGGGACACGGCCCGGGAACACGGGCTGCGACGCGTGCACCTCAGAACTCTCCGTGGACGGCAGGGATCGAACGGAACACGTACCCGCAGCGCCTGAGGTGCATGAAAGCACCGCGCCAAGCTGTCGTCATGTTCCTGGGTGAAGCTCGGCGGCCGTTGGTGGGTCCTCGACCACGTGCTCCCCGGGCCCGAGCAGGTCAAGGGCGAGCCACCCTCGCGGAACATCCAGAGGCTCGCCGGCTACATGACTCTGATCGGCCCGGACACCGCCAACTTCGACGCGGCGGGGATGCCCACGATGCAGTTCGTACCGACCGAGGACGAACCGCCGGGCTGCGCCCAGGCAGCTGCCTGCGCGCAGGCGCAAAGGCGGGTTTGGGAGGTGCTCCGATCCCGGTCGGGTGATGTTCACGAGATTCGACCGAATTGCGGTTCTTGTCAGGGCAGCCTCGGGGCGAGGTACGTGCCTTTGACCGGAAACGACGTACGGAAGGACGCGGTGTGGACTCGACAGGTCGCCGCATGATCAGGCACCCCCGACCGCCTGGCGTGGACACTCTCCACTGCACCGCGCGGAGCGGCCTGGAGGCGGTCCCCGATCCCCGCCATCGCACCATGGTCGCCGGTGTCGTGGCCTCCGGCCTTGTCGACGAGATGATCGCCCTCACCGAGGCCTTCGATCCGCCCGTCGACCTCGCTCAGGCCCGCGCCGACGCCGGCGTGCTCACGGCCGAGTTCGAGGCGTTCGGCGTCACCGTCCCCACCGCCACCACCCACAACATCACGCTGATGCGTGCCTTCATGGTGCCCATCGCCGACGACGCGCTCGCCCTCGCACTCGACCGCATCTGGGTGTTCACCACCAACATGGATGACGTGTGCTGCCACGACCCCGCAGAGGCCGAAGCCGTCCTGCGGGCCGGCATGCTGCACGAGCACGGCGCGTCATCGCCGAACACCCGATACATCCGGCACATGTTCAACGAGGTCGCGCCTTTCTGCGATCCGACGTTCCTCGCCGTCTTCAAGACCTTTTTCTACAACGCGATTACCGGAGTCCTCATGGAGGCGGAGTTCACTCCGGAGGCGTCCGACGGGGGCGACAGTGACTTCGTCCGTGTCTTCAACGGCTTCTCCCAGTTCTGGTTCACCGCACTTCAGTTCACCGATCCCTGCTTGAGTGCCCACCGCAATCGGCCGTTCTGGTCGGCGGCGCTGAGCCCGTGCGTCGCGTTTCTCAACGACATCAACGACGTCCTGTCCTTCTACAAGGAGGCGGTTCACGGCGAGGACTTCCTCGCCAGCCGGATCTACCGTCGCTCGGTGAGCGAGAACATCCCCTACCTCGCCGCCTACCGCCGGAGCCTCGACAGCGGACTGGCCGCCTACCGCCGCGTCCTGGAGCTCGCCGACGACGAGCAACGCCCGCACCTCGACCGGTACATGACCGCCTATGCGTACTGGCACTTCCACTGCCGCCGCTACCGCTGGCACGCCATCTACCCCGGGTTGACCCCGATCGACGTCTGATCCGGATGCGGCAGACCAGACCAGACCGGACCAGAACCAGCTCAGCACCCGGGCCCGCGGCGCGCGCGGCCCGCTGACTGCAGGCCGCGCACCACGCCGCAGGCACCGGCGCGGATCCTTATCCCGCAGAGATGCGCAACCTGATCGTGCGGGCCTCGGGCCTAAGTGCGAACTCGGGCCAGACGTCCGGTCCGCACGTCCGCGAGCCGAGACCGTGCTGGGCCGCGTCGACGATCAGGTGGCTCGTCGTCGAGTCGTCGAGCTCGAAGGGATGTGCGGCTCGGGCGATCTGCTGGGGGGTGTGGCGGCCGAGAGTGAAGCCGGGGCGACGCCCCCGGCTGTCGGGCAGGGCCTCGATGCGCAGTACCTCGGTGGAGCCGCTCGTCAGTGTCAGCCGACGCAGTTCGGAGCGGTGTCCGGTCTCCTGGGGGCGTGCGTAGTCGACCGAGAGGTCGTCGACCGAGGCGGAGAAACGGCCTGTACGGGCCGCGCGGAGACTGTCGGGGTAGGACTCCAGCGGGCCCAGGCCGAACCACTGGGCCCCGTCGACGGGAGCCACGCCGTCGGGCAGGTCGAAGCGGACCCCGATCCGGGGCCACACCGTCCGCCAGCCGCGCGAGGGCTCGATCTCCACGCGCAGTTCCAGCTCGCCGTCCTGGATCGACCAGGCGGACTCCACCAGCACGTACAGCGCGGAGTTCGCGGCGGAGACCTTGTCGAGGGTGCGCAGTGCGTCCGCGGTGTGCTCCACGGAGACGCGACGTGTGGTCAGCCGGTCGAGGCCGTCACGACGCCACAGGTCGGCGCTGGACACCCCGGCGATGCTGTCGTCGCTGTCCTCGACCCCGTCGGACGGGCTTTCGTCGTTGTCGGTCGGCGCGCGGAACAGCTCCAGCCGCGGCCCGGCCACGGCGCGGCCGGCCAGGCGGACGAGGGATCCACCGGCGAACTCGGCGATTCCGAGGGACAGGGTTCCGTCGCCCGGCCGCCAATCGGCCTGTGGCCGGACCGCGGGCACGGGAAGCCGTGTCGAGCAGTCCAGTTGGGCCGTCGCGAGCACATGTCCTTCAGGTGCCCAAGGAGTTGGGGCTGCCAGCGTCGCGTCGATCGTGAGCCACGTCTCGGCGTCGGGAGCGACGGCGATCGGTGGCAGTGACGCACGCTGCGACTCGCCCACGGCGACGACGGGGATCTCCAAGTCCCCCGAGGCGACGGGGAGTCCGTCGTGCTCCACGCGCCAGCGGAAGCGCAGGTCGGACGTGTCGGCAGAATGCCGCAGGTTCGTGACCGCGACCTTCCCGCCGTCGAAGACGAACTCGACGGGCTGCACCACCGCCTTGAACTCGTGGAGGCTGGGGGTGGGGACGTCGTTGCTCAACAGCATGCCGTCCATCACGAAGTTGCTGTCGTGCACGACCTCTCCGAAGTCGCCGCCGTAGGCGTAGTACGGCGTCCCGTCCGGGGCGGTGGCGAGGATGCCGTGATCGCGCCACTCCCATACGAAACCGCCGTGCAGCCGCGGATACTGGCGCACGAGTGCCTCGTACTGGTCGAACGCGCCCGGCCCGTTGCCCATCGCGTGCGCGTACTCGCACTGCAGGAACGGCTTGGTGCGCTGCCGGGCGCTCTGCGCGGGAGTGCAGTTCAGCAGTGCGGAGCGTGCGCCGTCGGCTCCGATCTGCTCGGTCTCCGGCACCGACGCGTACATGCGCGAGTAGATGTCGGTGTACTCGCCGGTGTAGTCGCCTTCGTAGTGCACGGGGCGTTCGGTGTCGCGGGCGTGGACCCACGCCGACATGGCGGCCAGGTTGCCGCCGGTCCCCGATTCGTTGCCGAGCGACCAGATCACGATGCTGGGATGGTTCTTGTCCCGTTCGACGGTGCGGCGGATGCGGTCCAGATACGCCTCGCGCCACGCCGGGTCGTCACTGGGATTGCCGACCCAGCCGATCTTGTCGAAACCGTGCGTCTCCAGATCGCATTCGAGGACCACCCAGAAGCCGAGTTCGTCGGCCAGGTCGAGCAGCCGGGGATGCGGCGGGTAGTGGCTGGTGCGGATGGCGTTGACGTTGAACCGCTTCATGAGGGCCAGGTCCTCGCGGGCGTGCTCCTCGTCGAAGACGCGGCCATGCTCGGGATGCGTCTCATGACGGTTCACCCCGTGGAAGACGACGCGGCTGCCGTTGACCAGGAACCGGTCGCCGCGGATCTCGACCGTACGGAAGCCCACCCGCAGCGCGATGCTCTCCGCGGCCGTGGACACGGTGGCGTCGTACAGGCGAGGCCGTTCCGCCGACCAGGGCTCCACGCCGGTGACGTCGAGGGGGGCCACGTCGGCCGGCGCCGCCCAGAGGTGCTCGACTCCGAGTTCGGGGATGCGCAGGGTGACCGGGAACGCGGCCGCGTCGGCCGTGATCTCCGCTTCGACGCGACCGCGCCCGTGGTCGAAGCCGGTCCGCAGCCAGACGTCCTCGATGCCTCCGGCGGGACGGGCGATCAGAGTGACGTCGCGGAAGATTCCCGGCAGCCACCACTGGTCCTGGTCCTCGACATAGCTGGCCGCCGACCACTGATGGACCCGTACGGCGACGACGTTGTCGCCTGTGCGCACCGCGGAGGTCACGTCGAATTCGTGGGCGAGCCGGCTCCCGCTCGCGCTGCCGATCTCAACACCGTTGACCCATACCCGGAACAGCGACTCGACGCCGTCGAAGCGCAGCACCACGCGTTCGGCGTCCGACCAGTCGGCGGGGACGTCGAAGTGGCGGCGGTAGTCGCCGGTCGGGTTCTCGTCCGGGACGTGGGGCGGGTCGATCGGGAAGGGGAACTGGATGTTCGTGTAGATAGGCCGGCCGTAGGCTCCGTCACCCTCCAGCACCCAGTGGGAGGGCACGGGGATGCTGTCCCAGCCGTCGTCGTCGAATCCGTCGGACGCGAAATCCTCCGTCACCGACGCCGTGGGGGACAGCCGGAACCGCCAGGATCCGTTCAGTGAACGCGAGGGTGCGTCGGAGTGCAGCCACGAGCGTGCCGGGCGCAGTGCGCCACGGCCTGGCGCGATGTCGGAGACATGGGAGGAGAGCTCGGTGGACAAGAGGTCACAACTCTTTCTGTGTGTCACGTATGACGCTGATACGGCGGGGCGCTATCGGAGTACGACCGTGCGGATCTCCCAGGGACCGAGGGCGAGTTCGAGTTCGTCCGGGGCCGGAGTGCCGGAGATCGGTCGGCCGAGCAGGTCCACGGTGGTGGCCTCGGAGAACGTGCCCGTCACGCGGACGGACGCGCTGTCGTTCATCACGGCCTGCAACGTGCAACCCGGCAGTTCCGGGCGGCAGTCGGCACCTCGCGGGCGCGGTTCCGCGCGCGACGAGCGCGTCGTTGCGGAACTCGCGGCGACGGCGGCGAAGCGGATGGGCGTGATTGTGCTGCTCATACGTTTCCGTTCCAGACAACGGCTGGCGACAGTGCCAGGCGGCTCGATGCTGATCCCTCGGACGGAGCGCCCTCTGAGTGGAAGGGACAGGAGGGAACGGTGTCGGTTCAAGCGCCGGGCGCCGTGGCGAGGTGGGGAGAACATTGGGTATGGATGCTTGTGAGCGGTCCCGTGAACGCTCACGGGAGCGTTCACGTAGTACTGGAAAGTACCTCGTGAGGTGCAATGCGAAGTGCTCGAAGTTTGTGCTTCGGCGCCGTTCAATGTCAAGACATGCGAGTCGGATGCGCTTCCGGCGGGTTACGCGGATCCGCTCAGCCGCAGCTCGGCATGTACGACCAGGTCCTCCACCGCGAGCGTGCGCGGGTCGGACAGCAGCCGTGCGACCTGCTCGATGGCGAGCACGCCGAGCTGCCGCGTGTCGAGGGCGACGCTGGTGAGCGGGGGCTCCATGAGCGCCCCGAGCTGAAGTCCGTCGAAGCCGATGACCGCCAGCTCCCGCGGCACGCTCCTGCCCAGTCGGCGGGCCTCCCGGAGAGCACCGATCGCGATGATGTCGTTGAACGTGAAGACCGCGGTGACGTCGGGGTGAGCGGTGAGCAACTCCCTGAGCGCCTTGCCACCACCGTCGGCCGTCTGATCAGCACCGACCACCATGCCCGCGTCGATCCCGTGCGCCGCCGCGGCCGCCGTGAACCACGTGTGCCGGATGCTCGGCTCGGCCCGGGCCTGGTGGTCGACCATGCCGATCCGCGTGTGCCCCTTCGCGACCAGGTGCGCGACCGCGGCGTGGACGCCCTCCCGGCCGTCGATCCGGATCGAGCTGAACCGGGTGGATCTGCCCTCACGGCCGATGAGCACCACCGGCATGCCACGGGTGAACGCCTCGAGTTCGCCGTCGGAGCAGCTGAAGTAGCCGATGACCGCGTCGACCTGCGAACTGATCACCTGGAGCGTGCCGAGCTCCTCCTCCGCCCGGTCGGTGGTGTCGTACACGACGACATGCCAGCCATGGGTCCGGGCGGCCTCCAGGGCGGAGGCCGCGACCTCGGTGAAGTACGGGTTGAGCAGGTCGGGGATGACCAGGCCGATGGTCATGGTGTCCTGGCGGACCAGGCCCCGGGCGAACCGGCTCGGCCGGTAACCGAGCGCGCGAGCGGTGTCCAGCACGCGCTGTTTGGTGTCGCTGTCGATCTCGTCCTTGTCGTTGAGCGCCCGCGACACGGTCTGCCGGGACACCCCCGCGGACCTGGCGACGTCGTTGATCGTGACCTTCCGGGACTCCGCCCCCGATGCCGACACCATCGCCCACCTCCTGCTTCTCGCGAACGCCGGTGCGCGCGCAAAGCCTGAGTATGCACGTACGGGGCTTCCGCTCGACGCCAGGCCTTGGACGAACCGGCCTCCTCGTATCGGGGCAGGGGGTGCGGTGATGGCAGACTTGGCACTAGATTTGGTGGCATGACTGCCATCACCGTTCGGATTCCCGACTCCATGGACAAGCCGTTGCGCGATGCCGCAGCCGGCGCCGCGTCGCTGAACGAGTACATCGTCAAGGCCGTGCGCCGTCAGATGACCCTAGATGCCGCCGGTCGGCTCGCCTCCCTGGAGCGCCTCGACCTCGATGGCGAGGGCGACACTCTGTGACGATCCGCAAGGGCGACGTGTGGGACGTCGACACCGGCAAGGGCAACCGGACCGTGCTGATCGCCAGCCTCGACGGGCTTGCCGACCGGTACGGGGCCGTGGTCGCCCTGGTGCTGCACGCCCCCGCGGCGCATCCCGATACGGCGATGAGCGTGCGCCTGGCGACTCCGGTCGACGCCTCCGTCGTGGCCGTCAACCTGCTCCAGCTCTCCGCGGTCCGCTTCGAGACGGGCACCTGTCTCGGCAACATCGGCCCCGAGCAGCAGGCCCTGGTCGACGACGCGCTCCGGGCGGTGCTCGACCTGTAGCCCGTTCTCAGCTCGATGCCGTCGCCCGGGACACGTCCTCGGCGCTGTCCCAGCCGGAGACGAACCAGTCGGCTTCGCCGGTGGCCGGGTCGTACGACCGTCGTCTGATCGTGCCGATGTTGCCGCCGTAGACGTGGATCCCGACGGTGGGTTCGCTGCCGACGGCCGCGACGGCGTGGACATCGTCGTCGGTGGTGCAGCAGACGGTCACCTGCCCCGGCGTCCACCGCGTTTCGCCGGCCGGTGTCAGTGGCGCGCTCGCGGTGGACGCCGTCGGCTTGAGGTACCGGATCTCGTGTTCGACTCCCGCGTAGATGCCGGCGACACCCCACGTCTCGTGCGAATGCACCTGGGTCCGCTGGCCCACGTCCCAGACCACGGACGCCATCGACCAGCTGTCGTCGGGAGCGATGTGGAGCGGATACGTCAGGTGACGCTCGCACGATGATCGCGTGGCCTCCGGCGGAAGCCGGTAGCCGCCGGCCAGCAGAGCGGACAGCCGCTCGGCGACCCGGGCCGTGATCTCGTGCTCGTCGTCGGTGCTGCGCACCACGAGTCCCACGTCGTCGATGAAAGTCCTCAGGCGATCGAGCTGCATGGTGCTCTCCTCTGCACAGTGCCTTCGGCGCGGCGCCTCAGGCGATGAACCGGTCCAGCAGGGTGGGGTGGGTGTGCGTCGAGCGAGACGATTTTCGCTGCCCATGAGTGGGTCGCGGCCGGGTGCGCCGGCCCAGGATCGCTGAGCCGGTCATGAAGGGGCGCCGGGCAGGATCCGGTACTTGAGGTGGGTGACGCCGGGCGCCTCGACGGCACGGACCTGTTCGAGGCGCACATTCGCGTCGCCGCGGCTGTCGAGGAGACGGGAGCCGCCACCGAGCAACACCGGAACGACGCGCAGTTCGAGCTCGTCCAGCAGTCCCGAGGCCAGGTACTGCCGTCGGCGGCTTTCTTCGCCTGCTCCAGCGCGGACTCGATTCCGTCGGTGACGAAGTGGAACGTGGTCCCTCCCTCCATCTCCACCGCCTTGCGCGGGCGATGGGTCACGACGAACACGGGGTAGTGGTAGGGCGGATTGTCGCCCCACCAGCCGGTCCACTGCTGGTCGCCCCAGGCGCCGCCGCCGATGGGGCCGAACATGTTGGGCCCGGCGAAAGGCGGCCAGCGGAACCACCCAGTCGTGAAGCCCCTCGCCACCCTCGCCGAGCGGGTTCTCGTCGCTCTGGTTCGGGCCGGCGACGAAACCGTCCAGCGAGATCGAGATATGACACCTGAGCCTGCTCATCGTGCCTCCTCCGTCGGCTCGGCGCGGCCGTCGGCGCCCTCACCAACGAGCATGGGCCGATGCACAGATGACGTCTAATGCCAGTCCCTCGAAGATCACATCGATATCCTTGATACGTGCTGAACCTGGTCCATCTCAAAGTGCTGGCCGCGGTGGCGCGGCACGGGTCCGTGACCGAAGCGGCGAGGGAGCTGCACTACTCGCAGCCGTCGGTGAGTCATCACCTGTCCCGCCTGGAAGCGGCCACCGGTGTCAAGCTTGTCCAGCGGGTGGGCCGTGGGATCCGGCTGACCCCCGAGGGAGAGCTGCTGGCCAACCGGGCCACCGAGATCGTGGGACGGGTCGACGCGGCGGCCAACGAACTGTCCGCGCAGGTCGGTCTGCGGACAGGCCGGGTGCGCCTCGCCGCCAACGCGTCCGTACTGAGCACGATCGTGCCGAAGGCGGCCGTCCTGCTGACCGAGGCGCACCCGGGCCTCACGCTGAGCGTGATCGACCGTCATCCGGTCGAAGCACTGCAGATGCTGCGACACGGCGAGATCGACGTAGCCCTCGTCTTCCGGTACGCCCACGCTCCGCTGGAGGACGAAGGATTCCGCATGGTCCATGTGGCCGACGACCCCATCTACCTGGTGAGCCGGAGCCCCGACGACAGCGTCGCGAACCATCGCCACTCCGCCTGGATCGGCGGTTGCGAACGGTGCCAGAGCGAGCTGACCGCCGTCTGCCAGCACCATGGCTTCAGCCCACGCATCGAGTCCGTCTGCGACGACATGGTCGTCGTGCAGGCCCTCGTCGCCGCCGGTATCGGCGTCACCACCCTGCCCGGACTCGCGCTCCGCGCCCACTGCCTGCCCGACGTCCACACCACCGAGATCCCCGACTTCCCCCGCCAGATCTACACCGTCACCTACGGCGAGCCACCCGACCCACCGGCAACCAAGGCGCTGATCGAAGCCATTCAGGTTGCGGGCCGAGGCGGTCAGGATGTGCCGGACATGGGTCCTGAGTAGCGGCCGGCTGGTCAGCGGCCGGTGGATCCGTCGATCTGCTCGCGGAGGATGTCGGCGTGGCCGGCGTGCCGGCCGGTCTCTTCGATCATGTGCACCAGGACCCAGCGCATCGATGGCGCCTGCCCTCGGCGCGGGGGCCGCGGGGAGGGAAGAGCCAGATCGGGGCAGGCGTCGATGACCTGGTTCGCCCGCTCGACGGTCTTCCGGTAGTCGGCGAGCACACTGTCCACGGTGTCCTCCGTGGACGGCCGCATGGTCGTACTCCAGCGGCCGACATCCTCACCGAGGAAGTAGAACCGTTCGACGAACGCCAGGTGCTTGGCCAGCCCCAGAAGGCTGGTGCCCGAGGGCACTTGGCCGGTTCGGACCTGCGGTTCCGGCACGCCCGCGACCTTGTCCGCGACCGAGTCCCGTAGATGGTCGAGGAAGCCCCGCAGGGTTGCCTTCTCGTCGGCGCCGGTCAGTGGAGGTCCGGTGTCCTTCGCCCGAGATCGAGATCCGGGTTGCTGCGCTCCATTTCCTGGCATCGAGTCACTCCGTTCCGAGGTGATGTCGTGTGGTTCGGGAGGTCATCCGGCGATGAACTGGACGAGCAGGACGTTGTCGACGACGGTGGCCGTCTCACCGGCGGGTCCGGTGGCCCGGCGACGGGGCATGTCGGCGCGCAGGACGGACCAGCGCGCGGGGTCGAGATCGAGTTCCGCACCGGTCTCGGTGGGTGTGGGGTAGTGGATGTCGGGGTCCTGGTTCCACGACCAGGGCGCGGTGGAGCCGTGGTCGACGATCAGCAGGAGACCGCCGGGGCGCAGAGCCCGTGCGGCCGTGCGCAGAACTCGGCTACGGAGCAACGGGAGCGGGGTCTGGAAGTACTGGGCGGAGACGAGATCGAACCGGCCGGCCGGGAAGGTTCTGGCCAGATCGTGCTGTGCGGTGACGACCCGCTCCGCGACGCCCAGCTCGCGGGCCCGTTCCGCTACCCGCTCGACGGCGGTGCTGGAGATGTCCACGGCGGTGACGTGCCAGCCCCGCCGGGCGAGCCAGCCGGCATCGCCGCCGACGCCGCAGCCCAGGTCCAGGGCCGCGCCGGGATGCAACGGTGTGGCGGTCTCGGCGAGCAGTGGGTTGACGCGTGCGTCCCAGGCGTGCCGGGTGCGGTAGTGCCGCTCCCAGAACAGCACGGCGTCCTCGTCCGACGTATCCCGGTCGCCCGCGGCGTCTGCGGTGGGCCGTCGGTGTCGGGTGGAATCCATCTGGGTCTGCCCTTCGTCGGCCGACGTGCTGAGCGTGCTCCGATCCGCACATCGGACGCCGGTGATGTACGGACAGCATCGACACGGCCGTTTCTCTCTTGCAAGAAAAATTGCGAATCCGCATCATCGGGGCATGGATGACATGGACAACCCCGCGGAAGGCGTCCTGGCCGGAGTCGGGCCGCGACTGCGTGCCCTGCGCCGGGCGCGGGGCGCCACGCTGGCGGCGCTGGCAGACGAAACCGGCCTCACGGCGAGCACGCTCTCCCGCCTCGAGAACGGCAAGCTGCGCCCCACGCTGGAGCAGTTGCTTCCCTTGGCCCGAGCGCATGGCGTCCCGCTCGACGACCTCGTCGCGGCGCCGCCCACCGGCGACCCGCGCGTCCACCTGCGGCCAGTGCGACGATCCGGGCTGGTGATGGTGCCACTGACCAGGCGGGCCGGCGGCATCCAGGCCTACAAGGTGATCTATCCGCCGGCCGGCCAAGCACCCACGATGAACCTGCAGACCCACGACGGATACGAGTGGTTCTACGTCCTGAACGGACACGTCAGGTTCGCGCTGGGCGAGAAGGAGTTCCGGCTCGGCGTCGGAGAGGCCGCGGAGTTCGACACCCGCACACCGCACTGGATCGGCAGCGCCGACAGCCGGCCCGCGGAGCTGCTCGCCCTGTTCGGCGCGCAGGGAGAGCGGGCGCATCTGGCACCGTCCAGTCACTGACCACTGACCACTGACCACTGACCACTGACCATCGGCCGTGGGCCGTGGGCTCAACTCCGGTGTTCGGCCGGTCAGGGCTGAACCGGCATGCTCCAGCAGTTGGAGACGGCTTGCTTGCCCGACAGCCGGTCGGTGAGCCAGGTGACGGCGTCGCCCTGGTCGGTGAGCAGCGGAGCGAAGTGGTTGAGGAGGGCGCTGCCGACATTGGGCAGTACGACAGCCTTGTACGTGACGTCGGCTCCTTTGCGGCACCAGTCGGACGCGAGTCGGCGTGCCTGGGCGTGCGGGACGAGGTTGTCGCTGACTCCCGTCGCAAGCCGTACGGGCCCGGACGGTTTCAGCGTGCCGATGCGCTGGCTGTCCAGGAACGACCGCAACGCGGGTGTGGCGGCGATGATGTCGCTGACGGACCGTCCGTCGGTCGTCCACTCGGTGCTCTTCGCGTAGCCGTAGCCGAGCAGCGCGTCCCCCACGCACATGGTCGACAGGTCGGCGAGGGCGGCTTCGCCGACGGCGTTCAGATGCGCCTCGGCTATGGGTTTGAGCGAAGGGTCGGACTGGAGGAAGCCGTTGAGCGACCAGCCCAGTGCTCCGGCCAGTTCGCTGCCGTCGATGGCCCTGGTGACCGAGGTCAGATCGGCGGGCGGCGCGCCCGCGTACGTACCGGCGAGCGTGATGTCGGGGGCGTAGGGGGACCGGAGTTCGGCCGCCGCGGCGGTCGCTCCGCCGCCCTGGCTGTATCCGAACAGCCCCACCCGGGAAGCGGCGGTGACGGAGGCACCGCCGACCGAGCGGGCGGCGCGGACGGCGTCCAGCACCGCGTGTCCCTCGTCGACCCGGTTGACATAGGTGTGGAGACGGTCGGTCGCGCCGAGGCCGGCGTAGTCGGTGACGACCACTGCCGCGCCCGTCGCGAGGAGGCGGTAGATCGACAGGTCCTCGTAACCGACGGACACCGTCTGGCCGTTGAGCGTCAGCGGGTGCTCCAGGCCCATGGACGCGGCGCACTGGTCGCCCTGTCCCATGGTGCCGGGTGCCACCGCCACCAAGGGGCGCGGTCCGTCGCCCTGCCACGCCGCGTTCGGTTCGATGTAGGCACCCGTGACGGCCACCGGCTGACCGTTCGAGTCGGTGGACTTGTACATCAGGCGGGTGGCGCGGCCGGGGAGAGGCCCGTCGAGTCCGGGCAGGCTGAGAGCCAGGGGGAGGGGCTCGCTGCGGATGAGCGTGCCGTTGGCCGCGGGCAGGCTGGTGGGTGGGTTGTAGAACGCGGGGATGGTGACGCCTCGGGAGACGACCTCGTCCGCTGCTGTGGCGGAGTCGACCGAGAGGGCCTGAGCGCCGAGACAGGCGGCAGCGGTGACTGCTGCGGCCAGGAGCCGGCTGCGTGCGGGCATGGCGAACCTCCTGTGAAGCGGCTGGCAGAGAGGTGCACAAGCGAGCGCGGCACGGGTGTGCGGCCGTCCCACGGGCCGGCCCACGCCGCTGGGAAGCAGTTCACCAAGACCTTACTCTTCAGTAAGTTACTCGTGGTAGCACTGCGTAGGTTACGGTTCGGTAATCTGGCTGGCCGGCCTGGAAGGCCTGGTCAGCGAGGTGGCCACGCCCCTGATGCGGGAGAAGGGCTTCGATGCGGCGCATGCCGGTGCCGATGAGTGCCTTGACGCGGTCGGCCATCGAGGGGGTCGCGCGGATGGACGAGCCGACCGAGTCCGCCCGACACCGTGGCTTGACCGCTTGACCGCTTGACCGCCCGCGTGACCAGCAGCTGGATCTACTCCCGGTTCCATGTCCGGTCGACTCCTGCGGTATGGCTCTCTCAACCTTCTGTTGAAGTGCGCGGCGCAGAGAGTCGACGAAGGGTGGACTGCCGTGGGAGGACGGGCTTCGACACCTCCCCCCTTTGGACGAGCGGCATCCGGGGCTCCGGCCACGCCACCCGAGGCGAGGCCTGCTCCCTCGTCCTCGTAGTTGTGCCGCTTACCGCGCGAGATGTCCGGTGGTCCCGTAGGGTCGCGGTGCCGTCACGACAGGACGGGCGGTACGGCGCGACCCCCGCGTTCCTTCGCGTGTGCGCGAGGCAGTTTCCAGGCGGCATGGTGGTCCGGCGGACATCAGCCGAAGGGCGCGTCGGCGCGGAGCGGCTCGACCGATCAGGAGTGCCGATGTCAGGACAGTTCGAAGCGACGGTCGAGGTCGATCGGCCCGTTGAAGAGGTGTTCGCCTACCTCGCCGACGGACGCAATGACCCGCAGTTCAGCCCCCGGGTGCTCAAGATCGAGCGGATCCCCGACACCCCCACGGCCGTGGGCACCGTCTTCCGGAGCACCGTCAAGGACGCCGGGATGAAGACCGCGAGGGAGTTCCGCATCACCACCCTCGAAGCCCCAGTGAAGATCCGGTGGGCCGAGGTGACGAAGAACAGCGTGACCGCACGCGAAGGCGGCTACGACCTGGAGTCGCTGGCGGACGGCAGGACCCGGGTCCGTATCTTCAACGTCCTGGAGGGCCACGGGCTGGGCAAGCTCCTTGTCGCCCTGGCGTTGGTCGCCGCCCGCAAGGACGCCGACGGGTTCGGTTCCCGGATCAAGTCGGCGGCCGAAGCGGCGATCAGCCCGCGCTGACGCCGTGCGGACGGTCCTGTTCGGTCCTGCGCGGCTCCGGCCGACGACGAAGAACGCCATGGCGTCGGGTGCCAGCAGAGGGGCCGGAAGCGGCGCGTCCTCGGTGGCGCATGCAGATACTGCCCACGACCTCCTCGAGCCAGGCCCGAGGGACGACCTCCTCGATCCAGGCCCAAGGGGTCGTCATCCGCGCCCGCGCCGCGCTGGACAGCTTTTACCACCGCCGGTAGGTCTCGGGGACGACATCCTCCGCCTCACAGCGGCTGCCCAGCATGCCGTGCGCGACGTTCAGCAGATGCCGCCGTTCGTCGAGCAGATCAGGCGACCGCCGCGATCGTCGGTCACTCCACGAGTTTTCCTTCGGTGGACACCTCTTCCATCGCGGCTGCGATCTCGTCCGGAACGGGGGCGATGCTCTCGCGCGTGATTCCCGTCTTCGGGGACCAGACGAGGTTGACCTGCAGTGCGGGATCCATGGCCGGGTAGTCGCTGCGGTTGTGGCAGCCGCGGGTCTCGCGGCGCTCGATCGCCGCTTCGAGCGTGGCGCGAGCGGCGAGGGCCGCGGACTTGAGGTCGAAGGCGTGCGCGAGATCCTGGAAGCCGGCGATGTCCGGGTGGATACCGACGTTCTTCATACGCGCGTCGATCTCGGCCAGTTCCGCCAGACCGGCGCGCAGTCCGTCCTCGTCGCGGACGACACCCGCGTGCTCGGTCATGGTGTTGCGGATGGCGCGCTGCAGGGCACGTACGTTCTCGGGGCCGTCCGCGGCGAGCAGGCCGTCGATCTCGAACCGGGCCTCGGCCTCCGCGACGGCCGACCGCGGCTGTGCCGTCAGCCCCTTCGAGTAGGCGGCCGCGGCCTGTCCTGCGATGCGGCCGAAGACCAGCAGTTCGATGAGGCTGTTGCCACCGAGGCGATTGGCGCCGTGCAGGCCGCTGGAGGCCTCGCCGATGGCGTACAGACCGCGTACGTCGGTGCTGTGGTCGTCGGGACTGACCCACACCCCGCCCATCGAGTAGTGAGCGGTCGGCGCGATCTCGATCGGATCGCGGGTGATGTCCAGCATCTGCAGGTCCAGAAGCGTCTGGTAGACCCTCGGCAGACGGCTCATGATCGTCTGCCGGGGCAGATGGGACACGTCGAGCCACACACCGCCCTTGGACGTGCCGCGGCCTTCCCTGATCTCCGTGTAGGAGGCGAGGGCGACGCGGTCACGCGTGGACAGTTCCATGCGCTCGGGGTCGTACCGGGACATGAACCGCTCACGGAGCGCGTTGCGCAGGATGCCGCCCTCACCGCGGGCTGCCTCGCTGACCAAGGTGCCGGCCGCGTTCTCGGGCTCGATGATTCCCGAAGGGTGGAACTGCACCAGCTCGGGGTCGCGCAGCCGGCCACCGGCCTCCACCGCCAGCCGGAACGAGTCCCCGGTGTTCTCGTCGCGCCGCGAGGACGTACGCCGCCAGATACGGGTGTGGCCGCCCGCCGCGAGAATGACGGCGTCGGCGTGGATCAGGTAGCGCGTCCCGTCGTTGAGATCGAAGCCGTAGGCGCCGAACACCGCACCGTCGTGCACCAGGAGCCGGGTGACGTAGACGCTGTCGAGCATGCGGACCTGCAACTGGCTCGCGCGTCTGACCAGCGTGCGCTGGATTTCCAGACCGGTGTAGTCACCCGCGAACGCGGTGCGCCGGAACTTGTGCGCGCCGAAGAAGCGCTGGGAGATGCGGCCGTCCTCCTCCCGGGCGAAAGCCATGCCGTAGCGCTCCAGGTCGTCGATGCCCAGCGCGGCGCCCCGGGTGACGATCTCGACGGTGCGGGGATCGGCGAGGAGATAGCTCTCCTTGAGCGTGTCCGCGGCGTGCTGCTGCCAGCTGTCCTCGGGGTCCATGGTCGCCAGGGCCGCGTTGATGCCGCCTGCCGCCAGGGCCGTGTGCGCGTCCTCCTTGGGACGCTTGCCGACGGCGAGTACGTCCATGCCCGCCTCGGCCAGCTCGATCGCCGCACGCAGGCCCGCTCCGCCCGTTCCGATCACCAACACCATGGTGGACAGGCGTTGCTCGGTGATAGCCACGTTCCGCTCCGATCACTTGGTTCGTCACTGAGTACGACCGGTCGATCCCGCCGTTTGTGACATCGGGCCCATGACTCCCGCACCTGATCAGGCGTTTCTGCCCCATCCGCGCGGCATGCCCACTCCCACCGCGCCACCTCGCGTCCCACTATTTTCGCACCGGCCCCGCCCCTGCGCGCTGTCGCGCGTGCGCCGAGCCATCGGTCCGTCACGCGTCCGGCCGGTGGATCCCCCTTCGCGCCGCCGGCGAAGGTGGGCACCCGGCCGCCGCCGAAGCGGGATCCGGATGACCGGGTGACCGGGTGCGGCGAAGGCACTGCTCGGCAGGGCGGCCACCGGCGCTGATGCCGCGGCGAGCACGCGGACGGCCCGTCCCATGAACAAGCGGCGACGGTTCATGGGTCGGACCCCATGCATGGACTTGCCCCACTGTCCGGACGCCCGTACGACTCCCCGGGCGGCTGGCCAAGGCTGGGCCCTCTGGTTCCCGGAGATCCACCCTCGGAGCGCCACGTAGTGCGTAGGCACCAGGACACGTGAGCGGCTGGTCCGGGTGCACCAGGGGAAGACGGCGATGGAGGACGATGCCGGGCGTGGCGCCGGAGGGAAGTGTGGGAGGCGCGCGAATCTCACGCATTCCCCTTGCCCTAGCGGTGTCTGGAGTGATCAAACGGTGGCGACTTCTCTGTACCGGATCGGGCGGTGGGCCTTCCGACGGCGTCGGCGCGTGCTTCGTCTGTGGCTGGCTGCCCTCGTACTGGCCGTGGTCGGCGCCGCCGTGGCGCCGGCCGCGGAGGAAGAGGACCTCTCGATGCCCGGCACCGAGTCGCAGAAGGCCTTCGACCTGCTGGACGAGCGGTTCCCCGAGAGCAACTCCCAGGGTGCCGAGGCCCGTCTGGTGTTCCGGGCCCCGGACGGGCAGCGGGTGACGGCCAGTGAGAACAGGGCGGCCGTCGAGGACACGCTCGGCTCGCTGGACGGGGGCGATCAGGTCGCGTCGACCACCGACCCCTATGAGACCGGCGCTGTGAGTAAGGACGGCACGATCGCCTACTCCACGATCACCTACAGCGTGGACGCCGTCGACCTGACCGAACCGACGAAGAGCGCCCTGGAGGACGCCGCGAGCCGGGCCCGGGACGCGGGGCTGACCGTGGAGATCGGCGGCTCGGCCCTGGAGGCGGAAGAGGAACCGGGCGGTACGACGGAGATGATCGGCGTGGCGGTGGCGGCGCTCGTGCTGATCCTCGCCCTCGGGTCGCTGGCCGCGGCCGGACTGTCGCTGCTGACCGCCTTCGTGGGCGTGGCCATCGCCTTCGGCCTGGTCACCGCGCTGGCCGTGCCACTGGGCCTGACGTCCACCGTCGGCATCCTCGCGCTGATGCTGGGGCTGGCGGTCGGGATCGACTACGCGCTCTTCATCACGTCCCGCTTCCGCGACGAACTAGCCCAGGGCAGCGAGCCGGAGGAGGCCGCCGGCCTGGCGGTGGGCACGGCCGGATCCGCCGTCGTCTTCGCCGGCGCGACCGTCGTCATCGCGCTGGTCGGCCTCGGGGTCGTCGGCATCCCCGAACTCACCAGGATAGGCATGGGCGGCGCGGGTGCCGTTGCCCTTGCCGTGCTCGTCGCACTGACCCTGGTCCCCGCGCTGTTCGGCTACTTCGGCCGACGGGTACTGTCCCGAGGCGTCCGCAGGGCCGCCCGGCCGGGAGGCGATCGCCCGCACCCGGTGTCCACCGCGGCCGGCCGGCCCGGGCTCGGCACCCGCTGGGCACGGTTCGTGCTGCGCCGCCCGGTGCCCGTGCTGATGATCGCCGGACTCGGTCTCGGCGCCTTCGCCCTGCCGGCGCTGAGCCTCGAACTCGGGCTGCCCGGAGACGAGTCCAAGTCGGTGGAGACCACCCAGCGCCGTGCCTACGACCTGCTGTCGGAAGGCTTCGGCCCTGGCTTCAACGGCCCGTTGACCGTGGTCGTGGACACATCGGCATCCTCCGGGTCCGCGGACGCCCGGGCCACCACGGATCTGGTCGTCAGGACCGTACGGAGAGTGGACGGGGTCGCGTCGGTCGGTGATCCGGTTCTGAGCCGGACCAAGGACACGGCCATCCTCACCGCCGTCCCGCGAACCGCGCCGACCAGCGGCGAGACCAAGGACCTGGTGCAGGCGATCCGGGGCGCGGTCTCGGGCATCGAGGCCGACACGGGTGCCGCCGTCCACGTGACCGGCACCACCGCGCTGAACATCGACATCTCCGAAGCCATGTCCGACGCCCTCGTCCCCTATCTGAGCGTGGTCATCGGCCTGGCGGTGCTCCTGCTGATGGTGGTCTTCCGCTCGGTCCTGGTCCCGGTCAAGGCCGCGCTCGGCTTCCTGTTGTCGGTGGGGGCCGCCTTCGGTGTCCTCGTCGTCGTCTTCCAGTGGGGTTGGGCGGCGGACCTGATCGGCGTCGAGCAGACCGGACCGGTCATGTCGCTGATGCCGATTCTCATCATCGGTATCGTGTTCGGCCTCGCCATGGACTACGAGGTCTTCCTCCTGACCCGGATGCGAGAGGCCTACGTCCACGGCGCGTCCCCCGGCGATGCGATCGTCAACGGGTTCCGGCACAGCGGACGCGTGGTGGCCGCGGCGGCGATCATCATGGTCAGCGTGTTCGCCGGGTTCATCGGGATACACATGCCGACCATCCAGACCATGGGCGTCGGTCTGGCCTCCGCCGTCGCCTTCGACGCCTTCGTCGTCCGGATGGCGATCGCACCCGCGGTCCTGGCACTGCTCGGCCACCGGGCCTGGTGGCTGCCTCGTATCCTGAACCGTGTGCTGCCGAATGTGGATATCGAGGGCGAGAAGCTGAGCAGGCGTGACCCGGCCTCCCCGACCGGGCCGAACGCGACCGGGTCGGACGCCGTGGTGGCGCCGCTCCCCGTCGGCCGGCACCGGCACTGAGCCGGTCATGATGAACTCGGGTGGCGGTGGCCCGCGACCACGCGGTACGTGGTGGCGGGAGGGAGCGATCACGGCGACGGCGTTCGCGCTCTGTCTGCTCGGCGGCGTGCTGCGGGACGACGCCAGCACGCTGACCGCGCCGCCTGCCGCCGCCTACTTCATCGCCGTGGTGTCCTGTGCCGTGCTGCCGGGGCGGCACCGGGCGCCCCTGGCCGCCATGGCGGTCACGACCGCGGCCGGCGTGCTGGTGCCGTACCTGGACCTCCTCCTGAGCCCGCTCATCGTGGCCCCCGCCGTGATCACCGCCTACTCGCTCACCCTGCGCACCGAACGGCACGCGGCGAGCGCGTTGTTGCTCACCTCCGCGGCGCTGCTGGTCGCCTTCACCCCCTTGTTCGGGGCCCTCTCGTGGCAGGACGCGAGCAGGATGGGAGCGGTGGCGGCGTTCCCGCTGGTGGCCGGCGTACTCGGTCACTCGGTGCACAACCGACGGGCCTACCTGGCGGCCGTGGAGGAGCGGGCCCAGCGGGCCGAGCAGAGCCGGGACAGGGAGGCGCACCGGAGAGTGGCCGAGGAACGAGTGCGCATCGCCCGGGAACTGCACGACCTGGTGGCCCATCAGATCACCCTGGCCAACGCGCAGGCCACGGTCGCCGCCCACCTCTTCGACGCCCGCCCGGAGCAGACCCGTAAGAGCCTCAAGGAACTCGTCGCGACCACCAGCGACGCGCTCGACGACCTGCGGGCCACGGTCGGTCTGCTGCGTCAGACCGGGGACGCGGCTGGGCCCGCCGACCCGGCGCCCGGGCTGTCCCGGCTTCCCACGCTCCTCGCGTCCTTCCGCCGCGCGGGTCTGGAGGTGTCGGTGCATCAGGAGGGCATGGCCAGGCCGCTGCCGCCGGGACTGGACCTCACCGCCTACCGCATAGTCCAGGAGTCGCTGACCAACGTGACCAAGCACGCCGGTACCGGCAGCGCCCGGGTGGGGCTCGCCTGGAACCGCGACCGCGTGACCATCACCGTCGCCGACGACGGAGGGGACGCCCGTACGGAGCCGACCACATCCACGGGGCCGTACGCGTCCAGGGGAACGGCGCCGGACCGTCCGCCAGGCTACGGGGTGATCGGGATGCGTGAACGCGCCACCGCGGTCGGCGGACATCTCCGGGCGGGCAGACGCCCGGAGGGCGGCTTCCTCGTCTCCGCCCAACTGCCCCTCCCTGCCGCCAAGGACACGACGCGCAGGACCGAAGGAACAACAACCATCGACGGACGTACAGGCCACCGAGAGACCGGGGATGCGCCGTGACGTTGCGCGTACTGCTCGCCGACGACCAGGCTTTGCTCCGCGGTGCCTTCCGGCTGCTTCTCGACTCCGCCGACGACATCACCGTGGTCGGAGAGGCCGCCGACGGCAGGGAGGCGGTGCGGCTTACCCGGGAGCTGCGCCCGGACGTGGTGATCATGGACATCCGTATGCCCGAGGTGGACGGTCTCACCGCCACGTCGGAGATCTGCGCGGATCCTGAACTGCGTGCCAGCCGCATCCTGATCCTCACCACGTACGAGACCGACGAGTACGTCGCTCAGGCGCTGCGCGCGGGGGCCGGCGGCTTCATCGGCAAGGGCATCGGGGCCGAGGACCTGTTGAACGCCGTGCGTACGATCGCAGACGGCGACACCCTGCTGTCCCCTGCCGCGACCCGCTCCCTGGTCACCCGTTTCCTGGCCACACCGGAAGACGCCCCGCACCACCCCGAACGGCTCGCGGTGCTCACCCCGCGCGAACGCGAGATGGTGGCCCTCGTCGCGACCGGCCTGTCCAACCAGGAGATCGCCGAGCGGATGTTCCTCAGCCCCTTCACCGTACGCGCCCACGTGCAGCGCGCCATGACGAAGCTGGAGGCCCGCGACCGGGCCCAACTCGTCGTCATCGCCTACCGGACGGGCCTGGCCCGGGCCGCCTCCGACGGCGGCACCGACCAGCTGCCGTAGTCCATGCGTTCACCGCAGCGGCGCGAATTCGGGCAGCGTAAGCGCCGAGTGGGCTGGTCGTGCTGTCACGGCAGGCATGGTTTCGAGGTCACGCAGCCTGGCGTTGCGTTGTTCCAGGGCCCGCACCGTGGTGGGGAAGAGAGTGGCCGCGCCGTTGTCGACCAGTGCCTGATTCATGCCTACGAACTCACGGGCGTCACGTTCGTAGGCGGCGTAGGCCTCGGTGTGATCCCCGTTCGTGGCAAGGGAGTTGGCGAGCATGTAGGCGCCGACCAGCGCGAGGCTCGAGCCTTGGCCGGTGAGGAACGAGGGTGCGTACGCGGCGTCGCCGACGAGTGCGACACGGCCGCTGGACCAGCGTGGCATACGGATCTGACCGGCCGTGTCGAAGAACAGGTCGTCCGCGTCGCGCATGGCGTCGACCATGCTGGGGACCTCCCATCCCGAGCCCGCGAAGGTCGCGGCGACCAGGTCACGCCGGCCGCCGGGACTCCGGAGGGCGCCGAGCGGCGGTTCCGGCAGGTGAAAGTTCAGGAAGGCGTGCAACTCGTCGTTGCCCCCGACGGCGTAGAGGGCCGCTGCCTTCCCCGGGGTGTTCCACAGCACGACCTCGCGGGAGAGCCCGAAGGTGTTCGGCATCGTGAATATGGCGAAGCAGTGGCCGAGGTAGCGGCGGAACTGTTCTTCGGGGCCGAACAGCGACTCCCGGGTGTGTGAGTGCATACCGTCGGCGCCGACCACCAGGTCGAAGGTGCGCCGTGCCCCACTTCGGAAGGCGACGTCGACCCCTTGTCCGGACTGGTCGAGGGTGTCGATGGAGTCGTCGAACAGGAACTCCACGTCGTCGCGGACCATCGCGTAGAGGATCGCGGTCAGGTCCCCGCGACGCACCTCAAGGTCCTGTCCCTCGACACCGCCGGCGACGACGCTCGGGTTGAGCGAGGCCACTTCGCTGCCGTCGGCGGCGAGGAAGGTGCAGCGACGCGAGTCGATGTGCGCGTCCCGTAGTTGCGGCAGTATCCCCATCCGCCGGACCACTTCTGTCGCCGTACCGCGGATGTCGATCGGGTAGCCACCGCCGCGCAGTGCGCCTGCCTTTTCCACCACGGTGACCGCGAATCCGGACCGGTGCAGCCAGTACGCCAGCGCGGGTCCGGAGATGCCGGCCCCGGAGATCAGAACACTGCGCTTCGCGGTGGAACTCACGTCCGTCGACAGACCGGTGGTTGTCATGCCTGGGCTTCCTTCTTGGTGATACGGGCAACGAGTTTCGTGATCCGGACAACGAGCAGTGACAGGGCGGCGACGAGGCCGGCGACGGCGAACCCTGTGACGAAGGCCGACTCGGTCGGCCGGCCCGTCATGGGGTCGGGCCCGGCGGCGAGGATCGCGCCGCCGACCTGGGCACCCAGGGCGACGCCGACCACGCGTGTCACCACGAGCAGGCTGGTGGCGATGCCGGTGTCCTTGGCATCGACGGCGGTGGCGACGCCGGCGAGCAGTGCCGTCGTACCGACACCCGCGGCGAACGCGGTCAGCACCTTCGCGAGGACGAGCTGCCATTCCTCGGTGTGCAGCGACGCCAGGGCGATGAGCGTGGCCACCGTGACGACGGTCCCCACGACGACCACGGCACGCGGACCGAAACGTCGTGCCGCGATCCCGCCGACCGAGTCGCTCACCGCTCCGGCGACGGCGCCGGGCAGCAGGAACAGTCCGATGTCGGTGGTGTCGGCTCCGAAGCCGTACCCGTCGGCCGGTGCCGCGAACAGCTGCGGGAGCAGAAGGAGCACCATCCCCGAACTGGTGGTGATGACGAGGGTGAGCACGCACGCCTGCCACATCGCGGGCTTGGCCAGCATGCGCAGATCGACCATCGGCGAGGCCGCCCCGCGCTCGACGAAGACCCATGCGGTCGCGAGGCCGGCCACGACCACCGCGATGGCACCGACCGCGAGCGGCGGCAGGCCGCCGTCCCTCGTCACCGTCACGAGCCCGAGCATGAACGCGAGCAACGTGCCGCTCAGCAGAACGACGCCGGGCCAGTCGATGCCGTGGTCCGACGGGATCGGCGGATCATGCGGCATCAGCCGAGCCACGGCCAAGGTCGTCGCGATGATCGCGATCGTCGGCAGTGCGAACATCCAGTGCCAGGACAGTCCTTCCGCGATCGGCCCGGCGAACAGCATTCCCACCATGCCGCCGCCCGTGAACAGTGCGACGACCAGCCCGATCGCCACCTGTGACTCTCCAGCCGAGAGGTGTTTGCGGACCAGGATGAAGGAGAGGGGCAGCGCGCCCACCATGACGCCCTGCAGCACCTGACCGAGCAACAGCACCGGCAGGTTCGGCGCCAGGGCGGCCAGCAGACCACCGGCCGATACCACGGCCATCAGCCGGACCAGCACCCGTTTTCCGCCGTAGCGGTCGCCGAGTTTGCCCGCGACGGGTGCGACGACCGCGCCGGTGACGAGCAACGCGTTGCCGATCAACGCTCCTTCGGCAGGGCTGACCCCCAACTCGCCCTGCAGCAACGGGAGCGCGGGCTCCACCACTGACTGCAGGGTGCCGAGGGCCAGTGCCAGGATGCCTAGGGCACCGATCGACAGCCTCCCGACGCGGACCGGGGAAGCCACGGCTTCGGGCGCGTCGGATGTATCGGACGTAGACGTCCCTTTCAACACCTGTTGATCACTCCAGACACCGCTGGGAAAGGGGAATGCGCGAGATTCGCGCGCCTCCCACACTTCCCTCCGGCGCCGCACCGGGCATCGTCCTCCGTCGCCGTCTTCCCCTGGTGCACCCGGACCAGCCGCTCACCTGTCCTGGTGCCTACGCACTACGGGCTTCTCCAGCCGTAGGCCGCGGGCCGTTCTGCCGTACGGGCGTCGTGGGCCGGGTCGAAGAGGTCGTGGCGGAAGGTGTTCGTCAAGTTGCCTTGCAGGGGCCGAGGGCCCGGCCGACACTGGGGCGGCGAAAAGGTTGGTGCGCGGGGCCCACGGGACCGGGTAACGTCTTTGCCATGTTCTTCCAGACGCCGATTTACGAGTGAGAGCGTGATGGGCCCGCTGACGTCCTTCGACGTCGCCGCCCATCCCCCACCGACGAATCCGTAGATCACTTCACACCATTACCGGGAGAACCCGTGACCGTGAGCAAGAACATCAACAACCCCGTGGGCATGGGCGGCGGCCAGCGCAAGAAGCTGTCCCGCGCCGAACGGCAGAACCACGGTCCGCACCGCAACCTCGACCGCCAGAGTGCCGCCGAGCTGAAGGCGGAGCTGGTGCGCAAGATGCGCGAGAAGGTGAGCGGAGCCGAGGGCGCCGGGCAGACGAGCGACGACACCGCACAGAGCTGACGCACCGCCGCCGCAGGGCGGCACCGCACGGGGCAGGGCCCGGACCGCGACGCGCGGTCCGGGCCCTGCTGCCCTACCGGGTGTGGCCGGTCCCGCTCACCTCTCGGCCGAGCCCCCTCGTCTCAGCCGACCACCCGGGGCAACCGCAGATTCAGCAGCCCCGTCACCGCCACCACCCGAGCTGCGGATGGCTACAGCGAGGACCCCCGCTCATAGGGGCTGTGTGGGAGGCCGCTGCGGGGAGCGGAGTACGAGCAGGGTGATCTCGCTGGGGGCGAAGACGCGGAACGGCGGGCCCCAGAAGCCGGTGCCTCGGCTGGTGTAGAGGAGGGTGCGGTCGCCGTGGCGGCTGAGGCCGGCGAGGGCGGGCTGGTCGATGCGGACCAGGTGGTGGAAGGGCCAGATCTGGCCGCCGTGGGTGTGGCCAGAGAGCTGGAGGTCGACGCCGCCGGCCGCCGCCTTGTCGACGAACTTGGGCTGGTGCGCCAGGAGCAGGACGGGCCGGTCGGGGTCGGCGCCGTCCAGGGCTCCGGCGAGGTGGGCGCGGTGGCCGGCGAGGCCGGAGGCCTCGGCGGTGACGTCGTCCACGCCGGCGACCACGAGCGTGTCGCCACCGCGTTCGAGCAGCAGGTGGCGGTTGCGCAGCGGCTCCCAGCCCAGCTCGTCCATCAGGTCGACCCAGCCCTGGGCCTCGCTGTAGTACTCGTGGTTTCCGGTGACGTAGACCCGGGCCCGGGTGGCCCGCACGGTGCCGAGCGGGGTGGCCTGGGCACGGCGGCGTTCGGCCGTGCCGTCCGCGATGTCGCCGGTGTGGCAGACCAGGTCGGCTTCCAGGGCGTTCACCCTCTCGCAGACCCGCGCCGACCAGCGGGCGCGGTTGAGCGGGCCGTAGTGGGTGTCGGTGATGAGGACGACGCGCGTGCCGTCCAACCCGGCGCCCAGGCGGGGGAGTTGTACGTCGAGCCGGCGCACCCGTGGCACCCGGCGGGCCTCGGCGTACCCCCAGGCGAGCAGTACGGAGGCTGCTCCGAGGACCGCCCAGGTGACGATCCGGGCCCGGTCCTGGCCGTCGCCCACGCCGGCCACGGTCAGGGCGAGGCGCAGCAGGACGCCGAGCAGGACTGACCAGCTGAACAGTACCCAGCTGGCTCCAAGGAGGGTGTCCCCGACGATCGCTGCCCAGTCCTGCTGCCGTCGGCCGTGGCCGCGCATCATCGCGAGGGGCATGGCGATCAGACCGAGGACGAACAGGGCGGTACCGGCCAGCGCCACGGGGAGCGGCCAGTGCTGACCGGCGTGCAGCAGCACCCAGCAGGGCACGGTCCACAGCAGGACGGGGGCGATCAAAGGGATGTAGCGCATCAGACGGTGCAGTCGGCTCTGCCGGGTCGCATGCGCTGCACCGTCCGCGGATCGTGCCTCGCTGGTGGCGGTCACGCTTCCCCTCCTCAAATAGCCAGACTGCCGACGGGCGCACTTTATCCGGTCGTCCCAAGGGGCGTCCTACCGATCGCTGGTCGCGGAGAACCGTCTTCCCCTGGACTTGCGTACCCGGGACCCAACCCCCGAAGTCCGCCGGTCACCGAGGTGGGAACGGCCGTGCTCACCGGCGTCCGGTCCGCGAGAACGGCAGGACACGGCACATCCTGGCGGATCAGGACGGCAACGAGTCCTGCGTCATGGCCCCGCCCGGCACCTGCTGAACGGGGCCATGACACGACCGGACCACACCGCGGCCCGCGCCAACCTGCGGTTACCGCGTTGCGGTGGCCAGTGCCGCGCGGATGGCGTGCTCGTCGACCGGCCGGCCCTTCTCGTTCGAGAACGGCCCGTACGGGGTCCCCCACACCGGAGTGCCCGTCGCCTGCCGCCAGCCATCGGCCAGCGGTCCAGCATCCACTACGCCGTACCCGATGGATTCGATGAATTCGGTCACCGCCGCCTTCGCCGGCCCGGAGTCCCCGGCGATCGGCAGGTACGAGCGGTCGGCCGCCCCCGCCGGGCGGGGGAGTGACAGCAGGTGCTTGAAGAAGATGTTGTTGAACGCCTTCACGAGCATGGCGTCCGGGATGTACCGCAGCAGCAGTTCGCTCGACGTGAGTGACTTGCTGTCGAGTTCGGGGATGTTCCCGTCACGCTCGGGGCCGTAGTTGCACGTGTCGATGACCGTCTTCCCGGCCAGTGGCGCGGCGGGCAAGTCGGGGAACGCCGTGACCGGCACCGTGACCACGACGATGTCACCGGCCGCCGCGGCCTCCCCGCTCGTCGCCGCGGATGCCCGCGGCCCCAGTTCCGCGACCGTGTCCGCGAGAGTTTCCGGACCGCGCGAGTTGCTGAGCACGACCTGATGCCCGGCCTCGATGGCGAGCCGCGCGACGGTGATGCCGATGTTGCCGCTTCCGATGAATCCCACAGTCGTCGTCATGTTCTCAGACCCCTCCAGAAGAGTCGTACGCTTGCCTTTTGCCGGACTCGTTGAGATTCGGTTCCCCGCCGTCAACTGGCGGGGAAGTAATGGCCGTTGTCCAGATCGGCGAGCAGGCCGGGCTGAGCGGGTTCCCAGCCGAGGGTCCGGCGGGTGATGAGGTTGGACGCCGGGTAGCTCTGCGTGACTATGTTCGCGAGGAACCCGAAGTATCCCGGCACCATCAGGACGTCCGAGGGAACGCTCACGACGGGCAGGCCCAGACGGCTGCCGATGGCCTCGGCGATCTCGCGGAGCCGGATGGCCCCGTCCCCGACCGCGTGCCAGTACTTGCCGGCCGGCCCCTTCTCCAGCGCCGAGCGGAACAAGGAGGCGACATCGCGGGCGTGCACGGCGTTCCACAGGTTCGCGCCGTCTCCGGGGTAGCCGACGAAACCCTTCTCCTTCGCGAGCGCGATCAGCTGCACGAGGAAGCCGGCACGATCGGTCGTGCTGTGCGCGATGTTGGCAATCCGCACGACCGAAGACCGCACTCCGCGCTCAGCGAGGCCGACCACGGCGGTCTCCACGACGTTACGAACCCGCAGGGTGCCCTTGTACTCATCCCCGCCGGGAAGGGTCGGGTCCTCCTCGGTGGCCGGCCGGCCCAGGTTCCCTGGCGAACCTATGCTCCCCGCCGCGACCAGCGGCTTTCCGGTTCCCGCCAGTGCCTCGCCGTACGCGAGCATGATCGGGAGCTCCGCGGCGGTCACGGCGTCGATGCCGCCGGAGGGGAGCAGGTCCTGCCTGTGCGCGACGTGGATGACGCCGTCGGAGTCCGCGGCCGCCTCCTTGAGCCCGTCGAGATCCTCGAGGTCGCCGCGACGCACCTTCGCGCCGAGCGCGGACACCGCCGCCGCGGCCGTGTCCGACCGGGCCAGGCCGGTGACCTCGTGCCCGGCGGCGATGAGCTCGGGGATGATGTACGAACCGGAATGGCCGGTCCCGCCAGTGACGAAAACGCGCATGCTACTGCTCCTTGTGAGCGTAGGTGGAGGGGCGGTTCTGGGAGCTGTTCTCCTCGTGCCGTGGATCGACTGGCGTGACGTGGCGCGAGAAGTGGTGGTGCGGGTGGGCTCAGCCGAGAATGCTGACGCCGAGGGAGAAGTTGGCGTGCTCGAAGGTGTGGGTGGCGAGGCCCAGCTCCAGCAGGCCGACGTTCTCCAGTGCCCGCGCCATTGCCAGCTGCCCGGTGTCCATCGGGCGCAGTCCCAGGCTCTCGATGAACGCCGACACGCGTGCCTTTGCCCGCGCGTCGTCGCCGGCGATGAACACGTCCAGCCGGCGACCCTCGGCCGGGCCGGCCGCCAGAACATGGGAGAACAGGGTGTTGAACGCCTTGACGACGTGCGCGCCGGCGGGGGCGGCCTTGGCGATCTCCTGCGCGCCGGAACTGCCGTCGGGAGTGACAAAGCCCTGGAGATCGGGGGAGACGGGGTTGGTGAGGTCGATGATGATCTTGCCCTGTAGTGCGTCCCCGTACTCGCTCACCACCGCCGCGGCGCCGGCGTACGGCACGGCGAGGATGACGATGTCCCCGGCCAGGGCGCTGGCCATGTTCCCCAGGCCGATAATGCTGATGCCGCTCATTGGTGTGCCTGCTTTCTGGAGCTGAATAGGACGCCATGCCCACCCGTCGTCGTTAACGGTTGTGTCGTCGATTCCGACGAATGGCGCGACGGATGGCGCACAATTCCTGGTGCGCTCAGTCTGGTCCTGGACCCTGCTGCCGAGTTCCGATGCCGAATTCTTGTGCCGAATTCGCTTCGGACTCATTAGGTACTTATTCAGGTTGCCATTGACCTGAGTGGGTGTCCAAGACCTCTTTAAGTCGTGGTGATACCCTGAAGGCATCACCGGACCGGGAGGCGCCATGGATCTGGACATGCGCAAACTGCGTTACTTCGTCGCCGTGGCCGACCTGTTGCACTTCGGCCGCGCCGCTGAAGAGCTGCATATCGCGCAGCCGGTGCTCAGCCGGCAGATCCGCGCGCTCGAACAGGATCTCGGCGCCTCGCTGTTCACCAGGGATCGCCACGGCGTAGAGCTGACCGACGCGGGCCGACAGCTGCTGACCGACGCCGGTCCGCTGCTCGCCTCCGCGCACGCGGTCCGCCGCCGGGTGTCCATGGCCGCCCTCGGCAGCCGGCGGCTGATGGTCGGTTTCCGGGCGGGCATCCCGGTCATCCCGGCGGCGCGGGCGTTCGAGGCCCAGCACCCGGACGTGGTCGTGGACGTGCAGCGGATCGAATGGGACGACCAGGCCCCGATGCTGCTCGACGGCCGCATCGATGTCGGCTATGTGCGGCTGCCCATCGACGAGGCCGGCCTGCGCGTGACCCCTCTGTACACCGAGCCGCGGGTGGCGGTACTGCCCGCCGGCCACCGGTTGGCCGGCAAGGAGGAGGTCACCGAGGCCGACCTGGCCGGCGAACCACTGGTCTGGCATGCCGACCCGAGCACGCAGCCCACCAGGCGCCCGCACCCCAACGCCGGGTACCTGGTGCGCGGGGTGGACGAGACGTTCGAGCATGTCGCGGCCGGCCGGGGCATCTCGTTCCTGGCCCGTTCGGCGACCGTGTTCTACTCACATCCGGACATCGTCTATGTGCCCATCCCGGATCTGGCGCCCGAGCAGGTGTGCCTCGCGGTGGCGGCATCGCGCACCTCGCCGGTGGTCGATGACTTCGTCACCGCGGCTCAGGCGACGGCCGAGATCACGGCAGAATGCGGGAACTACGAAATGTGGCAGCTCGGAATCGATACCGTTTCAAAGCACGATTGAGCAGTCCGACTGAAAACAGCAGTGCCAACAGGGAGCATGCGGCCACGGGAATGGCGGAGGAATTGAGCTCGGGTGCGGAGGCGATGTTGGCGCACAGTGGGAATCGACATTGTCGCGCGGCTGCTTCCAGCATGATGGGATCAAGGTCTCGTTGAAGGCGTCAAAGGAATTGACGATCAATTCAACGAGACACTTCCACTCCTCGATCTCGATCTGGCAGTGGCGGACTGTTCCAGGCGTGCGTGCAGGAGTGTGGCGTCGGCATGACGCTGCTGGTGGACTGTGGGGCGACGAGTCTGGTAGCCATGCGACAGCAGGCCTGGACCCGGCCGAGGTGGAGCCCCACCGCCGGCGCTTCGGGTCGAGCTCGGCGGCAAGACGCTGCGACCCCGAGTGGACCGATGACCTGGCGGACGTTTCCCGGGACGCGGATGTGTTCGTCTGGGAGGCCTGCACGTTCGCCAAACGGGCCGCTACCGCCATGTCGGCCGACATGCTGGAGCACGCCTTGCACCTGTAGGTGACCGTCGCGCACGACGGGTTGGAGCCCGTGCTGTAGCTGGGGCGGGGTGCTCGCGCCGCGTCGAGCTGTTCGCGTTCGGCCAGGGCACCGTTCTCGAACCTGGCGCCGGAGCGGACCAGGCAACGAGACAGGCGCCGGTGATCGCACGCCAGCGGCTCTGGGCGGACTCGACGAGCTTGAACACCATCGCGAGCTCCGCGGTGGGGCGTGCCCGTTGCGGACAACGAGACGGCGCCCGGCCGCATGACCGGCTCTTCCTGTAGCTGCTTGGCGCGGAGGTGGCCGCTCTCCTGGAGCCGCGCGGTAACGACCACGGACATACACAGTTAGTCGCGTACGAGATGGTAGTGAATGATACTATCGTGGGGATGGCCAGGCGGGACGCTGAGCGGATGGGGTGGTGGTCTTGGACATGTACGAAGCGGTTGCGAGCCGACGGTCCGTGTGCGGATTCACCGACCGGCCGGTCCCGCGGGAGGTGCTGGAGCGGGTGCTGTCCGCTGCCGCCCGGACGTCGTCCGCGCCGGACTTCCAGCCGCGGCGCGTATATGTGCTGACCGAACGGCCGCTGGCTGAGCTGGAGAAGCTGGTCGGTGAACGTGATGCAGCGGGCGACCCCTGGGGTGATTCGGGGTGCACGCCGTATCCGGCCGCACCGAAGCCCCCGTACCACGAGCGCGGGTCCGCCCTCGGTGCTCCCGCCGTCCTGTTCTGCTATGTCGACCGCGGCCTGGGCCCGGCCCAGTGGTCCGACGTCGGCATGTATCTGCAGACCGTCATGCTGCTGCTCCGCGCCGAGGGGCTGCACAGCTGTACGCGGATGGCGTGGGCGAAGTACCACCGGACCGTCGCGGAGGTCCTGTCGCCTCCGGACGAGCTGGCCCTCTTCTGTGGCCTGTCGATCGGGTTCGAGGACGCCACGGTGAGTGACGGCCGGACGGGCCGAGTGGCCCACGATGCGACCGTCACGGTCGTCGACGCGATGGACCTTGTGCGCCGAGTTCGCGCCCCGGCGGAGGTGATGGGGTCGACGGAGGCCGCAGAGGCGGCGGCGACCCGCTCGACCTCGGCGCTCCGCAGTGCGGATGTCGGAGCCTTGGATCCTGGTGGGCGCCATGCGTACTGCGGCCGGCGGGTGCCTCGCGTTGTCGCACGCCTCAATGACGTACTTGTAGGAAGAATTCGGCGGATAATGTCACAAGTAGGCCTCCCGCCCTGACGTGAGTGAGGAACCAAAAACGATTCCGCGCGGCACTGGGAGAGTTGATCTTGATGATTACTTGTGGTCGGAGTCCGGTCTCATGGGCTCCCTCGGGTTTCGGCCGGGGTGACTCCACGAGTGGTCGTGGCCGTGGGGAGCGTCGAGCCCTGACGGCCGACGAGGGGACACATCCCCTGCCGTCGAGCCGGCAGAGCCGACTCGCCGAGAGCCCCGCATCGGCGGGCCTGCACGCCCTTCCCCGTCCTGTGGCTGTCGTAGTGGGTGCCGGAGGCGTGCTCGGGGCGGCGCACGTCGGAGTCGGGAGTGCTCTGGAGCAGCGCGGGTTCGTCCCGGACATGATCATCGGCACCTCGGTGGGCGCTCTCAACGGCGCCATCGCAGCCGCCCGTCCGGACACGGCCGCACCCTGGCTGGACCACGTGTGGACCCGGTTGAGCCGCCGCGAGGTGTATCCGCTCGGCTTGCCGGCCTCGCGGGCGAGTGTCTTCACCGACCGCGGCCTGCGCCGACTGATCGCCGGAGCGGGGCTGCCGTCTCGGATCGAGCAACTGGCGGTCCCGTTCACCGCGGTGGCGATGGACCTGGCCACCGGTGCCCCGGCACTGCTCGACCACGGAGACCTCGAGTCGGCGCTGCTGGCCAGTGCGGCCGTGCCCGGCATGCTGCCCCCGGTGGATCGGGAGGGCAGGACGCTGGTCGACGGCGGCGTGATCGCCTACGTCCCGGTGCTGGCGGCACTGCAGGCCGGAGCGGCCAGCGTGGTCGTACTCTCGACCGGACCGGAATGCTCACCGTTGAGCCCGACCGTCCCACGCAGGAGGGCTGCCGCGATCGCCGCGAGGGCCGGGCTGCTGCTGATGCACCATCAGATCGAGCGCGATCTGCACGAGGTGGCCGGGCACATCCCGACCGTCGTGCTGCCGACCGGCATCGAGGAATGGCCCGCCCCGTGGGACTTCGGCCACTCCCAGCGGCTCATCAGCACCGCTTCCCGCACGGCGGGACGCTTTCTCGACGGCCTGCACGTCAGCGGGCCGGGCCTGTATCGGGCCGACGACCCTCCGGCGCCGTCGCGCGGCCCGGGCGAAGCATCGACTTCCTCAGAATCGAGGGTGGCGCTGTGAGCACCATCGCGTTCCTGAACATCGCCATGCACGGGCACGTCAACCCGACGCTGCCGGTGGCGGCCGAGCTCGTTCGCCGCGGCCACTCCGTCACGTACCACACCTCGCCCGCGTTCCGTGAGGAGATCGAGGCTGTCGGCGCGACGGTGCGTCTCTACCCCGGGGGTGACCAGCCGCTCCCTGATCCGCCGACGCCGGTCACGTTGATGGAGGGGCTCGCGAGCACAGCCGTCCGTCTGCTGCCTCCGGTGCTGACCGACCTGGCCCGGATCCGGCCCGACCTGATCGTGCACGACAGCGCCTGTCTGTGGGGCGCGATCGCCGCCCGCGAACTCGGAGTGCCGGCGGCATCGTCGTTCACCACGTTCGCCTTCAACCGGCACGTGCCCAGCCCTACCCGCGGTTCGTGGGCCCTGCTGGCCGAGGCGGCGACGCGGCGGGCCAGCCTCCAGGGTTACCTGCGGGCACGCCGGGGACTGCGCCGTTTCGACACGAGGAGGCTGCCCCTGCTCGACCTGGGGAACATCCGCCAGCCGCTCAACCTGGTCTACACCTCACGGGAGTTCCAGCCCGCCGTCGAGGAGTTCGACCGGTCCTACCAGTTCGTGGGCGCGAGCATCGGCGCCCGTCCCGCCGACCCGTCGTTCCCGGCCGATCAGCTGCGGGACCCGGTCCTCTACGCCTCGCTCGGCACGGTCTTCAACGCCGACCCGCAGCTATTGCGCGGTTTCGCCACGGCGCTCGCCCCGCTGGGCGGCACCGTCGTCGTCTCCACCGGGCAGACCGACCCCGCCGCGCTGGGCCCGTTGCCGGCCAACGTGCTCGCCCGCCGCTTCGTCCCGCAACCGGAGGTACTGGCCCGCGCGGCGCTGTTCATCACCCATGGCGGCATGAACAGCGTCAACGAGGCCATGTACGCGGGCGTTCCGATGCTGGTGGTCCCACAGGGCGCCGACCAGCCGATGGTGGCCCGTCGTGTCGCGGAACTCGGCGCCGGCCTGTCGATCCGTACCCAGGACGCCACCGAGGACGCCGTAAGTGCCCTCGCCGCGCGTCTGCTCAACGAACCCCGATTCCGGGCGGCCGCGGCCACCCTCCAGGGTGCTCAGCACGAGGCGGGCGGATACCGGCGTGCCGCCGACGAATGCGAGCGGTACCTGCACACGAACGCCGTGGCCGGTCGGTCGGCTCCCGTGGATCCGTCCCGGCGAGGCTGAGTCATGGCACTCGTCGTCCTGTTGCTGCTCGCCGGGGTGTCGGAAGCCGCCGGGCGCATCCTGCCCGTGGCAGTGGGCCGACCTGGCATGTCGCGGACCCGGGTGGCGGGACTGCTCTGCGCCGGTGGCTTCGTGGAGGCTGCCGTGTTCGCGTTGTGGCCGCTGACCGCGTGGACCCTGGCCGAACTGGTGCTGTCCTCCACGCCGGAGGGCGACGGGCTGGTCTGGACACCTGATCTGGTCGCCCCACTGGTACTCGCCGCCGTTCTCGCGTTCCCCTTGCTCGGGCCATTCCTCCACCTGCTGCTCTTCGTGGCGGTCGGAGCCGGTCTGGCCGGCCCGCTCGACGGGGCGACCGACCTGGGCTGGTGGGGCGCCGCCGGATGCGTGGCCATTGCCGGGGCCGGGCTCGGTATCGCCGTGGAGGCCGTCCGACGTCTCGTCGTGAGAATCAGCGCCGCCGAGACACGGGGGCCGGCCACATGAACGCGTACCTGCTCTGGGTCTTCGCGATCGGGCCGGTCCTCATCGCCGAAGGTCTGCTCGCGCGCTACGAGGTGCTGGCCTACGGCGCCGGCTGGCGGGCCCCCGTCACCAAGCTCCCGGAGGGCGTGCCCTACGCCCGGGGTGCGGCGCCCGACAGCTCCCCGGATGCCTACCTGGTCTACCTGGACGGCATCGGCAAGCGCCGCGTCCGCGACAGCCGGGACGGCGGCCAGCTGGTCAAGGCGTTGCTCGCCAGGGCTCCGGAGCTGCGGGTACTGGGTCAGGTGCAGCCCTACTCGCCACTGGCCGCCCCGCTCGCCGAGCGACCGGTGTGGAAGTGGCTGCGCCGCCGCATCGGTCTGCTGCTGTTCCTGCACAACGTCATGCAGGTCTTCGTCGCCGCCGACCAGCGATACCGCCCCCTCTACAACAGGGCCGTCGGCTCCCAGATCGCCACTCAGCTCACGCTCGCCGGCTACCGGCCCGACAGCGGTATCCCCGTGGTCCTGCTCAGCTACAGCGGTGGCGCCCAGGTCGCCGGCGGCGCGGTCGACGAACTGCACACCCAACTGCGCTGCCCACTCCTGCTGATCACACTCGGTGGCTTCCACAACGGCGCCAACGACCTCACCCGTGCCGTGCACCTGCATCGGCTGACCAGCGCGAGCGACCGGATCGAGCGAGTCGGTACGTGGATCTTCCCGCAGCGCTGGCCGCTGTTCCGGGGGAGTGCGTGGAACCGGGCCAACCGAGCCGGGAAGATCACCGTGCACCGGCTCGACCCGGCCACCCACGTCGGGCCGTCCAGCTACGTGAGCCCGACGGCTCAACTGCCCGATGGCCGCAGCCACCTCGACCGCACCGCCGACACCGTGGTCGCGCTCATCCGCGACCACCACCGGAGTACGCCTGAACCTCGTCGGCCCGACACAGGTCACTGATCCAGTGATTGGCCGACCAGAGTTGTTCACTAGAACGAACGCGGGGTTCACTGCATTCAAGTGGTTCGGTATAGTGAACGTATGGTTCACTCGATCGAGGTTCTTGGGGTAGGCGAGAGGGACAGCAGGCGCGCGCCCGGATCGACCTTCAGACCCGGACAGCGCACGCTGCTGTTGCGTACGGCCGAAGCAGTTCCACCGACGCTGAAGGTCACGAGGCGCCGCATCCGTGTGTCCTGCACCGCGACGCACGCGTCGTACACCGCACCCCACGCGTCGGGCACCGCAACCCACAGGAACAATCGATGACGCCGCCGCCGTCCGGCCGTCGGCCGGTGAGCAGTACGGCAGCCGCGGTCGGCACGAAGATCCGTCTGCGCCGTCAGCAGCGGGGTATGAGCGCCGCGGAGATGGCCCGGCGCGCCGGGCTGAGCAAGGCCACGCTGTCGCAGTTGGAGGCCGGAAACGGCAATCCGACGATCGACACCCTGGACGCGATCGCGATCGCCCTGCGCATTCCGATCGCCGACCTGCTGGCGCGTGACTCCGACACCGGGCCGGTCTTCCGGCCGGGCACGGACATCGAGCCCGGCGAGGTCTCGCGGGAACTGCTGCGCCGCGTCAGCAGCGGCAACAGCCTTGAGATCTGGCGGCTGCGTATCCCGCCCGAGACGGAGCTGCCCGGGGTCCCGCACGCCACCGGCACGATCGAGCACCTGCTCGTCGCCACCGGGTACGTCACCGCCGGCCCCGTCGACGCCCCGCAGGAACTGGGTCCCGGCGACATGCTCGCCTTCGCCGGGGACGCTCCGCACTTCTACCGCACCGGCACCGAGGAAGTGGACATCACCGTCGTCTTCGCCTCGCCCATCAGCACCTGAGACCCATCGCCTGGCACCCCAGCACCTGCGATCCCGCGCCTGAGACCTCAGCACTTGAGACCAAGGAAGCCCCCTCATGAGTACCACCACCGCCATCACCCCCTCCAGCCGTGCCTTCAGCAGCGACAACATGGCCGGGGCCTCCCCGCAGATAGCCCAGGCCGTCGCCGACGCCGCCGCCGGACAGGTTCTGCCGTACGGCAACGACCCCTACACCGACAGTGCCCGCCGCAGGCTCGGCGAGATCTTCGAGCGGGATGTCGACGTCTTCCCGGTCTCCACCGGGTCCGCCGCCAACGGCCTGAGCCTGGCCGCCCTCACCCCGCCGTGGGGCAGCGTGCTCTGCCACCCCGACAGCCACGTCAACACCGACGAATGCGGCGCCCCGGAGTTCTTCACCAACGGCGCCAAGCTCGTCGGTGTGCCCGGCCCCGACAGCAAGATCGACCCCGCTGCGTTGCAGACGGCGGTGCGTCGCCGGGCCGGTGACGTCCACAGCGTGCAGCCGTCCGCGGTGAGCATCAGCCAGGCCACGGAGAGCGGCAGCGTCTACAGCCTGGAGGAGATCCGCCGCCTGTCCGCCGTCGCCAAGGACGCGGGACTGCGCGTCCACATGGACGGCGCGCGCTTCGCCAACGCCCTGGACCATCTTGGCGCCACCCCGGCCGAGATGACCTGGAAGGCCGGCATCGACGTGCTGTCCTTCGGCGCCACCAAGAACGGCGCGATGACCGCCGACGCCATCGTCTCCTTCGACCCCGCACTCGCCGCCGAGCTCGCCTTCCGCGCCAAGCGCGCCGGCCAGCTCGCCTCGAAGATGCGCTTCCACACGGCCCAGATCGACGCGTACCTCACCGACGGTCTGTGGCTGCGCAACGCCCGCCGGGCCAACACGATGGCCACCCGGCTCGGCGACGGCCTCAAGGCCATCCCCGCCGTCGGCCTGCTGGCCACGCCGCAGGCCAACATCCTCTTCTGCCGCCTGCCCCAGCAAGTCACCGAAGGACTCCTCGCGGAGGGCTACGCCTTCTACCACGACCGCTGGGAACCGGGCATCGTCCGGTTCGTCACCGCCTTCTCCCACAGCGCCGACGACATCGACCAACTCCTGGACGCGGTCCGCCGCCACACCCGCTGACCGACGGCCGGGGGAGTGGTGGCGAACGCCGTCCACCGACAGCATCACCCAAGCCCCGTAGGCAGCCGCTGGTGACGGCATGAACGCGCCGACACGTCCGAACTCCTCCGGCGCCCCATACCGCGGCAGCGGAATCCCGGACTCGTCGGTGGTCCGCCTGGTCTCGGGGGCGGGGGACAGCCCGTCCAGTTCACACATGCGGTCCGTACCGATCCGCCCCGGCAGCAGCCCGAAGACGCGGACTCCGCTCGGGTCCGGACGAACCCGATGGAACCCCCGTCCCGAAGTTCCGCGGCGGCCGCTCGGGCCAGCCGTACCGCGCCCAGGAACACCGACTCGAAGTCCGTCTGTCACCGCTCGTCGGTGTTGTGAGCCACGTTGCCCGCGGGCGGTCCGCCGACGCTGACGAGGATGCCGTCGAAGCCGCCGATCAACTCCCGTGCGGTGGCGATCAGTTGCTGCGGCGACTGCGGGGCGGAGTTGTCCATGGCGACTCCGGCCACGTTGGCCCCGTCGGTGACGAGTTCGCGCGACGCGTAACCCAGCCCGCGCGTGCCACCGGTGAGGACGTACACCCTGTCCTTCCAGGCGTCGCGCGTCCGGTCGTCGGGCAGACAGAAGCACCTCCGGTGCGCGCCACGGGACTTACCACTCCCGCGGCGCGCAACGAAGGTGCGCTGAACCCCCGACCAGCAACTTCAAGTCGGAGAAGGCGCAATGCCGCTCCGGTCAGCAGTGTGTGATGGTGCCCTTGGACGCGGCACTGTTGTCCACGTACGGCGCGTACGTCCACCCGGTCACGGTCAGTTCGAGTCCGTTGAGGTGGTTGTAGCGCTCGTAGACGGTGAGGTACCAACGGTTACCCCCGCCGAGGTCCTCGCCGGTGTTCCAGCAGGTGGCGATGAGTACATCCCCGGACCAGAGGTCCGGGACCCCGACCGTGCCGGAGGCCAGGTTGCGGCCGTTGAAGACAGCCGCCCCGACCTCCACCCTGATCAGCGCGGACGCCGACGCGGCGGCCGAAGCTGACGCCGTCGACAGAACCATCCCACCGGCACTCAGTGCCGCGATCACCGCGGCCATGGCACCTCGGCGTCGTAACTTACCTCTCATACCAGCCTCCTGATCAATGCCGACCGCGCACTGCTCCGCTGAGCATGCACGTGAACCCCTCGCTCCTACCGGAAGGTTCTGCCAGGCCCGACGAGCCGAGCCGACAGTCAGACCCCCCATGAACTCGCCGCGCGGCCCGGCTTCCCACTGCGCCTCTTCTCGTGGTCCGGGCCCGGTGGGGTGTGGATCGCGGCGGTTCTCAGAGAGTGGCTTGTGCGGCTGTGGCATGGCATGAGTAACCATTACTCAACTGCCCCGACACCCTTGTCATGGCCCTGAGTTCGGGGCTCCCGATCCTCTGGTGTCGACCGCTGGAGGGCTGAGGAGGGATTCCGACGGCTGCCTGCGCAGGCCGTCTACGACAGCGTGATCGCGTACACCTCGATCCGCCGATCGTTCGGCAGTGTCAACGAGCGCATCTCCTTGGTGCTGTCCAGCTCGACGGAACTGCCGAACAGCCGTACCGGCGGCCCGTCGACGCCCTGGCCGGCCTTGATCCGGTGGGGCATGTCGAGGACGACGGTGGTGCCGTCGGGGGCCTGGTCGGCCCAGTTGCCGACCTTGAGCGGGACCTCGGAGCTGCTGCCGTCGGTGTATCGGACGGTCAGCGCGGTCGTCACCGGCCCGTTGCGCGATGCCGCCACCAGGTGCAGGGTGCCGTGGCTGCGGGCGGGCAGCAACAGCGTCTGGCTGCCGGCCTCGACGAAGTTCGCCGCGGTCCCGGTCGGATCCGGTGCCTCGTACCTGATGCCGTCCCAGGTGACAGGACCGGCGGCCGGAAGGAGACCGGCGTCGTAACTCCAGCCGGATCCGTCGAAGTCACCCTGGCCGGGATTGTCTGTGCTGGCCGTCCCGTCGTGCGCCATGTCCCGGCTCAGGTCCACCGCGCACTGCTTGTCCGTGGCTGTCGCACACTTCGCGGCCGGGCGTACCTCGACGGTGGCGTCCAGGGTGACTTGGCCCGCTCCGTCGGCCTCGACCATGAGGCGCACCGGGTAGGACCCGGCGGCGGTGCCGGGAGGCACGGTCACCTGCACGGACACCGTCTTCTGTACGGGCAGGCGCAGGGACCGGATCCGCAACGGCGAGCGCGGAGTTGTCGTCACCTGCCAACCGGTGGGTGCCTTGGCCGGCACCGACGCCCGCAGCTCGCCAGGGGCCTGGCCGAGGACGTCCAGGGTCAGGTGCGCGGTCTGAGCCGTGTCGCCGACCGGGACGACGTCGGAGGAGCTCCGCAGGGACGCGTCCAGGTGGCGTCGCCCGTCGGCGTCCGCCCGGTTGACCGACGGCGGCTGGGCACCCGCACCTGTACCCCAGCCCGACGGCTTCGTACGGCAGGGTGGCGACCAGATCGCGGACGACGGTGTGCGCGTCCTGCTCGTCGGGGACGAAGTGCATCAGCGCGATCAGCGACAGCGCGATCGGGCGGCTGAAGTCCAGGACGCGCCGGGCATGCTCGACGATCCCCTCCGGCTGTCGGACATTGGCCTCGATGTAGTCGGTGACACCTCCGGGCCGGCTGACCAGCAACGCCTCGGCATGACGCAGGACGATCGGATCGTTGTCGGCATAGACAACCTTCGCCGTCGGCACGATGCCCTGAACGATCTGATGGAGGTTCGGCTCGGTGGGGATCCCCGTCCCGATGTCCAGGAACTGGTCGATGCCCTGCGTGGCCAGCCAGGCGGCCGCCCGGTGCATGAACTGGCGGTTCTGCCGCGCGGCGTCCTTGGCCTCGGGCGGTAGTTTTTCCCCCACGGCCTCGTCGACCGGATAGTTGTCCTTGCCACCCAGCAGCCAGTCGTAGACCCGCGCGGGATGCGCCTTGTCGGTGACGATCCGTGGGAACCGTTGTGGGCCGGTCGGCATGACGACTCCGTCGTGTCCGTCGCTCCAGGTGAACGGGTCGGGCCGAGTACGCGATGGCCCTGATCGAGTAGATCATGTGCTCCGCGCGAGAGGGAAGAGCCTTCCAGCGCCCCGGTTGCTCGTTGAATTCGGGCGTGACGGGGCTGGGCCGCGTGAGTTGATCGTGGCGGAGTTCCGGGTCGCCGGGCTGCCGCCGGATCCGATCGGTGAACTCATCGCCGAGGCTGCGACGAAATCGCAGGTGATGCGGGACGGCACGGAAAGCCCCTGTGGCGTCCGCGCCGCGTCCGATGTGTGCTACGTCTCATCCGCAGGCCGTGACACGGGATGCGCGGCCGGTGTCTCCATGCCGAGTCCATCACTCGAGGGAGACACAGGGAGACATGATGAACGGGAATGTTCAGGTGGTCGTGGTCGGCGGCGGGTACGGAGGCGTGACGGCGGCCAATCGCCTGGCTCGGCGCGATGGCGTGTCGGTGACCCTGGTCAATCCGCGTCCTCACTTCGTCGAGCGAATCCGTCTGCACCAGCTCGTGACCGACTCCGACGACGCTGTCGAGAGCTTCGGCGAGGTTCTGGGCGGGAACGTCCGGCTGGTGGTCGACACCGCGACCCGGATCGACGCCGCCGAGCGCCGGGTGTCGCTGGCGGGCGGCGGCACGGTCTCGTACGACTACCTCGTCTACGCCGTGGGTAGCGGTGCCGCGGATCCTGGTGCGCCCGGAGCGGCCGAGTTCGCTCATTCGGTGTCGGACATCGAGGGGGCGGAACGGCTGCGGTCCGCGCTGGCCGCGATGCCCGTGACGGCTCCGCTGACCGTGGTCGGGGCGGGCCCGACCGGCCTGGAGACCGCCGCCGAGCTGGCGGAACAGGGCCGCAGAGTCACCCTGGTCTGCGGTGACGTGCTCGGCCCCTCCCTGCATGCCCGGGGCCGCCGCCCGGTCGCCCGTCGGCTCGCCAGGCTGGGCGTGACCGTCCTCGAAGGTCCCCGTACGCGGGTGGCGGAAGTGACGCAGGACGCCGTACGGCTCGACGACGGCCGCGAGCTGCCCAGCGCTGTGACGATCTGGACCGCGGGATTCCGCGTCCCGGACCTGGCGGCCCGCAGCGGGCTGCGCACCGACACCGAGGGCCGCCTGCTCACCGACGCGACGCTGACCAGCATGGACGACGTACGCATCGTCGCCGCCGGGGACGCGGCGGCGATGGCGGACCGGCCGTTCCGGATGAGCTGCCAGGCCGCTGTACAGCTGGGCCCGGCAGCCGCCGCCACGATTCTGCGCCGGATCGCGGGGAAGACGCCCGCTCCCGTCCGGATGTGGTTCGCCGGGCAGTGCCTCAGCCTCGGCCGCGACGAGGGCGTCACCCAGTTCTCCTACCCGAACGACAGGGTGAACGCGCTCCACATCGGCGGGCGGCCTGGTGCCGGCGTCAAGGAGATCGCCTGCAAGTTCACCCTCGACAAGCTGGTGTCCGGGGCACGCAAGGCCGGTCCCAGCACAGCCCGCGGCGACGACAACGGCCGCCTGGAGGCGCCCCGGCCGGAACACGGCACGACACCGTCCGACACCGGACGCGCGGCCTAGCCGCCGAGCCGCCGAGCCTTCTCCTCCTTCGGCCGGACCGACCGGTCCGGCCGAGCGGGGGAGCCTGCCGGCGATAACCCGTCTTCGGACCGGGTACACATCCACGGCCTGCCTCAAGTAGGTGGGGCCGACCGCGAGAGAGCGAAGCGCACGACATGACCGACCACGTGACCGATCCCGCGACCGAGGCATTCGTCGCCCACCGCAACCTGCTGTTCACCGTCGCCTACGAGATGCTCGGTTCCGCGGCGGACGCCGAGGACGTTCTCCAGGAGACCTGGCTGCGGTGGGTCAAGGCCGACCTGGCGCAGGTGCGGGACCCGCGTGCCTACCTGGTGCGGATCACGACCCGGCAGGCACTCAACCGGCTGCGCACCCTCAAACGGCGCAAGGAGGCCTACGTGGGCCCCTGGCTGCCCGAGCCCCTGCTCACCACGCCGGACGTGGCCGAGGACGTCGAACTGTCCGAGAACCTGTCGCTGGCGCTCATGTACGTCTTCGAAACCCTCTCACCGACCGAACGCGCCGTCTTTGTACTGCGCGAGGTCTTCGAGTTCGGCTACGACGACATCGCGGCCGCGATCGGCAAGAGCCCCGCCGCCGCACGGCAGATCGCCTACCGCGCCCGTCAGCACGTCGACGCCCGCCGACCGGGCACACCGGCTTCCTCGGAGGAGGCCCGGGCGGCGTCGGACTCGTTCCGGCGCGCGCTCGAAACCGGTGACTTGCAGGGGCTGCTCGACGTACTGGCCCCGGACGTCGTCTTCGTCAGCGACGGCGGCGGTCTCAGGCTGGCGGCCCTGCGGCCGGTCGTCGGCGCCGACAAGGTGCTCCGCTACATGGCGGGCAGTCTCGACAAGGCAGGCGGGACCTTCACCAGCGAGCCCACGACGGTCAACGGCAACCCCGGCCTCATCCTGCGCCTGGGCGGCGTGATCGACGGCGTGCTGGCCTTCTCGGTGGAGAACACCCGCGTCACCGGCCTCTACTACGTCCGCAACCCCGAAAAACTCACCCGCGTCGAGTCGGAAACCCCGCTCACCTCCCGCTGACGCCTCGGTCGCGGGCCCGGACTGTGGGACCCATGTGTGGCTGCGCCCCGGCTCCTGCCACATCCCACTTGGGAGGGGAGAGAGGCGGCCGAGTCGGTCGGCCGTCGCTCTCAGGAGTGGCTCACGCGGGTAGCGGATGCCGCGCGACCTGCTCCGCCCCGAAACTGGGCAGGGAACACGGGCCGGTCGGCGGCCCTCCGCCCGATGACCACGGTTTCGCCCGATGACCACAGTCTGGAAGGACACAGGACAGTGAAGTCTCACATCGCCACCTCGACACCCATGTTCACCGTGCCGACCGTCGACATCTCCCCCTACGCCGGAGACGGTACGGACGAGGAGCGGAGTCATGTGGCACGACTGGTCGATGCCGCGTGTGCCGAGGTGGGGTTCATCCAGGTCCTCGGGCACGGCATTCCGCAGAGCGCGATCGACGGTCTGAAGGGGGCACTGGACGCGTTCTTCACGCTGTCGCTGGAGGCAAAGAAGGCGTACCGCGTCGACGGCGGCGCCAACCGCGGGTACAGCCCGCCGAACAGCGAGTCGCTGAGCCTGAGCCTGGGCCTCGAGTCGGCATCACGGATGAACGATTTCTTCGAGGCCTTCAACGTCGGTGTCGAGGCGCGTTCCTTTCCGCCCGAACTCGGCCTTTCCGAGGACGACTTCGGGATCAACGTGTGGCCGGACATCGAGGGGTTCACGCCGCGGGTGGATGCCTACTTCGCTCACGCCTCGCGGGTGGCACGCACGCTGACGCGGATCTTCGCGGACGCCCTCGGCCTGACGCCGGGCTTCTTCGAGGCGCTCACCGGCCATTCCATCGACGTGCTCCGAATGAACAACTACGCCCTGCCGGAAGGCGCCGTGGACCTGGACGGCGAGCCGATGGGGATGGGCGAGCACACCGACTACGGGATCGTCACCGTGCTGTGGGCCGACCAGGTCCCCGGGCTCCAGGTGCTCGACCGACACGGCACCTGGCACGACGTGGCGCCCGCGGACGGCGCTCTGCTCGTCAACCTCGGCGATCTCACGGCCCGGCTGACCAACGACCGGTGGATGTCGACGCTGCACCGGGTCAAGCCTCCCGTCGTCGACGGGACGATCCTGCGGCGCCGCTCGGCCGCCTTCTTCCACGACGGGAACCCGGACGCGGTCATCGAGACACTGCCCGCCCTTCTCGACGCGGACCACGGTCTGGCCTACGAACCCGTCACGGTCCGGGAGCACATCAGGGCCAAGCTGAACGGTTCGCGGCAGGGCAAGAAGAACGCGGCCGCGGTCCGCGAGGCCGCACGCGCCCGGGCTGCCACCGAGTAAGCGGTCCACACGTCGGGACTCAGGGGCCGGGTGCGGATTCAGCCCTTCGTCATGGGGGAGGCCGGAGGCGTGGTCGGCGGTGAGTCCGGCCGGGGGAGCGGTGTGGACTCCTGTCCGCCCATGTCGAGACGGAACGGCGGGTACTGGTCGGTCATCAGCGCCGTATAGGCGATCACCCGCGCGACCCACCGGGCGAGGCCGATCAGGAAGTCGAAGAGGTGCAGCGGGTACCGGGCGGTGAACAGCAGGATGACCACGGCCACGAGGGAGAGGAAGGGCATCAGCCCGCCGCCCCGCCAGCCGCCGCCGTCGCCCCAGTGCCCGCCCCATCCCCAGCCACCCGCGAACATCGCGACGACGATGTACTGCGGGATCGCCAGCAGCCACCACTTCACCAGGACCAGACCACGTGAGAGACGCGCGGGGTAGGCGATGTCGAACCGCGCCGGGTAGTCGGGCACATCCGCGAGAGTGAACGGCGGGTACCGGTCGGTGCCGAGCGCGGTGTGGGCGTAGTAGCTGACCCGCCAGTTCCATCGCAGTACGCCGACGCTGAAGTCGAAGAGGGACCGGGGATACCGACCGGTGAACAGGATGGCGAAGAATGCGATCACCGTGACGAGGACGAACCCGATCCACAGGAAGAACAGCACGATGTAGTGCGGGACGGCGAGGAGCCACTTCACCAGCCACAGCCATCTGGACAGCGGGGCATCGACGGATGCCTCGATACGTACGGGCGAAGCGGTGACAGGAACCATGGGAGTGAACTCCTTTCGCTTGCAGATTCGCAAGCGAGGTGGAGCACCGCGACCTGGGAGGGGCCGTTCGCGCGCCCGGCCACGCCCGTCAGCCCGACCGGCGGGTCACCCTTCGGGCACCGGCACCGGCTCCGGTGACGGCTCGCTGAGCTGCTCGCGCACGTAGTTCCATACCACCGCGATCAGTGCCGCGATCGGTACGGCGAGCAGACTGCCCACGATGCCGGCCAGACTGCCGCCGAGTGTCACCGCCAACAGGATCACGGCCGCGTGAAGGCCGAGCCCACGACTCTGGATCATGGGCTGGAACACGTTCCCCTCGAGCTGCTGCACCCCGATGATGATGGCCAGCACGATCAGCGCGTCCGTCAGGCCGTTGAAGACCAACGCGATGAGGACGGCGACGAAACCGGCGAACAGGGCGCCGATGATCGGCACGAACGCGGAGACGAAGGTCAGCACCGCCAACGGGAGCACCAGCGGCACCCCCACAACCCACAGGCCCAGACCGATCAGGACGGCGTCGAGCAGGCCGACGGCCGCCTGGGAACGTACGAAGGAGCCCAGGGTTGCCCAGCCGCGCGCGGCCACGGTGGGGATGTCGGTGGCGAGCCGGCCGGGCAGCTGACGGGCGAGCCACGGCAGGAAACGCGGGCCGTCCTTGAGGAAGAAGAACATCAGGAAGAGCGCCAGCACGGCGGTGACCACGCCGTTGACGATGGTGCTCACACCCGTGATCACAGTGGTCACCATGCTGCCGAGGCCGTCCTGAGCACGGGCGACCGCGCTGTCCATGGCCTTGGTGATGTCGTCGTCGCCGATGTTCAACGGCGGCCCGGAGGCCCAGTCACGCAGCTTCTGGATGCCGTCGACCACGCCGTCGGTCAGCTCACCGGACTGGGACGCCACCGGCACGGCGATCAGCGCCACGACGCCGACTGTGACGAGGAGGAACAGCACGGTCACGGCCGACGCGGCGAGGGCGGGCCTCCACCCGTGACGACGCAGGAAACGAGCCAGGGGCCAGGTCAGGGTGGTCAGCAGCAGGCCGACGACGAGCGGCCACACCACCGACCACATCCGGCCCAGAAGCCACAGAGACACTGCGAGCATCGCGAATATCAGCAGCAACTCCGCGGAAAAACGCGCCGATGTGCGGAGCGCGGCGCGGGCCTTCGTGGAACTCAGGGTGGCAGTCACGGTGGCACCCTATGGGCACGGATGCCGGCCGGATGACCTGGGCCGTGGAACCCATCGCCCGGTATCGGATCCAGGCCCGGCGTTCTTGTTGAAACGGCCGTATTCCTGTGGAACAGTGCTGATTCGGCCTGTCCGAATGGAGAGTTGGTGTCACACCGTGCTCTCCGAGGTCGGCTCACCTCCGGACGGAAGTGGCAGACGGTCATTCTCCGACCACTTGCTCAGGGTGTTGAAACACAGTGGCGTCGACACGTTGTTCTGTGTCCCCGGAAGCGCCATCGGCCCCTTGCTGGATCGCACCTTGAGCGACGTGGACCTGCGGCTTGTTGTGGCGCGGCACGAGTCGGGCGCGGTGGCCATGGCGGACGGGTACGCGCGCGTCACCGGCAGGCTGGGCGTCGCCTTGGTGACCAGCGGACCCGGAGCGTTGAACGCCCTGCCCCACCTGGCGGTCGCTCAGGCGGACGGTTCACCGGTACTCCTGATCAGCGGCGCGGTGGCCCGAAGTCGTCACGGGCGCGGAGGATTTCAGGAGGGGGCCGAGGACGGGGTGGACGTGTTGGGCGCGTTGGGACGGTGCGCCAAGTACAGCAGGGAGATCGGCAACTGCCACTCCGCCCCGCAACTGGTCGACAACGCTGTGCGTCAGGCGTTGACCGCCCCTCGCGGAGCCGCGCACCTCAGCGTTCCCGTCGACATGTTCACCGAGGAAGTCGAGTCCGGTGAAGTCGGCGGGAAACCGTTGTCGGTATCCGACACGTTCCTCCTCGCCGGAGTCGCCGGAGTCGCCGGAGTCGCCGGAGTCGCCGGAGTCGCCGGAGTCGCCGAGGTCGCGCGGGCGCTGCTGGCTGCCGAACGCCCCATGCTGGTGCTGGGAAACGGGGCACGCGAAGCCCTCAGATCCGATCCGGGCCTGGGCAAGGCGCTCGCGGGGTTCGTCGAGCGGTTCGCCGTACCGACCGCGACCACCATGAAGGCCAAAGGGCTCTTCCCGGAAACACATCCGCAGGCCCTGGGCGTGATGGGCGTCGGTGGTGCCCGCCGAGCGCACGCCTACCTGACGCGGAACCCACCCGACGTGGTGGTAGTGGTCGGCAGCGGCCTCGGGGAATGGGCGAGCGCGAACTGGTCTCCCGCGCTGCGGGGAACGCGGGCACTGGTGCAGGTCGACATCGACCCGGCGAAGATCGGCCGTGCCTACCCGGTGGACCACGCGCTGCACGCCGACGCGGGGGCATTCCTGCGCGCTGTGCCGACGGCGGCGGACGCGTGTGCCGCCCACGGACCCCACCAGGAGCCGTTACGCCTTCGACGTGATGCGCTCAAGGACCTGCCGGGGGTCGTCGCCGAGGCCTCGGTCGCCGAACTCGGTGCCGTGCCGGTCACACCGCAGGCCCTGATGCACCACCTCCAGCGGTGGACGGCCGGTATCCCGGAGGCGCTGGTGTTCGTCGACATCGGGAACAGCACCGGATGGTTCACGCAACGGGTGGCGGTCGATCCACCGTCGCAGGTGCACTGCCCGCTCGGCATGGCGAGCATGGGCTGGGCCAGCGCCGCCGTGATCGGCGCCAAGCTCGCCCGGCCGGAGGCGACCTGTGTGACGGTCACCGGCGACGGCGGGTTCCTGATGAACGCCACGGAGATCGCCACCGCGGCCCGGCTGATGGTCGGGGCCATCTGGGTGGTGCTCGACGACAACGCCTTCAACATGGTGCGACAAGGCATGGACCATTCATTTCCCGACACCATGCGCACCACCGACGAGGACTTCGGGCTGGGCGGCCCGAACCTGGCAGGGCTGGCCGAGAGCCTGGGTGCGCGAGCCTGGCGAGTCCGTGTCCCCGACGAGATCCCGATCGCTCTCGACGGGGCGAGACACGCCGCTGAACAGGACCCGGGCCCGCAGGTGATCTGCGTGAGCGTCGACCGGGACGAGCCGGGTCCCTTCCGGGACCGCAACGAAGCAGTCGGCCTTTCCTTCCGAGCGCCTCACTGACCACCACCTGAGCCCTCGATACGCCCCGACCGTCTTCCCCGTCAGCACCAGGTGAGGAGTGCATCCTTGACCAGCACCGGAGCCGGTATCTCGGCGATCGCCCTGGAGTTTCCGACCCATGTCCGCCGCAACGACTTCTGGGAGCGGAACCACCCCGAACTCGTGGCCGACAAGGACAACGGGACCTACCTCCGTGTGGTCGCCTCCAGCGACGGGGCCGAGGCGGACAACGCGTTCGAGATCGAGCGCAGACCGTACCTGTCCGACACGTTCCGCGGCGCACGGGGAACGGCGGGTGATCGCGGCGGGGGAGACCGCCATCGATCTGGAGCAGAGGGCGCTACAGGGGCTCTGCCGTGCCCGGGGGATCGACCCCGCCGAACTGGACGCGGTCATGGTCCACTCATGGCTGCCCGACACCCTTGGACCGCAGAACGCAGCCCACCTGACCGCACGGCTGGGACTCCGCGTGCCCGCATGGAACTTCGAGTCCGCGTGCAACTCCGCGATGGTCGGCCTGCAGACCGCCGCGGCGCTGGTGCGCGTCGGCGACTACGAGCGGATCGCCCTCGTCACTTCGATCACGTCGTCCAGAAACGTCGACCCGAACAGCACCCTGTCGTGGTTCCTGGGCGACGGGTGCGGCGCGCTGCTCATCGAGCGCTGCTCGACCGGCCGGGGGATCATCTCGTCGAAGGTGATCGGCACGCAGGAGACGTGCGGCGTCGCGGAGTTCCTGATGGAGGCCGACGACACGGAGGCCGTCGACCGCATCCCGACGCCGAGGATCAGGATGCGGATGGAGAACGCCGCTGCCGGCAGGATCATGCGAGACCGCGCCGAGCAACAGCTCACCACCTGCGTTCGCGGCGCACTCGACAAAGCCGGGTACACGATCGACGACGTCGATTTCCTTGTCGTCAACACGCCGGTCGCCTGGTTCGCCGCGTTCTGCGCCAGGGCATTGGGCGTCGATCCGGCGAAGACCGTGAGCACCTTCAGCACCTATGCGAACATCGGCCCGGTCCTCACGACCGCCAACCTGTTCGAAGCGGCCAGCACGGGCAGGATCAAGCCGGGCGACGTCGTCGTCCTGTTCGGGATCGGCTCGGTGTCCACGGCCGGAGCCGCCGTCGTGGTGTGGGGTGACGACGTCGCCCTCGGCCCCCACCCCGGGTCGGGCTGAACCAGCAGGGAGTGCCTGGGGTCGAGCAGCGCCTGGACGCTGCTGAAGTGAGGCCGCCGGGCCGCTGTGGTCGTGGGCCGGGCGTCTGCCCCGCCCACGCGGGCCTCGACGCACTCCCGTTCGCCGTCGGCCGACGCGGGCCGGAAGCAGGCGCGGACCGTGCTGCCGGGACGGGCCGCGGTCATCTCGGTGTAGACGTAGGTTTCCGCGTCGGCCCTGTCGTCGATGCGCACCTCGTGGGTCGGGCCGCCCGCCGTGACCTCCACCCGGTCGCCGATCCGCGCCCCCCACACCCGAGCCCAACTCGCCCCGCACTTCTCGCTGTAGCGCAGCTCCACATGGGCTCCGCCGGCGGTGCGGTACGTGGTGAGGTTGTCGGGAGCGAATCCGCAGACCATACGCATCGGGTCCCGGCCCTCGCAGGCGGCCTTCTGGCATTGGGGAGCGAGGGAGTACGGGGCGGAGGCCGACAGCGGTTCGTTCCCCGGGGCCTCCCGGTCCAGCAACAGGAAGAGCACCAGTGCCACACCACCGACGAACACGGTGTACGCCGAGACCAGCACCACTATGAGAGTGCCAGGGCGGCGGCGTGGCCGCAGGGTCTCGGGCGGCCGGGGCGGTTCCAGCGGCTGTGGACGTGGTTCGTCGGCGGCGACTGCCGCCCGTTCGCTCCACTGCGACTCGGTGATCTCCCACAGGGCCAGCAGCCGCCCGTCCGGTTCGTTCGCGACCCTGCACAGTTCCTGTACGGCCTGACGCGGGGGCAGGTTCTTGCCGTTGAGGTAGCGCTCCCACGAGGATTTGCTGTACGCCGTCCGCTCCGACAGCGCCGCCAGGCTCAGCCCCGTACGGGCCCGCAGCTCCCGCAGTGCCGCGGTCAGCCGGGTGTGTTCCCCGGTCACTTCGCCACCGCCTCCCGTAGGGCCTTCCAGGTGTGCGGGCCGATGACACCGTCCACGACCAGCCCGTTCCGTGTCTGGACGCGCTGGACCGCACGTTGCGTCTTCGGGCCGAAGACGCCGTCGATGTCCCCCGGTGAGACGCCCGCCCGGCGCAGCAGACACTGCGCCTCGGCCACTTCCGGCCCCATGTAGGTGTACGCCAGGATGGTGTCCGAGGTGCGGCTCAGGCCCGCGTACCAGCGGCCGTCACTCTGCTCCAGCCGACAGGTGTAGATGACCGGTACCGTGGACTCCGACACGATGGCCGGGGTCGCCGCGACCGGATCGGCCCGGTCGTCCGCGAGTTGGGCTCGGGCTTCGGCGAGCCGCACGGCCAGCAGGAGCGCCACGGAGACGGACAGCACCAGGGCCACCACACCCGCCATGACCGCGGCGCGCAGGTAACGCCCGTGCGGCTGCTGGCGGATGGGTGTGGGTACTGCCGTCGCCGGGGCGCTCTCGGGGACACCGGCGGTGACCACCCGTCCCTCCGCCCAGCGTTCGGCGGCGATCTCGTGCAGCACCAGCAGCCGGGTCGGATCGTCACCGCCGATGCGGGCCAACGCCTCGACGGCCTCCCCTGGCGGCAGTGACCTGCAAGTCAGATACCGCTGCCACGACCTCGCGCTGTAGCCGGTCTTTGCGGCCAGTTGACGCGTGCTCAGTTCGCTGCGGTCCTTCAGCCTTCGCAGTCGCACGATCAACTGGTGGATATCCGGGTGCAGTTCAGCGGGCAACTCTTTCCAACGCGACATGTCTCCCCCGACTCGCGTTCGGGACCGCTGGTCCGGCCCCCCTGTCCCGGCCTCATTCTGCATCAGCCGTCACGGCTCTCACGGAACAGGAGTCCCACTCTCCTGCAGAATCAGCCAACCCCCGTCCGTGGTCGTCCCGCTGTACCGACTGGGCGGGCGACGTCCCAGCAGGTCAGCGAGTGGGACGTCCCGGGACACCGCCACTTGTGCGTCAACTGTGGCGGACCGGCGCGTCGAACCCGCAGTCTCGTTGCGGAGCCGGCCGGTGCGGTCGGCTCCGCTCGTCGTACGTCAACGGAGGGAAACAGCATGCGAGTTCTCACGAAGGCACTCGTCGGTGTCACCGCCGCGTTCGGGATCGCCGCCGGCGGCCTGGCCACCGCGGGCACGGCCGTGGCGGCTCCCGCACCGGCGCTGCAGCAGACGGTGAGTGCCGAGGCCGTCGCACCGCTCGCGGTGGTCAACCTGGGACTGGACACCGCACATGCGAAGAGCTGGCAGTGCTGGCTGCGCACCACGGGCTACGACCCCGGCACGATCGACGGGCAGCTGGGCACCAACAGCTGGAAGGCGGCGCAGACGAAATTCAAGGCCATGGGCTACTACGACGATTCCATCGACGGAATCGTCGGACCCAACACGATCAGGGCGCTGCAGATGTACCTGAACCTCCACGGCGCCAACCTCGTTGAAGACGGGATCGCCGGGCCGGCGACCAGGTCCGAGTTCTGGGACTTCGCCGGTACCCACCGCTGCTGAACCGACCTGCTGACCGCACACGGCACGCGGCCCGTCCTCTCAGGGAGAGGACGGGCCGCGTGCCGTGTCTCGACGCGACTCGGAACCAGGTCTGAAGGTGACTCCGTGCTTCGAGGCCAGAGGTCAACGGCTGAGCGGGCCCGCCGGACGATCAGTCGTCGAGGTTCGCGCCGGATCCACGACCGGCACCCTCATGACTTCGCCCCGCTCACCGGCGTGAGCGGGGCGAAGACGCGGTGCCGCCAGTTCAAAGGACCGTACGCGCAGAGGCCGTACGGGGAACGCCGGCCCGATCTGTCAGGGGGCCACGGCGCGGCCGGTCTGCGGGGAGATCCTGCCGGCGCACAGGCCGATGGCGGTCAACCCCTGCGCGATACGGGGGATCGCGGCCCGCGTGTTGGCGGACCAGTCGTGCATGAGGATGATCTGGCCGTTGCCGAGCCGCCCGGCGGCCTGCACGATGGCATCCGTGCCGGCGCCGTTCCAGTCCTGTGAGTCCACGTCCCAGATGATCTCGGTGAGACCGTACTTGGCCTCGACTGCCTTCACCGTCGAGTTGGTCTCGCCGTACGGCGGTCGGAACAGCTTCGGCGTACCGCCGCCCGCGGCCGCGAGCGCCTGCTGGGTCCGGGAGATCTCCGAGTCGACCTGTGCCTGGCCGAGCTGGGGCAGATGCGGATGGGTGTAGCTGTGGTTGCCGACCCACATACCGGCGTTGACCTGCGCCCGTACCTGGGACGGATTGGCGGCGGCGTACTGGCCCTGGTTGAACATCGTGGCCCGCAGCCCGTTCTGCGTGAGTGCGTTGAGCAGGGCCGGTGTGCTGCCGGACGGGCCGTCGTCGAAGGTGAGCCCGACGTATCCGTTGCAGGCGGCGGCCTGCGCCGGAGCGGCGTCGACGGTGAGGGTGCCCGCGGCGACCAGCGCGACGGCGGCGAGCGCCGTCGGCAGAGGACGTAACGCGAGACGTGCGCGGGTGCTCATGCCGCCACCGCGATGTTGGAGCTGCCGCTGCTCTGGTATCCCTCGGTCGCCAGGATCATGTAGTAGCTGAAGCTGCCGAGGCGCATTCCCGCTCGCGCCCAGGCGTCGAAGTGGTTGCCGGTGGTGATGGCGCCGCCGGTCCGCTTCGACTGCCGGACACTCCAGTACTGGTTGAAGGTCTTCGTGCCTTCGACGGACGGGGCGTTGTACCGCGTCGTCTGGTAGATGTCGTACGTGCCGCCGTCGCTGGTGACGGTGCCCTTGTACGTTCCCGTGGGCCGGTAGGTGCCCCAGTTGTCGACGACGTAGTACTCGACCAGCGGGTTGGACGTCCACCCGTAGAGGCACAGGTAGGCGTTGCCGGAGGGGCTGAAGGAGCCCGAGTAGGACACGGTCCTGCGGCTGCCGTTGCTCCAGCCCTTGCCGGCGACGAAGTTCCCGGTGTTCCGCCAGGTGGTGCCGTAGTTGCCGCCGGAGCCCAGGTTCATGGAGACCGTGCCCTGCGCGTCGGTCCAGAACGAGTAGTAGTAGCCGTTGTTGGTTCCGGTCTGGTTCGTGGTGACGACCGTGTCGGCGCGGGCCGTGCCGGGCAGCGCCAGTGCGGTCGTGGCGCCCAGCAGCATGGCGCAGGTCTGCCTGCGGCTCGGCTGTGCAGGTATGAGGTTCATGTGCGGGTTTCCTCCGTCATCCATGGGAGGGGGTTTGGTCGAACAGTGTTGACCTGCACCCGTCAAGCGTCAAGAGTTTCGTCCTTGATTACGAAACATTCGTGATTGGCTTGAGATCTGTGAGCGCGATAATGCCAGCTAGTAGCGCACTTTGGGTTTTCCAATGGCGCCTCGGAAATGTCTTCTGCCGATTGAAGATCAGATATGTGTGGCTGGGGATTCGAATGTTTCGAAGAGTTTCCGGAAGTGGAGACAGGCCGCCGAAGACCCGTCAACATGCCGGCTGGCCCGGCGCTGTTAGCGGCATTGGCACAGCAGTGGCGTGATGTCGCCAGTCGGCAGGGTGAAGCGGATGCAGAACTCTCCCAGTCCACGGGGAAGATGGGACCCTGGCTTTTCAGGTGGTGAACGCGCGATTTCGGGGGAGCGTGGATGAGCGAGGTACGGATCAGTGTGGGAAGCGCCGCAGGTGCCACTGCCCTGACCGGGTGGCTGCGCCGTGATCCGTCAGTGGCACGGTCGGGCGCCACGATCGGGTCTGCCGACCCCCACACGTCGTCACCGCCCCCGGGCACGATGGGGACCCTGGACACGGTCACCGCTGTCGTGGACAGCACGGTCGGGCTTCTCGGGCTGCTGGTCGCCATCACCGCCTGGCGCCGCCCGCGCGGAACGCAGGCGCCCACCGTGCGTGTCACCGAGAGCGACGGGACCCTGCTGGAGGGAACGGCCGAGGACGTACTGAGAGTGCTGCGGGCCCGCAGGGAGCAGGAACAGGCCGGAACATGACGGCACGGCTGGCCGACCGGTTGACCTCCAGAGCGGTACTGATCGGCATCCACGGGTATGCCGCAGGCGGCGGACTCGCCCAACTGCCCGCGGTGGAACGGAACATCACGGCGCTGCGGGACGCGCTGTGCGACGAGGCCGTCTGGGGCCTGAGCGCGGCAGGCTGCCGGGTGCTCGGTCCCCAGGCCGACGGCAGCGAAGTCATGCGAGCCATCGACGCCGCCGTGAACGAAGCCACCGACACGCTGCTCATCTACTACGCCGGACACGGACTGCTGCACCCCGACCGGCCGACCGACCTCCATCTCGCCCTGCACGACTCCAACGAGCAACAGATGTGGCGCGCGCTTCCCTACGCGCACATCCGTGACGAGGTGCGATCGGCCTACCGACGGCGGGGCCTTAAGTGCGCCGTGGTCCTCGACTGCTGCTTCAGCGGCGCCGCCGTCGAAGGGGGCATGAGCGCCCACGAGACGCTGCTGAAACAGGCCGCCGACATCGACGGCGTCTGCGTCCTCACGTCCAGCGCGGCCACCGAGCTCGCCTACTCCCTGCCCGGCGAGGAGTTGTCCGCCTTCACCGGCGCCATGCTCGGGTTCGTACGGACGGGTGTGCTCGGAGCCGGCCCCGAGCTCGACTTCGGAACCGTGCACGCCGAGTTGCATCGGCTGCTGAGCACTCGGGATCACCCACAGCACCCCCAGCTCGGGGCGCACAACTCGGGCGAGCGGATCGCCGTCTTCCGCAACCCGGCGTACGTTGCGCAGGAACTGCCCGAAGCGGGCCTGAGCGCCGACGCCCCGGGACCGCCGCCCGCCGAGCAGTTGTTCGGCCGCGACCGTGAGCTGCGGGAGCTGGCCGCGGAGACGGCTCGGGGACCCGGCGTCCTCGTCATCCACGGGCCGCCGGGCGTGGGCAAGTCGGCGCTGGCGGCCGAGCTGTACCAGCGGCTCACCGGTGGCCGGGAGGGGTATCCGGCGGCCGACTTCCCCGTCGTGCTGCTCGACGACGTCACGGACGTCGCCGAGGTCTCCCAGGCCAACGCGCGCCCGTACAACGCGCTGATCGTGGTCACCAGTCGCACCTCGCTCACCGAACTGATGCCGTGGCGTGCCCGCCGGTACGCGCTCGCTCCGCTCCGGGTGGACGACGCGGTGGCGATGATGCACGACCTCAGCGGGCTCACCGGGCACGACGGCGAACTCGCCGAGATCGCCCGGCTGTTGAGCTGCTTGCCGCTCGCCCTGCGCCCCATCGCCGCCAGACTGCGCCGCACCCCACCCGACCTGCTGCTGGACGCGATGCGGGAGTCGGACCGTCCGCTGCAGCACCTCCACTCCGACGACGACCGCGTCCGTACGGCCTTCACCGTGTCGTACGAGGCGCTCAGCGAGCAGCAGAGGCAGGTGCTCCACGACTGCGCCGGCCATCCCGGCCCGGACTTCGACCGTTACTCGGCTGCCGCCCTGTGTCGTATGCCGCCAGGCATCTGCGGACTGTTGCTGGAGGAACTCGTCGATGCGGGACTCCTTCAGCGCACCGACGGCCGCTACGCGTTCCACGACCTCTACCGCAGCTATTCGCGCACCACGCCCGCACAGGAGACCCTGCGGCGGACCTGGCTGTACCTGCACCTCCGCCGCTGTCTGGAGGCCGCGCGCGGGGACAGCGCTCGAAGGGCCTGGCGGGCCGCCGCACTTCCCGAGCTGATCATGGCGGCGCGGGCGGCGCGCGAGGACCGATGGAACCTCGCAACCGAGCTCAGCTGCGACGTGGCCGACGCCCTCCGCGAGGAGCAGCGGCCCGCCATGGCCAGAGAGGAGGCCGAGGCCGCCTACCGGTACGCGACGGGCAGGAATTACGGCAGGGGCATCGCGCGGGCGCGTGGCGCCCTGGCACTCGTGGGGAAAGAACTCGACCCCGGCCACCCGCAGTTGGCGCGACGGGACCCCTCGCTCGCGCGGCACGGCGTGGCCGCCGAACTCTCGCGTGCGGCCCGGTCGGCGCCCGAGGACGCGGCCGAAGGCGGCCGGCATCTGATGGACCTCGCTGAACGGGCCTTGGCCGCCAACCTCGTCGACGAGGCGATGCGGTTCCAGGCCGAGGCGCACGCCTGCTTCGAGGAAGCCGGGGACGCAAGGCTGCTGGCCGAGTGCCTCGCGGGGGAGGCCGCGCTGCGCATGTACACCGGGCGGTATCCCGATGCCGCGGTACTCGCCCAGCAGGCCGCCCAACTGCTCGACGACCAGGGAGACCGGGAGGGGGCGGCGCACTCGCATGCGACGGCGGCCGAGGCCTTCCGCAAGCACGGAACCCTCACGCCGGCCCGTCTCCATGCCGATCTCGCACTTGAGCGCTTCGAGGCGGTCGACGATCCCGCCAGTCTCAGCTACGCGTACCGCCTGCTTGCCAAGATCCAATGGGTGCTGGGAGACCATGAATACGCACGTCGGCTCATGCGCAGGGAACACGAACTGCGCCGCGGCTCCGGCCCCGAGGAGGGACCGTCGACCCGGGCCATCGCACACCCGTCGTCCCGAGCCGCCCGAATGAGCCGTGCCGACAGGCCGTTCCCTGCGGACGGTGCGAGGGAGCAGGGCGTGGACAGTGACGCGGTGAGGCTGCCGTCGCAGAGCTGATCAGCCTGTAGCCGTCTTCGAACAACAGATCCGCGATCAGTGGCCTCATTGGTGCGTCGACGTACACGTTCCGCTCTTTCAATACCCGCCCTCCGGCTCGCTGACGTCGACACCAGCCCCGTAAGCCACGGGCCGAAGACTGTGGTCCGGTCGGTCAGGTGCCCGGTTCGGCGGGGGTGGCGAGGAGGTCGAAGGACAGGCCGCTGGAGCGTTCGCCGCGGCCGGCGGTTCGGTGGACGCTGAGCCAGAGCACCACGCGGCCGGTCCTGGTCCGGGTCCGGTTGTAGGCGACGGTGAGACGGGTGCCGGCGCGCGGTACCTCCTCCTCGTTGACGAAGTACGGCCGACAGGTGTCCAAGCCCTCCCGGAGCAAAGCCGTGCGTGGGCGGACCGCCGTGGCGTCGACCTCGCTCGGCATGGCGGCGCGCTGCAACTGGACGGCGCGGTTGTCACCCGGGACGTGCACCGGGATGAAGGGGATCCAGTTCTCCGGGACGGAACTCATCACCTGGTACGCGACGGGCGCGTGGGGTTCGTCCGGGTCGTCTGGCGGACGCAGCCGACGGCGGAGGGCCAGCATCTCGGCCGCCGCCTCGTCACCGCTTCGGCCCTCGCCGGTGGCGGCGCGTACCGTCTGCTCGATTCCCCAGACCAGGTTCGCGCTCTCGTCGCGGACCAGCACGACGTCCTCCAGCGCCGGGCCGGTCGCGACCTTCGGCGTACCGGGCGGCAGCAACAGGCCGGCGTTGTCGGCCGGTTCGTCACCGAGGGAACCGCGGGAGTCCAACGTGTCCAGGGAGTTGAGGGTGTACATCGACCAGTGCTGCCGCTTCTGCCCGTCGCCGCCGCCGTCGGCGGGGGTGATCCAGCGGCGGTGTCCGAAGACGTCGGTCACCGCTAGGCCCTGGATCGAGGCGAGGGTGCCGGCCGGGAGGTCGCACGGGAGCTGGTACCAGTCGTTGCTGTAGACGAGAGCGAACTCCAGGAAGATCAGCCGGGCCAGGTCGGTGCTGTCCGGGGTGACCGCCGCGAAGTTCGTACGCCCGTCCTCCACCGCCCACCACCGGGGCAGGGGCATGCCGGAGAAGCGGACCGGGGAGGGGAAGACCGTGCGGTTGATCGGCGCGGGCGCCGGGGCCGTGCCGCCGAGGGTGGCGTCGGGGGTGACCGAGAACGCGTGCCAGTCCAGCTCGCCGCCGGGGTACTCCGGAGCGGTGAGCACCCGCTCGCCCCCGGCCGGCGCGGCGGCGGACACCGAGAAGCGGTGCTCCAGCCGTCGCGGGTCCCAGGTCGCGTCGCCCTCCGGCCGTTGCGGGGTGGCACCGGAAGGCTGGTCGATGAGGTCGTCGAACCAGCCGGTCAGCCGGGGGCCGAGCGCGTTCAACTCGTCGCGCTGCCCGCGCGCGTCGACGCCGTCGGACGCGCGACCGCCGGCCTTCAGATGCAGGTAGAGCAGGTACCCGTCCAGCCGTCGGCCGGCCACCGCCTGCATGGCGGCCCACACCTCGGGATGCGCGACGCGTGCGGCGTGCGCCGGATCCGCGGGGTCGGGCAGCGCTATCGGGTACAGCGCGACGTACCGCTCGCCGAAACGCCGCGACCGCAGCTCGGACGACCGGGCCAGCAGTTTCAGCCAGCGTCGGCCCAGGGCCAGCCGGAGGTCGAACGAGACCGGCTCGGTGCCGAAAGTGAACGGCAGCGGCCGCCGCTCCGCGACCGCCTCCAACGGCCGGTCGGGCGGCAGCGGCCCGGCCGGCCCAGGCACCCCGTCCTGGCCGGTGTCGGACCGGAACCGTCCCGGTGGGCTCGCGGTGACCGAGTACGTCGCTGTCACCGGCGACCCGCCGTCCGTGCCGCGGAACTCGCCGAGCTGCCACTGCCGGGCCAGCATCCACAGCGGGTCGCGCACCTCCACCCGCAGCGCGCGGCCGAAGTCGGTGGTGCGAGGGCGGCCCTCCAGCCGGTTCCACACCCCGACCGTCGGATGGTCGCGGCGGTTCATCGCGCCGGGAAGATCCTGGATGCGGGTCTCAGTCATGGTCTGCCTTCCAGCGCTCGTTGGCGACAGCGAGATCGGTGCTGATCGTGATCGGCTGCCGGGTCGCCGACATCAGCGTCGCCGGCAGCAGTTGCGCGTACCCGCTGCCGTCCAGCTGGTGCGGTTCCACGAGCCGGGTCCGTGCCAGGTCGAAGGTCTCGTTGACCGCGGCCAGCAGGTCGTCGACGTTCCAGGTGCCGGTCCGTACGGGCGGGCTGACCAGGAGCATCGCCTGCGGCGGTTCGGAGTCCGGGCTGTCGGCGTGCACCGCGATCCCGGTGGTCTCGCGGTCCGCCGGGATCACCTCGGTCCACTCGTCGAACAGCACACCGCACTGCGGGTCGTTCCCCGACGACGGCTGGTCCGCGTAGTGCGCGGTGAACAGCAGCCGGTCCTCGGTGATCGTGGTTCCCGTGGCGAACTCCATGCCCAGCCAGCGGTCGTCGGAGCGGTACGGCAGCTGGACGGGCACCAGTTGCGGATCGTCACCGTCGGGTCCGCCGTCGAGCAGGCCGTCGCGGCCCCGGAGTGCGTCGGCGAGCAGCACGGCGCGCTCCCACAGCCGGGGCATGTCGCGCACCCGGGCGATCCCGTGCAGCCAGTCGTCGACCGGGAAGTCCCGTGCCACCGGCGGCCGGGTCAGGTGCCGGACCAGTGCCTCGCGGTCACCGAAGGCCCTGCGCAGGTCGGAGGCGAGAGCGGCGGAGGGCGTGTACTCGGGCACGACGAGGACGTCGGTGCCGAGCATCGCGCGCAGCGCCTCGGTCCCGGACCGGACCTGGTCCGGCCCGGGGGCGGCCTTGTCGTAGTCGGCCAGCGCGGTGGCGCCGGCGGCCAGTCGGCCGGTGATCTCGCCCCGGAGCGCACCGGCACGGTCCAGCAGCTCCCGGCCGAACGCGACCACCCGGTCCTGGGTGTCGGTCAGATCCAGGCCGACCGGGTCGATGTCGGTCAGCGGCAGCAGGCGGGAGACCTCGTCGAGCAGGCCGCTGAGCGACCTCTCCTTCGTCTGAGCCTGTTTCCGCAGGCTTTCCAGACGACGTGCGAAGCCGCGCCGCTTGGACTGCAGGTCCGACAGGAACCTGGACGGCGGTTCCGGCGGCACAGCGACCGGTGTGGTGGTCAGCAGCCGCTCCGCCTGCCGCAGTATCCGGTACCGCTCGGCGTTCGGGGTGGACCGGGGCAGTGCGTCGTACTGCGCCAGGATCGTGTCGGCGTCGGCGAGCGCCTTCGCCAACCGGTTCGCGGTGACCGCCACGGCCCTGAGTACGTCCGAGTAGACGCCGCGGCGCCAGGCGGTCAGTTCGCCCCAGCCGCTGCGGACCATGCCGAAGCCCGCCGCGGTGGAGACCAGCCCGGCGTACCGGCCGAGGAGCGTGTCGATGCGGTCCAGCACGTCACCCCGGCGAGGTGGCGCGGGCGCGGCGGGGTAGAGCCGCCGCAGGTCCTTCAGGTAGTCGTCCACCTCCTCCGCCAGGTCCGCCAGTGAGGAGCGGACGGCGGCCGGCCGCTCCCGGGGCAGGGACACTGCCTCGTCGGCGGTCCGGTCCACCGGGGCGGTGCCGGCGGCCGGCACCAGGTCGGTCGGGCGCAGTGGCCGGCCCGTCGTGAGCAGCGTCCGGAGCGCGGCGACCAGAGGGGACAGCTCGAAGAAAGTGATCTTGTCCTTGATCCGCTCGGTGTAACGGATGGTCAACTCGCGGTCCGGACGCGGTCCGTCGTCGTCATCGTCATCGACGACGGCGCCGATGATCCGGTCGTCCAGGTCGGTCATCGCGGCGTCCCCGGCCGACCGCACCGCCCACAGCAGGTCGATCGGCGCCAGGTCGAGGTCGTCCTGGGTGACATCCCGGTGGCGGACGTCGCCGCCGACCGGATCGGTCCAGGTGACCCGCGCGGACACGGACCGCGGCGACGGGAGCAGGTCCGACAGCCAGTCGTCGACAGCCGGTTCGGCCTGCGCCCGCGGCGGGTCCCCGTGGTCCGGGTGCCGTCCCGCCCGCAACCGCAGGCCGAACCGGTGGGTCAGCGTGGTCCCGCTGCGCGGGGTCTCGACGACGGCGGGCTCGGGCGGCAGCCCCTCCTTGGCGTACGCGTCCAGCGTGGCCGAGGCGCGCTCGACGTTGCCGGCGAGGGCCTGGTGGGCGGACTCGGCGACGGCGAGGTCGGCGACCGCGTCGTTGTCGTCGAGCAGCAGGGCCGCCTCGTCGGTCAGAGCATCGATCTGCCCCGAGTCGGCGGGAGGCAGCCCGGCGATGTCGAACGGGTAGATCTGCGACACGTCCTCGCGGGTCAGGTGCCTGACCAGGGCGAGCCCGTCGATCACGTTGCGCGCCTCGACCTGCCCGATGTCGTCCGGCCCGGCCTGCGGATCGGCCGCGGTCTGCGCGATCTTCCCGGCCAGCAGCGGAAACCGCAGGCGCAGCGCAGAGATGAACCGGTCCACCTCGGCCTGGCCGTGCCGGTCGTGCAGGCCCCGCTCGAACCGGTAGCCGAGCAGCGCGCCGAGCGACTGGCCCTGCCGCAGCCCGTCCAGGATGGTCAGCGCGCCCCGGACCCGCTCCGAGCTGAGGTTCACCGCGAACGCGCCCGGGTTGTCGGGCGTGCGGTTGGCGGCGTACCCGGCGCGCAGCACGGCCGCGGTCCGGGCGTGACCGGGCGACGGGGCGTGTACGAAGCCCTCGTTGCCGGGATCGTGCAGCAGCGGAGAGTTGCCGGCGAAGACCGTCGCGAGCGGGCCGGTCAGCGTGACCGGGGTGAGTGTGGCCGTGCTCGGCCGGACGTCCTCCAGCCAGCCGTACGCGCCCAGATGCAGGCCCGGCCGGGCGGTCCCGGTGCCGCCGGTGCCGAACCGCAGCTCGGCCAGCCGCTCGGTGGCCTGGCCCAGCCGCCAGGCGTCGAGCCGGTAGGTGGCCAGGTCGAGGTGCTCGGCCAGCACCCGTTCCAGCCGGGCCGTCGGCAGGCCGGCCAACTGTTCCAGGGCCTCGACCTGCTCGGCGAGCGCGGCCGTGGCCGGGCCGCCTCCGGTCCCGTTCTGGTCGAGGAGCGCCGGGATGAAGTCGACCAGCAGTTGCTCGGGGTTCCCGGTGACGGCCGGGGCGGGGGAGTACAGCAGCCGGAACCGGCTCTCGCTCTCCAGCACCTGGCCGGGCGCCGGGATACGGACGTGGATGAACGCCGGGTCCGCGGTGGACAGATCGGCCGGACCGGCAGCGCCCGCCGCGGCGACGAGCCCGCGCGCGGTGTCCGCCCAGCCGAGCAGCACGGCGTGGCGCAGCAGCAGATACAGCAGTGCGGCCGGCCGTACGTCACCGGTGAAGCCCAGCTCCAGCCGGACCGTGTGCAGGTCGGTGCCGGCCGCGTCGGCCAGCCACCGCAGATAGTTCCGCTCGTCCGGGGTGTAGTCCCGGACCGGTTCGGTCTCCGACAGCGGTCGGTCGTCGACCAGCGGCGCCAGCAACGGCTGCTGGAAGTCCGTGAACAGCCGCCGCAGCAGGTCCGGGTCCCGTCCCGGTCCGGTGGCGGCGCCGAAGCGGTCGAGCAGCGCCCGCACCGGGCTGGGCAGATTCAGCCGGTCCAGCGCGGGCAGCACGGTCCCGCCGAGGCCGCCCAGGTTCTCCCGGTTGAACAGGTCCTCGACGCTCTGCGCGTACCGCTGGTGGTACTCGGCCGACGTGGGGTGCAGGGCGAGGACGTCCAGCAGCAACTGGTGCGGATCCGGCGGAGGTTGCCCGTCGCCCACGGGGGCGCCCAGACGCGGAATCTGCTCCGCCGCCGCACTCCAGTCCTGACCGGCGGCGGTCAGCACCCGGTGCAGCGCCCGGCGGTGCGTCGCTGCGGCCGGATAGGCGAGCCGGGAGAACGCGGTCGTCGGCAGGATCCCGTACGGCTGCCGCCCGATCTTCACGGCCGGCAGCGGGCCGCGGCCGGAGACGTAGCGGAGGAAGAAGTCCCGGGTCGCCTCGACGGCGGCCGGGCCGAGGACGGGACGCAGCGCGGTCTGCAGGAAATAGCCCCAAGTGGCGGGCCACAGCGCGGTGTTCGCGGCGCGGGCGTCTCGCTGGTCGGTGCCGTCCGCGTTGGGCATCCCGGCCAGTACGCCCGGGTCGAGGCCGAGCAACTCGGCGAACCGCTGTCCGTCGGTATAGGTGGTCCAGTCACCGGTGGCCGCGGCGAAGGCCGCCGTGTCCGTGCTGCGCAGCGCCGCGTCGGCCTCCTCCTCGGCGTCCTGCCCGGCCGGTGTCTCCTCCGAGTTGTTCGTGGGCGTGCCCTGCGGCAGCAGACCGAACCCGTCCGGGCCGCGCAGCTGCCGGGTGATCAGCGCGGCCAGGTCGGTGCCGGTCTGCTGGGGAGTGGACTGCTCGCGCAGACCGAGCACGATCAGCCGGTCCAGCCCGTTGCGGGTGCGGTCGTTCAGCGGGATCCGCAGCCCCATGCCGACCGCGACGGCCCGGTCGAAGTCGGTCAGCCAGCGCAACTCGTCCGGTACGTGCAGGGCCCCGGTCTGCTCGTTGATGCTGATCTTGTCGGTGGCGCTCGGATCCGGGCTCACCGGCAGGGTGGCCGGCACCGTGGCGCCGATCGCCGACAGCACCTGCTCACCGCCGACATAGCCCAGTACCCGGAAGCGGTCGGGCAGCAGCCGGGCCCGGGCCGCCTGCGTCCACGACTCGGGCGCCAGGGTGGCGGCGGCGGGTGGCGGCAGCACCAGGAAGGCGACCGTGACCGCGTCGCTCCGGTTCACCACGGCGGCGTCCATCCCGGACGGGCGGCGGCCCCGGATGGCCTTGGCCCGGTCGGTGTTCACGGCGGCGAGCAGCGCGTCGTTCGCCTGCCGCAGCCGGCTTCGGTCTCCGTGCGCCCGCCAGACCGCGGTCCAGTACGTGATCGCCGCCTGCCGGTCGCCGGGCGTCGGAGCCGCCGTGCTGCGGACGACCAGCACGGTGGTGTCGGCCGTCACCCCGGCCGGTTCCTCGGCGGGGTTGGCTGGTGTACGGGTGTTGAGCAGCCAGGCCGCCCTGCCCGCCGGGACCCGCCCGACGAGTTCCTGCCAGGCGGCCTGGAGGGCGTCCGACCGCCCGCCGGCGGCCCAGCGGGCGGACCAGTACGCGTCCAGCGAGGACACCTCGGCCTCGGTGGGCCGAGATTCGAACTTGTCGACCTGCCACTCGTCCGGGAACACCCTGACGAGCAGCTCGGTCGCGGTGAACCGGGTCTCGATCCGGACCGGGCCGAGCAGCACCGGGAAGTCGTCACTGAGCTGGGCGGTCATCGCGGCAACATCTCCTGTGCGTGTACGGCCACCAGGACCGGAACCTGGAAGAGGATGTACGCCAGGTCGGCGGAGCCGAGGCCCGCGAACCAGAGCGGCAGGTTCTCGTCCTCGGCGCGCTGTTCCTGCTTCTCCGGGTCGTCCTCGGACCCGTCGAAGTTCGCCAGCGCGACGGTGACGTCCGGGTCCAGCTCCAGGAATCCCCGCCGGTGCGGGTCGACGTCGTCCCAGGTGAGGTCGTTCCAGACCTCGACATGGGTCGGCGGTCCGTCGTCGACGCCGAACCGCGGGTCGCCGGGACGTTCCTTGAGTACGAAGAACCAGCCGGCGTCGTCCGGTGCGTGGCCGAGGGCCCGCGCGGCGTCCAGATCGAACCCGAGCAGATAGATGTCCGGCTCGACCTTCGCCTCGTACAGGGGCAGCAGGATCTGCTCCGGCGACGGCGGTCCGTCCTGCGCCAGTTCGACCAACTCCCGCTGCTGGGTGGGGTCCGGCCGCCCGTCGGAGCCGGGTGGCCACTGCGCCTTGTGCGTGTAGATCGCCGCCGTCGGGTACTTCTTCAGCAGCTCGCCGCGGATGACGAGGACCAGGTCGTCCGGGCGCGGGCCGCTCTGGGGCGGGCCGCCGGTCTGCCGGTTGTCGTTGTCGCCGAGCCGTGTTCCCGGCGACCAGCGGTGGATGGGCGGCACGTCGTAGCCCCGCTCGCGCCGCTGCTCCGCGCTCTCGCCCCGCGTGGGCAGCGTGGCCGCCGGATCCCAGAACTGCCGGAACGGCGTGCCCCGTTGGTCGGTCGGGTACTCCCGCCAGAGCAGCTCGCGGGCCATCTCGTGGTTGAGCCCGACCAGATAGGACTCGATGAACTCCCGGTTGTTCGCCAGCAGGGTGATGGAGTTCGCCGGGAGCAGGTTCAGGTTCGGCACCAGGGCGTCGACCGAGAGGTCGAGCAGCGGCTGGTACGTCGGCAGATCGAAGACCGGGTAGGCCATCGCCTCGGTGAACTCGGCTGCGAACGGCCGCAGCCGCTCGGGCAGGCTGACCGAGCCGAGCAGCGTCTTCGGCACGGTCTCGTCGGCGCGCAGACCGGCGAGTACCGCGGTGGTGGCGGAGACCACGCCGAGCCGCCGCCGCAAGCCGCCCTGCCCGACGGCCGTGCCGGTGTCGAGCCCCTGGTGCAGTTCGCGCAGCGCGGTCTTGAAGCGAGTCGCCTCGGCGCTGTCCGTCGCGCCGGGGTGCGGGGCGACCGGGTCGTCGAGCGTGCGGAGCACGAAGTCGGGGCTGCGGGGAAGGCCGCCGACCGGGTCGGCGCCGGTGCCTCCGCCCGGGTGCAGGACGGCTCGCAGGCGCGCGGGCGTGACCAGCGCCCCCGGAGCCGCCTTGGCCACGGCGGCGGTGACCGGGTCGGTCGCCGCGTCCATCCGCGCCAGCAGCGCCGCCGGCGGCCGGTCCTCGGGGAACCGCAGGGACCGCATCAACCGCGCTCCGGGCCGGGTGATCCGCCGCATCGCCGGCGACACCGGCGCGGCCGCGACCTGGCTGGCCGCCACCCGGAACCCGACCGCGACCTTCGGAGCCAGGTCCGCGGACAGCCCGGCCGCGAGGCTGTCGGGATCGTCGGCCGTGGTGCTGGTCAGCCGGGAGTGGGTCGGCGCGGTCAGCGTGAGGGACCGCCCGGACGAGGCCACGGGGGCTGCCGCCAGCGCCGCCGGGCTGCCGCCCTGCGGCGGATCGAGGTGTCTGGTCTGCAACACGTGCCCGACCTCCCGGGCGAGCTGAGCGGCGCGAATCCGGCCGTTGGCCACCAGTACGTCGCCGATCTGTGCCCAGGCGGCGGCCATCAGCTCTTCCTCGCGTGCGCGGACGACCTGAGCGCCGAGGTTCGCGGCGACCCGGAACCGCGGGTCCAGGTTGAGCCGGTGAACCCAGTTGTGATTCGTCGGCGCCGGTATCGGTGTGCCGTCCCGGTCGGTGAGCAGCCGGGAGGTGAGCGCGTGCCAACGCCCGTACAGCGGAGGGGTGATGATCGGGTCGGCCCCGCAGTCGGTTGCCGGAGTCTCCCCGTCCGTCCTCGGGGCTACCGCGGTCGCCGTGGCGTCGGCGAGCACCGCCGCCGGGCCGGTCAGGGCGATGGCGGCGTGGGCCTGCGACGGTGTGCGGTCCTGGTAGTCGTCGGCCAGATTGACCAGGTCGGCCAGCGCCTGCTGGAACGGGTGCGGGTAGGGCGGCACCGGTGGCGGTACGTCGAGGAAGTTGTCCCAGTTCTCCGCCGGGTCCACCGGCGCTCCGGGGAGCTCCGGCACCTTCAGCGCGCCGCCCAGCGGCAGTACGCCGCCCAGTTCCGGCGGCGTCTCGATCCCCGGGAGGCCGAGGCCGGGTGACCGGTGTACGTCCAGGTCGCGGCGTCCGACCCGGGGGTCCGGCCGCTGTGGCTGAAGCAGCCGGACCAGGAACTCGAAGTCGCCGGTCGTCCCGGTGCTGAACGACCAGCGGTGGTAGTAGGGCAACTGCCCTGCTGAGGGCCGGTTCGGATAAGGCGGTCCCCAGCTGGAGTACAGCGCGCCGGGCGACACCCCCGGGTCCAGGCCGAGCCCCGCCAGCCGTCCGGTCTCGAACGCCGGTACCAGGAACGCCTCGTACGCGGTGTCCGGCCGCAGCCGGCGCGGGCAGATCAGCCGCGAGCAGGCGTTGTCCGCGTTCGTCCGCAGTACTTCACCCAGCGCGGCGAGTGCCGCGACCGTGCTGTCCGAGGCGACCGGGCCGTCCAGCGATCCGTTGACGTGGACGTGCGCCCAGGCGCCGAGCTGGTCCGGGGGCGGCAGCGTGCCGGCCGGGTCGGTCACGGTGATGGCCGGCAGCGGGCCGTCGCCCGCGGCTTCGCCGAACTCCGCCTCGCCACCGCCCGGGCCGGCTCCGGCGGAGAGTACGACCAGCGCCAGCCAGGGAGCCAGCCGCTTGGTGCCGCTGCCGGACGGCGCCGGGCTGTAACGCCAGAGAAAGTCCTCGTCGGAGAACTCGATGTGGGCCAGGTAGTTCGGCTCCACGTTGGTGACGCCCGGCCGTGGCTCGGTCCGCGATATCGCCCGCGGATCCACCCCGACGACATCTCCAGGACCGTACAGCTGGACCTTCCGCGGCACGTCCTGGACGAGCGTGCCGCGGTCGAGCGCGTCCCCGGTCACCCTGAGAGTGACGGGGACGCCGGCGCGTTCGGCGGTTCCCGGGTCGTCGGTGATGCGGGTGGCGATGCCGGTCCGCAGCCAGGGCAGGAAGGAGTACGCGTTCGTGGTCATGAACCGCTCCCGGACACGGGGATCGTCTCGTCGTCGGTGGCGAACAGCTCGGTGGATGCGGTGAGTTCGGTGACGGCCGGGTCGGCGGCGGCCAGTCCGGAGCGGGCCGCGCCGCCGGTGACCAGCACCCGGCCGTCGGCCAGGGCGACGGCGGCGAACGCCCACCGGCCGGCCGCCAGGCCCGCGGCAGGCGCCCAGACGTCGGCGTTGTCCTGGTCAGTGGCGTCCGCGTTGTCCTGGTCGGTGGTGTGGAGCACCGCGCTGCGGTACCCGGCCTCGTCCCGGTCGCTCGCCGCCCCGCCGGCCACCAGCACCTGCCCGGATCCGATGCGCACCGCACGGTGGAAGGCCCGGCCGGACGGCATCTCCGTCACCGCCGTCCAGACACCGCCGGCCAGGTCGTAGCGCTCCGCGGTCCGCTGACTGAACGGATCGTAGGGACCGGCGCCCGGCGATCCCGGCGCGGTGCCGCCGGTGACCAGCACGGTGGTGTCGGAGACGCGGGTGGCCTGATGGTGACGGCGGGCCCGCAGCAGGCTGCCGGTCGGTACCCACTTGTCCTCCGGGCCGTACAACTCGCAGAAGGCGAGCGCGGGGTCGTCGGCGGTGCCGACCGGCGCGACACCGCCCACCACCAGGACGACACCCCCGTCCAGCGGCACCGCGGTGTGCCCGGTCCGGGCGTCGGTCATGTCCTTGGCCGGAGACCACTTGCCGCTCGACGGGTCGTACCGTTCCGCCGAGCGCAGCGCGGTCGTCGTCCGGCCGGAGCGGACGGTGCTGCCCCCGGCGACGAGAACCGAGCCGTCCGGCAGCAGCGTGGCGCTGTGGCCCCAGCGGGGTGTGGCCAGGCTGCCGGTCGCGGTCCAGGCGTGTGTGTGCGGGTCGTACAGCTCGGCCGACCTGAGGCCGGTCCCGGACGCCGACGAGCCGTTCAGCCCGCCGACGACGAGCACCTTGCCGTTGGCCAGCCGGGTGATCGTGTGCAGTTGCCGGGGTGTGCCGAGGGAGTCGACCGGCTGCCAGGCGTCGGCCGTCGGGTCGTACACGAAGGTCTTGTCCAGCGCCGCGGAGGCGGCGTCCGCGCCGCCGGTCACCAGGACGCTGTCGTCGTCGAGCAGTACGGCACCGTCGTGCTGCCCGTACCAGGCGGCGGGCGTGGGCAGGTCGTCGGCGGTCGTCCATACCCCGGTGACTGCCACGGTGGGAGTGGTCATGGTGTCGGGTCCTCCGTTGTCACGATGGCCGTCGTAGTCCGGTCGGTCGGTACTGCCGAGGCGGCCGGGGCCACGGTCGGCGGGGCGAGCGTCCTCGGCAGGGTCGCGGTCGTGTCGGTGCCGGGCCTGGTCACGGGATGAGCACCTCGCCGGTGCCGGCGGGCTGGACGGCGTCGAGGCCCTCGGCAGCGGCTCCGGCCGCCGCCATACCGCCGGCGACCAGCACCCGGTCGTCGGCCAGTTCGACCGCGCCGAGGGCGAACCGGCCGAGGCCGAGGCCGCCGATCGTGGTCCAGGTGTCCTTCTTGGGGCTGTAGCCGACGACGGAGCGGTAGCCGGCCGTGAGTTCCGGTGCGCCGGTGCCGCCGATGGCCAGCACGATCCCGGACCGGAGCAACAGATTCCGGTGGCCGCTGCGGCCGCCGCCCGGCATGCTCGCCGCTGCGGTCCACACCCCGGTCTTGGGGTCGTACAGCTCCGCGCCGACCAGGCTGTGCGGATCGAGGGTGCCGTCGCGAGCGACCACCGGATCGCCGCCGGTGACCAGCACCCGGCCGTCGGGCAGCGCCGTCGCCTGATGACCCTTGCGCGGCTGGGCGAGACTGCCCGTCGGCGTCCAGCCGCGCGTGGTCGGGTCGTACAGCTCGCAGTACGCGAGGGAGCTCTGCCGGCCGCGCCCGGTGGGCAGTGCCCCGCCGACGACCAACACCCGGCCGTCACCGAGCAGTACGGCCTGGTGGCCGGTCCTGGCGTCGGTCATCGGCGCGACCGTTGCCCAGGTCGAGGTGGCCGGGTCGAACAGCTCGGCGGAGGCGAGCGCCCCGTCCTCCTGGCCGGTCCGGACACCGCTGCCACCCGCGACCAGCAGCCGTCCGTCCTTCAGCCTGGTCGCGGAGTGCCCGTACCGGGCCGTACCCATCGACACGGGTGTCGGCGTCCAGGTCCCGGCGGCAGGATCGAAGACCTCGGCGGTGGCGAGCGGGGCCGTGGCGGTGCGCCCGCCGAGCGCGAGCACCCGGCCGTCGGCGAGCGCGGTCGTGGTGTGTTGGCGCCGGCCCGTGGTGAGCGGCGGACCGGGCGACCACGCGTCGGCCGTCGGATCGAACTGCGCGGTCGCGGCGAGCGGCGCACCGGCCGGGCCGGTCCCGCCGGCGAGCAGGATCCTGCCGTTCGCCAGCGGTATCAGGTCCACCTCGGACGCGGGCACCGGCAGCAGGCCGGCGTCGGACCAGGTGCCGGGGACGGCCGGTGACGCGGCGGCCTCCGACGCCGGGATGACGTGCAGCCGGCCGGTGAGCCCGGGATCGGCCTCGACGAAGTCGGCGAGCGCGTCCCGCGCGGTGGTCAGGCTCCGGAAGGTCGCCGCGGCGCCGCGTGACGGCCTCTCCAGCGAACCGGGCGGGAACGCCTGCCGGTTGCTCTTGACGTACGCGACGACGAACCGCTGCTCGGTCACCCGGACCGTGTCGGTGGTGGCGAACGGCTGCCGCAGCCGTGCCTGTCGCCGGGACAGCGCGGCGCGGCTGGTGCTGCTGCCGCTCAGCAACTCGTCGAACACGGCACCGCTGACGCTGTGGAACCGCTTCGGTCCGGCCGCGACGGTGGCGCGCGACTCGGCGGTCCGGTGCTGCGCTGCCGCCGGTGAGGTGGCCGTCCCGCTGTCGATGATGTGCAGCTCGTACCGGGCGCTGCGGCGCACCACCCGGGCCGACGCCAACGTGCCGGAGGTGGCGGTCAGTTCGAGGCCCGAGTCCTGTGTCTCGTACGACGGCCGGGACAGCTTGGCCGCGTCTGACATGTTCTGGAACTGCGCCATCGCGAATCGGTCGCCGGTGTCGGACACGCGCTCCAGCCCGCTGTCCGGCACCGGTGCGACGCTGAACCGCCGTCCGTCGCTCGCCCGTTGGCCGCCGATGCGGTCCAGCCGGACATTCAGCGGCAGCGCGCGCTGGCGGACGAACAGCGTTCCGAGCGGGTGCAGCACCAGGTCGTCGGTGTCCGGCAGTTGCCGGAGAGTGACCAGCGCCCGGTTGCCGCCGGAGGGCAACCGGGTCTCCCAGCCCTCGGTCTTGCGGAGCTCGGCCGCCAGCAGGGGCAGCACCGCGACCGGCGGCAGCGTGGTGTCGCGCTCCTCGCCCCAGGTGATGTCGAAGTTCGCGGAGACCGAGAAGAACAGGAACCCGATCGAGCCTCGCCCGTGCGCCCGCCACGGCGCAGGTCCCTCCAGCTGGAAGTCCAGGTCGATGCCGAACGCGCCGACCCCGAACGCCTTCAGCGTGACGTCGGCGGAGATGTGGATGGCGAACCGGAACGGGGAGAACTGGAACAGCGCGTCGAAGCCGAGATGGCCTTCGACGCCGAAGGCGCTGAAGCCGAGCTTCAGTTCGGCCTTGGCCCCGAATTGGACGGTGTTGCTGGTGATGGCGAAGTAGCCGCTCACCCGGATGAGTTGGTTGCGCCGGTTCAGCAGGTCCACCGACAGCCGGTCCGGGATCGGGAACGGCAGGGGCGGCGGCCGGTACGCCGGATGGAACCCGCCGACGGTGACGATCAGGTCGGGGTTGTCGCCCCAGGCCACCAGTACGCCCATGCCGCCGTCGACCGTCATGGTCAGTATCCGCGACTCAAACAACTGCGCGAAGAACCACAGTCGTGACTTGTCCAGTTCCAGCGCGCCGACGAACTGGGCCTGGATGACCAGCAGCGCCTGGTCCGCGGTGGGCAGCGCGGCCCGCAGCACACCGAGGACGGCGATGTTGCCGGGGATCTCGATGATCACACCCAGCGAGATGCTCACCAGCGTCGGCGTGCCCCAGCCGATCTTCGCCATCGGGCCGACGAGGAACGTGCCCTGCTCCGGCGGGAAGAACCGGTTGAGGTCCGACAGGATCCGTGGCGCGTTCGCGATCACGTCCCGCGGGAACGCCACGGACTCGATGGACCCGGTACGTACGCCCTCGACCAGCGCCTGCAGATTCATCCCGCGGTTCAGCCCGACGAGACCGCCGACCGCGAGCAGGGTGAACCCGTACCCCAACTGGATCCCGCTGCCGAACTCGCCGGTCAGCACGAGCAGCAGCGAGAAGCCGCGTGAGCCGTCCGGCTGCCGTGTCGTGATCAGTCCGGCGGCCTTGAGCGCCAGGAAGTCCGCGAACTCCAGCTCCAGCGTGCCCGAGTACTCACCCCGGTCGGGGTGGAAGTCGAGGAAACCGCCGCCGCTGATCGCGCCGACGTCCACCGCCAGGCCGACACCGCTCGGTGGCTTGAAGCCGAACGCCAGGTCGGCCGGGCCGAGATTGCCGCCGCCGTCGGGGAAGGTCAGTTCGGCCCGTACCCCGATCCGGTCCACGCTCGCCCGCACCGGGCCCAGTGCCGCGGAGAACGCGGCGGACAGTTCGACCGGGACCGACCCGTCGTCGGCGATCGCCACCCGCAGATACACGGCCTGCAGCTCGACGGGGCCGAGCGCGGCGTGCACCGGGAGCCGGATCTCCAGGCCGCCGCTGCCGTGGAAGCGCAGCCCGGTGTCCGGGGTGAACGAGAACCCGACGCCGAAGTCGGACTGGAGCCGCTGGTCGCCGAGGACCGTGGAGACGAAGCCGTCCGCCTCCGAGGTGTCTATGACCAGCCGGCCACCGGTGATCTCGCCGACGACCTCCGGCGTAGCGGTGGCCTCCCCGGTGACCGGGTCGAGCCGAAGCCTGACGCCGCCGTCCACGCGCGCCGAGGCGAAGTCGAGCCGGCTGCCGTCCGCCGCGCCCAACAACAGGAACGGCTCGGCGGGTTGAGCCCGCACACTGAAGGCGACCGATCCTGTCAGTTCGGCCGCTCCGCCGGGCGGCGGCGTCATGCTGATCTCGAACGGTGGCCGTATCTCGCCGGCGCTCTCGGCCACCACCCTGCCGGTGGCCTCGACATGCGCGGACCAGGTCGGCGGCGAGAGCGGTACGTCGAACCCGCCCTGGCCCTCGGCGGGCAGCACCGTGCCGAGCCTCAGCCCGGCGCCGTCCGCGGTCGGTCCCAGGTCGACGGCGAAGACCTGCAACTCCGGCGGGGTGGTGGCGGTCCCGGGGACCAGGACCACGGGAAGGCCGAGCCGGGCCGTGACCGACTCAAGGACGGTGAGCAGCCGGGCCGCGTCGAACGACGCCGAACCCCACCCGTACAGGCGGCCCAACTGCCGCACCGGGTCCGTGATCGCGGGCAGCAACCGGTCCAGGTGCACGGTGACCGCCTCGTGGGGTGGCCGGGTGGGATCGGCGGGGTCGCCCGGGCTGAACACACGCTCCACGACGCCCAGGACCTCAAGTGCCGCGGCCACGGGCCCGGACACCTCCGCCAGCTCCGCGAGGAGCAGGTCGGTGATCCTGCGCGGCAGGTCCTGCACCAGCGCGTCGATCTGTACCTTGCTGACGCCGGGCAGTGTCGACCCGGCCGTGCCCAGCGCGTCGGCCAGTTGGGAGAAGGACGCGGTGACCCGCCCGCACTGGGTGACCAGCGCGAGCGAGGCCGCCACGACTCCGTCGGTGTCCCCGCCGTCGATCGCGGTGAGCAGCTTCGCGGTCAGCCCTTTGAGGTCGGCGCCCGCGTTGAAAACCGTCCGCCGGGCGGTGGTGATCGTGGCGTTGGTCAGCAGCTCGTCGGGAAAGTGCACCCCGAGCTGGTCGAAGGTGTCCAGCACTCCGTTGTCGCCGAACTTGTTGGTGACCTGGGTCAGTACTTCGGCCAGCAGAAGGGCCAGGCGTTCGAGACTTCCGGCCTGATCAGGCATTACTGATCAGCTCCTTGCTGGTCGGCGTTCCGCTGGGAGACGTCCGCGAGTGCGTCGACGATCCCCCGGTAGGACAGCCCGGCCAGATCCGGCAGGACAGCGCGCGCCCGGTCCAGATCCGTACGCAGGGCAGGTGACGCGTACTGGGCCAACTGGCTGTGCAGACGGTCCAGGCAGGTCATCAGAGGCTCGCCGTTCAGCGTCTCGGGCAGCGTCCGGTCCGTATGGGTGAGCATGCGCAGCAGCAACTGGACCAGTGCCGCGCCACCGCCGCGGTGCCACACGACCATGACCCGCCGGTTGCTGGTCACCAACCTGGTCAGTTCCGCGCGATGGGTCCCCCACAGGGCGCCGAGGAGCCGGCCGGCCGACGACCGGTCGAGGTCGGCGTGGACGTGGGCGAGAGTGGCGGCGGGCGGCGGGACGTCGGTGAACCACGGGCGTCCGAGCGGTGCCCGGTCGCCGCTGCCCTGGAACGTGCCACGCATCGCGGGATCGGCGGCGACCTGTTCGGCCACCTCGCGCGGCACCGCGACCGTGGAGCCACCCGGCACGGTGTGCACCTGGATGGGGACATCGGGTGGCGAGAAGGCCACCTGAAGGTCGAGTTTCTCGTGCTCGGCGAGCCGGGCGAGCACACGGGTGATCGGGGTCGCCCACCCGCGTCCGCCGCCGTCCTTGTGGTGGAGCAGCCCCACCACTTCGTTCGCGTCGTTGACCAGCACGCTTCCCGAGTCGCCGTCGTAGGCGAAGAAGGTGGTGTCACGAGGCCCGGCGTCGGGGTGCGGGTGCGGAGTGATGATGATCAGGTTCTGGGTCTCGTGGGTCGTCGCGGTGAAACCGGTGATGAAGCCGACGGTCTTCCCGGTGACGGCGCCCCACTTGCGCACCTGGTACGACCTGCTGTTGCCCTCCTCCGGGGTGAGCTTGTGCATGCCCGCCACCCGCCCGATCCCGATGATCTCGGCCTTCCACTTCATGCCCGGCGACAACCGGACCACCGCCTCGTCGCGGTCGGCGTTCTTGTCGCCACCGGCCCAGACGCCGATGATGTCGTTGCAGCAGTTCTTGCTGAGGTGTTCGCCGTCCGGCTGCCCGATCTCGGTTCGGTCCTTCTCCATGGTCCGGATGTCCGGAGCATGGGCCACGTGCTGGTTGGTGAGCGCGTAACCCACGTCATGGTTGGCCGCGTCCCACAGCAGACAACCGAGCGTGCCCGAAGCGCTGCTGCCCGCGGTGGTGAGTTTCCCCCCGCCGATCACCGGTCGGTACGTCTTGGAGTCCGGGTCCAACCGGGTCACGTTGAGCACCCCGGTGCCAGGGCCGGCCAGCGGGGTCAGGTCGCCGCCGGTCTCCACGTCGGTGGGCACGCCGTCGATGTCCGGCGGGATCAGTTCGTCCGGCGGGACCTCGGTGGCCGGGCGTTTGTCGCGGACGAAGACCTTGATGGAGGGTGTGTCGGTCGGCCGGCCTGCGACCACCTTCGCGCCGAGCGCAACGGCGGTCACGCCGGGAACGGCGAGCAGCCGCGGCGTCGCGTCCTGCTTGACCCGTTCGATGGCCTCGTAGTCGGGACGACCCGGTTCGGTCTCGGGCATGACGCCTCCTCAGCGCTCGGCGGGCACGCCGGGCGCGGCCGGGCCGGGTTCAGGTGACACGGCCGTCGGCTGCGCCTTGGGTACGACGTGGACCTGGCCGTTCTTGGTCGCGGTGGCAAGCTGGACCGTCAGCCCCTCCAGGTCCTGGAACCGCTTCAGGATCTGGTCGATCGGGAGCGCGCATCCCTTGCGTACGGTGACACCGGGGGCAGGCTCGTCCGACCCGTAGTGCAGTGCGACGACCTCTGCGTTGTCGTTGACCACGACGCTGCCGGAGTCGCCCCCGTCGGAGAAGATCAATGTCCCGCCCGCGCGAACCGTGGGATTCGGGTTGGGCATCACGACCAGCACGTTGTTGCGCGTGGTCAGGACGCCGTCGGTCCTCGATGTGACGGTCGTGTTGACGGATTCGACGATGCCGCCGGTGAGCCGGGTGCGGGCGCCCCGCTTGCGCACTTGGTAGGCAAGGGTTTTCGCGTCATGAACGTTGACCGTGTAGGGGCCGGTCACCGGACCGATCTCGATGATCTCCGCCAGCCACTTCGTCCCGGCGTCGAGCTGGACCAGCGCGGCGTCCCGGATCGTGTCCAGACCTCCTCCGGCGAAGACGCCGATCCCGGCCGAGAGATTCTTGACCGGGCTGGGTGTCAGGCCCGGATGACCGACCCTGGTGACGTTCACGACGGGCAGTTGCCCGGCGACGATGGCCGCCAGCACGTGGTAGTTGGTCAGTGCGTACACCTTGCTGGGGTCGGTGGAGTGCACCAGCAGGCACCCCAACGTGCCCCGCCCGACGCCGATCACGTCGGCCTGCAGACGCCCTCCGCCGACCAGCGGGCGATAGCGTTTCGTGTCCCAGTCGAAGTTGGTGGTGGTCGACGCGCCCGGAGTCAGCGGGTCCTCGGGAGGCAGCGGATCCGTGTCGGCAGGCGCGGGCGTCGCATCGGGTACGGCGACGGACAGCTCACTCACATCCACGCCGACGCCCTCGAACTGCGGGGGCAACGTCTCACCCGGAGTGAGTTCGGCGAGTGGCTGTTTGCGGCGGACGAAGACCTTGAGGACGATCTCGCCGGTGGGCCTCCCGGCACGCTCCCGGCCGCCCAGTCCGACGCCGGTGACTGCGGGGATCCGCATCAACCGCGCGGCGGCACGTTCCTTCAACGCGAGCAGGCGCTCATCGGACATCGCCGGAACCCCCGTACCCGCGGCGCCGGACCCACCGGTGCGGACGGGAGTGACGCCTGTGGTCGTCGGGTCGCTCGTGTAACAGCACGCTGTCTCCCGCTTCCTTTCGATGGGGAAGGTCTCCCGGGGCGGTCGTTCATCGCCTCCGGCACGAAGGCGCCCAGCCCCGCCGGATCCCCGTTGCCAGGGCGGTTCGGCCGGCGTCCGTGCGTGTGACGCGAATTGCCGCATCGGCGTCCCTCCGACAGCGGAGGGACGCTCGGTTGACAGCGTGGCGGGCCGAATCGGGTCTGTCGTGTCCTGTTCCGTTCAACGGACCGGACGAAGGTTCTCCGCACCCGCACCCGCACCCGCACCGGCGTTCGCGGCGGCGCGGCCGAGGCGCTGGAGCGGTTCGGTGCGCAGCGGATCCGTGTCGGGGAGGCCGAGCTCGCCGGTGACGGCCAGGGCCTGGGTCCAGGCGCCGTGGGCCGCGTCGGGGGCGCCCGCGCCGTGGTGGGTGTCGCCCAGGCAGACGAGACCGGCGGCCTCGCTGTGGCGGTCGCCGGTCTGGCGGAACAGGTCGACGGCCTGCCGGTAGCAGTCCACGGCCTCGGGGTACCGGCCGAGATGGTGGTGGATGTAGCCGAGACTGTCCCGGATGTGGGCCTGCCCGTTGAGGTCTCCGGTCTCCTGGGCCAGGTCGAGGGCCCGATGGCAGTGTGCGAGGGCCTCCTCGTGGTCGCCGAGTTGGGCGAGGATCCAGCCGATGTGGTTGAGCGCGGCGGACTGTCCGGCCCGGTCGTCGGCCGCCCGGTGGTGGGTGAGGCTGTCGTGGGCGTGGCCGAGTGCCTGCTCGTGGTGGCCCAGGGCCTCGGACATCCGGGACAGGTGCTGGTGGATGCGGGCCTGCCCGGCGTGGCTGCCGAGTTCGCCGAACAGGTCCAGTGCGAGCAGGTAGTGGGCGCGGGCGTGGTCAGGACGGTCCAGCCGGTCCTGGGCGAGTCCGAGACCTCGGTGGGCGTCGGCCTGTCCTGCCTTGTCGCTCCGGCGCAGCGCGGCCTCCAGGGCGACGGTGTGGACGGTCGTGAGCGCGCGCCAGTACCCGTGCCGGTCGAGGAACGTGGTGAGCGCCGAGGCGAGCCGCCAGGTGTGGTCGTCGAAGCCGGCGGCGGCAGCGTGTTCCACGGCGGAGAGGAGCACGGGGTGCTCGGCCGTGAACCAGGCCTGCGCCTGCCGGTGGTCCGCCAGCGCCTCGGGGGCGGCACCCGGCCGGGCGGGCGGCAGGGGGTCAGGGTTGGGCCGGGGAGTCAGCAGGACATCGGCCGTGTGGGCGGTGTGCGCGTAGTGATCGAGCATCCGGTGTGCGGCGGTCTGTCGGACGTCGTCGCTGTCGTACGTGGCGACCAGCTCGGCCGCGTAGGCGCGCAGCAGGTCATGGAAGGTGTACCGGCCCGGGGCGTGTTCGGTGAGCAGGTGTCCGCGGACCAGTTCGGCCAGCAGCACACGGGCACCTGTCGCGGGTACGTCGGCCAGGGCGGCGACGACCGGCAGTGCGGCGTCCGGCCCGGGGTGCAGGCCCAGCAGCCGGAAGAGCCGGGCGGCGTCGGCGCTGAGCGCCTGGTAGGACCAGGAGAACACCGCCCGCACCCGACTGGTCGCTTCGCCGCCGTCCAGGGCGTCCAGGCGGCCGTCGGCCCCGCGCAGTTCCCCGGCGAGCGCGGCGAGCGGAAGACGGGGCTGGGCGGCGGCGCGGGCGGCCACGATGGCCAGGGCCAGCGGCAGTCCGGCGCACCGGCCGACGATCGCCCGCACGGCGTCGGGTTCGGCCGCCAACCGGCCCGCGCCGAGCCGCCCGGCCAGCAGGTTCCGGGCCTCATCGGGGTCGAGGAGGCCGACGGTGAGCAGCTGGGCCCCCTCGGCCGCGGCCAGCCCGGTCAGCTGGCTCCGGCTGGTGACCAGCGCCAGACACCCGGGCGCTCCGGGCAGCAACGGACGGACCTGCTCGGCATCGCGGGCGTTGTCCAGCACCACCAGCACCCGCCGTCCCGCCAGCAGGCTGCGGTACAGACCGCTCTGCGCCGCCAGACCGGTCGGGATACGGGACACCGGCACCCCGAAGGCGTCCAGGAACCCCCGCACGGCCTCGGCCGGACTCACCACCGTTCCGCCGGGATCGAACCCGCGCAGGTTCACGTACAACTGCCCGTCGGGAAAGGCCTTTTGAGCCCGGCGTGCCCAGTGCACGGCCAGCGCGGTCTTGCCCACCCCCGCGGTGCCGGACACGGCCGAGATCACCACCGCCGACGGCTGGTCGGCCGCCGAGGCGAGGATCTCCTCGAGCCGCGCGAGCTCCTCACCGCGGCCGGTGAATCCACGTACACCCATTGGCAGTTGTACGGGAGTCCCGGCGTGCCACAGTGTCGCTGCCGACGACGACGGGGGAGAGGCGGTGGGAGCCGCGGCGGCCGGTGTCTGGGGCGCCGGCCATGAGGAGGGCTCGGGCAGGTCTCCCCGCAGGATCGCCTGGTGTATCTCCCGCAGCCCTGAACCGGGGTCGGCGCCCAGTTCCTCAGCCAGTCGTTGGCGGACGGTCGCGTAGCAGTCCAGTGCCTCCGCGCCGCGTCCGGTGGCGTGCAGCGCCCGCATCAGTGCCTCGGTGAGGGGTTCCACCAGGGGGTACTCGCCGAGCAGTTCGGTCAGTGGGCCGAGCACGGTGACGGGATCGCCGACGCGTAACTCCAGGTGGGCCCAGCCGACGACGGCGTCCACGCGTTGCCGCCGCCATGCCTCGCGCACGCGCGCCGCCCACTGCCCGCCCAGTCCGGCCAGTGGCTCCCCGTGCCACAGGCCTAGCGCCTCGCGCAGCAGGGCCGCCGCCCGCGCCTCGTCCGTCCGCCCCGCCGCTCTGGCCCGGCCGACCAGTTGCCGGAACCGAAGTACGTCCACGTGGTCCGGGCGGGCCTCCAGAACGTATCCCCCCGATCGGCGCATCAGTCGTAACCGGACGTCGCCCGCGTCACCGGTCTGCTCGCACAGCCTGCGGATCCGGGCGATGTGGGCATGCAGCGCGCGCCGTGCCCCGTCCGGCGGATCCGTTCCCCAGACCCGTTTGACCAGTACGTCGGCCGCGACGGGCCGGCCGGTGTCCACGGCCAGCGCCGCCAGTACGGCCCGGCGCTGTGGGGGTCCGACCTCCGCCGTGCGGCCCCGTACCGACAGCTCCACCGGACCGAGAAGCCGCAATTCCACCACGACGCCCGCACCCCCCGTGCAGATTTGCTTCACCTGTTGCGCACATACCGGTGCTGGGCGACAACCTATCGACAACGTCCCGACCCACACCCGGACTTCAGTCTGAATACGCACATGGGGCGGCGGCGGTGCCGGGGCGGAGAGGGGCCGGTTCGAGCACGACGGCGGGGGCCGTCCGCTCCAGCTGCCGCGCATCAGGCGGTAGTGGGGGAGATGAACTTGAACGAACAACGGGGGACGACAGCAATGGAGATGGATGAGTTATCGGTACGGCAGCTGGATCGGCCGTCCGAACCCGCCGCCGAGTACGCCGCGGTCCAATCGCCGCCTTCGCCGGACGGCGGTGGGCGGAGCGTGTTGGAGGGTGCCTTCGAGCTGCTGGGAGCGGTGGAACGGGCCGGAGAGGCCGGACTGACCAAGCTGGCGTCGAAGTGCGGGCTGCCGAAGACGACGGCGTACCGGCTGCTGGAACAACTGGTCGAGCTGGGTGCCGTGGAGCGAAGCGGTGGGGGTTACCGGATGGGCCCGCGGCTGTTCCGCCTCGGGCAGGGGTGGCAGCCGCATCCCGGGCTCCGGTCGGCCGCGCGGGAGCCGGCACGCCGCCTGGCGCGTGCCACGGGGGCGGTGGTGGGGCTCAGTGTGCTGCGGGAAGGGCAGACGCTGGTCCTGGACTGGACGGTCTGCGAGACCGATGAGGTGTTCGGACCCTTGCTCAACGACATGGCCTGGCCCTGGTTCACCGCGGCCGGCAAGGTGCTGGTGGCCGGGGCGCGTCCCCAGCTTCCCCTGCGTCCGCTGCCCGCGTCCTGGAACCGGGAGGCGGCGGCGATCCGGGACCGGGGGGTCGCGTTCGACCGGGAGGAGCTGGTGGCGGGCGTGTGCTGTGTGGCCGCGCCGCTGCACGGCCCGGGAGGTGTCCCGCTGGCGTCCTTGTGCATCGTGACGGATCCCGCGCACAGCCTGGACCGCCTCGCAGGCGTCGTCCAGCAGACGGCAAGGACCATCAGCGCGACGCTGCGCGGCCGGTGAACCGGTCCGCCGAGTGGGCAGGGGGCACCCTCGCTTGTGCGGGCGTGCCCCCTGGGCCGGGTCCGCGGGCCCCTTCATTTCGGGGACTACGGCTCTCTTGGGCCCGAAGGGACGTCGTCCGGAGGGCTACGTGAGGGCGAGTCGAGGTCCTTGCCGTCTCCGACGACGCCGCTTCGGGGCGCTCGCGCGTGGCGTTGTCGGCGTCAAGCAGGCCGGTGGTGAAAACGTCCAGCCGAGGTCGAAGGCTGAGCGGTCTCGGACCTCGGTGGCAGTCCCGTCAGGACAGAGCCGACGGGCGGCGCGGCGGTGGCACCGCCCGCAGCAGCTCCCACAGCGGCTGTGAACCCGCCGCCCACGTACCGAGCAGGCGCCGGTCGACCAGGTGCAGCCGCTGCGCCTTCGCGAAGTCCTGGCCGGGCTTCGTGACCCGCCCGTTCGTCACCAGAACCACCACATCCGCGCGGTGGACCGGGCGGGCCGTCCCGTTGAGCACCTGAAGGTCTGGAGTTCCCACAGCTGAGCCGCGGTCACCGCCGCGGCGGTGCTTGCACTGGATCACCCAGCGCCGCCCGAACGGGTCCGTCGCCTTCACGTCGGCGCCCAGATCACCACCCCCGCCGACCTGCGCCGCGTCCCGGCAGCCGTCCCGGCGCATCAGCTCCCGCACCGCGTGCTCGAACTCCCGGTGATGCAGGGCGTCCAACTGCGGCAGCGCGTAGCGCAGACCACGCGCCTGTACCTGCTCCCACCGCGCCCGCTGCCGACGCTGATACACCCAGCCGACACCGACCAGAGCCGCGAGCGCCACCACAGCGATGAGCACCCACCAGTGGGCCAGGAGCCAGTTGACCACCGTCACGAACAGCCCGATGGCGACGGCCGCCGCCACCAGGACCGCCAACAGCTGTGCGTCCGCGTGCCGTTGACGCCTGCTCCCGCGTCGCGTCCGCCGCCTCGCGGGTGGCCTCCGACGCGTCACCGGGTGCCGCCAGACGCCCACGGAATCGGGTACGACACCCTGGGCTGCGGCCGCTTCACCTTCGTCGTGCTGTTCTCGAACTTGATCGGATACTTCACCGTTGTAAGCGGCCGGGGGCTCTTGCCATTACCCCCGTCCGTGCTGCGAGTTCCGTTGCTCATACCGATGGCCGCCAGCGCGACCACGGCTAATATCGCCATGTTCTGGCGCGCTCCCGGAGCCCAGCGGAAGTACCCCCGGACCGGCGTTCCGTCGGAGCGCTCGTACGGTTTGACCCAACGCATGTTGTCCCCCTCGTCGTGGTGTCCCCGCGCAACTGCTTATCCTCGCAGCGGCCACTGGCACTCGGTCAGGGAAGCACCACTCCACGTGATCGAGCCAGGCTCGAACAGGCCAGGCCGTCGGCCAGGACCGGTCATCGGTCGTGTCGCCCGGGCGACACGACCACTGTCGAACGGCGTCTGCACCCTCGTGCTCGCCACGACCGGACGCAGGACCGGCATTTCGCGCCGCACGTGCCTGAACCTCCAGGCGAACCCGAGCGGCGGGGTGCAGGCCGGTGGCCGTCGGTTCACCGCCGCCCGCGCCCGCGTCGCGTCCCCGGCCGAACGCGAGCTCCTCTGGCGTCAGATGGCGCGCGTCCTCCCGCCGTACGACGAGTACGCACAGAAGACCGACCGTGGAATCCCGATCGTCCTGCTCACTCCGCAGGACTGCCCGCGACTCAAGGAGCCTTACGGGCACATCGTCACCGGGCGACTTCGGGTCAGTCCTCCACGGCTTCGGTGAAGTCCGGTGGTGCCTGGAGGTCGTGGGCGCGGAACAGGACGGCGTGCTCGACGCCCATGGCCTTGCCGCTCATCGCGGTGAACTTCGGGATGAAGTCCTTGGGAGCGGGGTGGTTCGGGAGCGCTGCCAGGTACGCGGCGTGCGCTTCGAGCGAGGCGACGCCGCGGCGCAGCGGCTCACCCGTGACCTCGACGCCGTGGGTCGCGCCCGAGCCGGGGAGTCCGGGGACGATGAGCCAGCGCACGGAGTGCGGTTGGAGGTCCTCGTCGTCGACCTGTTCCGGGAAGACCCATCGGTTGCCCGCGTCGCGCACCGCGTCGAGCGTCGCGAGTCCGGTCGCGCGGTGGTCGGCCTGGTCGAAGCCATAGGGCGTCTCGATCTCGTAACCGGTGCCGAGCACGACGTCCGGCTTGAACCGGCGGATCTCCCGGCAGATGTCCCGGCGCAGGTCGAGGCCGTAGACGAGCACGCCGTCCGGATGTTCGAGGACGGTCAGGTGCTTGACGCCGACGACGGCGCACGCGGCCTGCTGTTCGGCGAGGCGCAGGCGTGCCGTCTCATCGGGAGGGTTCGGCATACCGGCCTCGCCGCGGGTGAGCAGGAGATAACCGACCTCGATACCGCGCGAGGTCCAGCGAGCAACCGCCGAGGACGTGCCGTACTCCATGTCGTCAGGGTGCGCGACGACGCAGAGCACGCGCTGGAAGGACTCCTCGGGAAGGGCAGGCAATGTCATGTCGGTCATCCTTCCGCGTCCACGGCCCACCGTCCGCGGTTTGGAGGTGTCGATGAGCCTCGGCCCGGCAGACGCGCAGTTATTGTCCATCGAGCAGGCCCCACCAGTTGGTCCGAACGAAACTGCTCAGGTATTGACCCAGCTCCTGACCAGGGTCGCGAAAGCCTCCTCCTTGGCCTTGACGTCGTCCAGGTCCTGGAAGATGACCGTGGCCCTGTCACTGCTGATCCAGTCGAGCAGACCACTTTCATCGGTGAACCTGAAGTCCGCCCGGTCGTCCTTCACCTTGGCACCTCGATGGAAGATGAGCTGGACGCCCTTCTTGGCCCGGAGCTGGAAGGTCACCCGGTCCTCGCCTCCATGGAGAAAGCTGGGTGCCTTCCACTTCACGTGTTCGGTGATGCCAGGATCCGAGCCGAGGACAACGGCCCGCAGATACCCGATTGTCTCCCTCTGGGGATGATCGAGCGCGGCCATGAACTGGTCCACTTCCACGTTCCTGTTCGTCATCTTGTCCATTTCGGGGTGTCGAGACGTGCGGACGGTGGTGCATGGGCAGCGCACATACGGAGCAGCTTGCCCGAGTCCGCCCCACGTGTCGCTGATCGAGTCGGAACCCGCTGAACACTGTGGTGACACCGCTCAGCGCCTGCGGGGCGGCGGCAGCAAGACGCGATCAGGTGTCATCGACTTCCCGCGCCACGCGCTCCAACCGGCGCCGGTGGTCCGCCCACCATGCCTGATCACCTGGTGGCATGTTGTCCTTGCCCGGCGAATATCCGACGGATCCGTCGATGAGCTCTCGCACGATGTCGGCATGACCGGCGTGCCGCTGAGTATCGGAGATCACACGCACCAGGATGTGGTGGAGTGTCACCTCTCGGCGGTTCTCCGGCCACCACGGGACGTGACCGATCGCGTCAAGTGCCAGCGCTGCGATCGTGCTGTCGGAGTGCTCCCACGCTTGGTGATAGAGGGCGACGATCTCCCCACGTGACTCGTCTGCGGTGGCCCACATGTCCGAGTTGGGTTCTGTGTCCTGCGTGTACCACCAGGGCGGTGGTTCCTCATCGAAGAACGGCCGCCCGAACGTGTCGCCGAAATATCCCAGCTCCACGCTGGCGACATGCTTGACCAACCCCAACAGGTTCGTACCCGTGGGGGTCAGCGGACGGCGGATGTCGTACTCCGGAAGCCCATCGAGTTTCCACAGAAGGGCATCACGCGCTTCTTGCAGGTATCGGAGAAGATCCGCTTTCGGGTTCGGTTCGGTCATGCCGGGCAGTCTTCCACCCGGTACTGACAGTCCGGCTCTACGCTGCTGCAACGCTCCGCGACCGCTCCCCCCGGGGCGGCTTGCGCATGACGGCGTGGACGTCGCGCTCCATCCGCTCGAAGACCGCGTGCTCCTCGACTTCGACTCGGCACTGCAACGAAGGCGTAGTGGAGTTCGGCGCGGCCTTCTCAGCGGACGGCAGGGTAGGTCATGGCACCGGCGACTATCGCTATGCCAACGGTAAGAATGGCAAGAACGTAGAAATCACTTACGTCGGACCTCCTGCTCCACGCTGACATCTGCCTGACTGTCAACCAACATGAGGGTGCCTGTACGAGGTGACACGCCTGTCGCACTGCGGTGAGCCACCCGGCGGGGACTCAGTCGGCAACAAGTGCTCGGTCCGAGTCAACTCGCCGGTCGGCACAGGGCGAGGTCCTCCACACCGGGCTGCGCGGGCGACGGCGACGCCTGCACGCATCAGAACCTCCAAGGCGTGAGGATCGAATCGAACCTGCTCAGCATGGGAGGTCCCGGTGCGGGCCCGTTGTGGAGTCGCGTGATCTTGTGGCGTCGGAGGACGGGGTGGTCGCGTCTGACGCAACGAAACCCCGTTGACGCAGATGGCCTTCCCAAGTCGTCTGCCTGCAACGGGGTTTCGATGTGCCGTCGGTCTGCTGTGCCGTGACTCGGCAAGACCCTGCCGCCGCACCGGGCGGCGGGCATGTCGGTGACGGAGGCCGATGCCGTCGTTGACGGGCCACTGTCCCCGGCGCGGCCCGGGACGTCCGAGGCGGCCTACTTGAGATCCTTGAGGCTCTTCCCGACGCTTGCCAGCGTCCCCGGCTCGCCGTAGTCGCCGGTGAACTTGTACGAGGCGATGCCGCAGCGGTAGGCGCCGCGGTTGGGGGCGAAGTCGGCGGGCTGCCAGCCGTCGGGTGTCGCCTTCTCGATGTTCATGCACTTCACGGGGGAGTCCTGGACGGACACGTTCACCGGTGCCTGGATGCCGCCGCCGGTCCAGGCGGTCTCCTTGCGGGCCGCGTCGTGGACGCACCGGCGGGTGAGCTCGTCGCCGCAGGACGTGGCCGACTTGGCGAACAGCAGCCAGGCGGAGAACGCCTTCACTCCCGGCAGCGTCACCTGTGCCCCGTGCGCGTACTTGTCGAACAGGTCGAGCACCTGTTGCGTCGCGGGGCTCGACGATGCCTTCTCCATCGGGTGGATCCCGCTGACGTCGGCGAGGTTGTTCTGGGCGGCCAGTACCTGCGGGCCGGCGAGTTCGAGGAACGACGGGTTGTAGGCATTGCTGTTCGCGTCAATCCAGTCGAGCTTGTAGTTCATGGCGGTGAGCTCCTGCTCCAGCTTCGCCAGCGACGTGAAGTCGCCCATGAACACCAGGCCCTTGACCTTCTTGTCCTTGATCGCCTGGGCGTAGGGCGTCCAGTTGCTGACACCGGAGGCCGGATACAGGTCGGAGTAGGCGAACTTCACCTGCCGCGACTTGAAGTACTCCCTGCGCTGGTCGAGGGAGGTCCGGGTGACGGGGGAGTCTCCGGAGATGATGCCCACGGCGTCCGCCGAGTCCGGATAGGCCTCCTTGAGCAGCCAGTCGTAGAAGCCCGCGTACCGGAAGTACGAGGGGCCGCCGGCCTGCATCGACAACTGAAGCTCGGACCCCTCGTTCAGGTGCTGGACGGTCTGCGCGGGGAAGTCCGGCAGCAGACAGGAGAGGCGGTCCTTCACTCCCAGGCCGTCGAGGCCCGCGCCCCCGCCGACCAGCGCGAAGTCGTCGCGACAGGCCTCGTCGACCCGTTGGCGGACTTCGAGCATCCTGGTGTCGCGGACGGTCGGCACGATCTTGCGTCCGTTGATGCCACCGGCCGCATTGCACCAGGACGTGAACGCCTTGGCCGCGTCGCCGAATTCGGTGTTCTTGTTGAAGCCGACGTCCGACATGACACCGACGTGGATCTCCTTCCCGGTGACCCCCTGGGCCGGTGAGCCGCTCGGGTCACCGGGGCCGCACACGTTCTTGAGATCGCCGAAGTCACCTGACGCGGCGACCGCGCCCGCGGTGGCCGCGGCCTTCTCACCGGACTCGGAATCGCCGCGGCCCGGGCTGTCGCCGCGGGTGGAGCAGCCGGCCGCGCACAGCGCGGCGACCACCGTCAGGGTGGTGATTGTTCTCTGAGGCCTCACGGATTGTCCTGCCTTTCGGATCGGGGGCTGACGGGGCATGCGTCCTTGGGCATGCGCGTGGGCGTGGAGCCGGGCGGAGGTCAGCCGCCGCGTGCCGCCACCAGCGCGCCGCGATTCACCTTGGTCGCCGCACTGCGCGGGATGGCATCGACGAACTCGGTCGTCTTGGGCAGCTTGTACGCGGCGAGACGGCTCCGCGCGTACGCGACGACCTCGTCGTGGGAGGGCGGCGCGACGGGGTCGGCGGGCTCGATCAGCGCGTGCACCCGGCGCCCCCACTCGGGGTCGCGCAGTCCGATGACGACGACGTCGGCGATGCCGGGGTGGTCGATGAGGGCGGCCTCGACCTCGGCCGGGAAGATGTTCGCGCCGCCACTGATGATCATGTCTACGCGGCGGTCGAGGAGGTGGAGATAGCCGTCCTCGTCGAGGTATCCCACATCCCCGGCGGTCTGGAATCCGTCGGCCGTCGCCCGCAGGCTCGGGGCGCCGCCCAGGTACTCGTAGCCGTGGTAGCTGGGGGAGCGCAGATAGATGTCGCCGGTCTCGCCGACGGGCAGGTCCTTGCCGTCGGGATCCAGAATGCGCAACTCGGTGGAGCGCAGCGGCCGTCCGACACTGCCCTGGTGGGTCATCCACTCGTCGGCGCGCAGCGCGGTGATGCCGAGCCCCTCGGTCATGCCGTACGCCATGACGATGCGCTCGGCTCCGATCAGCCCCGCCCACCGGTGCACGAGCGTCGGCGGCATGGGCGCGGCGCCCTGGAGGATCCACTCCAGGGAGGACAGGTCGCGGTCGTCGACGCCGGGCAGGTCCGCGATGCGCTGCAGCATCGTGGGTGTGGCGGTGAACGTGGTGACCCGGTGGCGTTCGACGGTGTCCACAACGCGGGCGGCGTCGAACTTCTCCATGACCACGAGCCGGTCGCCCTCGAACAGGCCGAAGAGCGTGGTGAATCCGTTGGCGTGGTACATCGGCGCGAGCACGAGGATCGTCTGCGGCCGGGGGACCGGTGTCCACGTCTGCATCAGCGGTGTGCTGAACGCGGGGGCGTGCACGGCCGGCCGGCTCGTGAGGATGACCTTCGGTGTGCCGGTGGAGCCGCTGCTGCAGATGCCGTGCGCGTGCGGGGAGATGACGTCCGGCAGTTCGGGGATCGGAGCGTCCGCCGTCGCGTCGATCCACGTCAGATCGTCGGCGCCAAGGTGCACGGGCGCCTTTACCACCTCGCGCAGCCGGTCCAGCTCCCACTCGGGCAGATCCCAGCGCACCGGCACCGGTGACGCCCCGAGCTTCCACGCGGCGAACACCCCGAGAACCAGCTGCGGCGAGTTGTGCAACGCCAGGGAGAGGAGGTCGCCCGCGCCGAGACCCCGCGCCGCGAGCGCCCCGGCCAGCTGGTCCGAACGGCGGTCCAGCTCCCGCCAGCTGAAGGCGGTTTCGGTGCCGTCCGGGTCGATGTGGCGCAGTACCTCCGCGCCCGAACACGACGCCGCGTGCTTCCTGATCAGTTGGGCGATGCCCGTTCCGCTCTCCATTGCCGTTCTCCTCCGCGGTGTCGCCCAGTGGGCTTTCGAAAGGCGAGGGGCTCTCGTGGCGGGCGCGGCGTCAGACGCCGAGCAGGCCGAGGCTGTCGTGCCGGGTCACGGCGAGGGCGAGCCGCCCCGTATGGCGCTCGGTGATCGGCCGGTCGACGTTCCGGGTGATGCTCCACAGGAAGAAGCCGTAGGGCAGATGCGCCCGATACGCCCACCACGCCTCGTCCCGGCCGGGTGGTGCAACCCCGTGCGCGGCCAGGCGGTCGAGGTAGTGGTCGAGCAACTCCCGCTCGCTGCGGGCGAGTTCGTCCGGCTGGAGGACCGCCGCCAGGTGGTAGCAGACGTCGAGTGCCCACACGCCGTACTGGACCACCTGCCAGTCGATCAGGCCGGGGGCCCCGTCGGCCGTGGCATAGACGTTGCCGGTGTGCACGTCGCCGTGCACGAGACAGCGCGGATGCCGGGGGGAGAGGTCCGCGAGCGCGCCCATCGCGGCGATCAGCCGGTCGGCGCGGCGTATCTCCGCAGGGATGTCCGGTGCCCGGCCGTCGTCGAGCTGGGTCTGCACCTGCTCGGGGCTCAGGTGGCGGGCGAGCGAGGCGAGCCGGGGCGGGAAGGCGGTCGCCAGGTCGGCGCCCGGGGCCTCGCGCCCCCTGGCGCCGTCCCAGGTCGCGGCGTGCAGGGCGGCCAACTGGTCGAGCGTGCCCGCCGCCTGGTCACGGCCGAAGCCCATCAGGGGATCGCCGAACCGGGCGCCGGCCACCACCAGGTCGTGCATCAGGAGCAGCGGATGCCCGGTCTCCTCGTCCACCTCGGCGTGCACGCACGGCGGCGTGCGCACCGGAAGCGCCGCGGCGAGCAGCCGGTAGAAGTCGACCTCGGCGCGCGATGAGCCGCGTCGGCGCGTCGCCGGGTTGAAGTACGCCTTGGCGCACAGGGCGGGCGGTGCGTCCGAGGCCGCCCCGGATGCGTAGGAGACGTCGAAGCGCACCTTGGTGGCCACCGTCTCGATCCGCTCGGTCACGTCGGTGGCGCTGACGACGGTGCCGGGGTGCCGCCGTCGGAGTACGGCGGTGAGCCAGGAGGGCGAGAGGGCCACCGCTTCGTCGTGCGGCGCGGGGCCGCCGGGAAGGTTCATGACGACCCCACTGATCCGGTCCGGCCGAGCAGCCGGCACGAGCGCTCGATGAACGGGTTCGGGCGTCCGGCGGCGGGCAGCCGCATCGAGCGGCGGGCGTGCAGCGCCAGGAGGCCCGCCTTCAGGCCGGCGAACACCTCGTGCCAGTGCAGGTGTTCCACCGGACGGCCCGTCAACTCCTGCCAGAGACCGAGGGTTTCCTGCCGGGTGCCGAGCCCGTCGAGCCGCGGGACGCCGTGCTCGACGCTGTGGATGTCGTCGAAGAGCAGCCACCACCCGAGATCGGCCATCGGCCCGGCGAGCGAGGACTGCTCCCAGTCCATGACCCCGACGATCCGGAAGTCGTCACCGAACATCATGTTCCCGATCCGGGCGTCGCCCCACGACAGGCCGGGTGTCGACACGGGCGGCCGGTTCCCGCTCACCCAGTCGAAGAGTTCGTACACCGTGTCCGGGATCTCGTCCTTCAGGGCCCAGGACGCGAACTGCCGCCAGTACGTGAGCTGTTGCTCGTCACCGGGCGCGCCCTGGCCGGGGTCGTGGAGGAAGGAGAAATCCTCCATGGGCGCAGCGTGGACGGCCGCGAGCTGGCGTACGGCACCCTCCCACACGGTCCGACGCTCACCGGGCGTCGCCTCGGTCAGCCATCCCGTCGCGTTGTACACGGGCATGCTCACCGGCACCCGGCCGCGCATCCGGCGCATGATGTAGAACGGCCGGCCCAGCAGGGCGGGATCGTCCTCGAACCACAGCGCCTCGGGGACCCGTACCGTGCCGAGGCGGCGGAGCGCGAGCAGCATCTCGTGCTGGTGCCAGAACCTCGGTTCGAAGAACATCTGGTGTTCGGGCGCGGGCGCCACCCGCAGCACGAGTTCGTCCTCGCGGCCCGCGGACCGGGCGTCGAAGAGAATCGTCTCGTTCGAGACGCCGGCGCCCAGCGGGTACACCAGGTTCTCGATCCGTACGTCGTCGACGCCGAGCCGGGCCGCCAGCCACGGACCGAGCGCTCGCGCCGCGGCGTCGAGATCGCGGCCCTTGGCGAAGACAGGGGCTTCGCTCATCCTTGTTCCGCCTCCTCGGACTCGGCCGGGCCGCCGAACGCGGCCAGACAGAACGCCCACAGGCGCTCGGCGACGTCCTCGACCGGCTCGTGCGCGGTCGCGAACGCGTAATGGTGGTAGACGGACGTGACCAGCTTCATGGCGAACCACGCGTCGTGGGCCGGGTCCCTGGGCCGCAGCAGCCCCTGGGCGAAGGCCTCCGCGAGCTCTTGCACGACGAGGTCGTCGTACGGCTTGGCGATCCGCGCCATCTCGTCGGGGAAGAGCTGGTGCAGCCGCCAGTGCTCGGCGGTGATGAACCGGGGCCCGGTGAGGTCGCCGCCGTCGCGGAGCGCGTCGAGGGTCCTGGCGATGTAGTAGCGCAGGCGGGCCACCGGATCCGGGAGCTCCTGCGCCGCGGCCCGCATGCGCGTGGCCTGCTCGGCGATGATCTCCTCGACCAGTGCCAGCAGAATGTGGTCCTTGCTGGGGAAGTGCCGGTAGATGGTCTGCAGCGCGACGCCGGACTCCCTCGCCAACTCCTGGGTCGTGAAGGCGCTTCCCTTCTCCCGGACGAGCCGGTGCGCGGCTCGCATGATCACCTGCGCCTGCTGGATGCTGCGCGCCCGCGACCGTCGTACCGAGGGGGAGCGGTCGGCCGCGTGGTCCGCCCAGGTCGTGTTCGGATTCGACATGTGGAGGTTCCTACGTTTCCGTGGTGGGGGTCAGCACCACGACGGGGATGACGCGTTCGGTACGCGTCCGGTAGATGTCGTAGTTGGGCCAGTAGCCGACAACGGTCTGCCACAGGTGCGGCCGTTCGGCGAGGCTCGCGGTGTGCGCGACGACCGGGATGTGCGCGCCCTTGACCTGGATCTCCGCCTCCGGGTGCGCCAACAGGTTCAGGTACCACGAGGGATGCTTCGCCGCCCCGCCGGCCGAGGCGACGACCAGGTAGTCGTCGCCGCTGCGCCCGAAGATCAGGGCCTTGGTGCGGGGTTCGCCCGTCCTGCGCCCCTTGGTGGTCAGCAGAAGGACGGGGACGCCGTTCCACTCGTAGCCGACCTCGCCGTCGCTCTCCCGGTAGCGGGCCACGTGCTCGGCGCCGACCAGCGCCAGGTCGGGCTTCTGGTAGCCGGGTTCACTCATGTCCGAGCCTTTCGTCCGGGGTGGGGGCGCGTCATCCGAAGACCACCGGGATCTCCGTCGCGCCCCGCTCGTACAGGCCGATGAAGCGCGGCGGCGCGGCGTCCGGATCGAGCCGCAGGCCCGGCAGCCGGTCCAGGAGCGCCCCGATCCCGACCCGCATCTCGGCGCGGGCGACATGCATGCCGAGGCAGACGTGCGCCCCGCCGCCGAACGCGAACGACGGGCGCATCCTGCGGGTGATGTCGAACTCGTCCGGGCGGTCCCAGCGGGCCGGGTCCCGGTTGGCGGCGCCGACGCACAGGTGCAGCACGGAGCCTTTCGGCAGGTGGACGCCGTGGAAGTCGACGTCCCGGGTCACATAGCGGGAGAACATCGGGTCGGTCGGTGTCCAGCGCAGCGCCTCCTCGATGGCCGGGCGCAGCAGCGCGCGGTCCTCGCGCACGGCCTCCAGCACGTGGGGCCGCTGCAGGAGCGCGGTGAGCGTGATGCCCATCTGTTTCCAGGTCGTGCCGGATCCCGCGGTGAGCAGCAGTACCGCGAAGGAGTAGATCTCGGCGTCGGAGAGCCGGTGCGCGACACCGTCCTCGTCGGTCGTCTCGGCCGTCACGAGAACGCTGATGAGATCGTCGCCCGGTGTTTCGCGGCGGGCCGCCACGATCGGCGCGAGGATCTCGGCGATGGCCTGCGGATCGCGCAGCGCGGCGCGGATGTCGAGGGCCCGCTCCACCGGGACGCCGAAGCTGCCGGTGATGGTGAGCACCGGGATGGCGGCGCAGAAGTCCACGTTGAGCTCGGCGCGGCCGTCCCCGGCGAAGTTGTCGATGAGCAGGTCGACGGTCTGCTCGATCCAGTTGCGGATCCACCACTGGGCCTTGCCGGGTACGAACGACGGCTGGACGAGGGAGCGGTAGCGGCGGTGCTGGGTGCCACCCATGGACAACATGCTGTTCTGTACGGCTAGTTGCCCGGTGCGCGGGTCGATGGGGGCGGGTGAGGCGGCGAACAGCTCCGGATCGCGGTACGCCTCGTCGCACGCGGCGTGGCTGAACGCGGAGAAGTGCGGGCGGTCCGGATACGGCAGCCCCTGGAAGTGCGCGGGCCCGTCGTAGCCGGTCAGTTCGTGCACCGTTCCCGGGTGGACGGGGGCCTCGGCGCGCAGCCGGTGCCAGGCGGGGTAGGGGTCGCCGCTGTACCCGCCGCCGACGTGGGCCAGGTAGGCGCCGCGCAGGTCGAACAGCTCGCGGACGCGGTCGCGGTCGAGGGACGTGGGTGTCGTCATGGGGTCACCTCGCCACGTATCCGCCGTCGACGGGCAGGACGACACCGGTGAGGTTGGCGGCCCGGTCCGAGACCAGGAACAGGGCTGCCTCCGCGCAGTCCTCGGCGGTGATGGCCCGGCCCAGCGGATGGCTGGAAGCGACCTGCCGCACCGTCCTCTCCATGGCCTCGGCGTCGGCGTCCAGGCCGCCCGCCGCCATGAAATTGGTGAGCGGCATGCCCGCGGGGCCGATGGCGTTGGCGCGGATGCCGAAGGGGGCGCCCTCGATCGCGACGGCCCGGGTGAGCTGGTGTACGGCGCCCTTGGTGGCGCCGTACACGGAGCCGCCCCAGGCGACGAGGCCCGCGACGGAGCCGGTGTTGAGGACGACTCCGCCGTGCCCCTGCCGCTTGAACTGGAGGACGGCGTGCTTGCAGCCGTGGAACACCCCGGCGAGGTTGACGCCGACGAGGCGCTGGAAGTCCTCGGCGGTGTGGTCTTCGAGTCTCGCGCCGAGCCGTGGGGTCGGGATGCCCGCGTTGTTGAAGACGATGTCGAGCCGGCCGAAGCGGTCGACGGCCGCCGCGACGGCCGCCACGACCTCCTCCTCGCGGGAGACGTCGCAGCCGAAGGGCGTGGCGGACCCGCCGGCCTTCTCGATCCTGCGCGCCGTCTCCTCGGCGGTGTCGGCGCGGATGTCGGCGCAGAGGACGTGGGCGCCCTCCTCCGCGAAGCGCAGCGCGGACGCGGCGCCCACTCCGGATCCCGCGCCCGTGACGATCGCGGTCTTCTCGGCGAGCAGCATGGGGGTCACCGCCTTTCGTGGTCGGCTACGGGTGGTTCGGTCGCGTCGTCCGTCCAGCGCAGGGCTCCCGTCGGACATCCCTCGACCGCCGTCCGTACGGTGTCGAGCGGTTCGGGCGGCCCGACGACCACGGCCTTCGCCTCCTCGTCGTGGGCGAAGGTGTCCGGCGCGTACACGACGCAGACGCCGGTGCCGAGGCAGACGTCCCGGTCGACGTCGACCTTCCAGGCGGCCATCTCAGGCCTTCGCCAGGACAGGCGGCTCCGCCGGGGTGAAGCGGTAGAGGCGCTCGGCGTTCCCGCGCAGGATCTTGTACTGCCGCTCGGGCGACAGATGGGCGATACGGCTCTTGACGAGGCCGATGCAGTCCGGCCAGGTCGAGTCGGAGTGCGGATAGTCGGTCTCGCACATGATGTTGTCCTCGCCGATCACGTCGATGCTGGCGAGGCCGTGCACGTCGTCGATGAAGCAGCCGTGGATGTGGTCGCGGAAGGTGGCGCGGATGTCGAGGGTGTCTAGGTCGACCGCGTCGCTGCCCGCGTGGTCGTTGAACCGGACGCCCCGCTTGATCCAGTGCCGTTGTGTGTCGAGGACCTGCTCGGCGCGCTCCAGGAAGTACGGCATCCAGCCGATCTCGCCCTCCGACAGCGCGATCTTGAGGTTGGGGTAGCGCTGGAACATTCCGCTGAACAGCCAGGACAGCATGGCCCCCGAGGTACGGGTCGCCCCCCAGGCGAGGTTGGCGAGGAACGGGGCGTCGGGTGCGATCTGCGGCACCGTCGAGGACGAGCCGACGTGCATCGACACGACCATCCCGAGGTCGTTCGCCGTGGCCATCACCGGGTCCCAGTAGCGGTTCTTGTCGTGGATGGTGGGCAGGCCCAGCGGGGCCGGGTTCTCCGAGAACGCGAACGTGGTCGCGCCCTTGGCGGCGCAGCGCTCCAGCTCCTTCGCCGCGAGGGCCGGGTCCCACAGGGGGATGAGCACCAGGGGGATGTAGCGGCCGGGAGCGGCCCCGCACCACTCCTCGATGATCCAGTCGTTGTAGGCCTTGAGGCAGACGAGGCCGAAGTCGCGGTCGCTCGCCTCCATGAACAGCTGCCCGCAGAAACGGGTGACCGTGGGGAAGCACAGCGAGGCGAGGATCCCGGCCCGGTTCATGTCCTCGATGCGGGCCTTCGGGTCGTAGCACCCGGGCCGCATCTCGCTGTAGGGCAGCGGCTCGGGGCTGAACTCCTCCTTCGACTTGCCGACCACGGCGCTCAGACCGGAGCTGGGGAACCGCTTGCCGTCGTAGACCCAGCAGTCCATGCCGGTGTCGTCGGTCACCATGTGCGGAGCCCGGTCGCGGTCGGCCTTCGGGACGCGGTCCACCCACAGATGGGGCGGTTCAAGGATGTGGTCGTCGACGGAGATCAGCCAGTCGAGCGCGAGGTCGGGCGCGCTGTCGGGCGCGACGGCGGGTGCGATGTCTGTGGACACGAGTGCTCCTTCACGTCGGGTGGTACGCGTACAGGTCGGGCAGTGGTCAGCGTCGGGAAGTGGTCAACGGCGGGCGGTGTCAGCGGAGTTCGCCGATCACCAGATGCTTGACCTCCTGGAACGCGCGGATGCCGTCGGGTCCGCGCTCGCGGCCGAGGCCGCTCTGCTTGTAGCCGCCGCTGGGGGCGTAGGCGCTGAACGCCGCGGTGTTGACGTTGACAGCGCCGGTGCGCAGGCGGCGGGCCACCGCGGTCGCCGCCGCGGTGTCGGCCCCGTACACCTGGCCGGAGAGGCCGTAGGGGGTGTCGTTGGCGATGCGTACGGCGTCGTCGAGGTCCCGGTAGCCGAGCACCGCGATGACGGGGCCGAAGATCTCCTCCTGGGCGGCGGGGTTGTCGTTGCCGGGCAGGTCGAGGACGGTCGGCTCGAAGTAGTGGCCGGCCTTGAGCCCCTCCGGGCGGACGCCGCCGCTGACCACCCTGCCGCCGGACCCGGTGGCGAGCGCGACGAACCGTTCGCAGCGCTCCAGTTGGGCCGCGCTGATCACGGGCCCCAGCGTGGTGCGCGGGTCGGTCGGGTCGCCGACGACGAGGCCTGCGTACGCGTCGCCGACGGCGTCGAGGACTTCGGCCTTGCGGTGCTCTGGTACGAGCATGCGGGTGGCCGCGACACAGGCCTGGCCCGCGGTGGCCGCCACCACGGCGACCGCGCCGGCGGCGGCCCTGTCCACGGCGTCGTCGAGGTAGATCTGCGCCGACTTGCCGCCGAGTTCCAGGGCCACCCGCTTCACCGTCGGGGCGGCCTGCGCGAGGATGCGGCGGCCGACCGCGGTGGACCCGGTGAACGAGACCATGTCGACGGCCGGGTGGCTGGTCAGGAGTTCCGCGCCCGCCGAGCCGCCCTCCACCACCACGCTCAGGACACCGGGCGGCAGTCCGGCCGCGTCCGCCGCGGCGCCGAACACGAGGGACGAGAGCGGCGTCAGCGGGCTGGGCCGCAGGATCACGGAGTTGCCCGCGATCAGGGCCGGGACGATCTTCTGGAGCGCCATCACGATCGCCGCGTTGTACGGCGTGATGGCCGCGACCACGCCGACCGGCTCGTGCCGCAGGACGCTGAGCGCGACCCGGCCGCGCACCAGCTCGTCGACGGGCACCGGGGTCGCCGCCTCGTGCGGCATCGACAGATACAGGTCGATCGCCCCGCGTGCCACCGCCAACCCGCCCTGCAACTGGGCGCGTTCGGCGAACGCGGTCGGCTGCCCCGCCTCGGCGACCATCGTGGCGACCAGGGCGTCCCGGGAGGCCTCGACATGGTCGAGGAAGGCGTACAGGATCCGGGCACGCTCGGCGGCCGGTACGTCCGACCACACGCCACGTTCGAAGCTGCCGCGCGCCTCGACGACGGCGCGCTCGATCTCGGGAAGCGGCGTCACCGACACGTCGGCCACGCGGGACTCGTCGGCGGGGTTCTCGACCGCGAGCCACTCCTCGCCCTCGATCCATTTTCCGGCCACGTACGAGCGCCGTTCCGCGATGATGTCACTCACGCTCTCGCCCCTTTCGCGCCTCGAAGCAGCGCTGTTTTCCGTGTCGTTCGGGTGTGCGGGCCCTGGATCACCAGGGCTGGGCGCTGTACACGACGGCGCCCCCGAAATGGGGCGAGGAGTGGCACGCGAGGCCGAACTCCGCCTGTGCGCGCTGCCGTTCACCGGCCCGGCCCGACAACTGGAGGTAGCACTCCAGCATCTGGGGAATCCCGTGCATGCGCCCGTTGCCGAGGGAACCCCCGCCGCTGAGCACGGGCAGCGCCCCCGGGACGTCGCTGTCGATGCCCCCGTCCAGGACGAAGCGGTGCGCCTCGCCGACCGGGCAGTAGCCCAGGGCCTCCAGCCAGAAGTACACGAACGGCGAGAACCCGTCGTACAGCTGCGGTACGTCGATGTCGGCGGGCTTGACGCCCGCGTGCTCCCACAGCCGCCGGACGGTCCCGGCACCGCCGGCCATGATGTCGTCGAGCGGCCAGTGCAGCGGCAGGCGGCGCGGGCCCGGCGCGCTGCCCGCGTACCCGGCGACGTACACGGGCTTGTGCGGCAGGTCGTGCGCCCGGGCGGCCGACGTGAGCACGAAGGCCGCGACGCCGTCGACCGGGATGTCGCAGTCGTAGCGGCAGATCGGGTCGTTGACCATGGGCGCCGCGAGGTACTCCTCGGCGGTCAGCGGCCGTTCGTGCCAGTACGACCACGGGATCCGCGCCCCGTTCTTGCGCGCCTCGACCAGGACCGCCGCCATCGCCTCCCGGCCCGCCCCGTAACGCTGCAGGTATTCGTTGTACGCGAGCCCGATCATCGGCAGCGGCCCGAAGAAGCCCTGCGGCGCCGTCCACTGCTGCGCTCCGCCGAACTCCCGCACCGTGGTGTCGTGATAGCGGGTGCGCGGATTGTGCAGGGCGCGGTGGACGAGGACGTGGTCGGCGGCGCCGCTCGCGATCGCGTTGACCGCCATCGCCACCGAGCCGGGGATCTGCCCGATGCCCTGGAACCCGGCGACGTAGCCGGGATCGGCGCCCAGATGCCCGGCCAGCCATGCGGGCGTCACGGTGCTGACGCCGTCCTCGGCGGTGTGGTCCCCGGAGGTGGGGAACAGCGCCGAGCCGACGAAGCCGTCCACGGCCTGCGGTGTGAGACCCGCGTCTGCGATCGCCTCGCGGGCGACGGAGACGGCGAGCGCGCCCAGGGACCGGTCGTCGTGCCGGCGGACGGCGCTGTGCGCGTACCCGGCGATCGCCACCTGTCCACCGCTCGCGAACCGCCCGCTCATGACCCGTCACCCAGCACGAACGCGGGCACGGAAACACCCGAGCCGACGTCCTCGAAGGCCACCCGCACGCGATCGCCGGCCCGCCACGCGGCGTCGGGGCCGTCGAGCAGCCGTCCGATCATCCGCAGCCCGGCCTGCTCGTCGAGTTCGACGTCGACGAGGACGAAGGGGACCTCCTGCGACAGCCCGGGCAGTGGCGACTGCCGGACCACGGTCCAGGACCGCACCGTGCCCCGGCCGCTCACCGGCTGGTACGTGAAGTCCGGGTCCGTGGTGTGGCAGTGCGGGCAGGTCTGGTCGGGCGGCACCGCGAAGGCGCCGCAGCGGGCGCAGCGAGCCAGGGCCAGCACATGCCGGGCGGCCGACTCCCAATAGGGTGCCGAAGCCGCGTCGGGCACGGGTACGGGACGCGCGCTCATGTGATCGCCCCCGCGTCCCTGAGGCCGACGATGTCCGCCCATTCGTAGCCGAGTTCGAGCAGCACGGCCTCGGTGTGCTCACCGTGTTCGGGCGCCCGCCGCAGGGCAGGCGGACGTTCGTCGAACTGCACGGGGACGGTGGGCATCGCATACGATTCGCCGTCCTCCAGCTCCACCTCGCCGAGGTAGTCGTTGGCGAGTACCTGAGGGTCCGTCAGCAGTTCCTCCACGGCCTGGACGGGCGCCCAGGGCGCGTCGATCCGGGCCAGGAGGTCCTTCCACTCCGCGAAGGTGCGCAGCGCGAACTCCGCCTCCAGCTCGGCGACGCACGCCTCCCGGTTCTCACCGCGGGCCCGCAGATCGACGAAGCGCGGATCCACGGCGAGGTCACCGCGGCCGACGAGTTCGCAGAACTCCCGCCAGTAGCGGTCCCCTTGGAGGAAGACCAGCTGGATGTGGCGCCCGTCGCTGGTCCGGTACGCGCCCACCAGCGGGTTGACCGAACCGCCGCGCCCGGAGACGCCGCGCGGTTGCCCGCCGGAGAGCGCCGAGAGCACGTCGGACGACAGCATCCACATCGCGGTGGCGAGCAGGGACACATCCACCACGGACCCCTCGCCGGTGCGCTCGCGCCGCAGCAGCGCACCGGCCACCCCGAACGCGAGCGCCATGGCGCCGTTGCGGTCGCCCATCGCGCCGCGCTGGCTGATCGGGTACTCGCGCTCCGGCGGCGTCAGTACGTGGGCCATCCCGCCCTGGGCCCAGAACGCGGACGAGTCGTACCCGGCCCGGTCGGCGTCGGGGCCGCGGACGCCGTAGCCGTGGCCCCGTGCGTAGACGAGCCGGGGGAAGCGCCGGGCGAGTTCCTCGGCGCCGAGCCCGAGGCGGTCCAGGGCGCCGGGCCGCAGGTTGGTGAGGAACACGTCCGCCGTCTCCAGGAGTTGGTCGAGCAGCCGACGTCCCTCCTCGTGGCGCAGGTCGAGCGCGACGGATCGCTTGCCGCGGTTGGCGAGCGCCACCGACAGGTTCACGCCGCCGCCGTCGGTTCCGATCCGCTGGGTCGCGAGTGCCCGGTAGGGGTCACCCTCGGGCCGCTCGACCCGGATGACGTCCGCGCCCCAGTCGGCCAGCAGGGCGCCCGCGACCGGCACGAACACCCACTGGGCCAGTTCGATCACGCGTATTCCGTCGAACGCTTCGCTCCCCATCGAGCGTCTCCCGTCCGCCGCGGCCCGAGGCGGCCCGGCGGTAGCCACAGTAGAGGCACACTATTTATTTTGGGAAGTGTCATTCTCGTAAAAATAGAGTCGCGCTCTGACCGGGCCTCGGCCTCGTGTTCATGGAGTGGGTGCCCCTCGGGAGCGCGCGGCGGGGCGGCCGCACAGCAGTGTGGGCCGGGTCATCACCCGGCCCACACTGCTGCGTTCCGACTCTCGGGACTACCTGACGCCGGCGCCGACCAGTCCGCCCAGGCAGAACTCCCAGACCTCCTTGGCGGTGACGGAGGTGGCGTTGCTGTCGGCCGGGACGCCCGGAGTCTGGGCGGTGAACATCGCGGTCTGCATCAGGAGGGCGGCGAGCCGGCGCGGCTTGGCCGCGTGCGCGTCCCCCGACTCGACTGCCTGCTCGACCAGTTCGGTGAACACGTCGAGCAACGGGATGTGGGCCGCGGTCACCTGGGCGGGGTGGGACGCGAGCAGCTGCATGGCGAAGTCGGTGAACAGCGCGCTCTGCTTGTTCGGGCGCGGCTGCGACTCCTTGTAGAGCAGCTCCACCGCGACCCGGAGCCGCTCCAGCGGCTTCTTCTTGGCCGCGGTGGCCGTGCGGATCTCCTCGGCGCATCGCGACAGCGAGTCCTCGAACAGGGCGAGCAGGAGCTCGTGTTTGCCGTCGAAGTGCTGGTAGAAGCTGCGCAGCGACTGCTTCGAGCGCTCGACCACCTCCTGCACGGTGAAGTCGGTGGTGCCCTTCTCGGTGATCAGCGCCTGGGCCCCGTCCAGGAAGCGCTCGATCCGCTGCTCGGCGCGGAGCTTGGCGGCACGGGTGGACCGCTCGACGGCGCGTTGACGCCAGGCGGGCGGGGCGGGTTCGGCGGGGACGGCGTTCATCTGCAGAACGATACTCCACGCATGTGAAAAGCGCGTGTCATCCCCCTACCGAATCACCCATCGCAGGAGGGGAGATCCATGATCTCATACGGCGGAATGGATTCTTCTCCCACTTTGGTGAATATTTGATGTGAATGGATCCATCTAGATTCTCCTGTCTGAATAGTTGCCTCGCTGTAACGGAGAATGTAGTTTCCGCCGGAAGTGGAGGTACACCCCCTGAGGAGGACCGTTGCGAAGGCTACTCATCGGCGTGGTCACCGTGTTCGCGGTGCTGCTCGCAGGATGTTCCACCCGCTCGGACTCGAAGAACGCCGGCGCCGAGGAGTCGGCGCCCGCCACGGCGAGCACGTCGCCGATGGCCGGTGGCGCGGACTTCGGGACGCTGAAGGACGTGTGCGGCAAAGGTGCGGCCGGGGCCGGGGGCGCGCAAGGCGTCACCGCCGACGACATCAAGACCGGCGTCTTCACCGACGTCGGCTGGAACAAGATCCCCGACTTCGTGAACGCCGCCAAGGTGTTCACCTCCTGGTGCAACGACAACGGCGGCATCAACGGGCGCAAGCTCACCCCCGTCATCCACGACGCGAAGGGCGTCGAGGTGCGCCAGCGGATGCAGGAGGCCTGCAAGGAGGACTTCGCGCTGGTCGGCGGGGCGACCGGGCTCGACGGTCTCGGTGCCAAGGACCGGGTGAACTGCCTGCTCCCCGCCTTCCCCGCCCAGTCGAGCATGGCGCCCGCCGTCGGCTCCGCCCTACAGGTGATCGCCTCGGGACCGTACGCGGACTACTTCCCGTACGCCGGTCTCTACAAGTGGCTGCTGACCGAGAAGTACCCGGCGTCGGCCAAGAACGTCGGCATCATCTCCGGTGACAGCCCGGTCACCAAGACCATCTCCAAGCAGTTCCAGGAGGGCATCACCCAACTCGGCGGCAAGGTCTCCTACACCGAGCTCTACCCCGCCACCGGAGTCTCGGACTGGACGGCGTACGCACAGTCCATCAAGAACAAGAAGGTCAAGGGCCTCGTCTTCCTCGGCGACTTCGGCTCCCTGGCCAAGCTGGAGCAGTCCCTCACCAGCCTCGACTACACCCTCGACTGGGTCGACTCCAACAGCAACTCCTACGGCGCCCCCTTCCTGGAGCTCGCCGGAGCGGCCCTGGGCACCCAGCACAACTACGCCGAACTCTTCGGCACGCAGCCCCTGGAGACGTCGTCGCCCGCCGTGGACAGGATCAAGCAGCTGTACGCCAAGTACTCGCCGGACTCGCCGGTCGGCTATCTGTCGCTGCGCGCCTTCTCCGCCTGGCTGCTGTTCGCCACCTCGGCCCGCGACTGCGCCGAGCTGACCCGCAAGTGCGTCTACGACAACGCCACCAAGATCACCGACTGGACGGCCGGCGGGATCCAGGCGCCGTTCGACCTGTCCAAGGCGAACCAGCCGGGCAAGTGCTACTCCATCGTCGAGGCGACCCCCAAGGGCTGGAAGCCGGCCGACTTCGAGCCGGACGACGGTGCCTACCGCTGTGACGCGCCGATGCTGAAGTTCAAGGGCAAGTACACCAAGCCCGTCACGCTCGCCGATGTCGGGAAGTCGATGTCGGACTTCAAGTGAGGCGCCCGCACCGGCGGCCCGGCACGGAGGCGAACCCCTCCGTGCCGGGCCGCACCCCTCCCGCACCGCACGGCACGTACGTAGGGTGACAGCGCGGGAACGTTCCTTACGGCAGAAGGTGGGTGGGGCGATGGTCTCGGCGCGGCGTGAGGAGATACTCCGGGCGGCGTTGGAGGTGTTCGCCGAGCGCGGCTACCGCGGGGCGTCGATCGACGCGGTGGCGGAGCGTGCGGGGCTGACCCGGCAGGGTGTGCTGCACTACTACCCGAGCAGGAAGCGGCTGCTGTTCGCCCTGCTGCACCTGCGCGACGACCTCAACCGGCAGCACATGCACTCCGACTGGAACGACCCCGACATGCCGGCCAGGCTGGCGGAGGCGCTCGCCTTCGACCAGGGCATGCCCTCGCTCGCCCAGGTGCACAGCGTGGTGATGGCGGAGGCCGCCACGGGGCAGGAGCCGGCCCGTGGATTCGCGCGCGAACGGTACCGCGAGCTGATCGAGACGATCACCAAGGACCTTGCGGGACGCTTCGGCGAGCGGCTGCCGAGCGGTCTGACGCCCGGCACCGCGGCCACCGCCCTGATGGCTCTCTTCGAAGGCATACAGCAGCAGTGGGTGGTCGACTGCGACGACGAGCGCTACCAGGACACCGTGCGCGACGCGCTGGCGGTGCTGCTGCTCGGAACCCAGCCGGCGCCGCCCCCCTCGCCGGTGCCCGCGGCGAAGGGGTAGCGCCGGCCGGTGCGTGTCACCGCCGCCCGAACCGCAACAGCGCGTCCTGCGCGTACGAGGCGACGAGCTCGCCCCGCTGCGTGAGGACGTCGCCGCGCCCGTGGCACCGGCCGTGCGCCGAGACCGGGCTGTGCTGGCGCAGCACGAGCCAGGCGTCGCTGCGCACCGGCTGGTGGAACCAGAGGGTGTGCGAGGTCACGGCGGAGGCGAAGGCCTGTCCCGCGTCGTGCTGGGTCACCCCCTCCACCGGGCGCAGCGCGGTGCCGATGAGTGTCAGGTCGGTGGTGTAGGCGAGCAGTGCGGCGCCCAGTTCCGCGGCGACCGGCGGGGTGCGCGTCCACAGTTCGTAGACGGGCGGCTCGCTGCCGGGGGAGTCCAGGTCGATCGCGGCGCGGGTCTCCCACGGCAGCAGCTCAAGCTCGATCCGCCCCTCCTCGCCGGGTGGTGCGCCCACCGCCTCGACGGTCTGCCGCTGCGGTCCGCCCTCCCAGGTGTGCAGGCTCACCGTCGCCACGGCGACGATCCCGTGCTCCTGCCGTGCCTGGATCTGCACGGCGGCGTAGGTCCGCCCGCGCTGCACACAGTCCGTCTCGTAGCGCACGGGCTCGCCGCCCCTGCCCTCTCGCGGAAACAGCATGTGCAGTGACTTCACGGACTTGTCGGGGCAGGCGAGTTCGGCGACCCGGGCGCTCTGGGCGAGGAGCTGGCCGCCGAACAGGCGGTGGTACGCGAGCTGTTGGGAGCGCGCTTCGTACACGCCCTCGCCGAGCGGTTTGGGGTCGAGGCAGTCGAGCAGGTCGTTCCACTGATCGGTCATGGCCACTCCTGCGGTTGTCTCCCGGCGGGGGTCACAGCTGTACGAGACGGGGTGCGCTGCCGCGCGACGCGATCAACATCCCGGCTTCCCGGGTGAGTTCGCGGGCGCTGCCGAGCAGGCCGTCGAGGGCGAGTGCGCGTTTGACGTGCCGGTGGAGTTCGTGTTCGGCGGTGAATCCGATGCCACCCAGGGACTGCTGGCAGTGGCGGGCGGCGGTCAGCGCGGCCCGGCCCGCCGCCGCCTTGGCGAGCAGGGAGCTGAGGTCGCCGTCGGCGGCGATCAGGGTCGCCTCGGCGCCCTCCAGGGCCACCAGGGTCTCGGCGAGCTTGTGGCGCAGCGCCTGGAAGGACGCCAGCGGGCGCCCGAACTGGTGGCGGTCGAGGACGTGTTGGCGGGCAAGGGTCAGCATCGCGTGCCCGGTGCCCACGAGCCACCAGCCGAGCGCCTGCCTGCCCAGGGCGAGTGGTACGAGGGCGCCCGGCGCGGGCAGCGTGCGCAGCGGCAGGTCGGGGTCGATCGCGCCGGACTCCGCCCCGGCCCCGCGTTCCCAGCGCACCCACAACCCGCCCGCGTACGGCATGGGCACGGTGCCGCCGACGGGGCGGCCCGTCTCGTGCAGCAGGACGTCGTTGAGGACCGGGGCGTGGGCGCCGGTCTCGCCGAGGAGGCGGAAGACGGACCGGACCGCGGTGGCCGGGTCCTCGGCGAGCATCTCCGGCCAGCCCAGGTCGGTGAGCGCGCCGTCGAGGGAGCCCCGCTCGGGGGCCGGTGCCGCCATCGCCTTGCGCAGCGTCTCTTCGAGCAGTTCCCGTTCACGGTCGTCCATGGTGTTCATGGCATCCGTAGCGTTCATGGCGTTCATGCGGGCGGCTCCTCACTCCTTGCCCAGGCCGAGCAGGCGCCGGGCCACGATGTTGCGCTGGACCTCGGCGGTGCCGCCGTAGATGGTGGCGGCCCGCGAGTACAGGTACTCGGTGCGCCAGGCCGGATCCGTCAGCTCGACCGATCCCGGCAGCAGATCCCGTGCCGTGTCGAAGAGCTGCTGCTCGGCGGTGGCCAGCAGGATCTTGTCCACCGAGGTCTCCGGGCCGAGCCGCCCCGAGGCCGCGAGCCTGCGCTGGGTCGCGTGCGAGCGGCAGCGCACCATGTGCAGCGCCAGGTACGCCTCGCCGAGCGCCGCCGCCTCGTCCTCGGGCTTCTCCCGCTGCTCGATCAGGCGGTCGAGGCGGGTGTAGAGGTGGGCGACGCGGTGCCAGAAGCAGGTGGAGCGCTCGTGCGGCAGCAGGTCCATGGCCAGCTTCCAGCCGTCGCCCACCGCGCCGAGGAGCCGGTCGCCCGGCACATGCACCTCGTCGAGGAACACCTCGGCGAACTCGTCGACGCCGTGCATGGTGCGCAGCGGCCGGACCGTGATGCCGGGGGAGTCCATGTCGAGGAAGAACGCGCTGATGCCGGCGTGCCCGGGATCGGGTCCGGTGCGGGCGAGCAGTACGCAACGGGTCGCGTACTGGGCCAGGCTCGTCCACACCTTCTGGCCGGTGATCACCCAGCCGCGGCCGTCGGCGTCCGGGACGGCCCGGGTGGACAGGGAGGCGAGGTCGCTGCCGGAGCCCGGTTCGGAGAAGCCCTGGCACCACTGCTCGCGCCCGCCGAGCAGCCGCGGCACCATCTCGGCGGCCAGCGCCGGGGACGCGTACGAGATCAGGGTGGGGACGAGGACCTCGACCATCGAGTACGGGCCGGGCTCGGCGAGTTGGCGCGTGGCGACCTCCTCGCCGAGCACGGCCCGCAGCACGCTCGGCCCTCCGACCCCGCCGACCGCCTCGGGCCAGCCGTGCCGCATCCACCCGGCCTCCCACAACTCCCGGCGGACACGGTTGAGTTGGGCGACATGAGCGTCGAGCGAGTCGTCCGCCGGGTCGGGGGTGAGGTCATGCGTGTCGAGCCACGCGGACAGTCGCGTACGGAAGGTGGCGGTGTCCATGGGGGTCACGTGCGGGTCTGCTCGAAGGCGTGCGGGCGGCCCGAGTCGTGGTCGCCGCTGCGGCGGATGAACGTCATGGCGCGGGTGTGCAGTCGCCAGCCGTCCGCGGTTCGCCGGTAGGTGTCGTTGTAGTAGCCGATGCGCATGGCGTGGGCCGAGTGTTCGACGAAGCACAGGGGCTGGGTGCCGGTGGCCGTCCCGCCGTCCTCGGCGAACTCCACGACCGGCGTTCCCGTCATGAACAGGCCCTTGGGCGCGGCGGCGATCAGGGCCGGGAAGTCGTCGAGCCGGTAGGTGTCGCCGAACGCGCTGTAGCTGCCGTCCGGGGTGAAGACGGCGAGGACGCGGTCCGTGTCGCCCTGTGTCATGGCGACGGCGTAGCGGGCGAGCAGCTGCTGGATGTCGGCCAGGTCGTCATACGTGCTGATGCCCGGATCCGAGTGCTGTGGGGTCAACGGTGGTACCGCCCTTCCTGATTCAGGTGTCACGAGGTGTCACGAGTTGTCACGGAGTGCCGCGGGTTCGGAACGGATATGCGGCATCCCGTGTCCGGATGGTTGATTCTCCGTCAATGAGAAGTTAGTTTCCACCCCTGGGAGGCGCCCACCACACCCCGCTCACGCGGGGATGGGGGAGAGCACCGAGGAGGAAATCCCGTGAATCCCATGAATCCCGCGATACAGGTGTCATCCGCAGCCGGGCTCGCCGCGTGGCCCGTCCGAGCAGGGACGGTCGCCTGATGGAACAGTTCCTCACCTTCGGCGTGGTCGGCCTGACCAGCGCCGCGATCTACGCGATCGTCGGCAGCGGCCTCGTCCTGACGTACACGACCGCCGGCGTGTTCAACTTCGCGCACGGCGCGGCCGGCATGCTCTCCGCCTTCGCCTACTGGCAGTTGGCGTTCGGCTGGGGGTGGCCGGTTCCGCTCGCCCTCGCCTTCGTGCTCCTCGTGCTCGCGCCCGGCTTCGGGCTGCTCGTCGAGCGGGTCCTGATGCGTCCCGTGCAGTCGCTCGGGGAGGCGGAGCGGCTCGTGATGGCCGTGGCCCTGCTCACCGGCTGCATCTCCCTGGCCCGCTGGATCTGGAACCCCAGCGTGGCCCGGCCGCTGCGCCCCTTCTTCGTCGACGAGCCGGCCCTCCACTTCGGCCCCGCCGCGGTCACCTGGCACCAGATCCTCACTCTGGTCGTCGCCGTGCTCGTCGCGGTGGGGCTCTGGTTCCTTCTCGCCCACACCCGCGCGGGCACCGAGATGCGGGCCTGCGTGGACGACCGTGCGCTCGCCGGGCTCACCGGGGCGTCGCCGCAGCGCGCGGCCCGGCTCGCCTGGGTGCTCGGTACCCAACTCGCCGCCATCGGCGGCATTCTGATCGCGCCGACCGTCGCCCTCGACGCCCAGCAGCTCTCCCTCCTCATCGTCTCCGCGTACACCGCCGCCGTCTTCGGCCGCCTGCGCAGCCTGCCGCTCACCTTCCTCGGCGCGCTCGTGGTCGGCTGTCTGGAGAGCTTCCTCACCGGCTATCTTCCGCAGAACGACTATCTGCCGGGGCTGCGCCTGGCCGCCCCCGCCCTGCTGCTCCTCCTCGCGCTGATCGTCTTCCCGCACCGGCGGCTGAGGGGCCGTGAGCGGCGCCTCGTCCAGGTGCCGCTGCCCACCGCGCGCGGCACGCTCGTGTTCGCCGGAAGCGTGCTGCTGTTCGCCGTGTTCCTGGTGACCGTCCTGGACAGCGAGGGACTCATCTCGTACGGGCCGCTGTTCGCGCTCGGCATCGTCGCCCTCTCCTACGTGCCGCTGGCCGGCTACGCGGGGCAGATCTCGCTGTGCCAGCTGAGCATCGCCGGCATCGGCGCGATCGTGTGGGGACACCTGGGCGGGCAGGGGCAGTTGTGGGCGCTGCCGGTCGCGGTGCTGGTCGCCGCCGCGGTCGGCGCTCTCATCGCGGTACCCGCGCTGCGGCTGTCCGGCATCTATCTCGCCCTGGGCACCGCCGCGTTCGCCGTCGTCCTCGACCGATGGGTGTTCACCCTGCCGTCCTTCGAGATCCTCGGTGTCCGCGTCGCCCTGTTCGACCAGGGCTCCGTCGAGGTGCACGGGCCCGATCTCTTCGGCTGGCAGCTCTCATCGGGGCGCGAACTCCTGCTGTTCTCCGCCGTCATGCTCGCCCTGATGTCGCTCGGCGTGGCCTGGCTGCGGCGCGGCAGGTTCGGCCGCGCGCTGATCGCACTGCGTGACAGCGAGGCCGCCTACGCCACGCTCGGAGGCAGACCGCTGGGTGCGAAGGTCGCCGTGTTCGCGCTGTCCGCCGCGATCGCCGGACTCGGCGGGGCCCTGTACGGCATGGTCCAAGGCACGATCACCGCAGAGCAGTTCAGTCTTGTCGCGAACCTGCCGGTGTTCCTGATCGCCGTCATCGGCGGCCTCGGCGCGGTCGGCACCGGCCTGTTCACCGGTGTGTCCTACCTGGCGCCGCCCCAACTGCTCGGCCACTTCGGCGACTGGGCCCACGACGTGTCCACCCTGATGATCGCACTCGCCGGAATGGGCCTCGCGAAGAGCCCCGGCGGCATCGTGCCGCAACTGCGCGGCGACTGGGCCGTGCTGGCGCGCGACCGGCTGCTGTTCCCCGTCACCGGAGCAGTGCTCGCCCTGCTGTGGGCCCTGTACGCGGCCCACCTGATCGGCGGTGCGCTGTTCCTCGTCACCTTGATCGTCGCCGCGACCGCACTGCGCGTCCGGGCCGCCGCACGGCAGGCCGGACCGCGTCTCGAACCAGACCCCGTCGAATGGTGGGGCATCCGCCGGCCCTGGCGGACCGAGGACCGGGAGGTGATCGCCCGTGGCATCGCTGCGAGCTGACGGGGTGACCGTCGTCTTCGGCGGGAACCGGGCCCTGGACGACGCCGGATTCGAGGCCGAGGCAGGTTGCGTCACCGGCCTCATCGGCCCCAACGGGGCAGGAAAATCCACTCTGTTCGACGTCGTCTCCGGCCTGCTCAGGCCCCAGTCCGGGGTCGTCACCCTCGACGGCGAGGACATCACCCGCGCCACCCCCGCCCGGCGTGCCCGGCGCGGCATGGCCCGTACCTTCCAGCGCCTGGAACTGTTCGGGCGGCTCACCGTCCGCGACAACCTCCTCGTCGCAGCCGAACTCGGCTCCCACGGACGCGAGTCGGCCCGTACCGCCGACCGTGTCCTGGAATCCATCGGCCTGTCCGCCGTTGCCGACACCGCCGCCGACGCGCTGCCCACCGGCGCCGCCCGCCTCCTGGAGGTCGGCCGGGCCCTCGCCGGGCGGCCCCGCGTCCTGCTCCTCGACGAACCCGCCGCGGGACAGGACGCCGACGAGACCCGCGCTTTCGCCGCCCTGCTGCGCGACGTCGCCGCCGACGGCTGCGCGGTCGTCCTCGTCGAACACGACATGGGCCTCGTGATGAGCGTCTGCGACCAGGTGTACGTCCTCGACCTCGGCAAGATCGTGGCCTGCGGGCCGCCCGCGGACATCCAGCAGGACCAGACGGTCCTGGCCGCCTATCTGGGGGAGGCCTGAGCAGCATGCCCTTGCTCGAACTAAGCGGCGTACAAGCCGCCTACGACCGCATCACCGTGCTGCACGGCGTCGACCTGAGCGTCGCCGCCGGACAGGTCGTCGCCCTGCTCGGACCCAACGGCGCCGGCAAGACGACAACCCTGAACGTCGCCGCCGGAGCCCACCGGCCCAGCGCCGGAAGCCTGCTGCTCGGCGGCCGCGACGTCACCGGCGCCCACCCGCGGGATCTCGCCCGGAGCGGGGTCTGCCTGATCCCGGAGGGACGGGGCGTCTTCCCCAACCTCTCCGTGCGCGACAACCTCCGCATGATGACCTTCACCGGCCGCGACCGGGCCGAGATCGAGGAGATCGCCTACGCGCGCTTCCCGGTCCTCGGCAAACGCACCCGTCAGGCGGCCGGCACCCTCTCCGGCGGAGAGCAGCAGATGCTCGCCCTCGCCCGCGGCCTGGCCACCGACCCCGCCGTGCTGCTCCTGGACGAACTGTCGATGGGGCTCGCCCCACTGGTCGTCGGGCAGCTGTACGAACACGTCGCCGAACTGGCCCGGCAGGGTGTCGCGATCCTGGTCGTCGAGCAGTTCGCCACCGCTGTCCTCAAGATCGCCGACCATGCGGCCGTGCTGGTGCGCGGCAGCATCCAGTGGCAGGGCCACCCCGACAGCTCCCTGCACGCCGAACTGTCCTCCTACTACCTGGGGAGTGCCGCATGACAACGCAATCCGCCACGTCCACCGCCACGTCGACCTCTACGCCCACCGCCACCTCCACCGACGAGACACCTCACCGCGCCGACCGGTTCGTCCGGGACCTGGCCGCACTGAAGATTCCCGACCCGGCCGCCGCCCGCCACGTCCTGTGGCTGCGGACGGGCGGCGTCCTGCTCCTCGCGGGCCTCGTCCTGGGCCTGCTCGCCTACCCCCTCGCGCACGCCACCGACGATCCCCTCGCCCAGCGCGACGCGCTCGCCATCGGCCTGACGGGAGTGGTGTGCGCGGTCGTGGGCGGCGTGGTGTACCTGCGCTACTCGCTCACCGGGTTCCTGCGGTTCTGGCTGGCCCATCAGTCCTACGACCTGTCGGCGCTGGGGGACCGGCTCGTGGACGGCACGAAGGTGGATGGAGTCAAGGTGGACGGGGCCAAGGTGGACGGCGTCAAGGTGGTTCCGAGTCCCTGAGGACCGCCACGGCGCAGTCCCGGGGCGCTGAACGGGGGCGCGGCGCGTCAGCGCCCCCGGTACGTACGAGCGCCCCAGGTCCGTACGCTCAGACCGTGTACCCGCCGTCGACCGCCAGATGCTGCCCGGTGATGAACCCGGCCCGGCCCGACACGAGGAACGCGACCGCCTCCGCGATGTCCTGCGCGTTCCCGAAGCGGCGCAGCGGGATGTTGCGGCGGGTCACCCGCAGGGCGGCCTCGTCGAGTTCCCCGTCCTCGATCAGCCGGGCGGCGATCCCGTCGGTGAGCATGCCGGGGCCGACGCAGTTGAACCGCACGCCGTAGCGGCCCTCCTCGGCCGCGAGGGCGCGGACCACCGCCTCCACCGCGCCCTTGGTCCCCGAGGACAGACCGTCCCGTACGGGGTAGCGGTGGGTGGCCGCGGTGGTGACCGCGACGACGCTTCCGGCGCTCTCCCGCAGCGGGACGAGCGCCGGATGCACCAGGTGGTAGAAGGCGAGCGTGTCGGCGTGCAGCTGCTCGCGGTACCGCGTCGGCGGGACCTGGCTCAGGTGCGTCATCGGCACGTGCGGACCGGCCGCGTAGACAAGTGTGTGCAGTGCGCCGAACCGGTCGACCGCTGCCCGGATCGCGCCCGCGGCCTCGCCCTCGTCCGTGAGGTCGGCCCGCACGCTGTGCACCCGCGCACCCTCGGCGCCCAGTTCGGCGGTGAGCGCGTCGGCCGCCGTCTCGTTCGAGCGGTAGGTGAACAGCACCGTGCTGCCCCGCCGCGCCAGGGTGCGGACGATCGCCGCGCCGATGGCGCCGGTGCCGCCCGCGACGAGGGCGGCACCCTTGCTGCCGGAGAAGTCCTGACCCTGACCTTGATCCTGATCCTGATTCCGATTTCGATCCGTCGTCAACGCCGCAACTCCCTTACAAACCGAGTGACTTCGCGATGATCACCTTCATGACCTCGCTCGTTCCCGCGTAGATCCGGGTGATCCGGGCGTCCGCGTACAGGCGGGCTATCGGGTACTCGCGTATATAGCCGTATCCGCCGAAGAGTTGGAGACAACGGTCCACGCACCGGGCCTGGACCTCCGTGCAGAACAGCTTGACCTTGGCCGCGTCCGCCCCGGACAGCCGTCCCTCCACCAGTTCCAGGATCGCCCGGTCCAGCATGGCCTGCGCGGCCTCCACCTCCGTGGCCACCGCGGCGAGTTCGAACTTGGTGTTCTGGAACGAGGCCAGCGTGTTCCCGAAGACCTTGCGGTCCTTGGCGTACACGAGCGTCGTGTCGAGCGCCGCCCGGGACTGTGCCACCGAGCCGACCGCGACCGTCATCCGCTCCTGCGGCAGGTTCCGGCCCAGGTAGGAGAACGCCTCGCCCTCCTCGCCGAGCCGGTTGGCCACCGGCACCCGTACGTCGTCGAAGGCCAGCTCCACCGTGTCCTGCACGCGGATGCCGATCTTGTCGAGCTCCCGGCCCTTGGTGAAGCCGGGCATGCCGTCCTCGACGACCAGCAGGGTCAGGCCGGCCCGCCGGTCGTCCGGGGCCGAGGAAGTGCGTGCCACCACGATCACCAGGTCGGCCAGGAGCCCGCCGGTGATGAACGTCTTGGCGCCGTTCAGGACGTAGTCGTCGCCGTCGCGCACCGCCGTGGTGCGGATCCCCGCGAGGTCGGAACCGGTGCCGGGCTCCGTCATGGCGATCGCGGTGAGCAGCCGGCCCGCGGCGAGCGACGGGAACCAGCGCTCGCGCTGCTCCTTGTTCGCGTAGCCGAGGAAGTACGGGAGGATCACGTCGAGTTGGGTGCGGACGGTGCCCAGCGTGACCAGGGCGCGGGACGCCTCCTCCTGGAGGATCACCTGGTAGCGGTAGTCGTCGGTGCCCGCGCCGCCGTACTCCTCGGGGATCGCCAGGCCCATCACACCGATGTCACCGAGCTGTTCGAAGATGTGGCGGGGCATCCGGCCCGCCTTCTCCCACTCCTCGTAGGCGGGTACGACCTCGCGCTGGACGAAGTCCCGCACCAGCTCCCTGAAAGCCTCGTGGTCGGCGGTGTAGATGTCTCGGCGCACCCTCAACTCCACTGATCAGTCGATGAGTTCCACGACGGTGGCATTGGCCGTACCGCCACCCTCGCACATGGTCTGCAGTCCGTAACGGACACTCTGGTCGCGCATGTGATGGATCAGGCGCGTCATCAGGATCGCGCCGGACGCGCCCAGCGGGTGGCCGAGCGCGATCGCGCCGCCGAGCGGGTTGAGGCGTTCCGGGTCGGCGCCGGTCTCGGCGAGCCAGGCCAGCGGTACGGGCGCGAAGGCCTCGTTGACCTCGTAGGCGCCGATGTCGGAGAGGGCGAGCCCGGCCCGCTTCAGCACCTGTGCGGTCGCGGGGATCGGGCCGGTCAGCATCAGGACCGGATCGGAGCCGGTGACCGCGCCCGCCCGGTAGCGCACCAGCGGCCTCAGACCGAGCGCGTCGGCCCGCTCCGGCGTGGTGACGAGCAGGGCGGCGGCGCCGTCGGAGATCTGCGAGGCGTTGCCCGCGTGGATCACGCCGTCCTCCTGGAACGGCGTCTTCAGACGGGCGAGCGTCTCGGGTGTCGTACCGCGACGCACCCCCTCGTCCGCCTTCAGCGGGTTGCCGGGCAGCGGGGCGAGCTGGGCGTCGAAGGCGCCGGAGTCCTGCGCGGCGGCGGCCAACTCGTGGGAGCGCGAGGCGAATTCGTCGAGCTGAAGCCGGGAGAAACCCCACTTGTGGGCGATCTTCTCCGCCGACTCGCCCTGGTTGAAGGCGAAGTGGTCGTAGCGCTCCAGGACGGACGGTGACCAGGGCGTGCCGCCGGTGCGGGCCGCGCCCAGCGGCACCCGGCTCATCGCCTCGACGCCGCCCGCGACCACCATGTCGTACTGGCCGGACAGCACGGCCTGCGCGGCGAAGTCGAGGGCCTGCTGACTGGAGCCGCAGGCCCGGTTCACCGTCGTCGCCGGAACGGAGTCCGGCCAGCCGGCCGCCAGCACCGCGTACCTTCCGATGTTTCCGGACTGGTCGCCGATCTGCGAGACACAGCCCCAGATCACGTCGTCGACATCGGCTGGATCGATACCGGTACGGGCGACGAGTTGGCCCAGGACGTGCGCGGACAGGTCGCCGGGGTGGACGCCGGCGAGCGAGCCGCCACGCTTGCCGACGGGGGTGCGGACGGCCTCCACGATCACGGCCTCACGTGTCACTGTCTGCCCTCTCCTTGATCGGGTTCTCGGTCAGCTTCTCGGTCAAGTCCTCGTCGGCGAACCCCAGTTCACGCAGAATGGCCTCGGTGTGCCGACCGAGAGCGGGCACGTCGCCCATGGGGGCCGTGCGGCCCTCGAAGACCGGCGGCGGCAGCGGCGCCAGGGTCGGACCGCCCGGGGTGTCGATCTCGCGCCAGCGGTCGCGGGCGGTGTGCTGCGGGTGGGTGAGCACCTCGCTGGGGGTGTTGAGCTTGGCGTTGCCGATGCCTGCCTTGTCGGCCGCAGCCTGGATGTCGTGCAGGGTGCGTGCCGCGCACCAGCCGGCGATCTCGGCGTCCAGGCGCTCGCGTGCGGCGACCCGGTCGGCCGTGGTGGCGAGTTTCGGGTCGTCGGCCAGGTCCGGCCGGCCGAGGAGCTCGCGGGCGTAGCGCTGCCACTCGCGGTCGTTGGTGGTGCCGAGCACCACCGTGTGGCCGTCGGCGGTGGCGTACGCGCCGTAGGGCGCCACCGCCGGCGAGCCCATGCCCACCGGCTGCTGGTCGACACCGGTGTGCCGGGTGTACGTGAGCGCGTACCCCATCACCTCCGTCATGATGTCGAACATGCTCACCGAGACGGCGGCAGGACCCTTCGTCCCGCCGGTCCTCCCGCGCTCGGCCAGCAGCGCCGTGATCGAAAGGGCCGCGTACAGGCCTGTGCACACATCGGCCACCGGCGGCCCCGGCTTCGCCGGTTCACCGGGCAGACCGGTGATCGAGCACGCGCCCGCCTCCGCCTGTACGAGCAGGTCGTAGGCGCGCTTGTGGGAGAGCGGGCCGCCGGGACCGTAGCCGTCGATCTCCATGGTGATCAGCTCGGGGTGCCGGGCTGCCAACTGGCCCGCGGCGATGCCGAGTCTGTCGGCCGCGCCCGGCGCCAGGTTCGACACGAAGACATCGGCCCGGTCCAGGAGCCGGTGCAGCACGTGCGAGCCGTGCGCCGACTTCAGGTCGAGGACCAGGGACTCCTTGCCGCGGTTGGCCCACACGAAGTGGGCGGAGAGGCCGTGCACCACGTCGTCGTAGTAGCGCGTGAAGTCGCCGCCGGGGGCCTCCACCTTGATGACCCGGGCACCGAGATCGCCGAGCGCCCGGGTGCACAGCGGCGCCGACACCGCCTGCTCGACCGAGACCACGGTGACTCCCGCCAGCGGACCGTCGCCGCTCCCGTCCTCATCGCTCACGCCTGCGCCGCTCACGCCTGCTCCTCGTACGTCTTCTGCTCGGACGTCTTCTCCTCGTACGCGGCGCGCAGTTCGTGCTTGAGTATCTTGCGGCTGGCGTTGCGCGGCAGGTGGTCGACGAAGCGGACGTGCCGGGGCACCTTGAAGTTCGCCATGTTGGCACGCGACCAGGCGATCACGTCCGGTGCCGTCGTTTGCGCGCCCGGCTTCAGTACCAGGTAGGCGCAGCCGACCTCGCCGAGTCGGTCGTCGGGCACACCGATGACGGCGGCCTCCGCGACCGGTGCGTAGTCGAGGAGGAGACGTTCGATCTCGGCCGGATAGGCGTTGAACCCGCCGACGATGAACATGTCCTTCTTGCGGTCGACGACCGCGAGGTTGCCGTCGGCGTCCAGGTGCCCGATGTCGCCGGTGCGCAGCCAGCCGTCGGCGCCGATCGCGGCGGTGGTGGCCTCGGGGTCGTCCCAGTAGCCGCTGGTGACGGTGTAGCCGCGCACCTGGATCTCGCCCGCCTCGCCCGCAGGCAGGGCGCGCCCCGCCTCGTCGGCGATGCGGACCTCCACGTCGGGGATCTGCCGCCCGTTGGTGCGGGCCACGGTCGCCGGGGTGTCGCCGAGGCGGGTGGTGGTGGCGAGCGCGGAGGCCTCGGTGAGTCCGTACGCGCTCATCACGATGTCGAACGACAGCTCGTCCTTCATCGCGTGGATCAGCGGTTCCGGGATCGTGGTGCCGCCGGTCATGGAGATCCGCAGCGACGACGTGTCGTGGCGGGCCCGGGCCGGGGCGGCGATCAGGTCGGAGAAGATGGTCGGCGGCCCCAGCATGATGGACACCCGCTCCCGCTCGATGAGTTCCAGGGCGCGGGCCGCGTCGAACACCGCCATCGGGACCACCGTCACACCGTGCAGGAACGAGGCGAGCCAGCCCGCCTTGTACCCGAAGCAGTGGAAGAACGGCGGCACGACGAGGAAGACGTCCCCGGCGCGGAACGTGTACTCCTCGGCCATCCAGCCGTACGCGCGCAGCGACTGTCCGTGGGTGAGGACCACGCCCTTGGGGTGTCCGGTGGTCCCGGAGGTGAACATGATGTCGGAGACACTGTCGGGTGTGATCCGGTCGATGGCCGCGTGCGCGGTGCTCTCGTCGACGGCCGCGCCCTTCGCCAGGAAGTCTTCCCAGCCGAGGTCCGCGTCGCCGCGCTCGTCGCGGAGCGACACAGTGGACTGCAGGGCAGTCAACTCCGGTTCGTGTTTGCGTAGTTCGGCGATGTAGTCGGTGCCGAGGAACGGGGCCGCGAACAGCGCCTTCGCCCCGGACCTGCGCAGGATGTACGCGAGCTCGGCGGCCTTGAAACGGGTGTTGAGGGGGACGACGATGCCGCCCGCGCCCTGCACCGCGAGGGCCGCGCAGATCCACTCGGCACAGTTGGGCGCGCAGACGCCGACGCGGTCGCCGGGGGAGATGCCGAGCGCGATCGCGGCACGCACCGCCTGCGTCATGTGCCGCTCAAGGTCGCGGAAACTCCAGCGCAGGTCGCCGTCGACGAGCGCGGGCCGGTCACCGTAGGCCGCGGCGGCCCGGCGCACGACGTGGGGGATGCTGCGAAGCTCCTGGTCGTATCGCATCACGGGCTCCTTTCACGACGTTCGTGACGCCGACGGCAGCCGCAGCAGCCGCTTGGCGATGATGTTCCGCTGGATCTGGGAGGTGCCGCCGTAGACGGACGCCGCACGGGAGTAGAGGTACTCGCCGTACACCGCCCCGCCGTCCCGCGCGAGTTGGTCCGGCAGCACCCGCAGGGCGGTCTCGTAGAGCCGTTGCTCGGCCCGTGTCATCAGCAGCTTGTCGACGGAGGACTCGGGGCCCGCCGCGCGTCCGGCGAGTCGCTCGGCGGTGCGGCGGCGGGCGTGTGCGACGAGGACCTGGTAGTCGACGACGCACCGCCCCACGGCGGAGACGAGTCCGTCGTCCAACTCGCCCTGTCGGTCGCGTAGTTCGTGCTTCAGCCGTTCCAACAGCAGCCCGTACTTGGAGAGATGGCCGGTGTCGAGGGCGTTGCGCTCGTAGTTGACGGTGGTCATGGCGAGCCGCCAGCCGTCGCCTTCCGCGCCGATCCGCTCGTGTGCCGAGAGCGTCACGTCGTCGAGGAACAGCTCGCAGAACTCGTCGTCCCCGTTGGCTGCCCTGAGCGGTCGCACGGTCACCCCGGCCCGGTCGAGCGGCAGCGCGAACGCGGTGATCGACGCGTGGGCGGGGGCGTCGCGGTCGGTGCGGGCGAGCAGCAGGCAGTAGTCGGAGTACTGGGCGTAACTGGTCCACAGCTTCTGCCCGTTGACGGTGTAGCCCCGCCCGTCGTCGTCGCGTCGTGCGTACGTCGTCATGCCCGCCAGGTCCGAGCCGGCGCCGGGCTCGCTGAAGCCCTGGCACCACACGTTGTCACCGGCGAGCATGGGCGGCAGCAGCCGGGTCCGCTGCTCCTCGGACGCGAACTCCAGGAGGGCGTGGGCGAGATAGCCGATCCGGGGCACCCCGGGGGCCCGGCCGGCGCCCAGCTCGTCGCTGACCGCCACCTGATGGAGCGCGGTGAGACCCCGGCCGCCGTACTCCTCGGGTACGTCGAGCCCCACCCAGCCGCCGGAGTACAGCATGCGGTGCCAGCGGACAAGGAACTCGGCCGGCTCCTCGTCCGGGCGGCGCTCGGGAAGTGGGTGCTCGGCGAGCCAGGCCCGCAGCTCCTCGCGGAGCGTTTCGAGGCCGGCCGGATCACCGAAGTCCAACGGCATGTCGAACCCGCTCACGCTGCCTCCGTCCGGTCCGTCCGGTCCAGCCGGTCCGCCCGGTCCTTCGAGTCGGAATCCGGCAGCGCGAGCGCGGTCAGCAACCGCGCCGTGCCGGTGAGGACCGTGGCGCCGACGCGGACCCGGCGCAGATACAGATGCGCGATGTGCTCCCAGGTCTGCGCGATCCCGCCGAACACCTGCATTCCCGCGTACACCGCGTCCAGGGCGGACACGTCCACCTCGGCCTTGGCGACGCGGGCGGCGGTCAGCGCGGCGTCGGGACCGGCGTGGTCGAGACACCAGGCGGCGTAACGGGTGGCGCTGGTGCACGCCTCTACGGCAACGGTCGCGTCGGCCAGCAGATGCTGGACCGACTGATAGGAGCCGATGGGCCGCCCGTACTGGACGCGGTCGCGTGCGTAGGCGGCACTCTGCTCGACGAACGACCGGGCGGCGCCCACGAGTTCGCTGCTCACCATGACCAACGCCCAGGCCTGCCAGGCGCGCATGGCCTGAGGGTCGAGTCGGCCGACGATCTGCGTGCTGTCTGTGCCGTCCGTGCCCTCTGTGCTGTCCGTGTCGGCCGTGCGGACGGTACGCAGCAGGTCCGTGGTGGGTGCCGGAGCGCCGAGCCCGAGAGAGCGCACGGTCCCGTCGGCGCGGACGCACAGCGCCCTGTCGGCGCCCTCGGCGTCCCAGGCCACGAACGCTTCGTCGTTGCCGTCACCGCCGTCGGCGAACCGCAGATCGCGGCCGAGCGCGATGGTGGGCGTGCCCTCGTACGACACGGCCGCGCCGGCCGCCTCGACCAGGCGCAGCACCTCCGGGGCGAGCAGCGAGGGGCCGAGGAACGAGGCCGCCATCGGCTGCCGACCGTAGTCCTCGGCGAGCAGCGCGCACTCCTGTGCCGATGCCAACGGCCTTGCTCCGCGCCGCAGTTCGGCGAGTCCGAGACCGTCGAGCGCCTTCTGTGCCTCGGCCCGCCGCGCCGGCGCGGGCTCGGCCGACGTACACCGGTGGTCGGCGGCGAAGGCCTCCAGTGCCTCGCGGACCAGCCGGAACTCCTCCGCCTCCACGCTCACTCCTTCCGGTCGCCGCGCGAGCGCCTGTCGTTCCCGGTGCCTCTTTCGGCGAGCGCCGTGACGATCCGCAGATAGTCCGGGCTGGTCATGGTGGACTGCTCGGCCATGAGGGCCGCCTCCATGCCGCCGCGCGACATCTGCTCGACCACCACGGCGAGGGCCGCCTTCGTCGCACGCAGTGCCTGCGGAGGCTGGGCCGCGAGCCGGTGCGCCAACGCCATGGCCTGCTCGGTGAGTTCGGCGGCCGGTACGACCCGGTTGGCGAGCCCGAACTCCACCGCCTTCGCGGCCGGGATGCGGTCTCCGGTGAACAGGTACTCCTTGGCACGCAGGAGACTCGTCAGCAGCGGCCACAGCGTGACCCCGCCGTCCCCGGCGACCAGACCGACCGACACATGCGGGTCGGCCAGATACGCGTCGTCGGCCATCAGTACGAGATCGCAGCCGAGCGCGAGCGAACAACCGAGGCCCACGGCGGGCCCGTTGACCGCCGCGACCACCGGCAGCGGGAACCGGATCATCGCCGTCTGGATCGCCCGGTCGAGCCGGATGGAACGCTCGCGCAACGCGGCGTCGCTGTGGTGGCGCAGCAGGTGCTGGAAGTCCCCGCCGGCGCTGAACGCCCGGCCGGCGCCGGTGAGGACCACGGCCCGGGCGTCCTCGTCGGCCGCGAGCTCGTCCCAGACCTCGGCGAGCCGGCGGTGCAACTCGGCGGACACGCCGTTGAGTTGATCGGGCCGGTTGAGTGTGACGACACGGACATCCTTCTCGGCTGTCACGGTCAGGACGGGGCTCTCGCCGCCCATGAAACCTCCTCGGCAGGAATCCTGATCGGAAGGCGCACAGACGACCGCAGAGTGGCTGCGACCCGCGCGCCGCTCACGCTATGGGCCCCCCGAACAGGTGTCAATGGACTTACCGTTTTCCGTAAACGCCGTTCTCATTTCTTGGGCCGGCGTCGTGGCCGGTCACCCCCGGCCGGCCGGTGCTACCCCGCCCGGTCGAGCACATTCGTCGCCAGCTTGATGTGCGCCGCGTCCACGAGACGGCCGTCGTGTCCGATCGCGCCCGTGCCCTCGGCCTCGGCGCTGCGGTAGCGCGCGATGAGGTCCTTGGCGGCGGCGACCTCCTCCTTGGTCGGTGTGAACACCTCGTTGGCCAAGGGGACCTGACTGGGATGGATGGCCCACTTGCCGTCGAAGCCGAGCAGCGCGGCCTGTTCGGCGGACACCCGGTAGGCGTCCGGATCGCCGTACGCCGGGAACGGCGCGTCGACGGCGGCGATGCCGGCGGCCCGGGCCGCCGTGAGCACCTGGGTGCGGGCGAAGTGCCAGAAGTCTCCGGGATAGGGGCCGAGCGGATCGAAGTTGCCGTCGACACGGGCCCGGAGGGAGACCGAGAGGTCGCCCGCACCGAAGATCAGCGCCTCCACGCGGGGGCTGGCGCGGGCGATCTCCAGGGCGTTCGCGAGCCCTTCCGCCTCCTCGATGAGCACCTCCAGGGCGATCGGCCGCGGCAGGCGCAGTTTCTGCTCCAGCTGGGAGAGCAGCACGTCGACCCACCAGACGTCGCGCGCGGTCCGCACCTTCGGCACGATCAGCACGTCCAGCGCGTCCCGCGCGCCCGTGACGACCTCGATGATGTCGTCGTGGCACCAGGGGGTGTCCAGGCCGTTCACGCGGACCGCGCGCAGCGTGGTGCCCCAGTCCTGTCCCGTGAGGGCGGCGACGGCGATGGCGCGGGCGGATTCCTTGACCGCGGGAGCGCACGCGTCCTCCAGGTCGAGGAAGACCAGATCGGCTCCGGAGGACGGGGCCTTGGCGCACATGCGCTCGCTGCTCGCGGGCGTGGCCAGTTCGGAGCGGCGGGGCCGGTGTGCGTGCGTACCCATCAGATGGTCCCTTCGGCGCGCAGTTCGTCGAGCTTGTCGGGGGAGAGGCCGAGCAGTCCTCCGTAGACGGCGTCGTTGTCGGCGCCCAGCGCCCTTCCCAGGTGGCTGACCTGGCCCGGGGTCTCGCTCAGGCGGGCCACCGGTGCCTGGACGGTGACCTGCTCGAAGTCGGGGTCCGGGACCTGGAGGAACGTCCCCCGGGCCCGTAGGTGTTCGTCCGCGAGCAGCGCGGGGGCGTCGTACACCGCGGCGGCGGTCGCCTCGGCCGCCTCGAACGTGGTCAGCGCCTCGTCGAGGGTGTGGCGGCCGACCCACTCCGCCACCGCCTCGTCGACCTCGGCGGCCCGCTCCTGACGTCGTACGGGATCCATGTACGCGGGGTCCTCCGCCATGTCCGCGCGGCCGACGGCGCGGAAGACGCGCGCGGCGATGCTGGGTGAGGCGCTGGAGATCGCCAGCCACCGGCCGTCGGCGGTGCGGTAGGTGTTGCGCGGGGCGCTGGCCGGCAGCATGTTGCCCGACCTGCCCTTGACCACGCCGAGCTGGTCGTACGCCAGCGTTCCCGACTCCAGGAGCCGGGTGAGCGGTTCGACGAGGCTGACGTCGACCAGCTGTCCCTGCGCCCCGTGCACGTCACGGTGGTAGAGCGCCATCATCACGGCGTACGTCGCCGCGATGCCGGCCACCCCGTCGGCGAGCATGAACGGCGGCAGCGTGGGCGGCCCGTCCGCCTGGCCCGTCTGGTGCGCGAAGCCGCTCATCGCCTCGGCGAGCGTGCCGTAGCCGGGGCGGTCGCTCTTCGGGCCGCCGGCCCCGTAACCGGTGATGTGGGCCATCACGATGTGCGGGTGCGCCGAGTGGACGGACTCGTAGTCCAGGCCCCAACGGGCCAGCGCGCTGGGCCTGTTGCCCGCCACCAGGACGTCGCTCACCTCCAGGAGCCGGTGCAGGAGGTCCTGGCCCGCGGGGGTGCGCAGGTCGAGTGTCGTGCACCGTTTGTTGCGGGCGATGCTCTTCCACAGCAGGCCGATGCCGTCCCGGCGGTCGCCCCAGGTGCGCATCGGGTCGCCGGAACCCGGCTGTTCCACCTTGACGACCTCCGCGCCGAACTCGCCGAGTGTCGTCGCCACGGTGGGGCCCGCGGCGAGGGTGGCGATCTCTACCACGCGCAGACCGTGCAGAGGGCCGTGGGTCATGGTCGCCTCCTCAGTTCCCGGTGAGCCGAGCGACGACGGGCGCGAAACGCTCCGCCTCGTTCTGCTGCACGGTGATGTAGTTGGCCCCGAACCGCTCGCGTCGTTCCCGGAGGCGGTTGACCACCTCGTCCTCCGTGCCGATCAGCACGTTCGGGTGGTCGAGGAGGCCGTCGGGCGGAACGCCCAGGGTGCGCGCGACGCGTTCGGCGCTGGAGGTGGCGTCGTCGGTGATCCTGGCGAAGAACGGTGAACTCTCCACCTCCAGGACCGAGATACGGTTCCCCGCCGCGTCCCGCACCAGGCCGTAGCGGTGCTCGGCCTCCTCGGTGGGCGTGCGCCCCGCGGCGTTGCGGGCGTCGAAAGGTACGTTCGCGAGGCTGACGATGTCGGCCTCGCGTGCCGCCAGCGTCAGGACGCGGCGCCGGGAGCCGCCGATCATGATCGGCGGACGCGGGCGCTGCGCCGGCAGCGGCAGCCCCGAGTGGCCGACCGCGGTCACATGCTCGCCCCGCAGCTCCAGCGGCTCACCGCCCCACTGCGCCTTGACCAGCGCGACGACCTCGCACAACTTGTCCACGCGCCGCCCCGCGGGCGCGAACTCCAGGCCCATGGCACGGTATTCGGGCTCGCTCCAGCCGGCGCCGATGCCGAATTCGAGGCGGCCGTCGGAGAGCAGGTCGATCGTCGCGGCCTCCTTCGCGAGGACGTTGGGCACGTGGTAGTCGACGCAGAACACCCGGCAGCCGACCCGGAGCGTCTCCGTGACCGCCGCGGCCGTGGCCAGCGCGGCCACGGGCGCCAGATGCTGCGCCGGCCAACGGGCCTCGCGCTGCGCCGGACCCGGGCCCAGATAGTGGTCGGCCAGAAAGAGCGTGCTGTAGCCGAGATCCTGCACGGATCGCGCGGTGTCACGCCATTCCTTCGCGGATGTTGCCTTCGTCGCCTGGACGGCGAACCTAAATGGCTGCAGACTTGTCACGCAACTCAAGATAACTGTCATGCAGTTAGGGCGCCATGCCCTGGCGGTGACGAACGGGAGGACGCCGTGGTCAAGCGCGCACGCTTCGCCGAGTACCAGGACCGGTACCGCAACTACCGCTTCGAGCTGAGCGAGGAGGGGATCCTGCTGATGCAGTGCCACACCGAGGGCGAGAGCCTGGTGTGGGACTGGAAGGCACACGACGACATGGCCGACGCCTTCGCCGACGTGGCGGGGGACCGTGAGATCAAGGTGCTCATCCACACCGGCACGGGCGCCAACTACAACGCGGACTGGGGCCGGCTGCCGAACGGCGAACTGCCCGAGACGCCGATGTACGACGCCATGCCGGGCGTCCGCGGACTGCTCAAACTCGACGAGAAGGCCTGGTACAACCGCAACCTGATGTGGAACGTCCTCGATGTCGACGTCCCGATGATCAGCGTGGTCAACGGCCCGTGCAACATCCACTCCGAGGTCCCGCTGATGGGCGACATCGTGCTGGCCTCCGAGGACGCGTACTTCCAGGACGTGTCGCACTTTCCGCGCGGTCAGGTCCCGGGCGACGGGCAGCACGTCATCTGGCCCTTCCTGGTCGGTCGTCAACGAGCCAGCTATCTGCTGCTGACCGGCAAGCAGCTCGGCGCGCAGGAGGCCAAGGAGTGGGGCGCCGTCTCCGAGGTGCTCGCCAAGGACGCGGTCCTGGACCGCGCCTGGGAGCTGGCGCGCGAGCTCGCCAAGCGCCCGTACCTGGTTCTGCGCTACACCCGGCAGCTCTTCACGCAGAACCTCAAGCGTGCCTTCCTCGACGAACTCGGCCACGGGCTGGGCCGCGAGACGTACGCCCAGCAGGAGTTCTTCCCGTTCGGTGGCGGCATGGCCCCCCTCGACCGGGCCTACGACGACGAGCCGTGGACCTGAGCGGTTCATAAATAGGTGACAGTTTTATGGCGCATCCGCGTAAAACTGAATACTGTTGGTCCACGGTGACGATCGAACGAGAGGACATGGCCCATGACGGAACTTCAGGAACGACTGGCCACCGGCAAAGGCAAGTTCACGCCGGACTACCCGGAGCTCGGCACCGGTCCCGTCTCGTACGAGGACTGCGTATCGCCCGAGTTCTTCGAGGCGGAGCGCGCGGCGGTCTTCGAGCGGTCCTGGCTCTACGTCGGCCGCTCCGAGCAGGTGGAGAAGCGCGGCGCGTACTTCACCCGGGAACTTCCCGGCAGCCTCGCGTCGATCGTGGTCACTCGCGGCACGGACGACCAGGTGCACGCGTTCCACAACGTCTGCGCGCACCGCGGCAACAAGGTCGTCTGGCAGGAGCACCCGCAGGAGGAGAGCTCGGGCCTGTGCCGCCAGTTCCACTGCAAGTACCACGGCTGGCGCTACGGACTCGACGGACAGGTCACGCACGTCACGAACGAGCAGGAGTTCTTCGACCTGGACAAGAAGCGGCTGAAGATGCCGACCGTGCACTGCGAGGAGTTCGCCGGGTTCATCTTCGTGAACCTCGCCGAGGACCCGGTGCCGCTGCGCAGCTACCTCGGTGAGCGCCTCCTCGAACTGGAGCAGTACCCGTTCGAGAAGATGACGCAGCGCTACGGCTTCCGCGCCCACATCAAGGGGAACTGGAAGCTCGCCGTGGACTCGGTGTGCGAGTGGTACCACCCGCCGTACGTGCACGCCCGGTTCATCGACAAGGACGTCGCCAAGGCCGAGAAGATGGTGCCGCCCATCGACTCCTACCACTACGACCTGTTCACCCCGCACATGCTCACCTCCGTGCCGGGACCGCCGCCGCTGCCGGCCCGTGAGCCCGGCGCGCTCGGCCCCGCGTCCAACGACCAGAAGTGGGTCTACCGCCTCTTCCGCGCCGGCCTGTTCGGCCCCGACGACGTGCCCGACCTCGGCCCGCTGCCCGAGTTCCTCAACAAGGGACGGATCAAGTCCTGGGGCAACGACCAGTTCTGGCTCTTCCCCAACCTCTCCGTGCAGATCTGGGCCCGCGGCTTCTACATCACGTACACGTACTGGCCCGAGAGCGTCGACTCGCACATCTACGACATCGACCTGTACTTCGTGCCGCCGAAGAACGCCCAGGACCGCCTGGCGCAGGAACTCATCGTCGACAGCACCATCGAGTTCGCCATGCAGGACGTGAACACCATCGAGGCCACCCACTCCGGCCTCAAGAGCCGCGCCAACAAGGAGTTCCACCTCAGCGACCAGGAACTTCTCATCCGGCACTTCCACAAGACCGTCCGCGACACCGTCGCCGCCCACGAGGAGGCCTGATGACCACCGCCGAACGGCTCCTGCCCGCAGGATTCACCGAGCTCGAACCGTACGTCGACGACTGGGCGAAGCCCACCCGCCAGGAGCGCTACGACATGCGCCTGGCGAAGAACATGACGGAACTCGGCGCGTTCTACGACGTGATCGCGCCGCGTGCCGAGGAGGCCATCGCGCACCTCGACACGCTGGACCTGGACGCCCTGCCCGAGCCCGAACTGCGGCTGCTGCGCCTGCTGTTCTCGATGATCCTCGTCTCGTACGCGGTCAACGTGTTCGAGCAGCCCAGCATCCCCGACGCGGGCGCGGCGTTCTTCGACACCCTCGTCGAACCGGCCGTGTGAGCAGGGCCCGCAGCGGGGCGGCTACGCTCACGCGGATGAACGCGCAGACACTGGCCGATGTCGACCTGCCGCGGGCCCAGGTCGGAGCGAACCCCCAGCATCTGGTACTCGGCCTGTTCACCGACCACTGGTCCGCGACCGGTGAACCCCTGCCGTCCGCCGCCCTGGTGGCGCTCCTGAGCGACTTCGGCATCACCCCGGTCAGCGCACGGGCGGCCATCGGCCGACTTGCGCGCCGGGGGGTCCTGGAGGCGGACAAGCGCGGACGACGCACGTACTACCGGATGACCCCGGGCACCGCCCGCGTCCTGGAACAGACCCAGCGGCGCATGATGGAGTTCGGTGCTCCGGACCGGCCCTGGGACGGCCTGTGGACCACCGTGGTCTTCTCCGTCCCCGACGAACAGCGCGACCTGCGCCACGTCATCCGCCAGCGGCTGCGGTTCCTCGGCTACGCCGCCGTGTTCGACGGCGTATGGATGTCGCCGCGCGCCGACCACGAACAGACCGCCGAACTCCTGGAGAGCGTGGGGGTGCGCAGCTCCACCGTGCTGCGCTCCACCCTCACCCACTCCCAGGGCGACGGCGACCCGCTGACCTCCTGGGACCTGGACGCCATCGGAGCCTCGTACACCGGGTTCATCTCGCGGTACGGCGACCTCGCGAGCCGGACGGCCGCCGGGCAGGTGGGCTCCGCCGAAGCCCTGACCGCGCGGATCGAGGTCAAGGAGGAGTGGCTGCGGATGGTCAGCACCGACCCGGAACTCCCCGCCCACCTGCTGCCCGGCGACTGGCCGGGCCATCGGGCGCGCGCCGTGTTCGTCCAGATCTACGACACGTTGGGGCCGCTCGCCGAGGTCCGCGTCCGCCAGATCATCGCCGAGCAGGACCCGGACCTCGCCGGCCAGGCCAACCACCGCACCACGGTCCACGCCACGTCTCCGCGGGGAGCGGGTGCCACCGACTGACCTCAAGGAGTCCCATGACCAGTGCAGCCGGCAGTCTCGCCGGGAAGGTCGCCGTCGTCACCGGCGCCGGATCGGGCATCGGCAGGGCCACCGCCCTGCTGTTCGCCGAGGAGGGCGCCAAGGTCGTCTGCGCCGACCGCAGCGGCGAGCAGCACGCCGTCGCCAAGGAGATCGGGGACGGCGCCGCCGTGGCCGTGGACGTCGACGTGGCGGTCGCCGCCGACGTCCGGCGCATGATCGGCGCGGCCGAGGAACACTTCGGCCGGCTGGACGTGCTGTTCAACAACGCCGGCTTCGGCGGCCCCCGCAAACCCCTCGCGGAACAGGACGAGGCCACCTTCGACGACGTCATCGCGGTCAACCTCAAAGGCGTCTTCCTGGGCATGAAGTACGGAATCACCTCCATGCTTCGCACCGGCGGCGGCTCGATCGTGAACACCGCCTCGTCCGCCGCGCTCACCGGCTGGAAGAAGCACTCCGTGTACGCGGCGGCCAAGGGCGGCGTCGTCCAGCTGACCAAGTGCGCCGCCCTCGACTACGCGACCCAGGGCATCCGGGTCAACGCCGTCTGCCCCGGCATGACCTGGACCGGGCTCGCCGGCGCCGACGCGGACAACCCCCTGCCGCCGCCCGACGCGGTGCTCAAGGTCCAGCCCATGCACCGCTGGGGCCTGCCGACCGAACTGGCCGCCGCCGTGCTCTTCCTCGCGGGCGACGCCTCGTCGTTCGTGACGGGGGTGGCGCTGCCGGTCGACGGCGGCTACGTCATCTGACCCGGGCCTTCCCGACCTTCCCGAGGTACCCAGTTCGGCTCCCGCTTCTCCATGAACGCCCGCATGCCCTCGCGCGGTTCGGGCGACTCCTCCAGCGCCCAGAACATCGTCTGGTGGTCGACGACCCCGTACCGCGCGTTGAGCATGCGTTTGACGTGCATCCGGGCCGTCGGCGCGGTCCGCAGGATCTCGCGGGCCGCCTGAAGGGCCGCCGCGCGCAGCGTGTCGTGCGGCACCACGCGGGCGATCAGGCCGAGGCGCAGGGCCTCGGCCGCGTCGAAGCGGCGCGCAGACAGGAGCAGGTCACGGGCGACCGCCACACCCACATGGGCGGGCAGCGCGGCGGCGAACGTGGCGTCCGGGATGCCCCGCAGCAGCTCCGGCACCCGGAACGTCGCCCGGTCACTGGCGACCGCGATGTCGGCCATCATCGCGATCAGCAGCCCGCCGGCCTGGCAGATGCCGTTCACGGCGGCGATCACCGGGGCCCGGCTCTCCCGGATGGCGGTGAACGGCAGGAACTCGTGACCGATGTCCGGGGGTACGCCGTCACCCTCCCGGTCACGTCCGCCCAGGTCCCCGCCCGGAGCGAACACGTCCCCCGTGCCCGTGACGATCAGCGCGGCCAGCTCCGGATCGGCGTTGACCACGCGCACCGCCCGCCTGATGCCGAAGTACATCGCCGGAGTCAGCGCGTTGCGCGCCTTGGGCCGGTCGATGCGGCACCAGGCGATGACGCCGTCCCGTTCGAAGCGCAGTCCGGCCGTGCCCAGCTCGTCCCCCACGCCCGCTCCTCCGTTCTCGCGTGATTGTTCAGGTGACCGCGCCCGCCTCCTTCAGGGCGAGGATGCGCTCCCAGTCCATGCCGAGTTCGAGCAGGATCTGTTCGGTGTGGGCGGCGAACTCCGGCGCGGGTTCGAGATCGACCGGTTCGGTGTCGAACTGCACGGGGCTCGCGGCCAGTTCGAGTTCCCCGGCCTGGGTGACGTACTTGTTGGCGCGGACCTGTACGTCCTCGCCGACCTGGACGGAGTCCTGCACAGGGGCCCAGGGCCCGGACAGGGTGACGAAGCGTTCGGCCCACTCCGCGAGCGGCCGGGCGGCGATGGCCTCGCGCAGCAGCTCCACCCCCACCTCCACATGCTCGGCGATGAGTTCGGCGGTCGCGAAGCGCGGGTCGTCGGCGAGGTCCGGCCGGTCGACGTGCCGGCACACGTCCGCCCAGTACTTCTGCGGCTGCAGCATCACCAGGCACACATGCCGGTCGTCGGCCGTGCGGTAGATACCGCTGAGCGGGTTGGACATCGCGTTGGGGCCGCCCGGCGCCGCCATCACCCACGGCTTCTTCTGCGCGCGGGCCAGGGCGATGCCGTGCCCCATGGCCCACACACCGCTGCCGAGCAGGGACACGTCCACGACGGAGCCCTCGCCCGTACGCTCCCGGTGCAGCAGCGCCGCCGCGACGCCGCCCGCGAGGTTCGTCCCGGAGATGGTGTCCCCGTACGCGGGTACCGGCGGCGAGAGGATGCCCTCCATGCCTTCCGGGGTGATGCTGGCCGCCGTCGACGAACGCGCCCAGAAAGCGGTCATGTCGTAGCCGCCCTTGCCGGCCTCCGGGCCGCTGGGGCCGAACGCGCTGCCACGGGCGTACACGATGTCCGCCCTGATCGCGCGGATGTCCTCGGGCTCGATGCCGAAGCGGATGCGCGCCGAAGGCAGGAAACTGGTCAGGAACACATCGGCGCCCGCGACCAGTTCACGCAGCACCGCCATCCCCTCCGGCTTGGAGATGTCCAGGCCCAGGCTGCGCTTCCCACGGTTGGCGTGCTCGATGTTGGGGTTCGGGTCGCCCTCCTCGACGACGAAGGCGCCCGTGCGCCGCAGACCGCGCTGCGGGTCTCCGTGCACGGCGTGCTCGATCTTGACGACGTCCGCGCCCCAGTCGGCGAGCACGGCACCGGCCGAGGGCACGAAACCGTACATCGCGACCTCGATGACCTTGATTCCCTCAAGAGGCTTCACTTCGCCACCGCCCCGAACGTCTTGGTCTCCAGGAATTCCGCGAGCCCTTCGAGCCCGTACTCGCGGCCGACCCCCGACTGCTTGTAGCCGCCGAAGGGGCTGTCCGGCGCGAAGTAGTTGCCGCCGTTGATGCTGAACGTGCCGCTGCGGATGCGCCGCGCCACGTTCACCGCGCGCTCCTCCGACGCCGAGAACACGGCACCGGACAGGCCGTACACGGAGTTGTTGGCGATGCGCACGGCGTCGGCGGCGTCGCCGTCGCCGTTGTCCTCGGCGTCGTACGGGATGACCGACAGGACCGGGCCGAAGACCTCCTCCTGCGCGATCTCGCTGTCCGGGTCGACCCCGGCCAGGAGCGTGGGCCGGTAGAAGAAGCCGGGGTCCGTCCGCTCGCCGCCGCACACCAGCTTCGCCCCGTCGGCCACGGCACGCCGCACCATGGCGTCCACCTTGTCGCGCTGGCGCTCACTGATGAGCGGCCCCATGTACGTGCCCGGGTCGGCGGGGTCACCGACCGGGATGTGGGACATGGCCCGCGCGACCGCCTCGACGACCTCGTCGTGCCGCTCGCGTGGCACCAGGAGGCGGGTGCAGATCGCGCAGCCCTGCCCGGCGTGGCTGCAGGCCATGTACGCCGCCATCATCGACGCGGCCTGGAAGTCGGCGTCGTCGAGCAGCACCATGGCGGACTTGCCGCCGAGTTCGAGGAAGACGCGTTTCACCGTGCCGGACGCGGCGGCCATGATGCGGCGTCCCGTGGCGGTCGAGCCGGTGAACGTGACCACGTCGACGTCCGGATGGGTGGTCAGCACCTCGCCGGCCGCCGCGCCCGAGGAGGACAGGATGTTGACGACGCCGGCCGGGATGTCGGTGTGCTCGGCGATCAGTTCACCGAGCGCCAGGGTGATCAGCGGGGTGTCCGGCGAGCCCTTGAGGACGACGGTGCAGCCTGCGGCGAGGGCAGGGGTGATCTTCCCCAGGGCGATCTGGTTCGGGTAGTTGTACGGGATGATGGCCGCGACCACCCCGGCCGCCTCCTTCTCGACCCAGCGGCGGTGCCGTGCGCCACGGGCCTCGACGACCCCGAGGTCGCGGCTGAACTCGTAGGCCGGCAGCAGGTCGGCGTACCAGCGGACGACGCCGATCGGCTCCTCCAGCTGGGCGCCCGCGGTGAGTTGGCGCGGGGCGCCGACCTCCGCGATGGTCAGGGCCCGCAGTTCCTCCGTGTGCGCGACGAGTGTGCGGTGCAGCTGGTCGAGACAGTGCGCGCGGAAGTCCCGGTCGGTGGCCCAACTGGTGGTGTCGAAGGCCCGGCGGGCGGCGGCGACGGCGGTCTCGGCCTCGGCGGGGCCCGCGTCGGGGGCATGGCCGACGACGGCACCCGTGGCCGGGTCGATGGAGGCGAACGTGGTCGTGGCGGTGGTGAGCCGGCCGTCTATCAGTAGCCGCCGGTCGGGGGCTGTGTCGGTCATCTGCTGTGCGCCTCCTGCGAAACTGAACTGCCGCGAAACTGAGCTGCCGCGAAAGTGAACGGTCATGTAGCCAAGGGGAGTTCGGGCCCTACGGGCAGTGCCGCCGTGGGTACGGTCACTCCTTTGCGGCGTTGACTGCGTCGAGTCCGTCGAGCGGAGTGCCCATCCGGTCCAGGGCGGTACGGGCCTGTGCGAGCACCGCCTCGGCGGGGGTGCCGTCGACGAGGGCGCCCATCAGCCGGACGTCCTTGCCGAGCAGCCCGCCCGCCATGGAGCCCAGGCGTGCCGGATCACAGCCCGATGCGGCGAGTCGGCCGAGCGCGAAGCTGGCGGCGCTGCCGTGGCCCGCGACCTCGGCGAAGCGCTCCGGCTCGACACCCAGCTGCTGCCCCAGTGCCAGGGCGCTGGCGGCGATCCCGAAGTTGGCGGTGAACAGGGTGTTGTTGAGGAGCTTGGTGACCTGTCCCGCGCCGAGCGGCCCCAGGTGCACGACCGGGTCGCCGTACGTCTCGAAGACCGGGCGGCAGCGCTCCACCGCCTCGCTCTCGCCGCCCACCATGACGAGCAGCTTTCCCGCGGCCGCCGCCGGACCGCCGCCGCTGACCGGGGCGTCCACGACCTGCGCGCCCCGCTCGGCGGCGAGCGCGCCCAGCCGGCGGCAGGTGTCGGGGTGGACGGTGCTGTGCACGGCGAGCACGGCGCCGGGGCGCAGACCCGCCATGACGCCGGACGGACCGAGGACCACCTCCTCGACATCGGCGTCCGCCACCACGCACACGCCCACCACGTCACAGACGGACGCCAACTCGGCCGGTGTGGCGGCGAGTTCGGCCTTCGTGCCCGCGAACGCCGCCAGGGACGCGGGGCTGCGCGCCCACAGGGTCAGGGGGAGCCCGGCGTCCAGGACGCGCTGGGCCATGGGAGCACCCTGACTGCCCAGGCCGATGAATCCGGCGTGTGTCCCGGCGTGTGTCACAAGACCTCCAACGGAAGGGTTTTCTCAGGCCTGTTCGGAGGTCTGAGGCTCAGGTTTCCCAGGCATCGCGGGTATCTCGGGTGTCTCGGGACTCGTGGGCTGCTTGGGCTTCTCGGGCCGCCAGAAGGTGGCGAGCAGGCCGCCCGTCGCCGCGACGCCGACCCCGAGAGCGACGGCGCCGCCGGCCCAGCCGGTCACCTCGATGCCGAACGCCTCGTCGAGGGACCAGGGGCCGGGCCCGATCACGGCGAGGGCCAGACAGCTCACGCCCAGGACGAGGACGTACTCGTAGCCGTCCTTGAAGACGAAGAAGCCGTTGGCGCGATGGGCGAGCAGGCCTGCCACGAGCATCACGGAGATCACCGCCGCGCAGGCCAGTGGCGTCAGGAAACCGGCGGCGAGCAGCACCCCGGCGCCGATCTCCGTGATCACGCTCATCCACGCCTGCAGCCGCCCGTTGCGCAGCCCCAGGCTCTCGAACCAGCCCGCGGTGCCCGCGATGCGCCCACCACCGCGCCAGTGGTTCAGGCCGTGCACGGCCATCGTCGCGCCGATCACCAGGCGCAGCAGGAGCACGGCGAACGCCTCGGCGTCACTCATGCGACCTCTCCTTCCGTCGTGTCGGCCCTGTCAGCCTTGTCGATCCTGTCGGCCTCGTCCGCCCCGTCGCGTTCGCGCCGGACCGCGCACTCCTCGGCGAACGCGAGGACCCGCAGGTGATAGCTGCGGGCGGCGAAGCCCAGGCTCAGGTTGTGGCCGCAGCCGGCCTGTTCATTGGACCGGACGAGGGGCGACGCGGTGAAGAGCCCGGTGATCTCGGCCAGTGCCGCGGGCCCCGACTCCCAGACCCCCTCGTGGTCGCCGAGGCTGAACTGCACCGGAATCCGTACCTCGGCGGCGAGCGGGGCGAAGTCGCGCTCCACCCACCTGCGCGCGGTTCCCTCGTAGGCGGGGGTGCCCGAGGCGATGTACGGGGTGTTCCACACGTCCCGCGCGTACAGTTCGGCCGGCCCCCACAGCGCCGCTCGGATGCCGGCGGGACGTCGGCCGTTGCGCCGATGGGCCGCATCACCCTCGTCCAGCGCGCGCATGGTGTCGGGCTGGTGCCGCAGGCCGGTGCCCGCGATCTCCAGGCCGAGCAGTCGGCGCCCTCGGGGGTCGGCCGCCATGCGCGTCGCGAGCTCGCAGCCCGCGGAGTGCGCGGCCAGGAACACGGCGGGGCGGCCCGGAAGCTGGTCCAGGAAGCGATCGAGCGCCGCGTACGCGGTGTCGACGCGGCGCTGTGGATCGCGGTAGTGCTCGGCATGGGGTGCGGAGATCCCGTAGCCGGGCCGGTCCATGGCGACGACCGCGTAGCCGAGCGCGGCTCCGGCGCGCAACAGGGACAGTTCGGGCCGGCCGGGGCAGTCGAAGTACAGCGAGGTGGTGCCGCCGCCGTGCAGTGCGAGGATCACCGCGCGGGGCGACGGCGCCGAGCAGACGCGGGCGGACAGCGGGAGGCCGTCCACCCGGACGGTCGCGGTGTGCACGCTCGGCGTGGCACCGCCGTCGAGGGCCGCCTCCAGGCGGCCGGGCACCGTCATACGTCCGCTCGCAGCAGCATGACACCGCTCGGTGTGAGGCCGCCCGTGGCGACCACCGCGGTGCGGGCGCCGCCGATCTGCCGGGCGCCGCCCTCGCCGCGCAACTGGGTGATCGCCTCGCGGAGCAGGCCCATGCCGTGGGTACGACCGTGTGAGAGCTGCCCGCCGTGCGGGTTGACGGGCAGCACCCCGTCGCGGGCGATGTTCTTGCCGCCGTCCAGGAAGTCCTTGGCCTCGCCGATGCCGCAGAAGCCCAACGCCTCTATCCAGGAAAGGCAGTTCATGGTGAAGCCGTCGTACAGCAGCGCCACGTCGACATCGGCGGGGCGCAGCTCGGTGCGGGTCCACAGGTGGGCGGCCTGCCCGAGCACCTGTGGCTCGTGCGTGGAGGTCGACTGGTCCCATTCGAGGCGCTCGACCAGCTGGGTGCCCACCGCCTCCACGAGCACGGCCGGCTTCGGCAGCTCGCGCGCGGCGTCCACGGCCGAGACCACCACCGCGATCGACGCGTCGCAGGGCACGTCGCAGTCGTAGAGGCCGAAGGGGCTGGTGATGGGGCGGGCCGACAGATAGTCGTCCATGGTGAGCGGCTCGCGGTAGATCGCCTCGGGGTTGAGGGCGGCGCCCGCACGCTGGTTGAGGGCTATCCAGCCCAGCGTCTCGCGGGTGGTGCCGTACGCGTGGAAGTGGCGCTGCGCGTTCTGCGCGAGGGCGTGGGCGGCGGAGACCGCGCCGAACGGGGCGGTCCACTGGGCGCCGTCCGTCACCCGGTCGGGCGAGGTGGCGGGCCGTCTGCCCGCGCGCAGCTGCTGGGTGTGGGTGGTCTCCCACACGGTGCGGAAGCACAGGACGTGCCGGGCCAGACCGCCCGCGACGGCGAGCATCGCGGCGATCACCGAGCCGGTGGGGCCGAAGGTCTCCATCCCGCCGTTGTGCCAGGTCGGGCGGATGCCGAGGGCGTTCTCCAGGGCGTTGACCCCGCCCTCGCCGAACCCGGCGGTGACGCCGGCGCCCGGGTAGGTGGCCAGGCCGTCGATGTCGTCGAGGGGCAGCCCGGCGTCCGCGACGGCCTTCTCGCACGCCTCGACGGCGAGCGCGAGCGGCGGCACGCCCAGGCGGCGGCCGATGCGGGAGGCTCCGGTGCCGGTGAGCGCGGCCTTGTGCTCGAAGCGTTCGGTGCCGAGCGGGGGACGCACGAGAGCTCGGATCCGTTCGGGGGCCGGGTCGTCCGGTGGCAGCGCGCCGGGCTCGTCCGGCTGCTCGGCGGCGGGCCGGAACAGCGGCAGCCAGACGTCCTCGACCTGCTCGAAGGCGACCTCCAGGCGCATGCCGAGCCGCAGTTCGGACGGTTCGCAGCCGACGATGCCGGTGGTGAGCCGCACCCGCGGGTCCTCGTCGATGGTCACCCGGGCCACCACGTACGGCGGTTCGAGGCCGGGCGAGGAGAAGCGTTCGTTGACGGTGAAGGAGACCAGGGTGGCCGTGCCCGCGACCTCGGTGACGGTCAGTGCGTGGCCGCGGCAGTACCGGCAGACCGGCTGGGGTGGATGGATCAGCGCCGAGCAGCCCTCGCACCGCTGGAAGCGGAGGCGGCCGTCCGCGCCGGACGTCCAGAAGAACTCGGTCTCGTCCGTCAGCAGGGGCAGGGGGCGCCGGGCCACAGGATCTCCTTGGGAAGCGCTACGGGCACCTCCCCCGTCCGGTGCGGGCGGGGGAGGGCCGTGGGGGTCAGCGGATGTCGGCCCGCTCGCCGCGCGTGGTCACCGGGGCGGCGAGGCCCTGCTCGTCGCAGGCTTTCTGCAGCTTGTCCAGGGTCTCGTCGAGGCCCGGGCCGAGCCGTGGGCCCGGCGTGAAGGTGGCGGGCAGATGGCGCATGCCGTTGATGACGCCGACGGAGTCGTAGTACACGGTCCCCTCCGCGTCGCACGCGTAGTCCGGCATCCGGTCCATGACGTGGGCGATCATGCGCTTGAACACCACCCGCGCCACGTTGGAGCCGATGCAGCGGTGGATGCCGAGGCCGAACGCCTGGTGGCGGTTGCCCTTGCGTTCCAGGTCGACGTTGTTCGGGTCGGGGAAGACCGCCGGGTCGCGGTTGGCCATCGCCCACGACAGCCAGAGCCGGTCGCCCTCCCGGAACTCCTGTCCGGCCATCTCGCAGTCGACGGAGACGGTACGGCCGTTGCCCACGGCCGGGGTGAAGTAGCGCAGGAACTCCTCCGTGGCGGGGTCGAGGAGCGTGTCGCGTTCCCGGCTGAGCCGCGCGCGCTCCTCGGGGTGCTGCGACAGCCACTCGATCGAACGGCCGGTCAGTGCCGTGGTCGTGTCGAAGCCGCCCCCGATGAGCAGGGCGAGGACCCCGATGAGGTCCATGTCGGACGGCTCGGTGTCGCCGATCTTGGCGTTGACGACGGCGTCCACGAGCCCGGCCCGGGGCTCGGTGCGGATCGTCTGCATCTGCCGCCCGAGGTCCTGCATCATCGCGAGGTGCAGGTCACGTACCCGCGCCATGTCGGGGGAGTCGGGCGGGGTGTAGACCCCGGCGTGCGAGGGCTCGTTGTAGATCTGCCAGTTCTTCAGCGGGATCCCCATCATGGCCAGGGTGAACACCGCGGGCACCGGGTTGGCGAGATCCTCCACGAAGTCGATACGGCCCGACTCGATCCGCTCGTCGAGACAGGCGCGGATCAGTTCGTCCAGGAACGGGATCCAGCGCTGCACCGCGGCCGGTGAGAGATACGGGTTGAGGGCCTGGCGGTAGTAGCGCTGCTCCGGCGGGTCCATCTCCAGGAACCCGCCGCGAAAGCCCCGGTTGCGGTTCGGAGCGGGGATGCTGATGCCGACGTAGCCGTTGCGTTCGCCGGTCACGTCGTGGTCGTTGGAGAGCTTGTCGGCGGACCGGGCGAGGTCGAAGACGGTCTGGTGCCCGGCGGCCACGAAGTGCCCGCCGTGCGTGTCGGACCAGGCCAGCGGGCAGCCGCCCTGCATCTCCTCGGTGATCTCGACGAACCGCTCGCGGTAGTCGGGGGCGTGCCGGTCGAACTCGTACCGACGGTTCTTGCGTGCCTGTTCGGCGGCGTCGGGCGCGTCGTGTGCGTTCACGATGTTGCTCCGTTGCTCCCTGTGTGGGTGGGCCCGTCGGCGGTGCTGGTTTCGGTGAGGGATATGGCCCGTTCCGGGCAGGAGCGCACCGCCTCGGCGGCTGCCGCCTCCTCGCCCGCCGGGACGTCCTCGCCTACCGGCGACGAATGCCCGTCGATCTCACTGAGCTGGAAAACCTTCGGCGCGATCATGGCGCAGAGGGTGTGCCCCTGACAGCGGTCCTCGTCGACGCTGACCTTCATGAACAGCCCTTTCGTTCCGTTCTTCTGACGTCCCGTCAGCGGCGCCAGTCGTACCACTTCAGATAGCCGCCCGCGTCCACGCGCAGCTGCACGCCGGTGATGTACCGGGCCTCGTCGGAGGCGAGGAACAGCACCGCGTTGCTGATGTCGATGGGCTCCACGAACGGGATGGGCATCGCCTGCTGCGTGGCGAACGAGGGCTCGGCGTCCTGCCGGGTCGGGTGCTCCAGGTCGGGGCGGAACGACTTGTACATCGGCTCGCTCTGGAGCATCTGGGTGTTGCAGTTCGTGGGGTGCACGACATTGGCGCGCTGCTTCAACGGGGCGAGGTTGCGGGCCAGTTCGTGTACGTACTCCGCGAGGGCCCGCTTGGCGTACGCGTAGCCGGCGCCGCCCGGGTTGGAGCCGGGGTTGTCCACGATGCCGTGTTCCATGAGGGCGGCCGTCGAGGCGGTGGCGATCACGGACGCGCCCTCGCGCAGCTGCGGCAGGGCAGCCTGGATGGCGTTGATGCTGCCGATCAGGTCGACATCGACGGCGTCGGCCCACGCCTGCAACGGTGGAGAGCCGTGCAGGGGCGCGATCCCGGCCTGCGCGACGACGATGTCGATCCCGCCGAACGCGGCCACCGTGCGATCCACGGCGTCCCGCATCGCGTCGATGCTGCGTACATCGGCCTGGATCGGAAGGACCCTGCGGCCCAGCTTCTCCACGAGCCGCGCCGTCTCCTTCAGGTCCTCCGGCGTCGCCATCGGATAGTCGACCGTCTCGTAGTCGCGACACAGGTCGATCGCGACGATGTCGGCGCCCTCCTCCGCGAGCCGCACCGCGTGACTGCGCCCCTGGCCGCGTGCCGCGCCGGTGATGAACGCGACCTTTCCTTCGACTCGCCCCATGCCGCTTCCCCTTGTCGTCTTTCCGTGCCGTCGGCGGTGTGCCGAACGCGAATCTTGTTGCTGTGCGCCGCCGCGGAACCGGGTGTGCTCCGGTCACGTGGCGGTGGGGGGCCCGGCACGGTCCAGCGCGGCGAGCGCCGGCTCAAGAGAGCCGAGCCGTACGCCGAGCCGGTCCGCGACCTGCCGGACGACCGCCACGTCCTTGTCCAGGAACTCCCGTACGTCGGTGATGAATCGGCCCGCCGAACCGCGCGAAGCCGCCCCCGCCAGGGCCCGGCTCGCCGCGCTGCCGTGACCGAGCGCCGACAGGAGCGCGCCCTCCTCGACGCCGAGGTCGCGGCCCAGCCGCGTCGCCTCCGAGACCAGCCCCAACTGGGCCGCGAACAGCGCGTTGTTCACGAGCTTCACGCTCTGTCCCGCGCCCACCGGTCCCACCGCGAGCACCGGGTCCGCGTAGGTCGCGAGCACCGGCCGCAGCCGGTCGACGGTGGCCTCGTCGCCGCCCGCGAAGACGGTCAGCCGGCCCGCCGCGATGTCGTGCGGCCCGCCGCTCACCGGCGCGTCGAGCACCGCGATGCCGCGCGCCCCGGCCCGCTCGGCGATCTCCTGGACGGTGCGTGGGCCGACGGTGGTGTGGACGATCAGCGCGGTGCCCTCCGCCAGCGCGTCGAGCAGCCCGCCGTCGAGGCAGACCGTGCGTACCTGCTGGTCGTCGAACACGCAAACCAGGGCCGCGTCGGCCTCGCGCACCGCGTCCTCGGCGCGGTCGGCCGTGCTGACGCCCTCACCGGCCAGCGCGGTGCGCCGCTCCGGCGTGCGGCCCAGGGCACACACCTCGTGGCCGGCCGCCACCAGGCGGCGCACCATGGGCAGCCCCATACGTCCCGCACCGATGAACCCCAGCCGCTTCACGGGTGAGCCGCGCGCCACAAGAATTCCCCTTTCATTTCGCGAGAACTGTAATCTCGCCCATGGGTTCACGGAAGGTGTCGTCAGCGACTTTCTCCGGGGCGTCCGTGGTCCCGTGCGCTCCGCTGGGCCTGTTGCCCGGAAGTTGAGAGAATCGTATTCTCCAATCATGCAAACAGGAGATGCACGGTCATGACCACCACGCCCGAGGCCGGGCCGACCGAGCCCCGCATCGCGCCCCTGCCGGTGGGGCAGTGGCCGCCGCAGATGCGCGAGGCCCTGGCCGCTCTCGTCCCTCCGGCGCCCCGGCATCCGGTGCCCGGCAAGGGAGCCGACCGCCCCAAGGGCCTCAACGCGCTCGGTGTCCTGGCCCGCTACCCGGAACTGACCCGCGCCTTCAACGTCTTCAACGGCCATCTGCTCTTCGCCACCAGCCTGAAGATCCGCCAGCGCGAGCTCCTCGTCCTGCGGATCAGCGCGCTGCGCGAGTCCCCGTACCAGTGGAAGCAGCACGTGTGGATCGCACGGCACGAGGCCGGTATGACGGACGAGGAGATCGCGCGGGTCGCCGAGGGGCCCGACGCCCCCGGCTGGAGCGACGAGGAGCGCGCGCTGCTGCGGGCCGTGGACGAGCTGATCACGGACGCACGGATCGCCGACGGCACCTGGCGGGAGCTGGCCGAGGTGCTGGACGAGCGGCAGTTGATGGACCTGGTGTTCAGCGTCGGCGCGTACGACACGATCGCCATGGCCTTCAGGACCTTCGGGGTGGTACTCGACGACGACCTCGGCGGGGTCGGCTGACAGGGGGACTCGCATGGCGAGTTGGCGGGAACAGGCCGTCGCCCGTTCGGTCGACCCGGTGCGGGCGCGGGCCGAGAAGCGGGTGCAGAGGTTTCTCGATGCCGCGCTCGAACTGATCGTCGGCGAATCGGGCAAGGACTTCACGGTCCAGGAGGTCGTGAAGAAGTCGGGGCAATCGCTGCGCAGCTTCTACCAGAACTTCGGCGGCAAGCACGAGCTGCTGCTCGCTCTCCTTGAGGAGTCGGTCCACGGCACCGCACGCCGGCTGCGCGGGACCGTCGAGCGGGAGCCGGACGCGCTGAGCCGGCTGCGGTGCTTCACCGTCGAGTACCACCGGCTGTGCCGGCCGCCGACCGAGGCGCGCTCCCCGAGGTCCGTCGAGATCCTCGGCATGGCCGACTTCGCGCAGCAGCTGCTGACCGACGACCCCCAGGAGGCGTCCCGGGCCTTCGCCCCGATGCTCGCGCTGCTTGAGGAGATCCTCGACGAGGCGGCCGCCGAGGGTTCGGTGCGTGCCGGGCTCGACCGGCGCGCGGCGGCCGGGGCGATGCTGCAGGCCATCATGTTCAACTCGTTCGCCCTCGCCATCAGCGGTGCTTTCGTGCGACCCGACGCCGAAGGGAGCGAGCAGGCCGAGGCGTTGTGGGATCTGCTCGCCCATGGGGTGATGGACGAGCGTCGGACCTCGGTGACGGGCAGGCCGGGGGCATCGCGTACGGAAACGCCATTCTCGTAATCGGAGATTATTGATATCGTGCTGTGGTCCGGCGCTTCGAGTACGAGAGGGGCACCACGTGAAGGGCTTGGAGGCTCTGCACATTCAGCGATACAGCGACGAACGGAGATCGGCCGTGGACATCAACTTCGCCTCCCCGCTCGCGGACCCCGCCGAGGCGCCGTCCTGCGGCGACCTGCGGCAGCTGGACGACGAGATCATCGAGCTGCTGCGCCGTCGTCGCGCCATGGTGCGCGAACTCCCGGCGCCGACCGGGCCCCGCGGGATCGACCCCTCGTTCACCGGAGCGGTCCGGGACACCATCACGCGGTACAGCGAGCAGCTCGGCAGCGGCAGCGAACTCGTCGCCCGCGCGATCGTCGTGCTGTGCGACCCCGGCCACGAACAGTCCTGAAGCCACTGAAGACCGGAACACGGCTGAGGCGCCGCCCCATTCTGGAGGGTGGCGCCTCAGTCATGTGTCACGCGCGCCTCACTCGTACTCGACCACCAGGGACGGCGGATCCTCGTCCGGCACCGCCTGGCAGGTCAGTACGTACCCCTCGGCGACTTCGTCGTCCATGAGCGCGTCGTTCGCCCGCATGGTCGCGCTGCCCTCGCGCACGATCGCCATGCAGGTCGCGCAGTTGCCCGCCTCGCAGGAGAACGGCGGGGCGAACCCGGCCCGGCGCGCGCTCTGCAGCAGGGTCTCCCCGGGACGACGGCCGATCGTCTCGCGCCGGTTGTTCATGAGGATCGTGACGGTGCCCGGCTCCCGGGCCGGCGCGGGAGCCGGGGCGGGCTCGGCCCGGGGTGCGGGAACCTCGCCGCCCCCGAACCGCTCGCTGAACACCCGCCCCGTGCCGGCCAGCGCCGACTCGACCAGCTCCATGAAGGGTTCGGGCCCGCACACATACGCGTCGGCGCCCGCGTCGGCCCCGGCGAACTCCTTGACGTCCGTCGCGGTGAGATAGCCGCGTACGTCGTCGAGGTGACGCACCACCTCAAGCCGGCCGGGGAAGCGCGCCGTCAGTTCGTCGAGCGTGTCGTGGAAGATCGCCTGGCCGCGGTTCCGGTCGGCGCACAGCAGCCGGACACGGCGGTCGCCTGCCGCGAGCGCGCTCTTGGCCAGGGACAGCACCGGCGTGATCCCGCTGCCGCCGCAGAACCCCAGGAGCGGGGTGTCGGCGGGGCGCAGGACGAACTTGCCGCGCGGCACGGTGAGTTCGAGCTCGTCGCCCTCACGGACGTGATCGTGCAGCCAGTTGGACGCGGCGCCGCCCGGGACCCGCTTGACGGTCGTGGTGATCTCGTCGTCGAAGCCGGGGGCGCTGGAGAACGAGTACGCGCGCGGCGCCGGCCGCCCGTCGACCGTGATCCTGAAGATGCAGTACTGCCCGGCCTCGTACGAGAGCGGTCCCTCCAGCGGGGCGAGCGTGAACGTGCGGGTGTCGGCGGTCTCCTGGACGATCCGCGTCACGCTCGCGCGCCGGAACAGCGGGGAGCTCGGCATGGGGGCATCCTCCTGGTGCGGTGTCCCTGGGGTCGTGTCGACGAGGTCGACGAGGGTGTCGGGTACGGCGCCGCTACTTGGGCGGGAAGCGCAGCGCGCCGTCCAGACGCACGACCTCGCCGTTCAGGTAGTCGTTCTCGCACAGGGCCTGGACCAGCGCCGCGTACTCCTCGCTGCGCCCCATGCGCTTGGGGAACGGGACCTGCGGCCCCCAGTACGCCTCCAGCTGCTCGCCGGCCTTGCCGTACGCGGGGGTGTTGATGGTGCCGGGGGCGATGGTGGTGACCCGGATGCCCAGCGGGGACAGGTCGCGCGCGGCGACCAGCGTCATGCTCGCGACGCCGCCCTTCGCAGCGGCGTACGGGAGTTGGCCGATCTGTCCCTCGAACGCGGCGATGGACGCGGTCGTGACGATGACGCCCCGGCCACCCTCCTCCAGCGGCTCCTGCCGGGCCAGGGCGGCGGCGCCGAGGCGCAGCACGTTGAACACCGAGGTCAGGTAGTACTCGATCGTGGTGCGGAACGCGTCCAGAGGCAGCGGGCTGCCGTCCTTGCCGACCAGACGGCCGCCGCCCGCGGGGCCGCCGTGCACATCGACCACGATCCGCAGCGGGCCCGCGCGCTCGGCCTCGGCGATCGCCGCGTTGACGCTGTCCTCGTCGGTCGCGTCGGTGCGCACATAGCGCACGCCGAGCTCGGCCTCCAGGGCCTTGCCCTTCTCGTCGTTGACATCGGCGGCCACGACCTTGGCGCCCGCGGCGTGCAGTCGGCGCACCGTGGCCTCGCCGAGGCCGCCGGTGCCGCCCACCACGATCGCTGAGCTCCCGGTGATCTCCATCTGTACTCCCCGCTCTTGAACGGCTCGTGCTCCAAGGGGTATTCAGGGGACGCCACTCTTGAAAGTACCGCTCTACTGGAGCGAGAATACCACTCTCATGAACATTGTGATGACTCTTGAAATGGCCGCATCGGCCGGGGAGCGGCCCTCGGTCACCCTCGACGGCCGCTCCCTGTCGGCCGCCCGGATCCTCGCCCTCGCGCGCCGCGCCGCCGAGCGCTTCCGAGGGGCGCCGGCGGTGCTCTACCGCGCGCCCAACGACCTCGCCTACCCGGTGGCGCTCTTCGGCTGCGCCCTCGCGGGCGTGCCCTTCGTCCCCCTCAACTACCGCCTCGGCGCCGAACAGCTGGCGCGGATCGAGGAACGGCACCCCGGTGCCGTGCGGCTCGGCCCCGAGGGCCTGGCCGCGCTTCTCGACGAGACGGGACCGGCCCCGGACGAGGACGCGCAGCCGCCGTGGGACGAGGACGCGGTGGCCGTCATCCTGTACACCAGCGGCACCACCGCAGCCCCCAAGGCGGCCCTGCTGCGCCACCGGCACCTGCTCGCCTACGTGTTGAACACCCTGGAGTTCGGCTCGGCGGACGAGGACGACGCCGCGCTCGTCGTCGTCCCGCCGTACCACATCGCGGGCCTCACCAACCTGATGTCCAACCTCTACACCGGGCGCCGCGTGGTGTACCTCCCGTCGTTCGACGCCGCGCAGTGGCTCGCCACGGTGCGCCGGGAGCGGGTCACCCACGCGATGCTGGTGCCGACGATGCTCGCCCGTGTCGTCGACCACATGGACCACATAGACGACGTCGACCACGTCGTCGACGGATCGGGGGCGCAGGCGCCCACCCTGCGCAGCCTCGCCTACGGCGGTGCCCGTACCCCGCGCACCGTCATCGAGCGGGCGCTGCGGGCCTTCCCCGAGACCGGCTTCGTCAACGCCTACGGCCTCACCGAGACCGCCTCGTCGATCGCGCTGCTCGGACCCGACGACCACCGCGCCGCACTCGCCTCCACCGACCCGGCCGTCCGCGACCGGCTCACCTCCGTCGGCCGGCCGCTGCCCGGCATCGAGATCCGGCTGCGCACCACCTCGGGCGAGCCGTGCCCGCCGGACGGCACCGGCCTGGTGCATGTCAGGGGTGAACAGATCTCCGGCGAGTACAAGGGACGCAGCGCCCTGGACGAGGACGGCTGGTTCCCGACCGGGGACCTCGGCCGGCTCGACGCCGACGGCTATCTCTTCGTCGAGGGCCGGGCCGACGACACCATCATCCGAGGCGGCGAGAACATCGCCCCCGCCGAGATCGAGGACGTCCTCCTCGCCCACCCGGGCGTACGCGAGGCGGTCGTCGTCGGCGTCCCGGACGAGGAGTGGGGACAGCGGATCGTCGCCGTGCTCGTCGGGACCGGCGAGCCGGAGGAGATCCGGCTCTGGGTGAAGAGCCGCCTGCGTACCTCCAAGACCCCCGACATCATCGTCTTCCGCGCCGACCTGCCCCGCACGAGCACCGGAAAGCCGCTGCGCCGGACCCTCGTCGCCGAGTTGCAGAACCCGGAGGACGCGGAGGACGCGGAGGACGCGGAGAGTCCGGAAAACCCCGAGAGTCCGGAGAGCCTGGAGAGTTCCCATGCCTGAAGCCGTGATCGTCTCCGCCCTGCGCACCCCCGTGGGCACCGCCCGCAAGGGCACTCTGCGCGACACCGACGCCTACGCGCTCGCCGACCTCGTCGTCCGGGCCACCGCGGACCGGCTGGCCGAACTCGGCGTCGGGGCCGACCGCGTGGACGACGTCATGCTCGCCGAGGGCCTGTACGGCGGCGGGGTCATCGCCCGGTACGCCGCACTCACCGCGGGCCTGACCACCGTGCCCGGCCTCGCCCACAACCGGCACTGCGCCGCCTCGCTGGCCGCCGTGCAGTCCGCCGCCGCCACCATCCGCGCCGGCATGGACGAGGTGGTCATCGCGGGCGGCGTCAACTCCGCGTCCACCTCGCCCCGTTTCCGCTTCCGGCAGGGCGAGGAGTGGGACGACACCTGGTTCCCGCCCACCCACCCCGACCGCCCCGACGCCCCCAACACCGACATGTCGATCACGGTCGGCTGGAACGCCGCCGTGGCCGGCGGGGTCGGCCGCGAGGAGATGGACACCTGGGCGCTGCGCTCGCACCGCAACGCGATCCGCGCCATCGACGAGGGCCGCTTCAAGGACGAGATCGTGCCCGTCGAGACCCCGTACGGCCTCTTCGCCGTCGACGAACACCCGCGCCGCGACACGTCGTTGGAGAAGCTCGCCGGGCTCAAGCCGCTGCACCCGGAGATCGAGGGTTTCAGCATCACCGCGGGCAACGCGGCCGGCGGCAACGACGCCGCGGCGGCCCTCGCCGTCGTCAGCGACCGGCTCGGCCTGCCCGCCCTGGCGACGGTGAGGGCCTGGGCCTCGGTCGGGGTCGACCCCGCCGACACCGGACTGGCCCCGGTACAGGCCATCCCCAAGGCCCTCGGGCGTGCCGGCCTCGGCGTCGACGACGTCGACCTGTACGAGATCAACGAGGCGTTCGCGTCGATGTGCGTCGCCGTCGTCCGCCGCCTCGGCCTCGACCCAGACAAGGTCAACGTCAACGGCAGCGGCTGCTCCCTGGGCCACCCCGTGGCCGCCACCGGCGGACGCATGCTCGTCACCCTCGTCCACGAACTGCGCCGCAGGGGTGGCGGGATCGGTGTGGCCGCCATGTGCGCGGGCGGAGGCATGGGCTCGGCCGTGGTGATCGAGGTCCCGGCGCCGTAGAGGGCCCGGCGTCCCACTTCCGTATGAAATCTTGATTACCGATATCGGAGAAGATAGTTTCCATTCTGATGGAGAGCATCAGGAGCCAGCCGTGAGGAGCCGTCGATGACGTCAGCTGTCCGGGAACTGCGCCCCGGCCTTCAACTGGCCAGTGCCGTCTGCGGAGTTCGAGTGATCGTGGTCCGAGCACCGGCCGACCGCACCCCCCAGATCACCTGCGGGGGCGAACCCATGGTCGCGGCCGACACCGCGGCACCGGCGTCCGGCGACCCGTCCGCCAAGCCCGTCACCCTCATCGGAAAGCGGTACGTGGACGCGGACGGCACGGTCGAACTGCTCTGCACCGCCTCCGGAGTCGGCGAACTCAGCTGTGACGGCACCCAGATGAGCCGCAAGGCGGCCAAGGCACTGCCCGCGTCGGACTGAGACCGACGCACTGACCTCTCGGACGGAAGGCACCGGGCCATGCACCAGGACGACCTCATACTCATCAGCGTCGACGACCACATCATCGAGCCGCCCGACATGTTCGTGAACCACCTACCGGCCAAGTACCGGGACGACGCTCCCCGGATCGAGCACCGCGAGGACGGCACCGACGTGTGGCGGTTCCGCGACTCCGTCCTGCCCAACGTCGCCCTCAACGCCGTGGCGGGGCGGCCCAAGGAGGAGTACGGCCTGGAGCCCCAGGGTCTCGACGAGATCCGGCCCGGCTGCTACGACGTCCACGAACGCGTCAAGGACATGGACGCCGGCGGAGTCCTCGCCCAGATGAACTTCCCCTCGTTCCCCGGCTTCGCCGCCCGCCTCTTCGAGACCGAGGACAGCGACCTCTCGTACGCGCTGGTGCGCGCCTACAACGACTGGCACATCGACGAGTGGTGTGCGGCCTATCCCGGCCGGTTCATCCCCATGGCGCTGCCCGCCATCTGGGACGTCGACGCCTGCGTCAAGGAGGTCCGCCGGGTCGCCGAGAAGGGCTGCCACTCGCTGACCTTCACCGAGAACCCGGCCGCCATGGGCTTCCCCAGCTTCCACGACGAGTACTGGAACCCGCTGTGGGCCGCCCTGTGCGACACCGACATGGTGATGAACCTGCACATCGGTTCGTCCGGGCGGCTCGCCATCCCGTCCGCGGACTCCCCGCCGGACACGATGATCACGCTGCAGCCGCTCAACCTGGTGCAGGCCGCCGCCGACCTGATCTGGTCGCGTCCGGTCAAGGAGTACCCGCTGAAGATCGCGCTGTCCGAGGGCGGCACCGGCTGGATCCCCTACTTCCTGGAGCGCATCGACCGCACCTTCGAGATGCACGCCACCTGGACCCTCCAGGACTTCGGCGGCAAGCTGCCCAGCGAGGTGTTCCGTGAGCACTTCCTCACGTGTTTCATCAGCGACCCCATCGGCGTGAAGCTGCGCCACGAGATCGGCATCGACAACATCTGCTGGGAGGCGGACTACCCGCACAGCGACTCGATGTGGCCCTACGCCCCCGAGGAACTGCACGGTGTCCTCACCGCCCACGGCGTGTCCGACGAGGACACGAACAAGATGACGTACCAGAACGCCATGCGCTGGTACTCCTTCGACCCCTTCGAGCACATCAAGAAGGAGGACGCCACGGTCGGCGCGCTGCGCCGGCGCGCGGCGGGCCACGACGTCTCCGTCCAGCCGCGCAGCAGGCAGGTCGTCGCCCCGGCGGCGAAGCTGGAGTCGTTCCGGCAGCGGGCGAAGGCGGCGACCGCGGCCGCCAAGTGACCGCGTCACACCCCGCGCCCGCAGGGGCGCGGGGCCGTGTCGATCAGCGGCTCCGCCGAGGGGCACGCCCGGGCACGGATCGCGGTGGACTTCCCGGCGCATGGCACGCCGAACCGGTGGACCCGCGGTGGAGCATCCCAGCCGAAGCCAACCCCAAGGATCACGCATGCCCACATCCAAAGGCCCGTTCGACCTGACCGGCCGCTCGGCCCTGATCACGGGCGCCGGCGCCGCCGGAGGCATCGGTGCCGCCGTGGCGCGGGCGCTGGCCGTGGCCGGTGCCGCCGTCCTCGTCACCGACATCGACGGCGACGCGGCGGCGGACACCGCGGCCGCGATCCGCACGGACGGCGGCAAGGCCGACAGCGCGGCGCTCGACGTACGCGACCGTGCGGCGGCGGACGAGGCCGTGGCCCAGGCTGCCGCACTCGCGGACGGCACCCTGCACATCCTGGTGAACAACGCCGGGATCACCGAGCCCGCCATGTTCCCCAAGCTCACCGAGGACAGCGTCCGCAAGCTGATCGACATCCATGTCCTGGGCGCCTTCCGATGCTCGCAGGCCGCACTTGCCCACCTCCCCGACGACGGCACCGGACGCATCATCAACGTCACCTCGTCGGCGGGCCTCACCGGCACCCTCGGCCAGGTCAACTACTCCGCGGCCAAGGCCGGCATCATCGGCCTGACCAAGTCCCTGGCCCGCGAGCTGGCCCGCAGGAACATCCTGGTCAACGCGCTCGCCCCCCTCGCGGCGACGCCCATGACCAGCACCATCCGCACCAACGAGAAGTTCGCCCCCGGCATGCTCGCCCGTATTCCGCTGGGCCGCTGGGCCGAACCGGACGAGGTGGCACCGGCCTTCGTGTTCCTCGCCTCCGACGCCGCGTCCTTCGTCACCGGCCAGGTCCTGCCGGTCGACGGTGGCCTGGTCATCTGACACCGGGCCACATTCCGCATTCCGCCAGGGTCATCAATCCCGGGAGGTCCGATGACGGACGACTGGTTCACCGGCCGGGCGGGCCTCGCCGACACCGTCGCCGTGATCACCGGCGGCGCGGGCACGCTCGGCGGGGCGATCGTCCGCGACCTGGCCGCCGTCGGCGTGCGCACCGCCGTCCTGGACCGTGACACGGACGCCGCGCACGCACTGCGAGACGCTCTGGAGGACACGGGGCACGACACCCTCGTACACATCGGCGACGCCCGTGAACCGGCCGACCTGGAACGCCTGTTCATGGCTGCCGAGGAGCGGTGGGGCCGCCTCGACATCCTCGTCAACGTCGTCGGCGGCACCTTCCGCGCCCCCTTCACCGCCACCCGCCCCAAGGGATGGGACGCGCTGATCCGCGCCAACCTCAGCCACGTCCTGCACGCCTGCCACCTCGCCGTGCCGCGCATCCAGGCCGGCGGCCGAGGCGGCAGCATCGTCAACCTCACCACCATCGAGGCGCACCGCGCCGCCCCCGGGTTCGCCGTGTACGCCGCCGCGAAGGCCGCCGTCGAACAGTTCGCCCGCACCCTCGCCGTCGAACTCGCCCCCGACGGCATCCGCGTCAACAACGTCGCCCCCGACTACGTGCCCACGCCGAGTCTGCGACAGCTCGCGAGCCACGAGGACGCGCCGCTCGCCACCCCCGAAGCACTCGCCGCCGCCATCCCCACGGGACGCGCGGGCCGCCCGCAGGACGTGTCCGGCTGCGTCGTCTTCCTCGCCTCGGCGCTCTCCTCGTACGTCACCGGCACCACCCTCCACCCGGACGGCGGCACGCACGCCTCCGCGGGCTGGTTCAACTGGCCCGGCACCGGCTGGGCCAACCAGGTGCCGCCGGACGTGCTGAAGGGGCACCGGCCCTGAGACCGGCGCCCCTTCGCGGGCGGTGCGTCAGGTGTTGCGGCCCCCGTTGACCCCGATGCTCTGCCCCGTGACGTACCCGGCCTCGTCGGACACCAGGAACGCGCAGGCCGCCGCGATGTCCTCCGGGCGGCCGGCCCGCCGTACCGGAGTGACCGCCGCGATGTCCTCGACCTTGCTGCCGAGCAGCCCCCGCTTCTCCGAGCCGCGCAGCATCGGGGTGTCCACGAAGCCGGGCGGGACGGTGTTGACCGTGATGCCCGCCGGGCCGAACTCCAGGGCCAGGGACTTGGTGAGGCCGACCAGGCCCGACTTCGACGCGACGTAGTGCGTCATGTACTGCTGGCCCGACTGCGCGCTGGACGACGAGATGTTGACGATGCGGCCCCAGCCGGCGTCGACCATGCCGGGGATGACGGCCTGGCAGCAGTAGAACGGGCCTTTCAGGTTCACCGCCATCATGTGGTCCCACGAGTCGTCGGTGATGTTCAGGAAATCCTTGAAGCCCGTCTTCCCGGCGTTGTTGACCAGCACCAGGACGGGTCCGAGCGCGCCCCGGACCTCCTCGACCGCGGCATTGACCTGCGCCCGGTCGCAGACGTCGACCCCGCCGACGGCGATCGCCTCGTGCCCGCTCGCGCGGGCCTCCTCGGCCACCGCCGCGGCGCTCTCCTTGTTGAGGTCGAGGACGGCGGTGGCGAACCCGTCAGCGGCGAGCCGCAGGGCGATGGCCCGCCCTATGCCCGAGCCTCCGCCGGTGACCAGTGCTGTACGTCGTACGGTTGAGCTCACGCGATGGCCTCCTCAACTCGGCGTCTCAGTCCACGACTTCGCCGAAGGTCTTGCGCTCAAGGAACTCTTCGAGCCCGGCGACGCCCTTCTCCCGACCGATGCCCGACTGCTTGTAGCCGCCGAACGGGGCGTCGGAGAAGAAGTAGTTGCCGCCGTTGATGCTGAAGGTGCCGGTGCGGATCCGCCGCGCCACCGCGAGGGCCCGCTCCCGGTCGGCGCTCTGCACCGCCCCGGAGAGCCCGTAGACGGAGTTGTTCGCGATGCGCACCGCGTCGTCATCGTCGTCGTACGGGATCACCGCGAGGACCGGACCGAACACCTCCTCCTGGGCGATCTCGCTGTCCGGGTCGACACCGGTGAGCAGCGTCGGCGCGTAGAAGAAGCCGGGGTCGATCTTCCGGCCGCCGGTGACGAGCGTGGCACCGGCGGCCACGGCCCGCTGCACCATGCCGTCGACCTTGTCGCGCTGCCGCTCGCTGATGAGCGGGCCCATGTACGTCTTGGGGTCGTTCGGGTCGCCGACGCGTACCCGCTCCATCCGCTTGGCGACCTGCTCCACGATGGCGTCGTGGTGGCGGCGCGGCACCAGCATCCGCGAGGTGATCGCGCAGGCCTGTCCGGAGTGCAGGCAGATCATGTACGCCGCGTACACCGCCGTGCCCTTGAAGTCGGCGTCGTCGAGCACCACCAGGGCGGACTTGCCGCCGAGTTCGAGGGAGACCCGCTTGACCGTGTCGCTCGCCGCCGCCATGATGCGCCGCCCGGTCTGGCTGGCCCCGGTGAAGGTCACCAGGTCGACGTCGGGGTGGGTGGTGAGGATCTCACCGACCGAGGCCCGCGACGACGAGAGCACGTTCACCACGCCCGCCGGGATGTCGGTGTGCTCCGCGATGAGTTCGCCGAGCGCCAAGGTCACCAGCGGGGTGTCCGGCGCGGCCTTGAGCACCACCGTGCACCCTGCGGCGAGTGCGGGCGCGAGCTTCGCGAAGGCCAGCTGGTTGGGGTAGTTGTACGGGATGATCGCCGCGGCGACCCCGCCGGCCTCCCACTCCACCCAGCGGTGGTGCCGCTGCCCCTGGTACTCGACCACGCCCAGGTCGTCGACGAAGGAGTGGTTCTTGAGCAGGTCCGCGTAGTAGCGCACCAGCTCGATCGGTTCGTCCAGCTGCGCGGCGTAGGTCAGCATGCGTGGTGATCCGGCGTCCGCGATCGTCAACTCGCGGAATTCCTCGCGGTGTTCGACCAGCGCGTTGTGCAGCTGGTCCAGGCACCGGCGGCGCAGGTCCGTGTCGGTGGCCCACGCCGTGGTGTCGAAGGCCTTGCGGGCGGCGGCGACCGCCTCCCGTGCCTGCTCGTCGGTGGCGTCGGGCGCGTGCCCGAGCACCTCCCCGGTGGCCGGGTTGAGCGAGGCGTACCTCTCGTCGGCCTCCACGAGCCGTCCGTCTATGAGTTGGCGTGGCATTCTGCCCCCTTGCCTGCGGCGGAGTCGGTTTCCGGTGGGTCGAGTCCGCGTCAGGGGCGGTACTCGACGGCGACTTTCATGATCTGCACGCGCGGCACCGGATCCATGCTCACGGTGTCGGACATCCGCAGCCTGCCGTCGGCCGCGGCGGCGGTGACGTTCTTGACCGCCAGCTCGGGGTCGCCCTCGATGGCGTAGTGGGTGATGTAGGGCCCGCCCCTCTTCACCGGGGCGTAGCGGACGGCCGACACGAAGCCGTCGAGCGCCACCACCTCGGGCAGGTGGACCTCCTCGTACCAGCGGTTGAACTCGTCCAGGACCTCGTCGCCGACGGGCCGGGACTCGACGTGGAGGATGTATCCGGTCATGGCCTGGGGCCTCTCCTTCGATGGGCGGGAGGGCGCGCGAACGTCTGGATGGTATCTGCATTTCTCTATGAGGAGAACCCTGTTCTCGCGAGGATCCTGTTCGAGGCATCGGCATCGGCGGGCGGCGGTATGTTGGGGCGCCGGGGGAAGGAGCGGATGTGGAGTCACCGCCCAGCGACGTCGCCACCCGGCCGGCCAGGGTCGGTCGCCCGCGCGCCACGTCACGGGCCGACCTGGAGCGGTTCGGCTTCGAACTGTTCGCGCGGCAGGGCTTCGACGCCACCACGGTCGACGACATCGCCGCGGCGGCAGGCATCGGCCGACGCACCTTCTTCCGCTACTTCGCCTCCAAGACCGATCTGGTGTGGGGCGACTTCGAGCAGCAACTGACCGGATTCCGGGCGCTGTTGAACGGCGCGGACCCGGACGTCCCGGTCATGGCGGCACTGCGCGAGGCAGTCGTGGAGTTCAACCGGTTCGACGCCACCGTGGTTCCCTGGCATCGCCAGCGCATGGACCTCATCCTGACCGTGCCCACCCTCCAGGCCGACGCCACCCTGCGCTACGCGTCCTGGCGCGCGATCGTCACCGAGTTCGTTGCGCGGCGCCTCGGCCTGCCGGTGTCCGACGTGCTGCCCCGGCTCTTCGGGCACGCGGTCCTCGCCGCGGCCGTCACCGCCTACGAGCACTGGCTGGCCTGCGAGGACGCCGAGTTGAGCGCCCTCCTCGACCGGGCGATCCGGCGACTCGACGACGGGCTCGGAGCGGTCGCCGCACCCCCGGCCGGGTAGCGTCCGGCCGGATCAGGGCCGGTCGTGCCGGATGGCGTCGGCGACGAGTTCCCCGATGAGGACGGCGGTCGCCGCCGGACCCCGGTGCGGTGTGTGGGGGAGCATGGACGTGTCCGCGACGCGCAGCCCGCGCACCCCGTGCACCCGCCCGAACTGATCGACCGCGCCAGGCTCCGGGGCGTCGGCGGGGCCCATCGGGACGGTGCCGCAGGTGTGCTGGGCCGTACCGAGGTGATCGCCGATCCAGTCGTCGAGCGCGCGGTCGTCGTCGAGGACGGTACGGAGCGGCGCCGCCAGGCCGGGGGAGAGTTCGGTGAAGGGCGGCGTGCCGACGAGGTCGGCGGTGACGCGGACCGCCGTACGCAGCCGGCGAAGGACCTCGGGGTCGCTCAGGTAGTCGTAGTCGACGCTCAACGGCACCGCCGGGTCGCTCGACCGCAGGCGCAGTCGGCCGGTGGGCCGGGGCGTCTGCACCGAGGCGAGGAAGGCGAGCGGAGCGCCGGGGACGCGCACGGCGCCGACGCCAAGCCCGGCCATGGGGATCAGCGACTGGAGGATCTCCACGTCACCGGGTCCGCCCGAGGCATCGGACGACAGGTGCAGACAGCCGCCGAGCCAGCTGTCGGCGGGAGCGGGGAGGTCCTCGTGAAGCGGCCAGTCCAGGGCGAGTTGGGGATGGTCGCCGAGGCGGGCGCCGACGGCCGGGGCGTCCCGGACGACCGGGATGCCGCAGCGTTCGAGGTCCGCGCGGGGCCCGATGCCGGAGAGCAGCAGGAGGTGGGGCGTGGCGAGCGCCCCCGCGCTGAGCACCACGGCGCCCGCCCTGATGGTGGCCCGCGCGCCGTCACGCTCGACCTCGACCCCCGTGGCACGCCCGCGCTCGACGACCACCCGGCGGGCCGAACAGCCGCCCAGAACCGTCAGGTTGGGGCGCTCCCGCACCTCGGGCGACAGATAGTCGAGCCCGGTGTTGCGGCGGACGCCGTCGACGGTGTTGCCGGGGACGGGGCCGAAACCGGGCGCCGCGTCACCGTTCTTGTCGGGCTCCGAGGGAAAGCCGAGGGTGCGGGCGGCATCGCGGAAGGCGGCGGCGGCCTGATGGTCGAGGCGCCCGCGCGTGACCCGCATCGGGCCACGGTCCCCGTGCGCGGCGCTCGGGCCGAGGTCGAGGTCGGTCTCCAGGGCGCGCAGCAGCGGCAGTACGCGGTCGTAGGCCCAGGCGGGGTTGCCCGCGCCGGCCCACCGGTCGAAGTCGGCCCGGCGGGCGCGGACGAAGTAGCCGCCGTTGACCGTCGTGGAGCCGCCGAGGACATGTCCACGCGGGACCTGCCACGGACGCCCTGGGGTGAGCCGGACGGCGTGGGCGCGGGTCGCGGGGTGATCGGGCTGGGCGCCCGGCACGCGGCGTGCGTCGAGCAGCGCCGGACCGAACCCGGCGGCTCCGCTGGGCACCGCACCCGCCTCAAGGAGCAGCACGGTGCGGTCCGCGTCCTCGCTCAGCCGCGCCGCGAGCACGGCACCGGAGCCACCTCCGCCGACCACGACGACATCGGGGCGCTGGAGACGCTTCATGGGCCGCGATCCAAGCCCGCTCCAGGCCTGCGCGCAAGCCCTCGTCTCCCAGATTGAGAATCTCGTTTCCGATATCTTCCTATTGGCATCCCATGCCAATACCATCGTTCGCGACCGCGTCTCCGCCCGTGGGCCCCAACCGCCCGCATCTACAAGGGAGATCCGCAATGAACGAGTTCGACCCCACCATCACCACCACCGAAGCGCGCCCCGCCACCGAGACGGCGGCGGCCGACGAACCTGTCATCGAACCCGTCATCGAGGCCGACGAACTGGTCGAGGAGGTCTCGATCGACGGCATGTGCGGCGTCTACTGACCGCCCCGATGCCTACCCTCGACCTGGACCGCGCCTGGGACCTGCACCCGCAGGTCTCGGTCCGACCGGAACCCTTCGGCGCGCTGCTCTATCACTTCGGCACCCGCAAGCTGTCCTTCCTCAAGGACCGCGGTCTGCTCGCGGTCGTCCAGGCACTCGCGACGGCGCCCACCGCACGCGCCGCCTGCACGGCCGCCGGAGCCGACGACGAGGACGCGGCGCGCTACGCGCGGTCCCTGGCGACCCTGGCCCGGTCGTCGATGCTGGTCGAAAGGACACCGACCCCATGACCTCAACGACCTCAACTCCCGTGCGGACCAAGCCCGCTGAGCGTCTCGTGGACCTCTTCGAGCTCGGTCTGGACGCCCCGATCTGCCTCACCTGGGAACTCACCTACGCCTGCAACCTGTCCTGCAGCCACTGTCTGTCCAGCTCGGGACGGCGCGACCCGCGCGAGCTGACGACCGCCGAGGCCAAGGCCGTCATCGACGAACTGGAGGCCATGCAGGTCTTCTACGTCAACATCGGCGGCGGCGAACCCACCGTCCGCCCCGACTTCTTCGAGCTGCTCGACTACGCCACCGCCCACCGCGTCGGCGTCAAGTTCTCCACCAACGGCGTGCGCATCACCCCGGACGTGGCCCGGCGACTCGCCGCGAACGACTACGTCGACGTACAGATCTCCCTCGACGGCGCGACCACCGAGGTCAACGACGCGGTGCGCGGGGACGGTTCGTACGACATCGCGCTGCGTGCCATGGGGCACCTCGCCGACGCGGGCATGAAGAACTTCAAACTCTCCGTCGTCTGCACCCGGCACAACATCCCGCAGCTGGACGACTTCAAGGTCCTCGCCGACCGGTACGGCGCCCAGTTGCGGCTGACACGTCTTCGCCCCTCCGGCCGGGGCGCCGACGTGTGGGACGACCTGCATCCACTGCCCGAGCAGCAACGACAGCTCTACGACTGGCTGTTGGCGCACGGCGAGCAGGTCCTCACCGGCGACTCCTTCTTCCACCTGTCCGCCTACGGACAGGCCCTGCCCGGGCTCAACCTGTGCGGAGCGGGCCGTGTGGTGTGCCTGATCGACCCGGTCGGTGACGTGTACGCCTGCCCGTTCGCCATCCACGACGAGTTCCTCGCGGGCAGCGTCCGCGACCTCGGCGGCTTCAAGGACGTATGGCGAGAGGCACCGCTGTTCCGGCGGCTGCGCGAGCCGCAGCAGGGCGGGGCCTGCACCTCCTGCGCGTTCTACGACACCTGCAAGGGCGGCTGCATGGCCGCCAAGTTCTTCACCGGACTGCCGCTGGACGGCCCCGACCCGGAGTGTGTTCAGGGCCACGGCGAGCGGCTGCTCGCCGAGCGCGGCGACACCGTGCCCAAACCGTCCGGCGACCACTCCCACCGCACATCGCCCCGCGCCGCCCGTACCGGCACCGGCACCGGTCCCGTCGACCTCGTCCTCACCCGGCGCCCCGACCTCGACCGGCCGCCGGTCGCCGACTGCCACGAGGACCCCCTGGCGGGCCTGGACCTGACGCGGGGCGCTGTCTCGACGTAGAGCCCTGCCTCGACGTACGGCCCTGCCTCGACGTACGGCCCCGGCCGGCCGGTCGTAGGTCTCGGCCGCCCCTGATCGAGAAAGACCTGATCGAGAAAGAGCCGCCTCATGGGAAGAAACCCCTGGTTCGAAACCGTCGCGGAAGCGCAGCGCCGCGCGAAGAAGTATCTGCCGAGCACGGTCTACGGCTCCCTCGTGGCCGGCTCCGAGCGTGGCCGCACCATCGCCGACAACATCGGCGCGTTCGCCGAACTCGGCTTCGCCCCAAGGGTGGTGGGCCACCAGGCCGAACGGAACCTGTCCACGACCGTGCTCGGCGTGGAGTCCTCGATGCCGGTCCTCATCTCACCCACCGGAGTGCAGGCGGTCCACCCCGACGGCGAGGTGGCCGTCGCCCGCGCCGCCGCGAACCGGGGTGTGGTCATGGGCCTCAGCTCGTTCGCGAGCAAGCCCGTCGAGGAGGTCGTCGGGACCGGCGCGAGCACCTTCTACCAGATGTACTGGATGGGCACCCGCGACCTCATGGTCCAGCGCATGGAGCGGGCCAGGGCCGCCGGAGCCAAGGCGCTCATCGTCACCCTGGACTGGTCGTTCTCCAACGGCCGTGACTGGGGCAGCCCGCCCGTCCCGGAGCGCGTCGACGTCAGGACGGCGCTGCGGTTCGCGCCGGACGTGCTGCCGCACCCGCGCTGGCTCCTGGCGTTCGCCCGGGCGCGGCGCATCCCCGACCTCACCGCCCCCAACCTCCAGGAGCCGGGCGGCGCCGCGCCCACCTTCTTCGGCGCCTACGGCGAGTGGATGCAGACGCCGCCGCCCACCTGGGACGATGTGAAGTGGCTGCGCACGGAGTGGGGCGGCCCGCTCCTGCTCAAGGGAGTGTCACGGGTCGACGACGCCAAGCGGGCCGTCGACGCGGGAGTCGCCGGTATCTCGGTCTCCAACCACGGCGGCAACAACCTGGACACGACCCCCGCGACGATCCGGCTGCTGCCGTCCATCGCCGAGGCGGTCGGTCATGAGATCGAGGTGCTTCTGGACGGCGGCGTCCGGCGCGGCGGCGACGTCGCCAAGGCCCTCGCCCTCGGCGCCCGCGCCGTCCTCGTCGGCCGCGCCTACCTGTGGGGTCTGGCCGCGAACGGGCAGGCAGGCGTGGAGAACGTCCTGGACATCCTGCGCGGCGGCCTCGACTCCGCCGTGCTCGGCCTGGGACACGCGTCCGTCCACGACCTCGGCCCCGACGACCTGGTGATCCCGGACGGCTTCACCCGCACCCTCGGCGTGCCGCGTGCCCCGCGCTGAACCGGTGGAACTGGCGCGCAGGGTGTGGCCGACGGTGCCCGAGAGCGCCCTGGTCCTCGTACCCGTCGGCTCCACCGAACAGCACGGGCCGCATCTGCCCCTCCACACGGACAGCACGGTCGCCGCATCCGTGGCACGCGCGACGCTGAGTCAACTCCCCGGTCGCGAAGGTGTGTTGGCGCCCACCATCGCCTACGGCGCGAGCGGTGAGCACGCCGGTTTCCCCGGCACCCTCTCCATCGGCCACGAGGCGCTGCGGGCCGTCCTGGTGGAGACGGTACGGTCACTGTCCCTGTGGGCGGGCCGTGTCGTGTTCGTCAACGGTCACGGCGGCAACGTCGCCTCCCTGGACGCGGCCTGCGCCCAACTCCGCGACGAGGGGCACGACGTGTCCTGGCTCGGCTGCGACCCACCCGGCGGCGACGCCCACGCGGGCCGCACCGAGACCTCCGTCATGCTGCACCTCGCCCCGGACGACGTACGGATGTCCGAGGCGGCCCCCGGCGACACGCGCCCCCTGCCCGAACTGCTGCCCCTCCTCATGGCCCACGGCGTGCGGGCCGTCTCCCCGAACGGCGTCCTCGGCGACCCGGCCGGCGCCACCGCCGAGGAGGGGCGCGCCCTGGTCGAGATGATGGTGTCGAGGGCCGTACGCCTCGTCACCGCCGACCTCGCGGACTCCCGGGGCCGCCTCGCCGACCCGTCCCGCACGGCCGCCAGGCAGGGAGCGGGGGAGGCGTGACACTCCCGTACGGCTATGTCGTCACCCTCGACCGGCACACCCGCGTCCTCGACGGCGGGCGCGCGCTCCTCGGCGGGCATCCGACCCGCCTGCTGCGGCTGACCCCACGGGCCCGCCGGCTGCTGGCCGCGCGCACACTGCGTGTACGCGGCCGGGCGGGCGCCGTCCTCGCCGGCCGGCTGCTCGACACCGGCATCGCCCACCCCGTCGTCACCGCCCTGCCACCCGTGCCCGACACGGTCGACGGCGGCGCCCCGGTGTGCAGTTACGTCATCCCGGTCCGCGACCGTCCCGAGCAGCTCGACCGGCTCCTGACGAGCATCCGGGCCGCGACGGACGACCCGGTGATCGTCGTCGACGACGCCTCGCACCACCCCGACCGCGTCGCCGCCGTCGCCGCGCGCCACGGCGCCCGCGTGATCCCGCTCGCCGACAACCTCGGCCCGGCGGGCGCCCGCAACGCCGGGCTGCGCGCGGTCAGCACGCCGTACGTGGCCTGTGTCGACTCCGACATCGTGCTCGCGCCCGACACGGTGCCCACGCTGCTGCGGCACTTCGCCGACCCCGGCGTCGTGATGTCCGTGCCCCGGATCACCGGACTGCCGGGCGCCGGCTCCGACCGCTGGCTCGGCCGCTACGAGAACGCCCGCTCCTCGCTCGACCTGGGCGGTCACCCGGCCGCCGTCCGCCCCGGCACCCCCGTCTCCTGGGTGCCCAGCGCCTGCATGGTGCTGCGTACCGAAGTGCTCGCCGACGCGGGCGGATTCGACGCCACGATGCGCGTGGGCGAGGACGTCGATCTGTGCTGGCGGCTGATCGCGGCCGGCGGACGCATCCGCTACGAACCCTCCGTGCGGGCCGCCCACGAACATCGGGTCGATCTCGCCGACTGGTTCCGGCGCAAGGCCGTCTACGGCACCGGCGCCCACCCCCTCGCCCGGCGCCACCCGGCCAACATCGCCCCCGCCGTGCTCGCGCCGTGGAGCGCGGCGCTCCTCGTCGCCCTGCTCGCGCAGCGCCGCTGGTCCCTGCCGGTCGCCGGGGGCGTCGCAGCCGTCGCCACCGCCCGCAACGCCGCCAGGCTGAAGGGCATCGAGCGCCCGTGGTGGCACGCCGCCCGCCTCACCGGCCTGGGCGCCGTGTCGTCCTTCACCCAGGGCGCGGCCCTGCTGACCCGGCACTGGTGGCCGCTGACGGTCGTGGGCTGTATGGCATCGCGACGGCTGCGCCGGGCCACGGCCGTCGCGGCGGTCACCGACATCGCCCTGGAATCACTCGACCGGCGCTCGGCCCCCACCCGGCTCGACCCCGTCCGCTACGCCGCCGCCCGCCGTCTCGACGACCTCGCCTACGGCAGCGGTGTGTGGCTCTCCGCGCTCAAGGGCCGCTCGACGGCCGCTCTTCGTCCCCGTATCGCCCGCACCAGGCGCAAGGAGAAGCGGGTATGAAGGCCGGCGACCGCTTGCACACGCAGGCGGGCGGCCAATGGGCGGCTAACGGGCGATCGGCAGTGCGAGACCATTACTTCCGTTCAGTGAGAATGATATTCTCCCTGGATGTGTGAGGGAGCGCAGGCAGGGAGGCCGAGATGCTCTTCGAGTTCGACCCGGATCAGCGACTGTGGCAACGGACCGTCCGGGAGGCCGTCTCCAAGGAGTGCACGCCCGCCCTCGTCCGGTCGGTCTCGGACGACGGGATCGATCCCGCGCCGCTGTGGCGCACCTATCGGAAGCTGGGCTGGACCGAGTTCACCGATCCGTCGGACGCCGTCGAACTCGGCATCGTCCTTGAGGAGTTGGGGCACGCGGTCGATCCGACGCCGTACCTGGCGACCATGACCCAGTTCGCCCCGCTCGCCCCTGCGGCGGCGGGAGACGGGCAGTGCGGCACCGCGGTCTTCACCGGGGTGGACGCCTCCCGGGCCGAAGGCGCCGTGACCCTCACCGGCACCGGCAGGTACGTGCTCGACGGAGACCGGGCGGAGCGGTTCGCCGTCGTCACCGGCGAGGGCGTCTTCGTGGTGCCCGCCGATCGGGTCACCGTCACCCCCTTGCCGGTGTTCGACCCACTGCTGCACGTCGCCGAGGTGACGTTCGACGGAGTGCGGGTCGGTGAGGACGCGCGCAGCACGGCCGACCCGGAGCGCGCCCACCACCTGGCGCTCGCCGGACTGGCGATGACGATGGTCGGCGCGTGCCGCCGGATCCTCGACCTGACCCTTGAACACGTCCGGGGCCGCCGCCAGTTCGACGCTCCGATCGGTTCCTTCCAGGCCGTCCAGCACAAGGCGGCCGACATGCACGTGGCGATCGAACGGGCCCGTGCGCTGGCCTACTTCGCGATGATGACGATCGCGGCCGACGACCCGCGTCGCCACCTGGCCGCGGCCATGGCCAAGGCGTCGGCGGGGGAGTGCCAGGCCCTGGTGTTCCGGCACGGCGTCCAGCTGTTCGGGGCGATGGGGAGCACCTGGGAGAACGATCTGCAGTTCGCGCTCAAGCGGGCCAAGGCCGGCGAACTGCTGCTCGGCGGAGCGGCCGAGCACCGGGCCCGCATCGCCGACATCGTGAGGGACGGCCATGCGACTGACCTTTGACGACGAAGTCGACTCCTTCCGGGCCGAGTTCGCGGCGTTCCTGGACGCGCATCTGCCGACCGAGGCCGAGGCCGTCGAACGCTCCCGCTCCTCCAGCCACCTGCCCGAGTGGGCCCGCCGCTGGCAGCGAACCCAGTTCGACGCGGGCTGGCTGCTGCCCGGAAACCCACCCGAGTTCGGCGGGCGCAACGCCACCGTGGTGCAGCAGTACGTGCACCTGGAGGAGCTCGGCCGACGCCGTATCTTCCACAGCTTCAACCCGCAGGGCGTCGGCATCATCGCCGCCTCCCTGCTCTCCTTCGGCACCGGCGAGCAGCAGCACCGCTGGGCCGTGCCGATCCTGCGAGCGGAGATCACCGCGGCCCTCGGCATGAGCGAGCCCGGCGCGGGAAGCGACCTCGCCTCGCTGCGTACCCGCGCCCAACTCTCCGACGACGGCACCCACTTCAAGGTCAACGGTCAGAAGGTGTGGACCTCCGGCGCCCACGACGCCGACGTCCTGCTCACCTTCGTACGCACCGACCCCGACGCCCCCAAGCACAAAGGGATCAGCGTGCTGCTGATCCCCACCGACACCCCAGGTGTGACCCGGCGCCCCTTCGCCTCCTACACCAGCCCGGAGGACAAGGACTTCAACGAGGTCTTCTTCGAGGACGTGCGGGTTCCCGCCGAGAACCTCGTCGGCCCGCTCAACGAGGGCTGGCGCGTGGCCAACGGCTCGCTCGGCCACGAGCGCACCCTGATGTGGCTGGGCGACGCCGAGCGGATGACCGATCTGCTGCGGGACTTCCGCCCCTCCACACCGCTGGAGAAGGACTGGTACGCCACCCTGGTCATGGACCGGCAGGCACTGACCCTGCTCGGGGTGGCCGCACTGGCCCGCGCCGCCCGCGGTGAGACGGACGTACCCTCGCTGTCCGTGCTGAAGGTGCTCGGCTCGGAGGCCTTGCAGGAGGCGCTGGACCGGGCCCTTGAGGCAGCCGGGCCCGAGGGGCTCATCCACCCCGCGCGTACCGCGCCGTACTACCACATGGGCTACGACGACGCCTCCGCCGGCTGGTTCCACCGCTACGCGCGCAGCTTCAGCGGCACCATCGCGGGCGGTACGTCCGAGATCCAGCGCGGCATCATCGCCCAGCGGGTGCTCGGCCTGCCGCGCGGCTGAGCGAGCACCGGCTGCGGCCGGACGGCCAGGATGACACTCCCCATGCCGGGGAATCCCATGTGCCACGAGATCGCCCGTATCGAAGTGAGGACGCCCATGGACCAGATCCTGTACGAGGTGAGCGACGGCATCGCCGCCATCACGCTCAACCGCCCCGAGGCGGCCAACGCCCAGACGATGGCGCTGCTCGATGAACTCGACGCCGCCTGGACGCGCGCTGCCGAGGACGACGCGGTGCGGGTGATCGTGCTGCGCGCCAACGGAAAGCACTTCTCGGCCGGCCACGACCTCAAGGACCGCTGGCCGGCACCGAAGGACCTGACTCTGGAGTGGATCAACAACACCGAGGCGCGGCGCTACTTGGGCTATTCGCTGCGGTGGCGGAACGTGCCCAAGCCGTCGATCGCGGCGGTGCAGGGCAAGTGCATAGCAGCGGGGCTGATGCTGTGCTGGCCGTGCGATCTGATCGTCGCGGCGGAGAACGCGGAGTTCTCGGATCCGGTGGTGCGGATGGGGATCGGTGGGGTGGAGTACCACGGTCACACATGGGAGTTGGGTGCGCGCAAGGCGAAGGAGATCCTGTTCACCGGACGGGCACTGACGGCGACGGAGGCGGAGCAGGTCGGGATGGTGAACAGGGTGGTCCCGCTGGGGGAGTTGGACGCGGCGACGCGGGAGCTGGCGGAGCGCATCGCGCGGATGCCGGCGTTCGGGCTGCGGCAGGCCAAGCGGGCGGTGAACCAGACACTCGATGTGCAGGGCTTCTACTCGGCGTTGCAGTCGGCGTTCGACATCCATCAGACCGGGCACGGCAACGCGCTGAGCGTGGACGGCTATCCGGTCCTGACCCGACTCGAAGAGATGAAGGAGCACATCAAACAGGCATGATCGCTCGCCCGTATGTCTCATTCAGGGGACACCTCTCGCTGTCTCACGAGCTTGGGACGGGCTCCAGCCGGTAGGCGTCCCCGTGCGCGACCACGCGGCCGGCGGTGGGCGGTGCGAAGTGGGTGCCGAGGAGGAGGGTGTCCGTGCCCGCGAGGGAGCCGAGCAGCTCGCGGCGGGTGGCTTCGGACTGCCGCGGGTCGATGTCGACGCAGGCGCCGATGACGGGGTGGGCGAGCTGGACGGGGTGGTGGACGCAGTCGCCGGAGATCAGCGCCGTCTCCCCCTGGCTGGTCAGTTCCACGGCGACGTGGCCGGGGGTGTGACCGGGTGTCGGGATCAGGCGCAGGCCGGGGGAGATCTCGGCCCCCTTGTGCGGGACATCGACCGTGCTCAGCAGACCCGCCTGTTCGACCGGGATCACGGAGTCGCGGAACATCTGTTCGCGTGCCTCCTCCATGTCGTACGTGGCCCAGAACTCCCGCTCGGCGCGGGAGGTGAGGTGGCGGGCGTTGGGGAAGGTGGGGACCCATTCGCCGTTCACCTGCCGTGTGTTCCAGCCGACGTGATCGGCGTGCAGGTGAGTGAGGATCACCAGGTCGACGGAGTCCGGGGGGAAACCGGCGGCGGTGAGGTGCTCCAGGAAGTCGGTCCGCAGGTTGTGCCAGGCCGGGTTGGCCCGCGCCTTGCCGTTGCCGATGCCGGTGTCGACGAGAACGCGCAGCCCGTTCACGACGAACGCGAAGCTGTGGCTGTCGATGTGCAGAGTCCCGTCCTGGCCGGCGAAGTGGGGGTGCAGCCAGTCCTGGGCGGTCACCACCTCGGGGGTGGCGTCGGGCAGCAGCCAGGGCCCGGTCGCGGGCGGCAGGGCGGCTTCGTCGATGCGGTGGACGGTGACGCCTCCCACGGTCCAGGAAGGGTTGGGGTTGGCGGCGGGTGAGGTGTGCATGGTGTGTCGTTTCCCTTGTTCTCGTCGTGACGCGGTGAGTGCCACCAGGGCCGCCAGGGCGAGGAGCGCGGCGGCGATGACGTACGCGTGTGAGGTGGTCCCCAGCCCGTAGCGCTGGGTGGCGGCGCCCGCGGCGACGGCGGGCAGGCTCATGGAGAGGTAGCTGAGGATGTAGTAGGCGGCCAGTGTCGCGGCGCGGTCCCGCTCGTCGAGCGAGCCGAGGAGCATACGCAGTGCCCCCTGGGAAACGGCGCCGAAGGCGATGCCGGCCAGCACCGCGCCGCCGTAGACAGCGGGCAGCCCGGCGCCGTGCAGACCGCTCAGGGTCAGGGCCGCGGCGGGCAGGACGGACAGGCAGCCGCCGATCGCCGTGGCGCGGGGCGGCCTGCGCCGCAGCGCCCATACGGTGAGCGCGGCCGTGGCGCTGAGGGTGAAGAAGACCATGCCGCGGGCTGCTTGCGGGGCGTCGGGGGCCACCAGGTGTACGAGGGCCGGGCCGAGGGAGGAGTAGAAGCCGCCCAGCGCCCAGACGGTGCCGACAGCGGCGCCCGCGGCCAGCAGGGCGCGGCGGGCCGGGGGCGGGACGCTGACCCGCGGGTGCAGCGACCGCAGCGCTCCCGTGTGGCGGTGGGCCGTCTCCGTGGTGAAGGTGGCCGCGATCGCCTGGGCGAGAAACAACGCCGCCAGCAGTACGTAGACGGTGGCAGTGGGGGCGGGGGCGAAACGGACGAGCAGGGTGGAGACGAGCACGCCGGTGGCCATGCCGGCGACCGGGGTGACGCTGTTGGCCAGGGCGGACCGGCCCGGGCGCCGGGGGTTCTCCAGGTCGACGAGCGCCGCACCCGCGGCGCTGGTGGCCGCGCCGGTGGCCGCTCCTTGCAGGACCCGGGCGATGGTCAGGGAGCCCGCGCCGTCCGCTGAGGCCAGGAGGACCATGGAGGCGGCTGCCATGAGGAGGGCGCCTGCCAGGACGGGGCGTCGCCCCAGGTGGTCGGAGAGCGCTCCGGTGGTGAGCAGGGCCGGCAACAGGGCCAGGGCGTACGCGCTGAAGACCACGGTGACGGCGAGCGCGGAGAGACCCCACTGGTCCTGGTAGAGAGGGTAGAGCGGGGTCGGAGCGCTGGACGCGGCCAGGAGGGCCGCGAGTATCGACACGTCGAGGGCGAAAGAAGCCGTTCGCCTCTTCATACGGGTACGGGTACGGGTACAGGTGCGGGTGGCCTGGTGAGCGACGTGCGCGGGTGCGTCGGAGATGACGCCAGGCATAGGACCCCTTCCGTAAATGCAACATATTCGCTTTAGCTCGACCGTAGGCCCGCTGGCCGGGTTAAAGCAAACTGTTAGCTTTTATGGGGGTCCCGACGCCTCCGTGTGCCTGTCCTCCCTGGCCGACATGCTCCTCCTAAACGCAAAAACCGTGCTTTAAGGTGGAGTCATGAGTCGTAAGCCGATGGTGCGCCCCGGCGGGCGCAGTGCACGGGTCCAGGCTTCGGTGCATACCGCTGTCCGCGAAATCCTGTCGGAGCGGGGCCGCGACGCGGTGACCGTCCCGCTGGTCGCCCAGCGCGCCGGAGTCACCCCCTCGACGATCTACCGCCGCTGGGGTGACCTTCAGGAGCTGCTGTCGGACGTCGCGGTGGAGCGCCTGCGGCCCGACACCGAGCCGGAGAACCACGGCGACCTGCTGTCCGACCTGACGGCCTGGGCCGAACAGTTCCTCGACGAGATGTCGTCCCCCTCCGGCCGCGCCTACATCCGTGACGCCCTGCTCGGCGACCCGGACGGCAGCAACGCGGGTCAGTGCTCGGCCTACGCGGCCGAACAGGTCGGCGTCATGCTCGCCCGCGCGATCGGCCGCGAGGAGGACACTCCCGACGTCGAGACGGCGATGGACCGCGTGGTCGCCCCCATGATGTACCGCATCCTCTTCCGCCCGGCCGGACTCGACGCCGCGTACGCCCGTCGGCTCGTGACCGACTTCCTCGACGCGGGTGACGAACGCCCCCTCCCGTGATCCGGATTCCTCGCGGCCCGCGCAGGAGCCGGCTCACCGGGCAGCCGCCTGGTGAGCCGGCCGACGCCCGGCCCGGACGAACCGCTCCCGGACCTGCGCCTGGGCTCCGCTCAGCGTGCGTACCTCGTGCCGAACGACTCCAGGAATTCCAGGGTCGCGGTCTCCGACCGGTGCGGACACGACACGACCGTCCACGTCACCCCGGCCTTCTCCAGCCCGGCGAACGCCTCCCGGTGGCGGTCCGCGTCGACGGTCGGATCCGTCAGTCCGTCCTCGTGGGAGGAGTAGGAGTACAGCACGTCGACGACAGCGTCATCGCGTCCCGCCGTCGCTGCAGCTTCCCTCAACTCGCCGATGGATCGGGCGAGTTCGGGCAGCGGGCCGAGTGCGGGGGTCCGTGCGGTGGCGCTGAGTTCCGCGCCGCCCGACATCGGCATCCACCCCTGCGCCCGCTGCGCGGCCCGGCGTCGGCTCAGACGTGAGTTGCCACCGATCCAGATCGGGATCGGCCGCTGCGCGGGACGCGGCAGAGCGACCACGTCACGGGCGCTGAAGTGCCGGCCCTCGTAACTGAACGGCTCACCGCTCCAGTGCAGCGGCAGCACGTCCAGGACCTCGTCGAACAGGACGTTGCGCTCCTCGAAGTCGACGCCCAGAGCGTGGTATTCGCCCTTGAGGTACCCGGCCCCGAGCCCCAGGATCAGCCGCCCGCCGGAGAGGCGGTCGAGGGTGGCCGCCTGCTTGGCGAGCAGCAGAGGGTTGCGGTACGGGGCGACGGCCAGATACGTGAGAAGCCGCAGCCGGGTGGTCACGGCGGCGGCGTGACCAAGCGCGACGAACGGGTCCAGGGTCTGGTGGCCGCCGTGCGTCAGCCAGCGCGCCCCGGGCGCCGGATGCTCACTGAAGGAGAGGCCGGAGAAGCCGAACTCCTCGGCGGCGCGGGCGACTTCGGTCAGCCGGCCGGCATCCAGCAGGTCGGCGTCCGGCCCGTGCGCCTCCGGGTAGTGGAACAGGAATCGCATCGTCACACATCCTCCGGTTCTGTGCGGATCTGCCGCCTGTGCCGACCCGTTGGCGGGTCCGTCGGGGGCTTACCCACACGAGCGGCTCGACGCACGGGTGGGGTCTCCCCGCCCCGTACGGGCGGCCCGCGGCCCGCAGCCGGTGGCCCGCGCGCTCAGGCGAAGGGTGACACCAGGTGCGGCAGGTCCGCCGTCGTCAGGATCCCGGCCGGAGCCGCGCAGACCCAGGGCACCGCGTTGACCGCGCGGTTGGCGGTGTACGAGGGGTAGGTGGCAGCCCGGTTCTCGGGAGCTATCGGGAAGCGGATGGACACTTCGAGCGGGGCGTCGCCGTCGACGGTCAACCGCCATCCGTTGTCGCGCAGTTCCCAGTCGCGGTCCAGGTCCTCGGTGCAGTACCAGGTCGCCCGGAACCGCAGGACAGGCCGGCCCGCGCGGGTCCAGGCGACCGTGACGCGTTGAGCGGCGACCGTCCCCGCGTCGAGCACCCCGGCGGCGATCGTGGTCCGGGAGCGCGCGTACGCGAACTCGCCGTGTGTCTCGCAACGTTCGACGGGCAGCCCCAGCGCGTCGGCGACCACGCGCAGCGACGGCGCGAAGCTCGCCCGCAAGTTGGCCAGCCGCGGCTCGTCGAACTCCTCCTGCCGGCTGCCGAAGCCCATCACCTCGAAGAGAAGCTCCGGCGACGGACGCTGCGACAGATCGGCGAACTCGTCGACCAGTATCCCTTCGAGGCGCCGCTGCATGGACGCGAGCACGAGCGGCAGGGCCTCCGTCACGAAGCCGGGGCTGCTGCCGGTGCTGTGGATGCTGCTGCCGCCCTCGTCGCAGGCCGCCTCGACACGGCTGCGCAGGGCCTGGTCCATGGCGGCAGGGTGGTGGAAGTCGGTGCGCGTGGAGACGACGTTGATCCCGGCGGCCAAGAGTGCGCACACGGCGTCCGCGTCGAGTTCGAGCGGCGCGTACAGCACGCAGTCCGGCTTCAGGGCGAGGACGTCGTCGAGTTCGGTCGTGGCGCGGACGCCGAGCGGCGCACAGCCGCCCAACTCACCCGCGTCCAGGCCCGCCTTCGCCGCGCTGTGCACGAGGACGCCGACCAGATCGAGCCAGGGATGCTCGGCGGTCCCGCGCAGCGTACGACTCCCGATGTTGCCGGTCGCCCACTGGACGACGCGATACGTGCGGCTCGGCTCCGTCATGCCGGAAACAGTACTCTCGTAGAGAGAGAATGTTAATATCGCAGGCTCTGTCGCGCTGAGCGGACCAGGACCGCCGTCCCGGCCGGTGTCATCCTGCTGTCCGCCGCTGTCCGCCGCTGCCGTCGCGCCGGCGAGCCCGATCACGTCGTGCGCGATGTATGGATCTCGCCTTCTCAGTCTGAGAGAGTTCAATTCTCATGCATTGGTGAGCATCTCACGAGGAGGTTGGTTCTTCCCATGCCGACGATCCCGGTCACCGCGCTCAGGACGATCCCGCCGGAGCTGGCCCAGCGTTATGAGGCGACGGGGCTGTGGACCCGCGAGACCCTCGGAGAACTCCTGACGGAGCGTCTGCGGGCTTGCCCCGACGCCGAGTTCCGTGTGCACTCGCGGGTACGCCCCTGGTCCGGCACCTTCGGTGACGTGGAGCGAACGGCCCGCCGGCTCGCGGCCGGGCTGCGTGAGCGCGGCGTCGGGCCCGGCGACACCATCGCGTTCCAGCTGCCCAACTGGATGGAGGCGGCGGCCGTGTTCTGGGCCTCGGCGCTCCTCGGTGCGGTCGTCGTGCCCATCGTGCACTTCTACGGGCCCAAGGAGGTCGGCTACATACTGCGCTCCACCCGGCCGAGCGCCTTCTTCGCCGCCGAACGCTTCGGCCACCAGGAGTTCAGGCCCGAACTCAGCGCCGACGTACCGATCGTGGGGGTCGTCGGGCGCGACTTCGACGAGCTGCTCGCCGACGAACCGATGGCCGGCACCCTGCCCGTCGACCCGGCGGCGCCCGCCCTGATCGCCTTCACCTCCGGGACCACCCGCGACCCGAAGGGCGTGGTGCACAGCCACCAGACCCTGGTGTGCGAGACGCGCCAGCTGTCGGCGGCCTACCCGCCGGACCGAGGCAGGCAGTTCACCGTGGCCCCGGTCGGCCACTTCATCGGGATGATCAACGCGTTCCTGATACCGGTGCTCGACGGCTCGCCCGTCAACCTCGGCGACGTATGGGACCCGGCGCAGGCGCTGGACCTCATGGCACGCGAGAACCTGGTCGTGGGCGGGGGAGCGACCTACTACATGACGAGCCTGCTCGACCACCCGGACTGCACCCCGGAGCATGTGGCCAGACTCAAGTACGCGGGGCTCGGCGGCTCCACCGTCCCGTCCGCCGTGACGACCCGTCTGGAGGGCCTCGGGATCACAGCGTTCCGCTCCTACGGCTCGACCGAGCACCCCTCCGTCACCTGGGCCCCGCACGACGGCCCCGCCCGCCTTCGGCTGCACACGGACGGCGCACCGCTCGACGGTGTGGAGCTGCGGCTCGACGAGGACGGCGAGATCCTCACCCGCGGACCCGACCTCTGCCTCGGCTACACCGATCCCGAACTGACCAAGTCGTGTTTCGACGCCGACGGCTGGTACCGGACCGGTGACATCGGCGTCCTCGACGCGGACGGCTTCCTGTCGATCACCGACCGGAAGTCCGACGTCATCATCCGCGGCGGCGAGAACATCGGCGCCCTGGAGGTCGAGGAGGTGCTGCTCGGCATGCCCGGAGTGGCCGAGGCCGCCGTGGTCGCCGCCCCCGACGCCCGGCTGGGTGAGCACGCGGCGGCGGTGCTGCGCATGCTGCCCGGCCGACAGGCCCCGGATCTGGCGGAGTTGCGCGCGCACTTCGAGAACGCCGGGATGGCCCGCCAGAAGTGGCCCGAGGAGGTGCACACGGTCGACGAGTTCCCGCGCACCGCCAGCGGCAAGGTCAAGAAGTTCGTTCTCCGTAGGGACATTGCCCCGTAGGGACATTGCCTTGATCTCTCGGTGAGAATACTATTCTCAAAAGTCGCTAAGGAGGATTCCATGTCTTCCCGCACCCTGCCCTATCCGCTCTTCGACGCGGACAACCACCTCTACGAGACCCGGGAGGCGCTGACCAGGTACCTCCCCAAGCAGTACGACGGGGCGATCGAGTACGTCGATGTCCGCGGCCGCACGAAGATCGCGATCCGCGGCCAGATCAGCGAGTACATCCCGAACCCGACCTTCGACGTCGTCGCCCGGCCGGGAGCGATGGAGGAGTACTTCAGGTTCGGCAACCCCGACGGCAAGACCCGCCGGGAGATCTTCGGTGAACCGATGCGTTCCATCCCGGCCTTCCGTGAACCGGGGCCGCGGCTGCAGCTCCTCGACGACCTCGGCATCCAGCGCTCCCTGATGTTCCCCACGCTCGCGAGCCTCATCGAGGAGCGGATGAAGGACGACCCGGAGCTGATCCACGCGGTCATCCACGCGCTCAACGAGTGGCTCCACGAAACCTGGGGCTTCGTCTACAAGGACCGCATCTTTACAGTGCCCGTGATCACCCTGCCGTACGTGGACAAGGCGATCGAGGAGCTGAACTGGGTGGTGGAGCGCGGCGCCCGCGCGATCCTCGTCCGCCCCGCGCCCGTGCCGGGCCCGGGCGGTGTCACCCGCTCCTTCGCGCTGCCCGAGTTCGACCCGTTCTGGAAGCGCGTGCAGGAGCTCGGGGTGCTCGTCACCTTCCACTCCTCCGACAGCGGCTACTCCAACTACGCCAACGACTGGGAGGGCGGCACCCGCGAGTTCCTGCCCTTCAAGCCCAACGCGTTCCGGCAGATCGCCGAATGGCGCCCCATCGAGGACGCCGTGGCCTCGATGATCTGCCACGGCATGCTCTCCCGCTTCCCCGAGCTGAAGGTCGCGGTGATCGAGCAGGGCGCCTCCTGGGTGGAGCCGGTGCTGAGCCGTCTTCGCGATGTGTACAAGAAGATGCCGCACGAGTTCCAGGAGAACCCGGTCGAGGTCTTCAAGCGGCACATCCACATCAGCCCGTTCTGGGAGGAGGACATGGCCGCCCTCGGCGACCTCATCGGCATCGAACGCGTCCTGTTCGGCTCCGACTACCCGCACCCGGAGGGTCTTGCTGACCCTGTCACGTACGTGGACGTCCTCGGCAAGCTCGACGACACCGACAAGGCGAAGGTGATGGGTGGCAACCTGGCCCGCCTGATGGCCCCATGAGTGCCGCCGGCACTCTGAAGTGGCGCAGCATCCCCGAGATGGCACTCAGCGCCGCCGACCGGTTCGGCGACGCGGAGGCCGTCGTCGACGGTGAGCTGCGCCTCACGTTCCGTGAACTCGCCGAGCGGATCCGGGTCGCCGCGGGTGCCTACGCAGGCGAACTCGGCATCCGCAAGGGCGACCGGGTGGCGCTGTGGGCGCCCAACTCGGCCGCGTGGATCGTCGCGGCCTTCGGTCTCACGGCCGCCGGGGGCGTCCTCGTACCGGTGAACACCCGGTTCAAGGACGCCGAGGCGCACGACATCGTGCGCCGCAGCGGAGCCAAGGCGGTACTGGTCCAGAACGGCTTCCTGGACCGGGAGTTCACCGGACCCGAGGGCGTCCCGGTGATCGACGTGACGTCCGGATTCCTCGCCTCGGGCAGCGCGTTCGAACGCGAGGTGGACGAGGACGACATCGCCGACATCGTCTTCACCTCGGGCACCACGGGCCGCCCCAAAGGCGTCATGACCACCCACGGGCAGACACTGCGCCTGTACGACGAGTGGTGCGAGCTGGCCGGGCTGCGGCAGGGCGACCGCTACCTCATGGTCAACCCGTACTTTCACATCTTCGGCTACAAGGCGGGCCTCGTGGCCTCGTTCCTGCGCGGCGCCACGATGCTGCCGGTCCCCGTGTTCGACACGGACGTGGTGCTCGACCTGGTCGAACGCGAGCGCGTGACGGTCCTGCCCGGGCCGCCCACCCTCTACCACTCGCTGCTCCAGGCCCCGCCGGGACGCGACCTGTCCTCGCTGCGCGTCGCGGTCACCGGCTCCGCCGACATCCCCGTCGAGCTCGTGCGCCGTGTCACCACCGAACTCCCCTTCCGCCACCTGATGACGGGCTACGGCCTCACCGAAGCGGGCACCGTGTCCGCGTCCCGGCCGGGCGACCCGTACGAGGCCGTCGCCACGACGGTGGGCCGGCCGTGCGAAGGCATCGAGGTGCGCATCGCCGACGACGGCGAGGTACTGGTGCGCGGCTACGCGGTGATGCGCGGCTACCTCGACGACCCCGCGGCCACCGCCGAGGCCATCGACCCCGACGGCTGGCTGCACACCGGCGATCTGGGCGAGCTCGACGAGGAGGGCCGGCTGCGGATCGTCGGACGCAAGAAGGACATGTTCATCGTCGGCGGCTTCAACGCCTACCCCGCCGAGATCGAGGGCTTCCTGCTCGAACATCCCGCGGTGGCCCAGGCCGCCGTCATCGGCGTGCCCGACGACCGGATGGGCCAGGTCGGCAAGGCCTTCGTGGTGACACGCGAACCGGTGACCGCCGACGACCTCATCGACTGGAGCCGGGAGCGGATGGCCGGGTTCAAGGTGCCCCGACACATCGAGTTCCGCGACGCGCTGCCACTGGGAGCCACCGGCAAGGTCCTCAAGGACCAGCTGACCCAGGGCACACCGACGCACGAGCAGGAGCCTCGACTCCCATGACGAAAGCCGCCGTTCGCACCCGGTCCGGCCTGCCCCGCAAACCGTGACCGCCGACCGTGAGGACTGAAACAAATCATGCGTATCGGAGTGATGTCCGGCCCCGAGCGGGGCGACACCGCGCGCAAGGCCGCCCGCATGCTCGACGACGCGCGGTGGGCCGAGGAGGCCGGCTTCGACACGGTGTGGGTGCCACAGGTGCCCACCGACTTCGACGCGCTGACCGCCATCGCCCTCATGGGATCGGTGACCTCGCGCATCGAGCTGGGCACGGCCGTCGTGCCGGTCCACGCCCAGCACCCCGTCGCCCTGGCCCGTCAGGCCCTGTCCGTGCACGCCGCCGCCCAGGGGCGCCTCGCGCTCGGCGTCGGCGCCTCGCACCACTGGATCGTGAAGGACATGCTCGGCCTGCCCTACGAGAAGCCGGCCGCGTACACCCGTGACTATCTCGACGTCCTCAACCCGGCCGTCGGCGGGACGAGTTCGGTGGACGTCGAGAACGACACCTTCACGGTCCACAATCCGCTCGGCCTCGCACCGGTCGCACCGCTGCCCGTCCTGGTGGCCGCGCTCGGCCCCGTCATGCTGCGCATAGCGGGGGAGCGGGCCGACGGGACCGTGCTGTGGATGGCCGACGAACGTTCCGTCGCCGACCACGTGGTGCCGCGCATCACCAAGGCCGCACAGGACGCCGGGCGCCCGGCGCCGCGGATCGTCGCCGGTATCCCCGTCTGCCTGTGCCGCCCCTCCGAGGTCGACACCGCGCGCGAGCGCGCCAACCGTATCCTCGGCGAGGCCGAGATCTCGCCCAACTACCAGCGCCTGCTGGAGTACGGGGACGCGCGCGACGTCGGCGATCTGTGCGCGGCAGGCGACGAGACGGCGATCAGGGCCCGCTTCCAGCGGTTCGCCGACGCGGGCGTGACCGACCTGTCCGTACGGCTGCTGCCCATCGGAGAGGGCCGCGACGAACTGGTCGCGTCGAAGCGCAGGACCCGTGAGACGGTGGCCGCCATCGCCGCGGACCTGCGGTGAGCGCGGGCCCGCCTCATTCCGTGGGCGAACTCTCCTGCTCGTAGCGGCTGATAAGGCTCTCCACGAAGGCGTGGGTCTCCGCGTGCCGGGTCGACATGCCCATCGTGGTCTCCATCGTGAGGGTCCTGCCGAGCGCGTTGGTGAGCATCTGCAGCACCGCCGGGGACATCCCGGGCGGCAGTTCCACGCCCGTCTCCGCGAGCCTGCGGGTGAGGGCCTCGACCTGGGCCTCCCGGTAGCGCTCCGCGTGGGCGGCGAGTTCGGCGCGGATCGACTTGCGGTGATTGGCCAGCGCGGTGAACTCCGTGGTGAGCGCGTTGCCGGGATGGCTGTTGAGCCTCCACAGCGTGCGCAGCGGCTGAGGGCCGTCGAGGGCGCGGACCACGCGCTCCAACTCCTGCTCCGCGCGCCGCCGCAGCACGGCGAGAAACAGGTCGTCGAGCGCGCGGAAGTAGTACAGGACCAGCGCCGGGGCCACCTCGGCCTCACGCGCCACCCGCCGTACGCCGACGGCCGCGTACCCCTCCTCCAGCATCAGCCGCTCCGCGATGTCGAGCAGCAACAGGCGCGTCTTGGAGTTCTCGGTACCCATCCGGCGAGGTGCGGCAGTCATGCGGTCATTGTGCTTGACGATCGCGAAGCGCGGGTGTTAAACAGTCGTTCAGCACCTTGGTTGAACACTCGTTCAGCACGTGGCGCGACCGACGCGCCTTCCTCTCTTGATTCCTCTCTTGATTCCGCGTCTCAACACCGTGCACCACCTTCACCAGGAACGAGGTACCTCATGCCCGGACGAGTAGAAGGCAAAGTGGCGTTCATCACGGGAGCGGCGCGCGGTCAGGGCCGCAGCCACGCCGTGCGGCTCGCCGAGGAGGGCGCCGACATCATCGCCGTCGACGTGTGCAAGCAGCTCGACGGCGTCACGTTCGCGATGTCGACACCGGAGGACCTGGAGGAGACGGTCGAGCAGGTGCAGAAGCTGGGCCGGCGCATCCACGCCGTGCAGGCCGACGTACGCGACCTCCAGGCGCTCGACGCCGCCGTGACCGAGGGCGTGGAACGGTTCGGACGTCTGGACATCGTCTGTGCCAACGCGGGGCTTGGCAGCGACGGCAAGCGGATGCACCTGATGGACGAGAAGACCTGGCGCGACATGATCGACGTCAACCTCACCGGCGTCTGGCTGACCGCCAAGGTCGCCATCCCGCACATCATCGCGGGCGGCAGGGGCGGCTCGATCGTCCTGACCAGCTCCGTCGGCGGTCTGCGGGGGCACGCCAACATCGGGCACTACATCGCCGCCAAGCACGGCGTCGTGGGCCTCATGCGCACGCTGGCCTGGGAGCTCGGCGAGCACAACATCCGCGTCAACTCGGTCCACCCGACCCAGGTCAACACTCCCATGGTCATGCACGACAGGACGTTCAAGATGTTCCGCCCGGACCTGGAGAACCCCACCATCGACGACTTCGCCGCCGTGTCCCAGGGCATGCACCTCCTGCCCACGCCCTGGGTCGAGCCGCGCGACATCAGCAACGCCATCCTCTATCTCGCCTCGGACGAGGGCCGCTTCGTCACGGGCACCACACACACCATCGACGCGGGGGCCATGCTCAAGTAACCACCGCCACTACGCACGGACGCGACGCACGAATGCGGGGCCGACATGACTGTCGGCCCCGCACTCGTATCGGTCGGGCCGCCCCAACAGTCGCCAACAGCGGGGCGGCATACGGTCATTCGGGCCTGGCAGCCCAGGCCGCTTCCACCGCGCCCGCGAGCGCGTCACCCTTCGCGAAGCCGTAGTAGGCCGCGAACTGGAGCACGATCTCGTCCATCTCGTCCTTGGTGAGGTCGCCGGAGTGCAGCGCCGACGTGACGTGCGTACGCAGCGGGACGGGGGAGTCGTCGAGGGCGACGCTCGCCACCGTGATGATCCGGCGTTCGCGGCGGCCGAGGCCGGGGCGCTGCCAGACGTGCCCGAAGACGAAGCTCAGGATGCCCGCCTGCCGGTACGGCGAGTTCGGCGGCGGGGCCGGGGTGAGGTTGACGTCGGTGAACTCGCGCGTGCCGCGCTCAAGGCGTTTCTCGTGGTCCTGCGGGTCGAGCGCGTCGTTCGTCAACTCCGGCCAGGGCGGGGTCTCTTCGCCGCGCTCCCGGTGGATGCGGTCCCACTGGCGGGCGATGGCGCCCTCGACGTGCGATGCCTTGGGCCAGCCGCAGTAGACCGCGAAGTGCAGCACGAACTCCAGCATCTCCTCCAGAGCGATGTCACCGCTCGCGAGCGCCGCGTACACGTGCTGCTCGATCGGCTCGGGAGAGTCGGCGGCGGCCACACAGGTCAGGGTGACCCAGCGGCGGTCGCGCCGGCTCAGCCCCGGACGCGCCCACACGTCGCCGTAGAGGAAGTCGCGGGCGGCGCGGCCGAACGGGGTGTCCGGCGACGGGAGTTCGCCCTCGGTGGTGGCCATGACTTCGGGGAAACTGGTCATCGTCGGCTCCTGACGGTCACGCGCGGATGAAGACGTTCTTGGTCTGCAGGAACTCGTACAGGCCCTCCTTGCCGCCCTCGCGGCCGTGCCCGCTCTGCTTGTAGCCGCCGAACGGCGCGCTCGCCGGCTGCCCGGACGCCCCGTTGACATGCACCGTGCCCGCCTGGAACCGGGGAACCAGACGCTGCACCCGCTGCACGTCCCGCGTGTAGAGCACCGCTCCGAGTCCGTACGGCGTGGAGTTCGCGAGCTCCACCGCCTCGTCCTCGGAGTCGAAGGGGATGACGCAGAGCACCGGTCCGAACACCTCGTGCCGGGCCACCTCGCTGCCCGGATCCACGTCGGCCAGGACGGTCGGCTCGACGAAGTAGCCGCCCTTGACCTGCGCCGGCAGGCTGCTCGGGGCGACGGCGTGGCCGCCGGCGACGATCCTGCCGCTGTCCGCCGCCTGGTCGATCACCCCGAGGATCCGGTCCCTGGCCGCCGGGCCGATCACCGGGCCGAGCGTCGTCGTCTGGGCGAAGGGGTCGCCGACGGTCACCGCGGCGGCGGCGGTCGCGGTGGCCCGCACGACCTCGTCGTAGACGTCCCGGTGGACCAGCAGGCGCGTACTGAGGTTGCAGCCCTGGCCGGCGAGGGTCATGCACGAGCGGACCGTGTCGGTGACGGCCGCGTCGAGGTCGGCGTCGGGGAACACCACGCTCGCGGTCTTGCCACCGAGTTCCAGCAGGACCGGCTTGAGGGTGTGGCGTGCCGCGTCGAGGATCTTCTGCGCGGTCGGAATGCCGCCGGTGAACGAGATCATGTCGACGTCCGGGTGTCGCACCAGGTGATCACCGGCCTCCGCGCCACCCGGCAGGATGTGCATGACGCCGGGCGGCAGCCCCGCCTCCAGGGCGATCTCGCCGAACCGCGCCACGGCGAACGGTGCCAGGTCGGGCGACTTGACCACCACACAGTTGCCCGCCGCGAGCGCCGGGGCGATCTTCATGCCGGTCGACATGACGGGACCGTTCCAGGTGAGGATGATGCCGACCACGCCGTACGGCTCGGGGACGGTGTAGCCGAGGCCCGGCACCATGACCGGGTTCGACGGGCTCGACAGGCCCTCGATCTTGTCGGCCCAGCCCGCGTAGTAGCCGAACCAGCCGGCGCACAGATGGGCGAGCGCCGACGACAGCGTCAGCGGCGCGCCGACCTCCAGGGTGGTGAGCCGGCCGAGGTCCGGGACGTGCTGGAGCATCAGCTCCTCGATCCGCTGGAGGATGCGCCGGCGCAGCGCCGGGGACATCGCCCGCCACTCGGGGTACGCGGCCCGCGCGGCGGCCACGGCCTCGTCGACCTCCTGCGGGCCGCTCAGCAGTACGGAGCCGTTGACCTGGCCCGTCGCGGGGTTGACGTGGTCCACCGCGCCGACGGAGGTCTTGTCGCGCCAGGTGCCGTCGATGAGGGGGCCGGTGACGCCGAGTTCGGCGGTCGTGGGCGAGGGAGTCGAGGTCGAGGTCGTGGTCATGTCGGAGCCGCCTTCGTCTCGTACGGGTTCTTGGGGCGGGTGCGCGGGGGAGCGTCGGGCACTCGGCGGGGGCGTGCCTCGGGACGACGAACACCTCGCGTGCTCGGCGGGCCGGGGAGCCGCTCGCTGTGCCGGACCGTGCCGTGCCGGGCCGGCGGTTCGGGCGTGGCGCCGCGATGGTTCGGGCACGGCGCGGGAGTGCTGTCAGAGCCGGGTGACCCAGCCGCCGTCGACGCTGATCGTCTGGCCGTTGATCCATTCACCGGCGGGCGAGGCCAGCAGGAGCAGCGTGCCGAGCAGGTCCTCGGCGGGCGCCTGCTTCTTGCCGGGGATCGCGGAGCCGAGCGCGGCGCGCGCGGGATGCTCGGCGGGCAGGCTCTTGAAACCGGGCTCGTTCTCGACGAGGCCCGGCGCGATCGCGTTGACGTTGATGCCCAGCGGGCCCAGCGAACGGGCAAGCCCCACCGTCACGTTGACCAGCGCCAGCTTGCTCGCCCCGTAGACGCCGCCGCCCATGAACGCCCCGGCCGAGACCTGGTTGATGATCCGTCCGCCGCCGCGCTCCACCATCGACGCCTTCACCGCGCTCGCGCAGACGATCGCGCCGAACACGTTGACCCGCATGACCCGGTCGAACCACTCGACCGGCAGGTCGAGGAGATCCCCCTGTGGGATGTCCGCCATCAGCGCCGCGTTGTTGACCAGGATGTCGATCCCGCCGAACGCCTCGCGGGCCCGCGCGGCCATGGCGGCGGCCGAGTCACGATCCGTGATGTCGACCGGCACACCCACCGCGTCCAGCCCGTCGGCGGCAAGGGACTTGGCGGCCCGGTCGGCGCCCTCGGCGTCGAGGTCGCCGAGCACGACCCGCGCCCCGGCCTCGGCGAGGGCCCGGGCGTAGACCTGGCCGATGGCTCCGGCGCCACCGGTGACGACGGCCACCTTGCCGTCGAGACGCATACGGTCGAGGGGTTTGCTCATGGGGACCTACCTTCTTTAGTGCGGGTCCTGCGTCGGTCGGGAGGGATGCCGGGACGGCTGTCGGGATGGATGCCGGTTCGGATGGCGGGACGGAAACTGGGACAGATACAGGTCGACGTCCGCGCCCAGAGCGCGGAGTTCGTCGGCGGCCTCGGGCGCGGTGAGCAGCAGGAACCGGTCCTCGCTGACGCCGTCGGCGACCAGCTCGCCCACCGACTCGGCGTCCACGACGGGGAACGCCGGCCCTTGCGGCGGCGCGGGCTCCCCGTAGAAGGCGATCTGCTCGACGATGTTCGTGGCGACCCCGGCCGGGCACAGACATGTGACCCCGACACCGCGCGGTCGCAGATAGAGGGCGAGTGCCTCGGACAGGCCGACGATCGCGTGCTTCGTCGCCGTGTACGGCAGCCGGTCGAAGCCGTAGGGCAACAGGCCCGCCGTGGACGCGGTGTTGACCACGTGCCCCGAGCCCTGTTCCAGGAGCAGCGGCAGGAACACCAGGTTGCTGCGCACCACGCCCAGCAGATTCACGTCGATCACGCGCTGCCAGGCGTCGAGCGGGATGTCCTCGACGGGACCGACGGCCAGGATCCCCACGTTGTTCATCACCAGGTCGACGCGTCCGAACCGGTCGAGGGCCAGATCCCGGACAGCCTGGAGATCCTCGACCCGGGTGACGTCGCAAGGGGCGGCGACAGCCGGGCCGCCGAGTTCGCCGGCCACGGCGCTCGCTCGCTCGGCGTCGAGATCGGTGACCACCACCCGCGTGCCGCGCCGCGCGAAGGCGTGCGCGGCGGCCCGTCCGATCCCGCTGCCCGCGCCGGTGACCACGGCGACGGCATCGTGCAGATCCACGCTCATCGAACGACCAATCCTTGGAAGGGACGTGTCCTTGGGGAGACTTGGGAGGTAGGTGACCTGGCGGGACCCGCCAGAACCGGGGAAGTCCCGTGACTACGGATGGAGTGGCAGGGCGGGTTCGTACGGCAGCGGCGTGTCGAGTGCGGCCAGCGTCGCCGCGGACACCGGGGCGGCGAGGAAGCCGACGACGCCGTCGAGGAGATCGCCCACGTGGACGGCGTACGGCAGCACCCGCTCGTCGCGGGCGCGGTTCTGCTCCCGCTCCGCCCCCATGTGCACGCTGAAGGCCGTCGCCTGGGCGATCCGGTGCGCCCGCAGTGGCTCGGGAACATCAGGGAGCAGCGCGCCCACCCGGTCACGGAAGCGCTGGGTGGGCGCAAGGAGCTCGGGGGAGAGGAGAGCCAGAACGTCCCGGCGGCCGTGCTGCTGCAGCTTCGCCACGAAACTCAGATAGCGGCTGTCCTCCCGCTCGCTCTGTTCGAGCGCCGGCACGAGATGACACTCCACCCAGGACCTGAGGTCGTTCGGGCACAGCTCGGCGACCAGTGCGTCACGCCGTGCGTTGAGATCCCGAAGCCGGTACTCGAAGATCGCCTGGACCAGACGTTCCTTCGAGCCGAAGTGATACTGCACCGCGGTGTTGTTGCCGTTCCCGGCCGCCGCGCTGATCTGTCGCAGGGACGCCCCGTCGAGCCCGCGCTCGGCGAACAGCCGCTCCGCGGCCAGGGCGATCTGTTCCTTGACGGACGACGACGTCACGACACACCACCCCTCGAAGAGGCAAGTTACGCAGAGGAGCGTTGCGCATTAAAGAGAATTATATTTCCGCTCAGCGGGAATCGAAGCATGGCCGCAACGGGAAGTCAACTGCCTTAAACGCGCGAGATGACCTCGTCCACCAATCCCCACGCCCGGGCCTCGCGCGCCGTCAACACCGTGCCCGACAGGGCGAGATAGGCGGTCCTGTGGCGACCGATCCGGCGCGGGAGCCCGGCCGTGCCGCCGGCGCCCGGGATCAGCCCCATGGCGACCTCGGGCAGCTGGATACGGGTGTCCGGGGCGGCCACGACCCGGCCGGCGAACGACGCGAGTTCGATGCCCGCGCCCACGCACGCGCCGTGCAGATGGGCGGTGACCCGGTCCGCGCAGCGCGCCAACAGGGCGGCCGGGCTGCGCTCGACGCGGATCCGGTGGGCGCGGGCGGGGTCGCGCGAGGTGCCGAACTCGGTGAGGTCTCCACCGCTGCAGAAGGCGGGACCGTTGCCCCGCAGGTCGACCCAGCTCACCGAGGGGTCGGCGTCGGCGACCGCCAGGGCCTCGCACAGGGCGTCCCTGGTCGCCGCGTCGACGGCGTTGCGCACCCAGGGGCGGTCGAGCGTGACGGTCAGCCGGTCGCCGTCGCGGTCCAGGCGCACCGGTCGCGCGGCGGGCCGGGCGGTGCCGCGCGGCGCGGTCGCGAGCCACTGCCGGAACACCGCGCCGCCTTGCAGCACGGAGTAGGCGAGCGACTCGGCGACGAGGCGCTCCGGCACGCTCAGGTGCCGCCCCAGGCGCAGGACCTGGACCAGCGCGAGCGCCGCGTCGGCGCGCGCCTCCACCAGCTCACACAGGCGGGATGCGGTCTTACGGTGGTCGGCGCAGGACACCCAGGGGCGCGGCGCGTCCGGTGAGCCGGTCAGGAGCACGTCGTACGCATCCGCCGAGACGTCGACGGGTCGTGCGGCGCAGCCGATGACGACGGAAGGCCGCGCGTCGAAGAGGGTGTCCCTCGCCGAACGGTCGTGGACGCGGTAGCGGGCGTGGTCGAGGTCGAGGTCGACGAGTTCACAGGGGGTCCCCATGCGGGCCGGTGCTCCGTTCGCCGTTCAGATCCACCGAACGGTCCTCCGCCAGGGTCTCCCGTTCGCGTCGGCGCGAGTGTAATTTGTCGAACGACTTCGCAGAAGGGTGGTTGCAGGATTGGAGAACGCTGCTCTTCGCGTACCTGGGGCTGACGCACCCGGGGCTGGCGTTGCCGGGCTCGACGTACCCGGGGAAGGAGGCGATCGCCCCGGCTGGGCCGGCGCCGGGGCGCGGCTCCTGGACGGTCCGCTGCGGCCCCTTGTCGGTGTCGCCCGTGAACTCGCCGCGCTCACCGGAGTTCCGGTCGACCTCGACACCGAGCTGTTCCTGCGGGCCCGGCTCGCGGGTTTCGCGCCGCCGGGGCGCACGTCGGCCGGTGGTTCCTGCCGGTTGCTGCGGGCCGCCGACGGCTGGGTGGCCGTCAACCTGGCACGACCCGACGACCACGCGTGCCTGCCCGCACTGCTCAACCTGCTCGGCGGTGCGCGGGAGTTGACGGACGCGGTCGCCGCGCGTCCGGCGGCGGAGACCGTCCGGCATGCCCAACTCCTGGGCGTGGCCGCCGCGGTCCTCGCGTCCGAGCGGCACCGCCGTGCGCCCGTCCACCGCGCACTGGTCGGGCCCGCGGGTGAGGCGCGGACGCCCGACGGCGTGCGCGTCGTGGACTTCTCGGCGCTGTGGGCAGGCCCGTTGTGCGCGCGCCTGCTCGGCCTCGCGGGCGCCGAGGTGCTGAAGGTGGAGAGCACGACACGGCCCGACGGCACGCGTCGCGGCAACCCCGCCTTCTACCGGCACCTGCACCACGGCCACCGCGCTGTCGTCCTTGACTTCGCCGACCCCGACGCCATGCGTGCCGCGGTGGCCGAGGCCGACGTCGTGATCGAGGCGTCCCGGCCGCGCGCCCTGCGCCGTGCCGGACTCGACGCGCGACGGTTCCTCGCCGCGAGGCCCGGCCGGGTGTGGGTGAGCATCACCGGATACGGGCGCGACGACGACCGGATCGCCTTCGGCGACGACGCGGCGGTGGCGGGCGGGCTCGTGGCACGGCCGTCCGGCGGCGGTACGGACCCCGCGTTCCTCGGCGACGCTCTCGCCGACCCCGTCACCGGGCTCTACGCGGCCCGAGCCGCCGTCCGCTCGCTGCGGGACGGGGGCGGGCACCTCGTGGACGTCGCCATGGCGGCGTGCGCGGCGGAACTCGCCGAGGCCGGGCGGTGCCTGAACTCTCCGGTGCCGGGCGGCTCGACGGGCCCGGGCGGCGACTGCCCGTGCTGATCAGGGATGTGGAGGTCGAGGCTCGGGGCCGGGTCGACGTACGGGTGGCGGCCGGGCGTGTGGTGGAGGTGGGCGGGCGGCTCGACGGGCGTACGGGGATCGACGGGCGGGGCGGGGCGCTGCTGCCGGGGCTGCACGATCACCATGTGCATCTTGCCGCACTGGCCGCCGAGTCGGCTTCGGTGCGGGTCGGGCCGATGGACGTGCCGGGTCCCGAGGGGCTGGCGAAGGCGCTCGGGGCCGGGGCACCGGGGGAGTGGGTGCGGGCCGTCGGCTATCACGAGAGCGTCGCGGGCACCCTGGACCGTGCGGTACTCGACGCTCTCGTCGCCGACCGGCCGGTGCGGGTGCAGCACCGCAGCGGCGAGCTGTGGGTGTGGAACGGGACCGCGTTGCGCGCCGCGGGCCTTGACGACACGGGGGACGGCAGGTTCTGGCGGTCGGACGAGCTCCTGCGCGCCCGGCTTCCGCCGACTCCCCTGGATCTGAAAGGAGTCGGGCGCCGGGCCGCCGCCCGTGGCGTCACCGGGTTCACCAACGCCGACCCCCACCCCGCCGCCGGCCTGCGCGCACTCCTGCGGTCCCTGCCCCAACGCCTCACCGTCCTGGGCCTGGACCGCGCCGCCCCCGTGAAGATCCGCCTGGACGACCTCACGCTGCCCACCCCCGACGACCTGGCGGCGAGCGTGATGCGGGCCCGGCCCCGCCCCGTCGCCGTCCACTGCGTCACCCGCGTCCAGCTCTTCGTGACCCTGCTCGCCCTCGACGAGGCGGGCAGCGTCCCCGGCGACCGCGTCGAGCACGGTGCCGTGATCCCCGCCGAAGCCCTGGACTGGCTGCGGCGGCTCGGCGTCACCGTGGTCACCCAGCCGCACTTTCCGGTGGAGCGGGCTGCCGCGTACGAGACGGACGTGGCCCCCGACGACCGGCCTCACCTGTACCGCTGCGGCACGCTCGCCGCGGCCGGGATCCCCGTGGCCGCCGGCACGGATGCCCCGTACGGGACGGCGGACCCCTGGGAGGTGATGCGCGCCGCCGCCGGGCGGCAGGGGCCCGAAGGCCTGACCCCGCGTGCCGCGCTCGGTCTCTTCCTGGGTGACGCGCTCGCCCCGGGCGGCCTGCCGCGCACGGTGGCGCCGGGCGCCGCGGCGGATCTGTGCCTGCTCCACGTACCCCTGCGGGAGGCGCTCGAAGGGCTGTCCGCGGATTGCGTACGGGCGGCGTTCGTGGGCGGCCGGGCGGTCTGACGCGTCAGACGCTTCAGCCATCGGGGCCATCGGGGCCATCGGGGCCATCGGGACCGTCGAGTTCATCGAGGTCGAGCCGTTCCCGCCGGTCCACCCGTGCCGCCGCGCGTGCGAAGGCGCACACGTGGCGCTCCATGCGGCGCCTGGCCCCCGCCTCGTCCCGCTCCCGGATCGCCTTGGTGACCCGCGCGTGGGCCCGGGCGGTGACCTGGCGGATGTCGCCGTCCAGGAAGTGCTCGATGTCCGTGGCCGAGTAGATCGAACTGGCCAGGGCGCTCATGAAGCCGATCAGCAGCTCGTTGCCCGACGCGCGGGCCACGGCCGTGTGCCACCGGACGTTGCCGCGCAGGAACCGCGGTACGTCTCCGGCGTCACCGGCCTCCACCAACTCCTGGTGGGCCGCGTCGAGTCGGGACAGGTCCTCCTCGGTACGGCGGGCGGCGGCGAGTGCGGCGCAGGCGGGTTCGACGGCCTCGCGTGTCTCGTGCAGTGCGTCGAGCCGGATGCGCTGGCCCCGGATCACCAACTCGACGGCACCGGCGAGGGATTCGTGGTCCGGGCGGTGCACGAACGCGCCGCCGCCCCGGCCCGGTCTGATCCGCAGCAGCTTCTCCACCTGAAGGATGCGCAGCGCCTCGCGAACCGTGGCGCGACTCAGCCCCGTCCGCTCCACCAACTCCCGCTCCGGAGGCAGCGCCGAGCCCTCGGCGAGCTCCCCGGAGAGGATGCGTTCCCGTATGTCGGCCGCCAGCACGTCCGCCGCCTTCGGGACGCTGAGCGCGGTGAAACGCGGCCCGGCGACGGGAGTTGCGCTGTTCTCGGGGGCCACGGGAATGCTCTCCATCCGGTCCGTCCAGGTGTCGCATGCGGGGTGGGGGCTCAGTAGCTCCTCGGCAGGCCGAGGGTGTGCGAGCCCAGGTAGTTGAGGATCATCTCCTGGCTGACCGGGGCGATCTTCAGCAGGCGGGCCTCCCGGAAGAACCGGGCGACGGCGTACTCCTCCGCGTACCCCATGCCGCCGTGGGTCTGCAGCGCCCGGTCGGCGGCGTCGAACCCGGCGTCCGCGCACAGGTACTTGGCGGTGTTCGCCTCGCGCCCGCACGGGCTGCCGTTGTCGTACAACCAAGTCGCCTTGCGCAGTATCAACTCGGCGGCGTCGAGCCGTGCGAGGGAGTCCGCGAGCGGGAACTGCAACCCCTGGTTCATGCCGATAGGCCGGCCGAAGACCTCCCGCTCGTTGCCGTACCGCACCGCTCGCTCCAGCGCGACCCGCCCGATCCCCAGCGCCTCGGCGGCGATCAGCATCCGCTCCGGATTGAGCCCGTCCAGGATGTACTTGAAGCCCTGACCCTCCTCGCCGACCCGGTCGGCGACGGGCACGCGCAGCCCGTCGATGAACAGTTCGTTGGAGGTCACGGCGTTGCGCCCCATCTTCGCTATGGGCCGGACGTCGATGTGCGCGCGGTCCAGGTCGGTGAGGAACAGCGTCATGCCGTCGGTCTTCTTCTTCACGTCGTCGGCACGTGTGGTGCGAGTGAGGAGCAGGATCTTCTCCGACTCCATGGCCTTGGAGATCCACACCTTGCGCCCGTCGACGACGTAGTGGTCGCCGTCGCGGCGCGCGAAGGTGGTGATCCGCGTGGTGTCCAGACCGGCGCCCGGCTCGGTGACACCGAAACACACGTGCAGATCGCCGGTGGCGATGCGCGGCAGGGTGCGCTGCTTGAGTTCCTGCGAGCCGTGCACGACCACCGGGTGCATGCCGAAGATGCTCAGATGGATGGCGCTCGCCGCGTTCATGCCGCCGCCCGACCGGGCGACCTCCTCAAGCAGGAGCGTGGCCTCGGTGATCCCGAGCCCGTGGCCGCCGAACTCCTCCGGAATCGTCAGCCCCAGCCAGCCACCGTCGGCGACGGCGGCGTAGAACTCGTCCGGGAACTCGTGCTGTTGGTCCTTGCGCATCCAGTAGTCGTCGTCGAAGTCACGGAGCAGCCCCGCGACTGCCTTGCGGATCGTCTCCTGGTCCTCGGTCAGCTGGAAGTCCACGTGCGGTACACCTCCGAGACGCCTGAGCGTCCTCGACGAGCCCGAAACATGCCAAAGGTCAGACCAAAATGTACAGTGCGGCGTCTGTTCTCGACAGAGGTCCGGCAGCAAGCCGACTCCCGCCCGGGGCACGCTTTCGTGCGTGGCCGGGGACGTGTGTGGCTGTGGGTGACCGGAGTCAGAGACTGGCCCACCCGCACGCCGCCGAGAACGACGTGATCGTGGAGGTCCACGCGGCCGGGTTCACCCTGGGCGAGCTGGACTGGCCCGCCACCTGGACCGACCGGGCCGGTCGTGACCGGACCCCGAGCGTGCCCGGCCACGAGCTGTCCGGCGTGGTCACCGAGCTCGGCTACGGCACCACCGGCCTGACGGTCGGGCAGCGCGTGTTCGGTCTGACCGACTGGAGCCGCAATGGCTCGCTGGCCCAGTACACGGCGGTCGAGGCCCGCAACCTCGCCCCGCTCCCGGCCGATGTCGACCACGTCACGGCCGCCGCGCTGCCGATCTCCGGGCTCACCGCCTGGCAGGCCCTGTTCGACCACGCCCACTTGATCACCGGGCAGAGCGTACTCATCCACGGCGCCGCGGGCGGCGTCGGCTCCATCGCCGTGCAGCTGGCCCGCGAGGCCCGGCGTGCGATGCCGAGCAGCCACAGCACCGCCTCCTCGTCATCGGCGGGCAGCTGCCGCCTTTTGCGCCAGGCCACCGCGTACACCTCGGCCACCGCGTCGTGCGCCGCCGCCTCACTCGCCCGGCGCAGGCAGCACGCCATCACCCGGCGGAAGGTCTGCCGGAACAACCGCTCCAGCCGTTCACTTCGTTCATCCGCGTTCATGCCCAGCAATGTCCACCACGCCCCGATGCCTTACGGCTCTTTGTCACCTACTGAGGATTCCGGGGTGTGGCCCGCTACACCGTGAGCCAGGCCGCCTGGTCCGGGGCCAGGCGGTTGTTCTCGACGGGACCACTGGTCAGCAGGACCGAGTTGTGTTCGGGCAACCGGTACGGCTCCGCCGAGAGGTTGACCACGCAGACGAAGCCGGGTACGCGGCGGAGGGCGAGGACGCCGTCGGGGGCGTCCAGCCAGGTCAGGTCGCCGTCACCGAGGGCCGGGTGCCGGCGGCGCAGCACGAGGGCGCTGCGGTAGAGCTCCAGCATGGAGGTCTCGTCACCGGTCTGGGCCTCCACCGTGCGCCGCGCCCAGTCGGCGGGCTGGGGCAGCCAGGGCGCGGCGGTGGCGTCCTCGGGGCTGAAGCCGTACGGCGCGGTCCGTCCTGACCAGGGGATCGGGACGCGGCAGCCGTCGCGGCCGCGATCGGTACGGCCGGAACGCTCCCAGACGGGATCCTGGAGGACCTCCTCGGGCAGGTCCTCGACCTCGGGCAGGCCGAGTTCCTCGCCCTGGTAGACGTAGGCGCCGCCGGGGAGGGCCAGCGTGAGCAGGGCGGCGGCGCGGGCACGCCGGGTTCCCAGCTCCAGGTCGGCGGGGCCCGCGGGGACGTAGGACTCGTTGGCCACCCATTTCCTGGCGGCCTTACGACCGTAGCGGCTGGCGTGGCGCATGACGTCGTGGTTGGACATGACCCAGGTGGCCGGGGCGCCGACCGTGCCGAGCATCGCCAAGGTGTCGTCGATGACGGCGCGCAGGTCCCTCGCGTTCCAGTCGGTCATCAGGTAGTCGAAGTTGAAGGCGGTGTGCAGGCCGTTCGGGCGGAGATAGGCGGCGAGCCGCTCGGGGGTGTCCGTCCACGCCTCGGCGACGAAGGCGCGGTCGCCGGGGTAGTCGTCGGCCACCTTGCGCCAGGCACGGTAGATGTCGTGGACCTCGTCGCGGTCCCAGAAGGGGTGTGCCTGACCGTGCCGCGCCTTCGCCAGGTCCGGCAGTTCGGGGTCCTTGACGAGGCCGTGCGCCACGTCGATACGGAAGCCGTCCACGCCGCGCTCGAACCAGAAGCGCAGGACGGACTCGAACTCCGCGTGCACATCCGGGTGTTGCCAGTTGAGGTCCGGCTGCTGGGGCGTGAAGAGGTGCAGGTACCACTCGCCGTCGGTCACCCGGGTCCAGGCCGGGCCGCCGAAGCGGGAGTCCCAGTCGTTGGGCGGCAGGGCGCCGTCGACGCCGCGGCCGGGGCGGAAGACGTACCGCTCGCGTTCGGGGCTTCCGGGACCAGCCGCCAACGCGGCCCGGAACCAGGCATGTTGGTCGGAGGAGTGGTTGGGGACGATGTCCGGGACGATACGGATCCCGTGCGCGTGTGCTTCCTCGATGAGCTGCTCGGCCTCGGTGACCGTGCCGAACAGCGGGTCGATCTCGCGGTAGTCGGCCACGTCGTAACCATGGTCGGCCATCGGGGACTTGTACCACGGGTTGATCCAGAGGGCGTCCACACCAAGGGACTTGAGGTACGGCAGCCGGGAGCGGATGCCGGCGATGTCTCCGACGCCGTCGCCGTTGCCGTCGGCGAAGCTGCGGACGTAGACCTGGTAGATGACGGCACTGCGCCACCAGGGGGCGGTGGTGGGGGACATGGGTGTCGCTCCTTGGTCCGGTTGTCGGTGTGCGCTCTTCAACGATGACGGCCGGTTCAAGACCCGTTGGAGCGTCTCGGCCGGGCGCCCACCAGAATGTGATGCCCCTGGCTGTCCGTGCGCGGTATGAGGCCGTAGTAGATCCGTGGCACGCCGTCGAGTGTCAGCGTCGCCTTGCCGTTGGCGACCGGGATCTGCCGGATCTGCCCGACCGCGTCCACCTGTCGTACGCCGGTCGCGTCGTGGTCCTGAACATCAGCCTGGGGCTGCTGCTCGCCGTACTCCTGAACCGGCGGTTCCGCGGAGCGACGTTCTTCCGCACCCTGTTCTTCTCCCCGGTCGTCGTCTCCGTGGTGGCGTGGACCCTGGTCTGGGGCTTACTGCTCCAGGACAACGGCGGTGTCAACGGCGTCCTCGACACGGTCGGCATCACGGGGGCCGAACTGGCTCCAGCACGGCGACACCGCGATGGTGTCGGTGATCATCACGCAGGTGATCCGCAGCGTCGGCGTCAACATGGTGCTCTTCCTGGCCGCCTTGCAGGGCGTGCCGTCGCACCTGTACGAAGCCGCCCGGATCGACGGCGCGGGGAGCCGAGTGATGTTCACCCGGATCACCCTGCCGCTCATCTCACCCACGGTGCTGCTGACCTCGATCATCACCATCGTCGGGGCGTTGCAGTCGTTCGCGCAGATCGCCGTACTGACCAGTGGCGGCCCGGAGTTGAGCGCCACGGTGCTCGTGTACTACGTCTTCCAGCAGGCCTTCGAGTTCAACCACATCGGCTACGGCTCCACGCCGGCGCTGATGCTGCTGTCCTTCGTCATGCTGCTGACCCTGCTGCAGTGGCAGCTGCGCCGGAAGTGGGTGTTCCATGAGCAGTAGGTCGAAATCCGTCCTGCGGCGAGTGTTCCTGGTGACGGCGCTCGGTGTACTGGCCATCCCGTTCGTCGTGCCGACCATCTGGATGGTGGCGGCCTCGGTGAAGCCGCTGCCCGAGATCTTCAAGTCCCCGCCGTCACTGTGGACCGCCGACCCCACGCTGTCCGCGTACACCGAGGCGTTCAGCTTCCGGCCTTTCGCCCGGCAGTACGCGCACAGCGTCTACATCGCCGTCCTGGTCACCCTGATCACGCTGCTGGTCTCCAGCCTCGCCTGGTACGCCTTCGCCCGGATCCGCTTTCCCGGCGCGAACGCCCTGTTCCTGGTGGTGCTGGCCGGCCTCCCGGTGCCCAGCGAGGTGACGATCGTGCCCTTGTTCCAGATGTTCAAGCGAGCCGGGACGATCAACACGCACTGGCCGCTGATCCTGGTCACCGCGCTGGCCGGACCCGGCGTCCTGGCCACCTTCATCATGCGGCGGTTCTTCATCGCCCTGCCTGCCGAGTTGGAGGAGGCGGGCCGGCTGGACGGCCTCGGCCGCCCCGCGCTCTGGTGGCGGATCTTCCTGCCGCTGGCCAAGCCGGCGCTGTCCGCGGTCGCGATCCTGACCTTCCTCACCTCGTGGAACCTCTACCTGGAACCCACCGTCTACCTCACCTCGCCTGAACTGTTCACGCTGCCGCAGGCACTCACCCGGTTCACCGACGCCTACGGGGGCGACATGTGGAACACCCGACTGACGGACGCCACCATGACCGTCCTGCCGGTCCTGGCCGTCTTCGTCGTCGCCCAGCGCCACTTCGTCGAGGGCCTGGCCCGCTCGGGCCTCAAGTGAGGCCGGGCACCAGGTCAGGACACCTCGTGCGGGCCCACCCATTCCCCGTATGAGTTCGTTCCCGGCAGCCCCGGAGGCAGACGCTTGGAGATCTACCGGCGGTCACCCGAGCCCGGCACAATCCCCGGTATGACGATCACCACGGCCGCGCCGCCCACGCGCAACACCCCCGTCGCCGTCGCCCTGGGCTTCCTCACGGGCGGTGTGATCGGGGCGTCCCTGGCTGCTTTCGTCGTCGGCTGTGTCATCGAGAGCGTGCCCTTGTGTGCCGCGGCTGTGGGACTGCCCGCGGCCTACGGCCTGTTCTCCTTCCTCGCCGGTGCGCCGAGGCGCGTTCGGGAGGCGGCGGTCGTGCCGCGCACCGCGCTCGCGATGGTCGAGAGTCGGGAGGCCGTCGGGGGAGAGGCGACGAGCGACGTGGCGGTGCGGTTCGATCTGACGGTCGCGCCGGACGACGTACCCGCGTACCGCGTCGCGTTCACGCAGAACGTCAACCTCGCGGACCTGCCCGACTACCGGCCGGGCGTCGTCGTGGTGGTCCAGTACCCGCCGGACCGGCCGTGGCGGGTGAGGATCGTGAAGCGGCCGACGCCGGAGTGGGAGGAGCGGGTGGCCGGCGCCCGCCTCGACCCGGCGCCGGGGCCGGTCCTGGTGAGCGAGCCCTCCGAGAGCTCTGCCGTCGGCTTTGTCAGGCTGCTCGGCCTGCTGCTCGCGGCGGCCGGTGTGGTCCTGCTGTTCCGCGCCGACCTGTACGACGAGGGCACCTCCGGCAAGCCGTCGGTCTCCCCGTCCTCCTCCGCCTCTTCGTCTTCGTCGACCACGGTGATGTCGTCGGCCTCCGGCACGGTCGCCCTCGGCCCCGGCCAGTCGTTCCTCGACAAGGGCGAGCTGCGCAAGGCCGTCGGCTCACTCGCCAGGGGCACGGACACACGCGCGGCGCTCACCGTCGTCGTACAGGATCGGCTGCTGTCGGTCGTGTACGCGCCCACCGGCTCGCAGGCCCCGACGTTCGACCCGGATTCCCTGCCGTACGACCGCTTCCCGGCCCTGGTCGAGGAGGCGAGGGCCGACCTGGGTGTCGGTTCCCCGCAGACCTGGCAGGTCACCGTCGAACGCCTCACCGGCTCGCTCACCATCCGGGTCGGCGTCACCGGTCCCGAAGGCAGGGCCTCGCTGGACGCGGACGTACAGGGCAAGGTGGTGCGGCGCACCCCGGCGCACTGACGGACGCCGGGGTGCGCCGCATCCCGCTCAAGAAATGGAAGACACATGGGGCTGCAGGGATATCTGGCGCTGTGGTGCGGAGCGTTCGGCGCCTTCGCGCTGGTCGGGTACGGCCTGTCGCTGGCCGGAGTGACCCGGGCCCAGCGGGCGGTCCGGGTCATGGGACGGATCGAGCGGGTGCGCGAGCCCAGGCACGGCAGCTCGCAGCACGACGGGATACCCGTGGTCGTCTCCTTCCAGGACCCGTCCACCGGGCAGGAGTTCACCGTGACGAACGACAGTGACCACGGGGAGAGGATCACGGTGGCCTGGACGGGCCGGGAGATCGGTGTGCGCTATCCGCGCGGGAGACCGCACGCCTACCGGTTCGTCGGTGACCTCTGGGCAGGCCGACGCGGGCTCGGGTGGCCGAACTTCGCGGTCTTCCTGATCTACGTCGGACTGGTGGTCTTCGCCGCGATCGACTGGGGCCGGCCGTGGGCCCTGATCGGCTTCGGCGTGCCCTGGACCGTGTCAGGCGTGTGCTACATGCCCCAGAACGCACGCGTGGTGAACCGCCGTATCGACGCGCTGACCTCCCAACCCCCTGTACGGGGCCGCGTCATCGCCGTACTCACGGACACCAGTACCGACGCCGACGGTGACACCTTTACCAGCCACACGCCGGTCATCACCTTCACCACCCACGAGGGCACCGCCGTCACCGCCTACTGCGCCGACGGGCTGCCCGACCCGACGAAGTCCCACGGCCGGGACCTCACGATCCACTACACGCCCGACGATCCGGCCGTCTTCACCCCGGACCTCGCGACAGAACACCGTTCACGCTCGCTCGACACCGCCTTCAGCGTCGTGGCGCTGCTCCTCGGAGTGGCGGCGGTCGTCGTCGGGGCGGTGCTGCTGCTGTGATGCCGGACGAGCGGTGTGCACGGGGGTACCTTCCCCGCATGGACCCACTCACGTTCGACCACGAGAACCCGCATGTGCGTGTGGACCGGGGTGAGTTCGAATCCGCGCGGGCGGTCCGGGTGCCGCGCAGCGACGAGCCGATGCTCCGCGTGTACTTCACAGACCTGGCCGTGCTCGCCGACCGACGGGTGGCCTGACCCGGCCGCACTTCGGCTGCGTCGAGCAGCTCGACGATCCGATCTACGCGAGCACGACGAACTCCGCCCACCTGCGCGCCACCCTTGAGATCCCGACCGCCGACGAGCCTCTCTACCGTGCCTACTTCACCAGGCTCGCCCAGCTGTCGGACCGCCCGATCGCGTCGTAGCTCCGAGGCCGGCCACGACACTGCCTTTTCCTCACCCCGGTCGGCCGCCGGGTGCACCCGGCCTGGGCGCCATCCGCCCAGGCCGGCGACCTGCCCGCGCCCTCGCTCCCGGCCCGATTCAGGACTGGTACGGCTGCTGCTGCGGCTGCCCGTACGGCTGCCCGCCCTGGCCACCCGCACCCTGAGCCTGCAGCTGCTCCGCCTGCTCCTTGGTCACCTTCTGCTCCGCACCGCAGAAGGTGCACTGCGTCTGGAACTTCGTCGAGAACGGGAACAGCGGCACGAAGAACAGCGTGAACTTCGTGACGCGCTTCCTGAGCGTGTGTGCGGAGGGATTACCACATTGCCCGCACACCAGCGTCAGTATCGCGAGCTGGTACAGATATCCCTTGGTACCAAAGATGATCATGCTGTCGATTCCTCCCGGGTCAACGCCCGCCGACAAACCGCCGACGAACAACGAGGCACGCTCACGCAGGACAGTCTCGTGCACGTCGATCTGTTCGGCGGAGGGCGTCCATATTTTCGCAGAGCAGAAGTGTCGCCTGCTGCGAGATTCCTCGCCTGCTGTCCGGAACCTGATCTTCGGACTGTGCGTCGTACTGGGCACGTCGTGCTCATGGATGTGGCGCGGGGACGGGGCCGGGGCAGATGGGTGGGGCGTGGGGGAGCAGGGGAACAGCCGTGTGGCGTCGGGGGCCAGGGGTGTGGCGGTCCGTCGGTGGTTGAGGGCCGTCGAATGGCGGCCGTGGGGCAAGGGTGCGGGAGGCCGGTCGCCCTGGGCGCGGGGGCGTGTTCTGGCGTCGCTCGCCGTGCTGACCGCCGGGCTGATGGCGTTCCACTCCGTCGTACCCAACGCGGTGGGCCGTCTCGGCAGCCTGCTGGAGACGTTTCTGCCCTGGCTCGGCCTGACCGTTCCCTTGCTGCTCGTCCTGGCGCTGCTGCGCCGCTCGGCCCTCGCCCTGGTGGCCCTGCTGCTGCCCGTGGCGGTCTGGGGGAACCTCTTCGGTGGGCTGGTGCCGGCCGACGAGGACAGCGGCGCGAGCGACATCACGGCTGTCCAGCACAACGTCAGTGACGAGAACAGCGACCCCGCGGGCACCGCGAGAGACCTGATCGAGGCCGCACCGGATGTGATCGCCCTGGAAGAGCTGACGCCCTCCGCACTGCCGGCCTACGAGTCGGCCCTGGCGTCGGACTATCCCCACCACGCGGTCGAGGGAACCGTCGGACTCTGGTCGAAGTACCCGCTGTCGGACGTCCGGCCGGTGGACATCAAACCGGAGGGGATCCCGGAGCGCTGGAACCGCGGCCTGCGAACCACGGCACGCACACCACAGGGCGACATCGCGGTGTACGTCGCCCACCTGCCCTCGGTCCGCATCCGATGGAACGGCCTGAGTTCCGGGTGGCGGGACGAGAGCGCCGGCCTGTTGGGGGACGCCATCGCCGCCGAGAAGCTGGCCAAGGTCATCCTGCTGGGCGACCTCAACAGCACGGTGGACGACCGCGGGCTGGACCCGGTCACCGGGGAGATGGACTCGGCAGGGCGCAACTTCGCCTTCAGCTGGCCCGCTGCCTTCCCTGTCGCCCGGATCGACCACGTCATGACCCGCTCGATGGCGGTCACCGGCATCCGCACCCTGCCCGCCACCGGCAGCGACCACCTCCCGGTCGCCGCCGGCATCAGGTTCGAGCCCTGAACCTGCCGCACGCAGGCGATCAGACAGCGAGCTGGACGGGCACCCGATGATCCGGCCGGCCGTCCTTGGCGAGCATCGAATGCTCCTCGGCCACCGCGCGATAGAGGGCGACACCCGAGACGCCTTGCGCGTCTTGGACGTCCCCGGCCGTCCACACCCGGCCGCCATGCGCGACCGACCGGCGGGAGAAGACGGCGATCGCGTCCTCCGCGTCCGCGACGTCCACCGCGGCAGCGACGGCGGACATGTACACACCCTGCCCGGTACTGATCGCCACCGAGGAGTCGAAGACCACGATGCCCACCTGAGGGCGTACCGCGATGTTGCGTGAGTGGGTGGCCTGCGGCGAGGAGACCCAGAAGAACTCGCGGTATCCCCGGTGGGCGAAGTACACCGGGGAACTCCACGGCATCCCCGCTCGGTCGGCGGTGGCGAGCACCATGTACCTGTTCGCATCGACGATGTTGCGTCCGACCTCGGCCGGTGATCCGCTGACTGTCATCTCAACGACTCCTGCGGTAGGTGAGTGTGAAGTCGTGCTCCCAGGTGGTCGAGTCGTCGTGCGAGGTCTCCCAGGTGCCACGGATGGTGGTGCCGTCGTCGCTGACGTGTCCGGTGAACCGCTGCCGGAAGTCGAGCGGTGAGAAGTCCGGCGCCTCGCGCAGCAGCCGCCACACCCCGTCGGCAAAGCTCATCGCGTACAGCCGGGCGACACCCCGTGAGTCGAAGTAGTGCTGTGTGTACGCGCCCGTCTCCGGGTCGGTCGCGACGATCGCCGTGCTGTCCGGGGCCTCGGCCAGTGAGATCTCGGTGCGCTGGACCAGGAACCGTCTGTCCAGGGTCCACTCGAACACACTGCGTGCGGAAGGCGGGTCAGGCTGGTCCAGGCCGGGAAACTCGGCCTCCACCACCCACTCGCCGACCAGAACGTCCAGCCTCTCCAAGGCTTCCTGCCGTGCCGATCCGTCCATGGTGAACATCTCCTCCTTGTCACTCGTCGACGCTCATCGGATGTAGGACGACCTCGGCGGGAGAAACTCATCGGTCCCGCGCCGAGCGATGCCGGTCCGTCGGGCACGGGATCAGCGGGATCATTCGACGAAGTCGGTGACCAGGGCCGCGAACTCGTCGGGCGTGGCGAGCCGGACACCGAGGGATTCGGCCTTGGCGCGCTTGGAGCCGGCGCCCTCACCGGCGACGACCATGGTGGTCTTCTTGGAGACGCTGGAGGAGGAGCGGCCACCTGCGCGTTCGATGAGTTCGTTCATCTGGTTGCGGCTGAGCTTCTCCAGCGGCCCGGTCATCGCACCGGTGACGACCACGGTCATCCCCGCGAGCGGACCGGCCGCCTCGCTCGAACCGCTCTCCTCGCCCTTCTCCTCGACGCTCGCCCCGCCGTTGTCCTCGCCGCTCTCGGCGGCCGGCTGTGGCGGGGTCGCGCCGGGCTCGGTCATGTTCACCCCGACCGCGGCGAGTTTGTCGATCAGCGGGGCCAGTTCGGCCAGTTCGGCGACGATCGACGGAGCCTTCTCCGTGCCGATGCCCTCCACCTGCTGCATGGCTTCGGCGTCGGCGGCGCGAATGTGGTCCATCGTGGCGAAGTACCGGGCGATACGGCGGGACATGGACCGGCCGGTGCCGCGGACCCCGAGCGCGCACAGCACCCGGGACAGCGGTCTCCCCTTCGCCGTGCCGAGCGCGGCGAGGAGGTTGTCGGTGCTGGTCTCGCCCATCCGCTCCAGGCTCAGCAACTGGTCGCGGGTGAGGGAGAACAGATCGGCGAGATCGGTGACCAGCCCCGCCTCGACGAGCTGCACGACGCGCGTGTGGCCCAGGCCCTCGATGTCGAGCTGGTCGCGGCCCGCCGCGTACGAGAGGGCGGCGACCAGGTGGCAGTTGCGGCCGTTCTCACAGCGCCAGCGCTGCTCGCTGGTGTCGATGCCGGCCCCGCAGCGCGGGCACACCTCGGGGAAGACGATGGTCTGTTCGGCACCGGTGCGCAGATGGGCGACGGGGGCCTCGATGCGGGGGATGACATCGCCGGCCCGGTGGACCATGACGTGGTCGCCCAGGCGCAGATCGCGGCGGGTGATGTCGGCCGGATTGTGCAGGGTGGCGTACGTGATGGTGGCGCCGTCGATCTCCACCGGCTCAAGCACCGCGCGCGGGGCGATGATGCCGGTGCGGCCGACGTTCCACTCCACCTCCAGCAGCCGGGTGATCTTCTCCACGGCGGGCAGCTTGTAGGCGATCGCCCAGCGCGGGGCGCGCGAACCGGAACCGGCGGCCCGCTGGTCGGCCGCCAGGTCCGCCTTGATGACGATGCCGTCGATCCCGAACGGCAACTCGGCCCGAAGCGCGGCGATCTCCCGCACCCGGTCCAGCACCTGCTCGGCCGTCTCCGCGGTGACGCCGGGCACGGCGGTCGTGGCGGTGGTGTTCACCCCGAGCCCGGCGGCCCGCACCATGAGGTCGCTGTGCGCGCTCTCGCCCAGCCGCTCCGCGAGCTCCGCCTCGGTGTCGGCGAGAGGCAGCAGGCCGTAGCCGAAGAACGTCATCGGGACCGTGTAGGCACGCTCCTTGGCCCGCAGAGTGCCCGCCGAGGCGCCGCGCGGGTTCGCGAACGGCTGCCCGCCGTGCTCGGTGCGCACCTCGTTGGCGTGCTCGAACTGGGCGGTGGTCATCAGTACTTCACCGCGCAGCTCCACGGTCACCGGCTCGGCCAGCTCCCGCGGCAGTCCCTCGATCGTGCCGATCGCGTGCGACACGTCCTCCCCGGCCGTCCCGTCGCCCCGAGTGATCAACCGGTCGAGACGCCCGCGCGTGTAGCGGGCCGCGATCGCCAGACCGTCCAGCTTCGGCTCGACACTGAACCGCTCAGCCTCGTGGCCGATACGCCGGGCCAGCGACGCCGTCCAGGCGGTGAAATCCTCGGCCGAGAACACGTTGTCCAAGCTGAGCATCGCCACCGTGTGCGGCACGTCCCCCTCCACCGCGCCTCCGGCGACCTTCCCACTCGGGGATTCGGGCAGCACCTCGTCGGGATGATCGGCCTCCCATGCCGTGATACCGCGCACCAACCGGTCGTAGGAGTCGTCGTCCAGCACCGAGGTGCCGCCCGCGTAGTAGGCGGCCGAAGCCTTCACGGCGTCCTCGACCGCCTGCGCGTAGGCGGCGGCATCCACGATCACTGCAACTGGTGTCGTCATGCCTGTCATCTTGCCTCCCACCACTGACAACGCCCCGGTGGCGACGTACCCGTCCATGCATTCAGCCGCCTCGGTGAGCCCGATGCGCGCGCTGGGCCCACGGTGCCACGGCCCGATCCGACTCGCGACGCCTCCCGGCTGGCACAATGACGGCGCATCAGCCCCGAGTCGCCGCCCGAAAGGCTCCGTCGTGCCGCAGCAGACCGACTCCGACTCCGGTTTCGCCGACCTCATGGAGCCGTACCGCCGCGAACTGCAGGTGCACTGCTACCGCATGACCGGCTCGTACGACGAAGCCGAGGACCTGGTCCAGGAGACGTTCCTGAAGGCCTGGCGGAACCGGGAGGCGTACGAGGGCCGGGCGAGCGTACGCACCTGGCTGTACCGCATCGCCACCAACACCTGCCTGGACCACCTGCGCCGCCACCAGCGCACCCCGCGTCCGTACGAGCGGCTGCCCGGCATGGAACACGGCAAGGGCGAGCCGCCGACACGTATCGAGTGGCTGCAGCCGTACCCCGACGAGCTGCTCGCCGACATCCCCGCCGAGGAGGCGGGCCCCGAGTCGCAGGCGTTGTCGCGGGAGACGGTCGAGCTGGTCTTCCTCGCCGCGCTGCAGCATCTGCCGCCGAGGCAGCGGGCGGTACTGATCCTGCGGGACGTGGTGGGTCTGCCGGCCACGGAGACCGCCGGCCTGCTGGAGCTGTCCACCGCCTCCGTCAACAGCGCCCTGCAGCGCGCCCGGCCCGCACTGCGCGAGCACCTCCCCGCGGGCCGCCGTACGGAATGGGCCCCGACGGCCGCGCCGACCCGCGAGGAGCGCGAGGTGGTCGAGCGCTACCGGGACGCGGCCGAGCGGCTCGATCTGTCCGCGATGGCGGAGCTGCTGGCCGCCGACGCCAAGCTCACCATGCCGCCGAACCCGTTCTGGTTCGCCGGACGCGACGCGATTCTCGCCTTCGTCGGCCAGACTCTCGACCCGGCCTCTCCGATGTACTTCGGCCGGTGGCGGCACCTGCCGACCTGGGCGAACGGGCTGCCGGCGATGGGCGGTTACGTCCAGCGGCCGGGGACGACCGTCTACCGCGCCCAGACCCTGGACGTCCTGCGTATCGAGGACGGCCGCATCGCGGAGATCACCACGTTCGAGCCGCACCTGTTGCCGGCTTTCGGGCTGCCGCTGAAAATTTCCGACCAGGAGCGATGACTGACGCGCTCGCCGTGCGTCTGTATGGCCGACATCTTCGGATCACGACAGCTGCGGACCAGGAGCCATCATGCTGCTGCAGGACAAGAACGCGATCATCTACGGCGCCGGCGGGAACATCGGCGGCGCCGTAGCCCGCACCTTCGCCCGCGAGGGCGCCCGCGTCTTCCTCGCCGGGCGGACGGCCGCCACGCTGGAGGCGGTGGCCAAGGACATCGAGGCGGCGGGCGGCCGGGCACACGTGGCCGTGGTCGACGCACTCGACGAGCGGTCGGTGGAGGAGCACGCCGACACCGTGCTGGCGGAGGTGGGCTCGGTCGACATCTCGTTCAACCTCATCACCCGCAACGACGTGCAGGGCACGCCCGTGGTGGACATGTCGGTGGCCGACTACACCGCCCCGGTGACCACCGGCGTCACCACCAACTTCGTCACCGCCCGGGCCGCCGGCCGCCGCATGGCGGAGCAGGGCTCCGGCGTGATCCTCGCCCTCAACAGCGGCTCCGCGCACGCCAGTCCGATGATGGGCGGTACGTGCCCCGCGGACGCGGCGATCGACACGCTGATCCGCGCGCTGGCACAGGAGCTCGGACCGAAGGGCGTACGGGCGCTCGGGCTGTGGGTGGCCGGAGTACCGGAGACCCTGACACCGGAGAAGCTGGGCGCCGTGAACCCGGCGATGGCGAGCCCCGAGGCACTGCGGGGCATCCTCGACACGCTGGACGGCCTGCGCATGCTTCCCGCGTCACCGCGGCTTCAGGAGGTCGCGGAACTGGCCGCGTTCCTCGCCTCGGGGCGGGCCGGGGCGGTCACCGGGACGTGGGTGAACGGGACGGCGATGTTCACGAGCTGAGGCGTCCGGCGCATGAGGAAGCCCCCACCGGCCGCGCGCCGCGCCCACACGAGAGCCCCGGCCGGGCGCCCTCGCCTTACGCCTCCTCAGCCGGGCTCCCCGGCCGCGCCACATAGCGGCTGCGCATAGCATCGCTCGCCGCGGGCCCCGCCGCGAAGACATAGTCGTCGCTGTCGTCGAGCCGACGGCCGGTCCTCGCGTCGACCACGACGGGCTCGACCTCCTGGCCGCTGTGCGCGTCGACGAGGATCATGCTGCGCTCCGCCTCCGGGAGACGGGAGTTGCCCCACGCGGCCAGGGTGACGATCACCGGTCGCAGGGAGTGCCCGAGTTCGGTGAGCACGTACTCGTGGCGGACGGGGTTGGTCTGATAGGGACGACGCTCCAGCAGCCCGTCCTCCACGAGGGTCTTGAGCCGGGTGGTGAGCATGCTGGAGGAGATGCCGAGGTTCTCCTGGAACTGGTCGAAACGGCTGTAGCCGTCGAAGGCGTCGTGGAGGATCAGCAAGGTCCACCACTCGCCGACGTGCTGCACCGTCGTGGACAGCGGGCACTCCCGGTCCTCCAGCCTGATCCGGCTTGCCACGGCGACCGTCCCTTCAGTTACTGCTAAAGTCGAAGTTAGTAGCTTCTATTTTAGCAGTTGAACCGGGGGCGGCGGCGCACCATGCCGGCCCCCGGATCTCGCATGCCCCCACCTGGAAATGGAACACCGTGACCACACCCCTCAGTGAATCCCTCGAAGACCGCCGCGCCCTGGTCACCGGCGGCACGAAAGGCACCGGAGCCGCCATCGCCCGACGCCTCGCCCAGGCCGGTGCGACTGTGCTCGTCACCGCCCGCAGCCGCCCCGACGACGTCGAGGAGAAGACCTTCGTCGGAGCCGACCTGTCCACCGCCGAAGGCGCCGCCCACGTGGCTGCGGAGGTGGACGCCCGTCTGGGAGGTGTCGACATCCTCGTCAACACCCTCGGCGGATCCGAGGCGCCGGCCGGTGGCTTCGCGGCTCTCGGCGAGGACGACTGGACCAGGGAGCTGAACACGAACCTGCTGGCCGCCGTCCGTCTGGACCGTGCTCTCCTGCCGCACATGATCGCCGGCGGCAAGGGTGCGATCGTGCACGTGACCTCGATCCAGCGCCGCATGCCGCTGTGGAACGGAACCCTGGCCTACGCCGCCGCCAAGGCCGCCCTGACCACCTACAGCAAGGGCCTGGCCAACGAGGTCGCCCCGCAGGGCGTCCGCGTCAACTCCGTCTCGCCCGGCTTCGTCCAGACGTCGGCCGCCGACGACCTCGTCGCCCGGATCGCCCACGAGGCGGGCATCACCGAGGAAGCGGCGCTGGGCCGGCTCATGGACTCCCTCGGCGGCATCCCGCTCGGACGCCCCAACCGGCCCGAGGAAGTCGCCGAACTCGTCGCCTTCCTCGTCTCCGACCGTGCCTCGGCCATCGTCGGCGCCGAGCACGTCATCGACGGCGGAACCACCCCGACCGTCTGACCCCGGCACCACCGTTCACCCCCCTCCACGAGGAGCGTCATGCACGACACCGAGCCCCGGACCATCGCCCTGGATGCCCTGCCTGAGGCGATCACCCGCTATCTGACGGCGCACCGCGACCACGACACCGCGACTGCGGTCACGGCGTTCACCGTCGACGCCACGGTGGTCGACGACGGCCGCACCTACGAGGGCACGGCGGCGATCGAGGGGTGGCTGGGTCGGGCCGCCACCGAGTTCACCTACACCGTCGAGCTCACCGACGCCCAGCAGACCGACGCGGACCACTACATCGCCACCCAGCACCTCGAAGGCGACTTCCCCGGCGGCACCGTAGATCTGCACTACCGGTTCACGCTCCGCGAGGGCCTCGTCGAACGCCTCGTCATCGAACCCTGAGACCGCACACCCGCCGTGTGCCATCCGTGGTCGGCCGAGCGGCCATTGCGGCGCTCGCGTCAGTCCTTGGGTTGGTGTCCCGTCGCGATGAGTGCCTCGCCGAGGAGGCGAACGGCCTTCGGGCCGACCCCGTGCATGGCCAGCAGCTCGGCCTCGCTCATTTCGGCGACCTGGGAGAGCGTGGTGATGCCGACGGCGGCGAGCGCCCGGGTGGCGGGACTTCCGATGGCCCTGGGCAGGTCGCCGACCTCACCGGCAGCCGCCGTGTCCGCAGCTTCGGCCTGCACCGCCAGTCGCTTCGGTGCGTGCGCGAGCCAGGCGCGACATACCCAGTGGTTGAGCTGCTGACCGTTGATGTCACCGATCGGAAGGCGTACGCCGATGGGCGTCTCACCGCGGGTCAGCCGCTCGGCGGTCGGGTGCGCGGCAAGGACCTCGTCCGCGTCCGCCACGGGGAGGTGAAGCCGCACGTGGTCGTCCTCGTCCATCGAGGCGAACCGCTTGTCGCGCACGGTGAACGACTTCGTGCCGGGGCCGATGTCTCGCTCCGCCGTCTCGGGGAGCGAGAGCGCCGTCCTGCGCAACTGGGCGAGGCTGGTCATGGGCGAGGGATCCTTACGCCTGTGGCTGGGCGCGGGCGATGAGCAGGGCCACGTCGTCGTGGTTGTCGGGGTGGTGCAGGGTGCTCAGGAGGAGGTCGCAGACGTCCTCCAGGGGGCGTGTGGGGTCGTCGAGGAGGCCCAGGAGCGTGTTCAGTCGGTCGTCGAGGTCGTGCTGGCGCGTTTCGACGAGCCCGTCGGTGTAGAACACGAGCTGGTCGCCGGGAGCGAGGTCGACGGTGGTCGTGGAGAAGGCGACGCCGCCCACGCCCAGCGGCGCCCCGGTGGGCAGGTCGAGCAGTTCAGGAGGGTGGCCGGCGCGGATGCGGACCGGCGGCAGATGCCCGGCGTTGGCGATCCTGCACTGGTGCTTGTGGGGGTCGTAGACGGCGTACACGCAGGTGGCGATGGACTCGTCCAGGCCCCCGGTGGTCTTGTCGAGGTGTTCCAGGAGCCGGGCGGGATCGAGGTCGAGCGAGGCCAGGGTGCTCGTCGCGGTGCGCAGACGGCCCATGGCCGCGGCCGCGTTGATGCCGCTGCCCATCACGTCGCCCACGACGAGCGCGGTCTTGTCGCCGTCGAGGGGGAGTACGTCGAACCAGTCGCCGCCCACCTCACCGGCCGCTCCCGCCGGCTGGTAGCGGGAGGCGACCTCCAGCCCGGCGGTCATACGCGGGTGGCTGGGCAGCAGGCTGCGCTGCAGCGCGACGGCGGTGTTGCGGGCGTTCTGGTACCAACGGGCGTTGTCGATCTGCACGGCCGCACGGGCGGCCAGCTCCCGGGCCAGTACGAGGTCGTCGTTGCTGAAGGGCCGCGGGTCGCGGGTCCGCTTGAGATCCAGGGCGCCGAGCACCTCGCCGCGCGCGACCAACGGCACCGCCAGGTACGAGTGGACGCCCGCCCGGCCCAGAAGCACGGCGGCCTGGGGGTCCTGGGCGATACGGAGCAGGTCGTCGTCCTTCACCTGCGACACCATGACCGGGCGGCCCGTACGTATGCACTGGGTGACGAGGCGGTCGGAGCCGTACCGGGCCACCTGTCCGCGAGGTGCGGCCTCGTCAGGGGCCTCGGTGGCGGTGTGATCGGTCCGGACGGCCAGAGTGCGGATCAGGGTGGGCTCCGTGGGGCCGAGGTCGCTGCGGCGGCCTTCCACCACCGCCTCCAGCAGGTCGACGGACGCGATGTCGGCGAGCTCCGGCACGGCGACGTCGGCGAGTTCACGGGCGGTGCGGTCCAGCTCCAGCGTGGTGCCGATACGGGCGGAGGCGTCGGCGATGACCGTGAGGCGTCGTCGTGCGGTCTCCGCCTCGATCGCCGAGCGGTGCCGCTCGGTCACGTCGACGACCGAGACGGCGACCCCCAGCACGGTCTGCAGGGAGTCCTCCAGCCGGTAGTACGAGGCCGACCAGGCGTGGTCCTCGTTCGGGTCGGCCGGGGTCCGGCCGACCGTGGGCTGTTCGACGACAGGGACGCCGGTGTCGAGCACCTGGCGTGCCGCGGACTCTATGGCCTCGGCGTCCAGGAACGGCAGGGCCTCGCGGATCGTCCGGCCGACGTGCGCCGCGGCGGAGATGCCGTTCATCCGCTCCAGGGCCGGGTTGACCGACACGTACCGCAGGTCCCTGTCCAGGACCGCCAGCCCGATCGGGGACTGCGAGACCATCTGTACGGACAGCGCGACATCCCGTTCGAGGCGGTGCACCGTCGACTGATCGGCGGCGAGTCCCAGGGCGTAGACGCCACCGCGGTCGTCCAGGAGCCGCATGTTCCGGAACTCCACGAGCCGCGTGGTGCCATCCTTGTGCCGGACGGGAAAGCCGCCGGCCCAGCCCCGACCGGTGTCCATGACGTCGGTGAACAGCTTGACGGCCAGGTCGACGTGCTGATCGTGCACCATCAACCGGGCCGCGTACTCGCCCAGCGCGTCCAGGGCCGTGTAGCCGAACAGTTCCTCGGCCTGCGGGCTCCACAGCACGACGCGCCCCTCGGCGTCCAGCACCACCGAGGCCACGCCGAGCACGTCCAGCAGCGCGCTCGGCCGTAACGGCCCGCGGACCCGCTCGTCGTCCTCGGACACGGGAATTCCGGCTGCGCTCATTGCAGGCACCGCTTTCGCCCGTTTACGCGGCACGCCGTTCCCTGTGCCGACTGTCCCCTGTTCTATCGTGCCCACCGTTTCCTCCGGTGCCGTTCTCGTCTGCCTTCACCATCTCCCAACACAGCAGTGGTTGTCCGGCGAAGACGTCATGGAAATGGCGGGGAGATCCGGGCACGGGGCATCGCGTCTCGGCGCGGGCCACCACTCCGACAGCGTGAGCAGGGGCCTCAGACGTCACAGTGGTTACTGACCGCATGGGAGAGGTCGCGGACCGTGCGGACCTGGGGGTGCGCTTCCGGTGAGTCCGACTTGGCAGGGGTGCGGTGGATGCCGGCGGGGGCCGTGCCCGCCGGCATCCGGGAGGGGTCTCGAACCCGGTGGGTTCAGACGCCTTCGGTCAGGGTCGCCCAGACCGCGTGGCCTCCGGTGAGCGTGGAGCGGTCGACTCCCCAGGTGTGGGCTATGTGCTGCACGAGGAGCAGCCCGCGCCCGTTCTCGTCGTCGGGGCCCGGATCGCATCGGGGCAGGAGGCGGCCCGAGCGGTCCTGGTCGTGCACCTCCAGGCGCAGGCCCCCCGCCGCCATGAGGCCGACGCCGCACAGAATCCGCGTACTGACCGTGTGCAGCACGGCGTTCGTGGTCAGCTCGGACAGGAGCAGTACGGCGTCCTCACGCAACTCGCAGGGCAGGCGCCACGCGGTGAGCCGCTCGCCCAGCGTGTTGCGGGCGACCTTGACGCTGGTCCGGTGCGCCGGGAGTTCGATCCAGTGTGTGTCCGGACTCGTGGAGCCTAAGAACCTAAGGGAGGGAGTCGTGTGGGGGGACACGGTGGTTGCCTTCCAACAGGGAGGAGCGCTGGGAGAGTTGGGGCTCGCGACCATGGGCTCCGTCCGGAGGGGTGTTCCGGCGGTCTGCGGTCCGAACGCTGAGGTGCGCCAACTCCACGGGGCGTGGCGGGTGTTGACGACGATGTGCGTGCGTTCGGTGGGATCGCTCACAGAACTAACTATGCTCGTAGCTCAGTTCACGCTGCAACCATCTCCCTGATAATTTCACGAAGGCGATATCCGGCTGGTGCCATCAGCAAGTCGCTGTCAGACTCGTAGCGGTGACAGTTCCTCAGGAGGTAGGGCGTGAGCGAAGCACGTTCGGGCGTCGGCACCAGTGCGCCGACTGTTCTCCGCATGATCCTGGGAAAGCGGCTGCAGGAGTTGCGGCAGGGCGCGGGAGTGTCGCTGGAGGACGCGGCGAAGGCCCTGCACGTGAAGCCGCTGACCATCCGCCGGCTGGAGAAGGCGGAGGTCGCGCTCAAGACCCTCTATGTGGAGAAACTGCTGCAGACCTACGGGGCCGCGCAGCAGGAGGTCGACGAGTTCGTCACCCTGGCCGAGCGGGCCAACGAGCCCGGCTGGTGGCACGCGTACCGCGATGTGGTGCCCGACTGGTTCAGCGCGTATGTGAGCCTGGAGACCGGCGCCAAGACACTGCGCACCTATGAGCCGCACTACGTCACCGGGCTGCTGCAGACGTACAACTACGCGCGTGCCGTGCTGCGAGGGGGCTTCCCGAACGAGAGCTGCGAGGACCTGGGGCGGCGGGTCGACCTGCGGCTGCGGCGGCAGGGTCTGCTGGAGAGACCCGACGCGCCCACGTTGTGGGTCGTGATGGAGGAGACCGTACTGCACCGGGTGGTGGGTGGTGCCGAGGTGATGCGGGAGCAGATCGAGCGGCTCCTGGAGGTCTCGGAGCTGGAGCATGTGAGCGTCGACGTGGTGCCGTTCACCGCGGGGTCACACGTCGGGGCCTGCGCCCCCTTCACCTACTTCCGGTTCGAGGAGCGGGAACTGCCGGACATCGTCTACAGCGAGATCCTCTCCGCCTCCGTGTACCTGGACCAGCGTTCCGACGTCGCCGGTCATCTGGAGGCGCACAACCGGATGTCCTTGCTCACCTCGTCCGCGGACAGCAAGGCCCTGTTGAACCGCATGCGCAAGGAGTACTCATGACCACCACCGACGGAAGTGTGTACAACGGAATGCCCGCGTCGGAACTCGGCGAGCACGGCTGGGAGCGTCCGTGGAGCGGCCCCAACGGGGGGCAGTGCGTGGAGACGAAGCAACTCGCCGACGGCCGTGTGGCGCTGCGGCAGTCGACCGATCCGGCCGGTCCCGCGCTGATCTACACACCGCAGGAGATCGCCGCGTTCGTCGCCGGCGTCAAGAAGGGCCTCGCCGATCATCTGGCGGCCGGCTGAACCACAGCACGAACGGGAAGAACCCGGGCCGACCCAGGCTGCGACCTGCCCGGCACGCCGACGTACACCACTGAAGGGGCAAGAATGAGCAACTCCCAGGCCGCGCGGGGCATCGACACCAGCAGGCCGCACTCCGCCCGCATGTACGACTACTACCTGGGCGGCAAGGACCACTTCGACATCGACAAGCAGGCGGCGGAGACGGTCGCGAAGGCCTATCCCGGCATCTTCGTGTGCGCCCGGGAGAACCGGGCCTTCATGCACCGCGCCACCCGGGTCCTCGCACGGGAGCACGGCATCCGCCAGTGGCTCGACATCGGCACCGGCATCCCCACCGAGCCGAACCTCCACCAGGTCGCCCAGAGCGTGGTCCCCGAGGCCAGAGTGGTCTACGCCGACAACGACCCCCTCGTCCTCAAGTACGCCGAGCGCCTGATGCGCAGCACCCCCCAGGGCCGCACCACGTACATCGAGGCGGACGCCAACGACCCCGAATCACTCCTGAACGCCCCCGAGTTGGCCGACGTGCTGGACCTGGGCCGGCCCGTGGCGCTGTCCCTGAACGCCCTGATGCACTTCATCACCGACGCCCAGGACCCGTACGGGATCGTCGGCCGCCTGCTGGACGTCCTGCCCTCCGGCAGCGCCCTGGCCCTGAGCCACTGCACGCCCGACTTCGACCCGCCCACCTGGGAGAAGGTCACCGCGATCTACACGGGCGCCGGCACGCCCGTGCAGTTCCGTTCCCAGAAGGACGTCGCCCGCTTCTTCGACGGCCTCGATCTCCTCGACCCCGGCGTCACCGTCGGCCACCGCTGGCGCCCCGACGCACAGGATGACAACGCTGCCTCGGAGCACCGGCCGACGGACGCCGAGGTCAGCCTGTGGACCGGGGTGGGCGTCAAGCCGTAGCGGGGCGGTGTGACGACGGCCGGGCTGCCGGTGCCGTTGTGACGCTCACCCGTGACGGTGTGGTGCGAGGGATGCGTCCGGTGGGCCGCCACGGTCCACGGACGCCTACCGCTGTCGCTGCCACTCGGTCCGGGTGAGTTCGTACTCGACCTCGCCGTGCTCGGAGCCCGCGAGCGCGTCCGGCCAGTCCTGGGTGAAGGTCCGGACGAAGGACAGGCCCGCCTTCTCCATCACCCGCCGGGATCCCGTGTTCACCGTCATGGTGTTCGCGGTGACCCGCTCGACGCCGAGGTCGGCGAAGCCCTTGTCGATGAGGGCCCGCGACCCCTCGGTGGCGTAACCGCGGCCCCAGGCCGCCTTGTTGAGCCGGTAGCCGAGTTCGACCACGGCAGCGCTGTCCTCGTCCAGCGGCCGGAATTCGAACCAGCCCAGGAACAGCCCGGTGGCCTTCTCCTCGACGGCCCAGTAGCCGCGCGTCCCGAGGCCCGGGTGGTCGTGCAGGAGCCGTGGCAGGGTCTTCGCCCGGATCTCCTCACGGCTCACCGGACGGCCACCGTTGATGAAGCGCATGACGTCGGGATCGCCGTCCAGCGCGAGCAGCTGGTCGACGTCGTCGGCGGTGAACGGCCGCAGCACGAGCCGGTCGGTCTCCAGGGAGATGCCCATGCCGTGATCGTCACCGCCGCCGGACGGGGCCGCCACCGGATTTTCGGGAAACGTGGCACCGGGGGGCGGGGCGGCCGGGCAGTACGACCCGGGCCCAGGCGATCAGGGCTCCGGCGGTCGGAGCCCGAGCCGGTCGGTGGGCGTGAACAGGACAACGGGCGGGGTTCAGGCGGCGGGCCAGAATTCGGCGAACTGCCCGGGAGCCCATTGCGGCGATCAAACACTGTGCCGGATCTGTCACCAGAGTGGCGTGCTCGGTCCGGATGCGGAGCTCACCTGTTCAGAACACGCCACCAGTGGTCGGGGATACCCAAGAGATCCAACGGGCTGTGACTGTCCGTATCGGATCTAGTGCGGTAAGTGACGATCCTCGTACGGTCATAGCGCCGTCAAAACCGTATCTCTGGAGGATTCGTGGTAAACGTGCGCACCAGGCTGGCCGTACTGGGCTCCGCCGCGGCTCTCGCCGCAGCCGCCCTCGTCCCCGTACAACTCGCCGGCGCAACCCCGGCAGCCGCGGCGGCCTACGACTGGGTCGCCCTGGGCGACTCCTACACCGCCGGGGTCATCCCGGCAGCGGGCGAGACGTTCGAAGTCCCCCGTGACGGCTGCGAGCGCACCGGCCTGTCGTACCCGCAGGTCATCGACCGCGATCTGGGCTCCCTGATCGATCTGACGAACGTCAGCTGCGGCGCCGCCACCATCGAGGACGTCACCTTCAACGCTCAGCAGCCGATCGGCCGCCACCTGCCGCCGTTCTCCGAGGACCCGGACTACCCGTTCCCGCCGGTGCCTCCGCAGTCCGAGGCGGTGAACCCCGGCACCGACGTGGTCACTGTCGGAGTCGGCGGCAACACCCTCGGGTTCGCCGAAATCCTCTTCACCTGCCTGCAACTCGGCGATGGCAGCGGCGGCGTCGGCACGCCGTGCCGGGACGACCTCGCCGACAACATCCCCGCCCGGCTGACCAGGGTGGGCGAGGACTACGACGAGATGCTCGCCACCCTGCACGAGCGCGCCCCGCACGCCAAGATCGTGAACGTCGGATACCCCACGGTCATCCCCGAGGACACCTCCAAGTGCCGGTACAACGACTGGGAGCAGTTCGCCTCGATCACCCCGGGAGACCTGGACTGGCTGCGTGACGACGTCCTGAAACCGCTCAATGCCGCCATCGAGAAGACGGCCGGTGAGCACGGGGACACGTTCGTCGACCTCGCTCCCTCCTCCGGGAACCACAGCGTCTGCGACGCGGGCAAGTGGGTGGAGGGCGTCTTCACCACGTTCCCGAGCGATGTGGCCTTCGTGCACCCCAATGCCAAGGGCCACAAGAACGCCGCCGACGAGGTCTCCGTGGCGATTCTGAACGCCCTGGGCGTGAACTGAGCCGCATCCGGCATCCTCGTGGGGAGCCGCACCCGGGCCGATGCCCGGGTACGGCTCCCCGCCCTTGTGCGCCCGAGCCGGGCGCCGACCGGACACCTCGGCGTTGTTCGGCCTCCAGCACTGCGACGAGTCGCGTCACGGCACTGGGAGCGGATGGCCTTGAGGAGGTCGGCCCGTGAGGGACCGGGTGGCATGTGCTGCTCCACCTCGGGGACGAGCCGGGTGACCGCGTCGGCGAGGCCCGGAACACGCAGCGCCTCGCGGGCGCCGGGCAGGAGATGGGCGGCGGATCGTTCCGCGCGCAGTGCGTCGGTGTCCCGCTGGGCGAGCAGGGCGAGCAGGGCGAGTGCTTTCGCGCGGGTCCACTCCGGGTTCCGGTAGGAGGTACCCGTCGCGTGTGCGTCCATCTCGGCGACGCGCGTCACGGCGGATTCGAGCAGGGAGCGCCGGGCGGCGAGGGTGTCGAACCGTTCGTCCCCGGTCATCGGCGGACCACGGAAGGCCGGCTCGGGCGCCGGCACGTTCATCCGGACGGCGCCTGCCTCCGTCATCTCCCGGACCAGGTCCGGCGGATGGGCCTCGGCCGGCTGAAGCCATCGCGCGAGCGGGAGGCGGGTTTGGTGCAACTGGGCGATACCGGGGCGCAGTCGCCGCGACCACGCGGGTTCCGCATCGGGCGGCGGGGGCCGCGGATCGCGTTCCGGGACTGTCACCTCGTGGCCGTTGCGGGCGAGAAGGGGCGCTGTCTGCAGGCCGCTCAATGTCTGCTGAACACCAACTCGTAACTGTTGACGGCAGCAACATGCACCCCTAAGGTAACGTGAAACGTTTCAATGGTCGTGGTGCTTCCTGTGTGTGCAGTCCCCGTCGTCATGTGGCCCGGGAGTACGAACTGCTTCGGAAGTGCCTTGCGTTGTCCTGCGCCTCGGTCCTCTCGCCCTGTGGAGCAACGATGAACGACAGAAGTGCCGTTGAGATCGTGACTACCAATGACGGTGCCGAACCCTCCCGGCGCACCGTGCTCGCCCTGGCCGGTGCTGTCGCACTGGCCGCGTCCGCCCCGTTGGCAGCGGCTGAGCCGGCTGCCGCCGCCTCGGCCGCATCCGTCGACGATGCCCGGGTGGATCGCTTTGCCCACCCCCGTTCCGACAGCAGGCCCACGATCCTGTGGTTCTGGAACGGCACTGTCACCGACGACCTGGTCCGCGCCCAGCTCGCCGACATGCGTGACAAGGGCATCCACGAGGTGCTTGTCTTCCCCTTCGAGACCGAGGAACTGCAGCCCCGCTTCTTCAGTGAGGCATGGTTCTCTCTCATCGGCGTCGCCCTGCGTGAGGCTCAACGCCATGGCATGCACATGTGGTTGTTCAACGACGACTATTTCCCGAGCGGCCGGGCAGGCGGACTCGTCGTCGCAGGCGGTCGGGTGGGCGACCGGGTCCTGCCCCCGCGGCCGGAATTCGGGCTGAAGGGTGTCGGAGTGACGCAGTTGGACGTGCCGGGCGGGACCACTGTCCGGCTCGTCGCGCAACCCCTCTCGGTCGTCGACGGTCACCTGCTGGTCGATGCACGGGTGCACGATGGGGTGACCTTGCTGCGCAATGGGTCCGAGTGGCGTGACTACGACGTGCACGCGGTTGTCCGGATCGAGCAGGCCACCGCGGGGCTCATGGTTCGCAGCACGGACGAGGTCAACGGCCTGCTGGTGGACCTGCGTTCGGACGGGGCCGTGGATCTGTGGCGTCAGCGTGCCGGCCGGTTCGACCTTCTGCACCGGGGCGAGCCCAGCAGCGGGTTCGACCCGGCGGTTCCCCACCAGTTGGACGTAGTACTGCGGGGTTCTCAAGTACAGATTTCCCTGGACGGGAGAAGCCTCCCGCCCCGTGAGGACAACGCTGTTGTCGCCGGTCGTGTGGGCGTGAGGGCCACCGCGAGCCAGCGCTCCGCATGGGATGCCCTGTCCGTACGCGATGCCGACGGCGATCAGCTGTACAGCCAGACATTCGACAGCCCGGACGCGCTCGATGCCTTCCTCCTGCCCGAGCCCCCTCCGATGGTCGGCGCAGCAGCCTGGCCGAAGGGCGCGACGTCCACGGACAGTCTGATCGACCTCACTGACGAGGCACGCGCGCGGGACACATGGACTGCCCCCAGCGGGCAGTGGCACGTCGCGCTGTTCCCCCTGCGGGAGCTGGCTCAGAACGCGGATTCCACCCGCAACTACCTGAACCTGCTCGACGACAAGGCCGTCGACCTGTTCCTTGACACCATCCCCGGCGAATACATCCGCCGGTTCCCGTGGGCGGTCGGAACCGTACTGCGTGGCTTCGCCGACGACGAGCCGTTCCTCGCCTCGGCCGACTCACGGTCGTTGAACGCCCTCCCCTGGTCGACGACGTTGGAACAGGAACTCGACCGGCTCGGCGCCAAACCCGGCCCGGCACTGGCCGCTGCCCTGACCACCCTCGGAGCCAACGGCGGTCCGCTGCGCGGGGTTTATTGGCGCGCGGTTTCAAACCGCTACGCCGCCGCCTACTACCGCCGCCAGGGAGCCTGGATGGCGAAAAGGGGGCTGCGTTTCATCTCCAACCCCTTGTGGGACGAATATGGCCCGGCGGAGCAGATACGCAGTTCCGGCAACCTGAACACGAGCAATCAGTGGGCGCAGATCCCCGGAACAGACCTGATCGCCGACCACTACCAGCGCGGATACCACCGCACTATGTCCCGTTGGCCCGCCAGCGCCGCCCACCAACTCGGCAAGGAACGCGTCTACCTTGAGGCGATGGGAGCCACCGGCTGGTCGGTCACACCGGCTCTGACACGCGAGGTGGTCGGCGCGTTCGCCGTACGCGGCGTCAACCACACCCTTCTGCACGCCAGTTTCAGCAACGAGAAGCAGATTGTGTACCCGCCGCCGTTCCAGCCAGTGAACCCCTGGTGGGACCATTCGCAGCCGCTCAACGACTGGATCGGCCGCCTGATGGAGGCATGCCGGGCGCCTGCGCGCTCCCACACCGCTCTTCTGCAACCCCAACGAGCCGCTGAGGCCTACCAGGACACATCCCTAGCGGGGCAACTCGACAAAGACTTCACTGCCACTGCCCACGCGTTGGAGGACTCCCAGGTCGATTTCGACTTCCTCGACGAAGGATCACTCGACGACGATCCAGCACTACGGGCCGTCGCCCGGACCGACGGGACACGACTGGTCGTCGGCCACCAGGAGTACCGCGCTGTGGTGCTGTCCCGGACTCCCATGCTGGCCTTGGGCACTGTTGAAACGCTGCGGCGCTTCGCGCACGGTGGAGGCACGGTCGTGGCCGTCGGAGATCTTCCCGACCACGAGGCCGGCGGTGATCACGCCGGCCTGCGCCGCGCACTGGATCGGCTGTTCGCCGAGAGGTCGGCGCACCGAGTCCCCGATGGCGCGGCAGCGGCAGGGGTGGTGGTGTCCGTCGGCTGCGCCGCGGCGGTCGTGTCCCCGCACACCAGCAACGTGCGGGTGCTACGGCTGGAGTACGGCCATGACACGGCGTTCGTTGTGACCAACGAACACGCGGCGGCCACGGAGACCACCCTGACGCTGCCGGTGGCCGGCACACCGGAGATATGGGACCCGGATACCGGAACCGTCACGTCCGCGGGGGTGTGGCGCCCGGCCCCGTTCCCCGGCCGGCGCACGGACGGCACGGCTGTGGAAATACGGATCGAGGCCAGAGCGACGCTGCTGGTCGTGGTGAGGGCGACCATTCGGCAACCCCTCCACGCCACCTCGTCCTCAGCTCCGGTACAGCAGATCCGCACTACGTCACACGGCGCTCTCGTGACCGTCGTGGCGGCCAAGCCCGGCGAGGTCACGGTAGCCGCGACCGATGGACGACGCACCTTCAAGGGAAGCACTGAGGTGACCGATCCGCTCACCGCGATCGTGCTGGACGGCAACTGGGCCTTCCGCTTCGACCGTGATGGAGCCGAGTCCCTTTCCCTGCCGCTGGGCTCTTGGACCGAGCTGGACCCAAGGCACTCCGGAACGGCCGACTACGAGAAGACCTTCGAGATGGACGCGGAGGCTCTGGCCGACCGTCGCTGGACGCTGGAACTTGGAGTCGTACGCGACGTCGCCCGCATCCTGGTCAATGGCAAGGCACTTGGATCCCGACTGTGGACCCCGTACCGGATCGAGGTCACTGATGCACTGCGCCCAGGGCGCAACACCGTGCAGGTCCGGGTAACCAACACCGGAGCCAACGCGCGCGGCGAGACAGCCGCATCAGGGCTGATCGGGCCGGTGATCCTGCACCCTTCGCGGACGGTGGAGGTACCGCTGAGGCGCGCGTGAGTCGTACTGGAGGAGGCCCTGTTGCCGCAGTCTTTCGCGTCCGCGTGGGTGGAGTCCGACGTGCCGTCCCTGTCGTGTGACTGCCTCGCGCACAGGTTCGGTAACGCTGCGGACCGGCCGGACCACACCCCGTGCTACGGCTCGGACATGACGGAGGCAGAGTGGCAGGCCGTCCGGGCGGCGCTGCCGGTTCCGGCCTGTTCCGGCCTGGTTGGAGGGGGCGGGCGGGCCACCGCGTGATGCTCGATGCGGTCCGCTACATGGTGGAACGGTTTCGGAGGCTGCTCGGCAGCGCCCCACCGCTCCGAGGTTCTGTTCTACGAGGATCGGCAGCTCGGCGGCCCGGCCGAATTGCAGCTCCTCGGCCACCGCCACGAAGTACCGCAGTTGGCGCAACTCCACGCTGACCGGCGTACGTCCGGTAGGAGTTGTACCTACCAGCAGCGAGGAAGCCGGTCGTGGCGTCGGGCCTGGTGGCGGGCGGACGATGACGGCCACAGGACGCGATCACCATCGCGGCGTTCCGGTTCTCGCCGGACACCCATCGAGCGGAGCAGGACCATGCGAGAGTTCCTGGTCGAGATCACGACCACTGTTCCCGAGGGAACGAGCCAGGACGAGGTCGACCGGCGACGCGCGGCCGAAGCCGTCCGCGCCCGGTCGGCGAACTGCGCAGCATCGGCATCCGGCGGGCCTCCGACGAGGAGGAACTCCACGCGAAGGTGCTCGGCACGCTGCTGCTTCGCCCGTGGATGACCTTCACGGTCACCGCACCCCAGTCCCACCCCGACGACCCGGGCGGGACCGACGCCACGCCGTGACGGCTCACCACACGCCACGAGTCCCGTTCGCGGCTACCGCCACCGTGCACTCGACTGCGTAGGGATCCTGGAACCAGCGGGCATACGGCGTACGTTGGGACGCCATGCGGATCACGAAGTACATCCACGCATGTGTCCGGTTCGAACACGATGGCCGGGTGCTGGTCATCGATCCCGGGACATGGAGCGAGCCGGCGGCCCTGATCGGAGCGGACGCCGTGCTGGTCACGCACGAGCACGCCGATCACATCGATGTCCTTGGTCTGGCCGGGCTCGGCGTGCCGGTGTACGCACCGGCCGACGCGGACATTCCACAGCTGGAGACCATCGGGGTGTCCTCCGGGAGCGAGTTCACCGCCGCCGGCTTCCGCGTGCGAGCGGTCGGCGGGCGTCACGCGTTCATCTACGACGGCGAGCCGGACTGCGCGAACCTCGGCTACATCGTCGATGAGTCGCTCCACCACCCCGGTGACTCGCTCCACGTCCCTGAGCAGCCGGTCGAGACACTCCTGGTCCCGGCCCAGGGATCGTGGATGAAGATGTCGGAGGTGATCCACTTCGTCAACGCGATCGAACCACAAAGGGCGTTCCCGATACACGACGCCCAGATCAACGATCGCGGCCTCAACAGCGTCAACGTCTGGCTCGCCGAGTCGACCGACAGCGGCTACCGCTATCTGGCGCCCGGCGAATCGCTCTGAGCCCGAACCGTCAGTGGGCGATGCCGTCGATCAGGTCCCGGGCTCCCTGGCGCAGCAGGGCCACGGCGACGGACGTGCCGAGAGTGGCCGGGTCGAGGGGGCCGGCCCACTCGTGGGCGTTCAGCTGGGTCTTGCCGTCCGGGGTGAACACGCAGGCGCGCAGGGAGAGTTCGCCGTTCCGTGCGGCTGTGGCGTAGCCGGCGATCGGGGAGTTGCAATGGCCCTGGAGGACGTGGAGGAACATGCGCTCCGCAGTGGCTTCGCGGTGGGTGTCCGGGTCGCCGAGCGCGCTGACGGTGTCGATGACCGTCGTGTCGCCCTCGCGGCACTGCAGGGCGAGGATGCCCGCGCCGATCGGCGGCATCATGGTCTCGGGGGAGAGGATCTCGCTGATCACATCGGTGCGGTCGATGCGCTCCAGACCGGAGACCGCGAGCAGTAGCGCGTCCGCCTCGCCGGCCGCGAGCTTGGCCAGGCGCCGGTTGGCGTTGCCGCGGAACGGCACGCACTGGAGGTGCGGGTGGGAGGCGGCCAACTGGGCGATGCGGCGCACCGAGGAGGTGCCGATCCGGGTTCCGTCCGGCAGTTCGTCGAGGGTGAGTCCGGCCGGATGGATGAGGGCGTCGCGGATGTCGTCCCGCTTGAGGAACGCGGCGAACATGGTGCCTGCCGGCAGCGGCCGGTCGGCGGGCACGTCCTTGACGCAGTGCACCGCCAGGTCCGCCTCGCCGGCCAACAGCGCCGCGTCGACCTCCTTGGTGAACGCACCCTTGCCCTCGACCTGGGCGAGATCGCCCATCCACTTGTCGCCGGTCGTCTTCACGGGCACCACTTCGGTGCGCAAGTGCGGGTGGAGCGCTGCCAGTTCGCCTTGGACGCGCTTCACCTGGGCCAGCGCCATGGGCGAGTCGCGCGAGACGATACGGATCAGTTCAGGGACGGACATGCCGACACGATAGACCCTTCGAGCCGCCGTTCCGTCATCCGCAAGAACGTCATCCACCCGAACGCGCGGACGGCGTCGGACTCGGCGCCTGCGGAACCGGCTGCCGTGCCGGCGCACGGCCCGCCCCCCGGCCCGGGCCGCGCGCCGACTCTCAGACCGTGGTCCGCTCCACGGGGATCCACAGCTCCGCGTCCGTGTGCGTGGCGTCCTGCGACAGCCGGGTCCGCAGGAACTCGGGCCCTGGCCGGCTCCGGTACGGATTGGACGGGAACCACTGGGTGAACACGTCCCGCCACAGGTACTGGAGCGCCTGCGGGAACGGCCCGGAGTTCTCGAAGACGGCCCAGGTCCCGGCCTGGACGGTGAGCGCGTCCATGTCCTCAGGCACGGCGGCGTGGGTCACCACGCCGTGGTAGTAGTCGAGTTCGGTTCCCTCGGCGCGGCTCTCGTCCAGATTGTCGCTCACCGAGACGATGCCCTCCGGTTGCTGATCGGACAGCCGCTCGATGCGCTGGATCGTCTCCTTGCCGATGCCCCGGATGAACCCGGCGATCGCCGGGTTCATCCCCTCATGCACGAGGGGGACGCGCGCCTTCCTGCCCACCACACGGAACTCCTCCTTCTCCACGACCCTGTACCGCATGCTGCTGCTCCCTTCGACGACGAGTCGGAAGGACATCCGGGGCTGGGACTACAGGCTCGCACCGACCCGCCTGGCCTCGCCGGGACCGACGCCGTGCATCGTGCGGAACGCACGCGCGAACGCCTCCCCCGACGAGTAGCCGTAACGCACCGCGATCTCCAGCAGTGTCCGTTCACCGGCCAGCACCTCGGCACCCGCGATCGTCAGGCGTCTGCGCCGGATGTACTCCGACAGCGGAATCCCCGCCAGCGCTGAGAACAGCCGCCGGAAGTGGTACTCCGACGTCACCGCGATCCGCGCCAGTTCGGACGCCTCGATGCGCTGATCGAGGTGGCCCTCGATGTGTTCCATGGCCTGGTTGAGCCGCTCCAGCACCCCGGTCTCCTTCCCTTTCGATCACCAACGCTAGGGAGGACCCACCCTGCCGGACCCGAACATCCTGTGCCCGGTTCGGTCGGGCGCGACGAGGCTTCTAAGATCCACTTCTGCGAGCGGCACGCGGATGACGCACCTGAGGAGCGGCTGACGCACCTGACGAGGCTGACGCACTTGAGGAAGCTGACGTATTGAGGAGAGGGAGCCGGGAAGCGCGATGACGGATGACACCACCACGGGCTTGACCACGCGCCAGGCCCTGGCCGAACGCTGTCGCGCCCTCACCGAGGCCCGCTGGTTCGCCATCCTGGTCTTCGCGCTGATCCTCGCCAACGCGGTCGTCCTCGGCGTCGAGACCTACGCGGGTGTCGTCCACCGCTGGCAGGAGGTGCTGAAGTTCGTCGAGCACAGCTTTCTGGTGGCCTTCACGGTCGAGATACTGCTCCGGGTCTGCGCGCACGCCGACCGTCCGCGCGACTTCTTCCGCGACCCGTGGAACCTCTTCGACCTGGCCGTCGTGGTCTCCGTGTTCCTGCCCGTCGTCCGGGAGAACGGCACCATCCTACGGCTGCTGCGCCTGGCCCGCGTGCTGCGCACGGCCCGCTTCCTGCCCCAACTGCGCGTCTTCCTCGTCGCCGTCGGCCGCAGCCTGCCCGGAACCTTCAGCTTCCTGCTCATCGGCGCGCTGCTGCTGTACGTCTACGCGATGGTGGGCTGGGTCTTCTTCGCCGACAACGACCCCGGGCACTTCGGCTCCCTCGGCCGCGCCGTGCTCACCCTCTTCCTCCTGATGACCCTGGACGGCCTGGGCGACGCGGTTCGCGCCGGTCTGGAGATCTCCCGCTGGAGCATCGTCTACTACGCCTCCTACGTCCTGCTCGCCTCCTTCGTTCTCGTCAACGTCCTCATCGGAGTCGTCATCAGCTCGCTGGACGAGGCCCGCGAACTGGAGCGCGAGCAGGAGTCGCAGCAGGAGGAGGCGCGCAGGCCGGCCGAACAGCCGCCCGCCGCGACGGCGGAGGAGGCCGGACGCGAACTGCGCGAGCGAATCATGGCCGCGCGCCGGGCCCTCGACGACCTCGAATCGAGCCTGCAACGGTTCCCCGGGCCCACGCCCGGCGGGGACGACACCGGCCTCGACCAGCGCGTACCCGTCACTCCTGAGGGAGCCCGCGTACCGGATGACTGCTCAGGACCGAGAACCGGTTGAAGCCGTCACGCCAGGCGGGCCGTCGCCGCCCCTGAGCGTTCCGTCGTGTACGTGTCGGGATCGGTGCCTCGCGCCTGATGCGACGCCTGCATCCCCTGGGAATTGAAACCGTTCAATCGTCCCCCGTCGTGGCCGTAATGGACCCAGCCGAAGACGCACCCTCATCCAACTGCCCGTCAAGAAATCCCTGCACGCTCATTGACCCATGCCTCGCACGCCCCTACGTTCACCTACGTCCAACGGCGTGAATCGATTCATCATTCTGCGTTAGGGGCCTGCAGTGATAAGTAGGAGGAACATCCTGGCGAGCGCGGCGGCCACGGTGGCCGGTGTTGCCGCCGGAGCAGGGCCGGCCGTCGCCGCGCCCGCGTCCGCAACCGCTCAGGCGTCCGCACAGCGCGGCGCCCTGCGCGTCACCGTGCCGACCGTCGAGTACGTTCAGCATCCACTGGGCCTGGACGCACAACACCCCCGCCTGAGCTGGCCGATGGCCTCGGAGAAGGCGGGCTCGCGCCAGAGCGCCTATCAGGTCCGCGTCGCCTCCAGCGAGTCGCGCCTGTCCCGCCCGGATGTCTGGGACAGCGGGAAGGTCGTCTCCGGCGATTCGTCCCTCGTTCCGTACGCGGGCCCTCAACTCAAGCCGCGGACACGCTACTTCTGGTCGGTACGTGTGTGGGACGGCAACGGCGAGGCGTCCGGCTGGAGCGCGCCGGCGTGGTGGGAGACCGGCCTCATGGGCGCCGCGCAGTGGTCCGCGGACTGGATCTCCGCCCCCGCGGCACTCACGGACGCGCCGTCCCTCGAAGGCTGTGACTGGGTCTGGTTCCCCGAGGGCGACCCGGCCAACAGCGCGCCCGCGGCAACCCGTTGGTTCCGTCGCACCTTCGACCTCCCGGACGGAGTCACGTCGGCGACCCTGGCCATCACCGTCGACAACGTGTACGCCGTCTCCGTGAACGGCACCGAGGTGGCCCGCACCGACCTGGCGACGGACCATGACGGCTGGCGCCGCCCGGCCGTCCTCGACGTACTCGCCCAGGTGCGTTCCGGCAAGAACGTCCTCGCGGTCTCGGCGACCAACGCGAGCGTGGGACCGGCCGGCCTGATCGCCGTCCTGACCGTCCGGACGCCCGCCGGCGAACAGAAGATCGTCACCGACACCTCCTGGAAGTCGACGGACAAGGAACCCGCCGACGACTGGCGCGGCACCGACTTCGACGACAACGGCTGGCCGGCGGCGAAGAAGGCAGCCGCGTGGGGAGCCGGGCCGTGGGGGAGGGTCGTCCCGGTGGTGTACGCCGCCAACCAACTGCGGCACGAGTTCCGGCTGCCGCGCAAGAAGGTGTCACGAGCGCGCCTGTACGCCACGGCCCTCGGCGTGTACGAGGCCCACCTCAACGGCCGCCGCGTGGGCCGCGACGAGCTGGCCCCCGGCTGGACCGACTACCGCGAACGCGTCCAGTACCAGACGTACGACGTCACCAAGCTCGTACGGGCCGGCGGAAACGCCATCGGCGCGTACGTGGCGCCGGGCTGGTACTCGGGCAACGTCGGCATGTTCGGGCCTCACCAGTACGGTGAACGCCCGGCGCTGCTGGCGCAGTTGGAGGTCGAGTACGCCGACGGCACGAGCGAGCGCATCATGTCGGGCACCCAGTGGCGGGCCGCCTCCGGGCCCATCGTCTCCGCCGACCTGCTGGGCGGCGAGACGTATGACGCCCGCAAGGAGACCGCGGGCTGGACCTCACCCGGCTTCGACGACCGGACATGGCTCGGTGTCCGCGCCGCAGGCGAGGCCGCTCCCGACCTGATCGTCGCCCAGGTGGACGGCGCGGTCCGCGTGGCCAGGGAACTCCCGGTCAAGAAGGTGACGGAACCCAAGCCGGGAGTCTTCGTCTTCGACCTGGGCCAGAACATGGTCGGCTCGGTCCGGCTGCGGGTCGCGGGCCCCGCGGGAACAACCGTGCGGCTGAGACACGCCGAGGTCCTCAACCCGGACGGCACCCTCTACACCGCGAACCTGCGCACGGCCGCGGCCACCGACACGTACATCCTCAAAGGCCGTGGCGAGGAGACGTACGAGCCGCGCTTCACCTTCCACGGGTTCCGTTACGTCGAGGTGACCGGGTTCCCCGGCACGCCCTCGGCGAAGGCCATGACCGGCCGCGTCATGCACACGGCGGCGCCCTTCACCTTCGAGTTCGAGACGAACGTCCCGATGCTCAACAAGCTGCACAGCAACATCACTTGGGGGCAGCGCGGCAACTTCCTCTCCATCCCGACCGACACACCCGCGCGCGACGAACGCCTGGGATGGACGGGAGACATCAACGTCTTCGCGCCCACGGCCGCGTACACCATGGAATCGGCCCGCTTCCTCAGCAAGTGGCTCGTGGACCTGCGTGACGCACAGACCGCCGAGGGTGCCTTCACCGATGTGGCGCCCATGGTCGGGACGATCGGCAACGGCGTCGCCGGATGGGGCGACGCGGGCGTCACGGTCCCCTGGTCCCTGTACCAGGCGTACGGGGACCGGCAGGTGCTGGAGGACGCCTGGACGTCCATCCAGGCCTGGTTGAAGTACCTGGAGAAGAACAGCACCGGCCTGCTGCGGCCGGCCAGCGGGTACGGAGACTGGCTCAACATCCTGGACGAGACACCGAAGGACGTCATCGCCACCGCGTACTTCGCGCACAGCGCCGACCTCGCGGCCCGGACGGCCAAGGAACTCGGCAAGGACCCCGCTCCCTACCTCGACCTCTTCGAACGCGTCCGCAAGGCGTTCCAGGCCGCCTACGTCACCGCCGACGGCAAGGTGAAGGGCGACACACAGACCGCGTACGTCCTCTCCCTGTCGATGAACCTGGTGCCGGACGCCCTGCGGAAGGCGGCGGCCGACCGGCTCGTCGCGCTGATCGAGGCCAAGGACTGGCACCTGTCGACGGGCTTCCTCGGTACGCCCCGGCTGCTGCCCGTCCTCACCGAGTCCGGGCACACCGACGTCGCCTACCGGCTGCTCCAACAGCGCTCCTTCCCCAGTTGGGGCTACCAGATCGACAAGGGCGCCACCACGATGTGGGAACGCTGGGACTCCATCGAGCCCGACGGCGACTTCCAGACACCGGACATGAACTCCTTCAACCACTACGCCTACGGCTCGGTGGGCGAGTGGATGTACACGAACATCGCCGGCATCTCGGCGGGCCGGCCCGGCTACCGGGAGATCGTCATCCGGCCCCGTCCGGGCGGTGATGTCACCTCCGCACGAGCCAAGTTCACCTCGATCCACGGTCTGATCTCCACGCGGTGGCAACAGCGGTCCGGCGGCTTCGTCCTGACGTGCACGGTGCCTGCCAACACGACCGCCGAGGTATGGATCCCCGCGGACAGCCCGGACGCGGTCGTCCACACCCGCGCGACCTTCCTGCGCGAGGAGGATGGCAGCGTGGTGTACCGGGTCGGTTCCGGCAGTCACCGGTTCACGACGTAACGCGTGTCTGCCCGGAAGGGCTGAACACGTCGGCGCGGGGGGGGCCCGGGGGGCCCCCCCCCCCCCCCCCCGAGACGGGAAAAGAAAGGGCATCAAAGCCGCCCGGCCCAGCCCCCGCCAGCAGCGCCCCGGCCCCGCGGGGGGGCCCCCCCCCCCCG
>NZ_JBIRTJ010000012.1:0-111769 GCF_044334695.1 Streptomyces sp. NPDC020747 | reverse complement strand
CGGGGGGTGGGGTTGGGGGGGGGGGTTCCGGGGGGGGGGCCGGGCCGCCCGGGTCCCCCGCCCTACGGGGGGGCGCCCGGCTGGGCCGCGGGGGGGGGGGGCGGGCCGGCGGGGGCCCCCCCGCGCCGCACATCGAGGTCGTCGTCACGGAGTCACGAAGAAGGCCGCGGTCACAGGACCCGTCGTCTGCGCCCGAGCCAGGTCTGGGCCACCACCACGACGGCGAGGAAGGCGCCGCTGACGACCTGCTGGTAGGCGGAGTCGAGGGAGCCGATCTGGTTGATGACGTTCTGGATCACCTTCAGCAGGAGCACCCCGACCAGCGATCCGCTGACGAAGCCGAAACCGCCGGACAGCAAGGTGCCGCCGATGACGACCGCCGCGATGGCCTCCAGCTCCATGCCCGAGCCGAGGATCGTCACACCCGACAGCAGCCAGGCGGCGTTGAGCGCGCCCGCGAGGCCGGCGCACAGCCCCGAGACGGCGTACACCGCGATCTTCGTCCGGGCCACGGGGGCACCCATCAGGGCCGCCGCGTCCTCGTTGCCGCCGACCGCGTACACGTACTGGCCGAATCTGGTGCGTCGCAGTACGACGGCTCCCAGTACGAACAGCGCCACCGTGATCCAGACGGGCACGCCGATCCCGAGCAGTGAGCCCTGGCCGAGCGTCGCGAGGAACGAGTCCTTGTCCACCAGGTAGGTACGCGAGCCCTCGTCGGTGATCGCCAGCAGGATGCCGCGTGCGCCGAGCATGGCGGCCAGGGTGACGATGAACGGGGCGAGTCCCGACCGGGCGATGAGCAGGCCGTTGACCAGGCCGATCAGCCCGCACACCGCGAGCGGGAGCAGCAGGGCCACCGCCGAGCCGTACTGCGAGCCCCAGGCAGCCACCACTCCGCCGAGGGCGAAGAGCGAGCCGACCGACAGGTCGATCCCGCCGGTGACGATGACGAACGTCATGCCGAGCGCGACCACGGCGAGAAAGGCCGAGGACAGCGCCATGTTCTCCAGGTTGTCGCCGGTCAGGAAGGTGTCGAAGCTCAGCGACGCCACCACCATGGCCACCAGGAGGGTGACCAGGGCCCCGTGCTGCTGGGCGAGGGCGCTGAAGCGGTCGGTGCGGCTCGGTCCCGGGTCCTCGTCGGTGACCTTTCGGACGGCGTCGGGCTGCATGTCGGCTTCCGTGGTCTCGGTGGTCATCGCTTCCCCCGTTCGCGGGCCGCGTAGACGGCGCCGACGATCACCACGGCCTGGGCCAGCTGCGTCCACGACGGCGGCAGGTCGTGCTTGACGAGCGTGGTGGTCAGCAGCTGGATGAGGACGGCACCGGCGACCGTGCCGCCGATCCGGACCCGGCCGCCGGACAGGGGAGTGCCGCCGACGACCACGGCGGTGATCGCCGAAAGCTCCATCAGCGTGCCCAGCGAGGTCGGGTCACTGGCCGTCAGCCGGGCGGTGGCGAGAACGCCCGCCACCGCGGCCAGGGCGCCGGAGCAGGCGTACACCACGATCAGGACCCGGCGGACGGGCAGGCCGGCGAGGCGGGCCGCCGGCCGGCTGTCCCCGATGGCGAGCAACTGCCGCCCGAAGGTGGTGCGGCGCACCACGAAGGCCACCACCAGGGCGAGGGCGACGGCGATGAGGACGAGATACGGCACACCCAGCACGTCGCCGGAGCCGAGCGCCGTCATGCCCGGATCGCGTACGTCCTTGAGCTGGGGGAGCAGGACCAGGGCCAGGCCGCGAGCGGCGACCATGAGGGCGAGTGTGGCGACGATCGGCTGAACTCCCAGGTGGGCGACCAGCGTTCCGTTCGCGAGCCCGATCAGGATGCCGCCCGCCACCGCCACGAGCACGGCGGCCCACGGCCCGTAGCCGAGATAGAGGGACAGCAGCGAGGTGGACAGGGCCATCACGGAACCCACCGACAGATCGACGCCCTCGGTACCGATCGCCAGCGCCATGCCCAGCGCGACGATGAGGACGGGTGCGACCTGGACGGCCTGGGTGCGGAAGTTCTCCGCGGAGACGAAGTGATCGGTGAAGGCGAAGTTGAAGACCAGGAGCGCGGCGACGCCCGCGTAGACGCCGTACTCCTGGAGCAGGCGCAGCAGCCGGTCGCGGTCCACCCGGCCCTGAGCGAGGGCGAGTTCAGTCATGGTGGCTCCCGGCGGGTTCGGCCGCGATAGCCCGCATCAACGCGTCCTCGGTGACGGCGTCGCCGGTCAACTCGTCCACCACCGCCCCGTCCTTGAGTACGAGGATCCGGTCGCTGCCCTCGATCAGCTCCTCGGTGTCGGAGGAGATCAGGAGCACGGCGAGTCCGTCGTCGGCGAGTTCGTCGATGAGCGCCTGTACCTCCGCCTTGGCGCCGACGTCGATCCCGCGGGTCGGCTCGTCCAGCAGCAGCACTTTCGGGTGCAGCGCGAGCCAGCGGGCCAGCAGCACCTTCTGCTGGTTGCCGCCGGAGAGTTCGCCCACCTTCTGGTGCGGGCCGGATGATTTGATGCGCAGCCGCTGTACGAAGGTGTCGACGATCCGGTCGATACGGGCGTCGTCCACCAGGCCGAACCGGGACAGCGAGGGCAGGGCGGCGAGCGCGATGTTCTCCCGTACCGAAAGGCCGGGGACGATGCCCTCGGCCTTTCGGTCCTCCGGCAGCAGGCTGATGCCGGCGCGGATCGCGGCCGGTGTGGAGCCGGTGCGCACGGCGGTGCCGCCGACCGAGACCCGGCCCGAGTCCGTCGGGAGCGCCCCGGCGACGGCCCTGGCCGTCTCGCTGCGGCCCGAGCCGAGCAGCCCGCCCAGGCCCACGACCTCGCCCGGACGGATGGACAGTGACACGTCCCGCAACTGATGACGGACCGTCAACCCCTCGGCGCGCAGCATGGGTTCGGCCGACGCGTGGTGGGATCCGGTGAACTTGGTGAGGCCCTCGCTGCGGACCTCGCCGATCTCCCGGCCCAGCATGAGCGAGACCAGAGCCAGCCGGTCGAGTTCGGCGAGGCGGCCGGTGTGCACCACGCGGCCGTCACGCAGCACGGTGACCATGTCGCAGATCTCGTACAGCTCGTCCATGCGGTGGCTGACGTAGACCACGGCGATGCCGCGCTCGCGCAGCATGCGGATCACGTCGAACAGGGTGCGCACCTCACGCGGTTCGAGCGAGGAGGTGGGCTCGTCCATGATGACGACACGTGCGTCGATGGCGACGGCACGCGCGAGGGCCACCATCTGCTGGGCGCCGACGCCGAGTTCGCGCAGCGGGCGGCTAACGTCGACGCGGATGCCCAGGCCGCGCAGTGCCTCGTCCGCCTCCCGGTGCATGCGCCGGAAGTCGATGAGGCCGAGCCGGCCGCGAGGCTCGCGGCCGAGGAGGAGATTGCGGGCCACGCTCATCAGCGGGACGAGGTTGACCTCCTGGTAGATGGTCGAGATGCCCGCCTGCTGGGCCTGCAGGGGTGTGGCGAAGCGGACCGGTGTGCCGTCGTGGACGATCTCGCCCGCGTCCGGCCGATAGACGCCGGTGAGTACTTTGATCAGGGTCGACTTGCCCGCGCCGTTCTCGCCGACGAGGGCGTGGACCTCCCCGGCGCGGGCGGTGAAGTCCACGTCGGACAGCGCCTTCACGCCGGGGAAGACCTTGGACACGCCGGTGACAGCGAGCATCTCAGTACGCCTTGTCGAGGTCCGACCGGGCGTTGGCCTCGGTGTACGCGCTGTCCTTGATAACGATGTCCTGAGCCACCTCGGAGCCCTGGGTGAAGGTGTCGAGGGTCTGGAAGGCGAGCGGTCCGAAGCGCGGGTTGGACTCGATGACGCCGTGTATCCAGCCGTCCACGATGGCCTGCACGGCGTTGCGGGTGCCATCGATGGTCACGATCTTCACGGCGCCCGGCTTCTTGCCCGCGCCCTTGAGGGCGTTGACGGCGCCGAGGCCCATCTCGTCGTTCTCGGCGTAGATGCCCTTGATCCCGGGCTTGGACTGGATGAGGTTCTCGGTGACCGACTGGCCCTTCTCGCGGGCGAATTCGCCGGTCTGCTGGAACACCACCTTGAGACCGGGCGCCTTGTCCTTGATCCGGTCGACGAAGCCCTTGGTGCGTTCGGTCGTGACGTTGTTGCCCGCCGAGCCGAGCAGGATGGCGATGTCGCCCTTGCCCCCGGTCGCCTCGATCATCTCGTCGGCGGCCCGTTTGCCCTGTTCTACGAAGTCGGAGCCGATGAAGCTCACATAGTCCTTGCAGGCGGTGGCGTTGATCTTGCGGTCCACCGTGACGATCGGGATGTGCTTGGCCGCCGCCGTGCGCAGCACGGGTTCCCAGCCGTCCGAGTTGAGCGGTGCGATGACGAGCAGGTCGGCGCCCTTGGCGATGAGGTCCTGGACGTCGCTGATCTGCTTGGAGAACTGCGACTGGGCGTTGGCGGTGAGGAGCTTGACGCCCCGCTTCTTGGCTTCTGCCCTGATGGAGGCGGTCTCCGCGATCCGGAAGGGGTTGGCCGCCTTCTCGGACTGGGAGAAACCGACGGTGGCGCTCTTGAGGTCGAGCTTCTCGCCTCCGTATGCGTCGATGGTGCAGGCGGGCCCGGATCCGGTGCTGGGCGAGGCGACCTGCTGGCCGGCGTCACCCTGCTGGGGTGCGGACTTGTCGCTGTCGGAGGAGTCCTCGGACTTGGTGCATCCGGTGGTCAGGACGAGGCTTGTCAGGAGGCCGGTGGCGAGGAGGGTTCGTGCGGAGGTACGACGGAGAAGTGCGGTGGGCTTCATGGGAGTCCCCAAACGGCGCGGCCCCGGCGCTGAGAGCGCTCCCGGGGAGTTCGGCACTTGCGGTCAACATGGCGTGCACGTCGTTCAGGGGAGTTTTTTACATCGTTGGAAGTGGGCTGTAAACCCTCCCGTCCGAAATCTCGGCCAGTTGGTCCGGACCGCCGTCAGCGTCGTCCGAGGGTGCTTTCCCGCTCCACCAGCCGGTATTCCGCGGTCAGTTCGCGCCCTCCGGGTTCCTGACGGCCCGACAGGCTGCGCAGCAGTGAGCCCATCGCGAGGCGTGCGATGGCCTGCTTGTCCGGCGCGATCGTGGTCAGTGAGACAGCTCCGAAGCGGCTCTCGGCGATGTCGTCGAAACCCACCACGGCGACGTCCCACGGCACCCTGAGCCCGCGCTCGTGCAGCACCCGCATCGCGCCGATCGCGATGAGGTCGTTGTAGGCGAAGACCGCGTCGGGCCGGATGCCCGAGTCCAGCAGCCGGGCCATGGCCCGGGCCCCGTCGTCCCGGTCCCAGCCGTCGACGGGCACGACCATGTCGTCCGTGGTCGGCAGGCCCGCCGCCGTCAACTCCGCCCGCCAGCCGTCGAGTCGCAGATGCGCGGGGCGGTTCGCGGAGTCGGTGCGGGCACCGAGGTAGGCGATCCGGGTCCGGCCGCGGCCGAGCAGATGGCGCACCGCCTCTCGCGAGGCGGATACGTTGTCGATCGCGATGTGGTCGAACGGCAGGTCGTACTCGCGCTCGCCGAGCAGCACCAGCGGCACGTCGTCGGCCCGGCCGTGCAGGTCCTCGGCCTCCAGTTCCAGCGGGCTCAGGATCAGCCCGTCGATCACCCGGGCCCGGAAGCCCTGGCTGACCAGCAGCTCCTGCTCGCGGTCACCGCGCGTGTGGTCGAGCAGGACCGTGAACTCATGCTGGGCCGCCGCGTCGATCACCGCGCCGGCCAGCTCGGCGAAGTAGGGATTGCCGAGCTCGGGAACGGCGAGCGCGATGATGCCCGTACGGCCCTTGCGCAGATGGCGCGCGGTGAGGTTCGGCCGGTAGCCGAGCTCGTCGATCGCCTCCTGCACCTTGGCCCGCATCGCCGGTGTGACGTGCGGATAGTTGTTCACGACGTTGGAAACCGTCTTGATCGAGACGCCGGCCCGTTCGGCCACGTCCTTCAGGCTGACCCGCAAGGGATCTCCTCGGCATCGGCGGGGGCTCCGCGACCGGAGCTTTGTCATGGACCTGGACAGCGGCCGAGAGCCGTGCTCTCATGCCAACTGCCTCTGCTTCCAACGTTGTACAGACTGAAGCACCGAGCCGCCACCCTTCCTCAACCAAGGAGGATTCGTGCGCATCAGACCCATCAAACACAGCCTCGCCCTGCTCGTCGCAGCAGTGCTGGGTGCCGCGGGACTGGCCGCAGCACCTGCCGCGACGGCCGCGGAGGATCCCGAGATCCACGGCCTCAAGGGTGAGTACTACACCCAGTCCGCCCCCGGCGCCTTCGACTTCCACGAACTCAAAGCCACCGGATTCGACCCGCAGCTCGACTTCGACAACCTGGAGCCCCGTCTGCGATCGGCCACCGGACGGTCGGACGACGTCTCCGTCCGCTGGACCGGCCGGATCGTGCCGGAGAAAACTGGTCCCACCACCTTCTCGATCATCGGCGACAACGGCTTCCGCCTCTGGGTGGACGGGAAACCCGTCATCGACCACTGGGTCGACGACTGGGACCGCGAACAGACCGGCGCCCCCGTGGAGTTGACCGCCGGCAAGGCCTACGACATCAAGATCGAGTACTTCGAGCACTACGGAGGCTCCAACCTCCACGTGCGCTGGACACCGCCCGGCGGCACCAAGTCCGCCGTCCCGCAGTCGGCCTTCCTGCTGCCCGAGGGCTACGACTACAACGGGGCCATCGCCGCCACGGTCCTCAAGGACGGCCGCACCCTGCGGCTCGACTTCGTCCAGGCACTCGCGGCCGCGCCGGCCGGTCTCACCGAGCACCTGGACGCGGTGATCGGCGGAGCCACCTGGCCGCTCGGCCGGGCACGCCTGGATCCGGCCAACCCGAGATCACTGCTGGTCGCGCTCAAGGAACCCGTGGTCGGCAACAAGACCGGCACCGCGCGTGGCGCCGCCGATGTGCGCTACGACGGATCAGGGGGCCTCTCCGGCAAGGACGGCAACGTTGTCAAGGCCTTCTGGAGCAGCGGCGCCAACAAGTCCACCTACCAGCTGAGCACTCCGTGGGGCGAGAAGGTCACCCCGGCCAACGCCCACCGTGAGTACCCCAGGCCGCAGCTCACCCGCGGCGACTGGAAGAACCTCAACGGCAGCTGGCAGTTCGCCGCGGCGAAGGCGGGGGAGCAGCCCCCGGTGGGCCGGAAACTCGCCGAGAAGATTCTCGTCCCGTACCCCGTCGAGTCCCAGCTGTCGGGCATCGAGCGGCACGAGGACCGGATGTGGTACCGGCGCACCTTCACCGTCCCGTCCAACTGGAAGATCGGCTCCGCCAAGCGCCTGCAGCTCAACTTCGGCGCGGTCGACTGGCGCTCCGAGGTCTACGTCAACGGCACCAAGGTCGCCGAACACAAGGGCGGCTACGACAAGTTCAGCGCCGACGTCACCGACGCCCTCAAGCCCGGCCGCACCCAGGAGCTGATCGTCGGCGTCTACGACCCGACCGACGCCGCGAGCGGCGAGAACCCGCCCGTCGGCAAGCAGCGCCTCGACCCGAGCGGCATCTGGTACACCCCGTCCTCCGGTATCTGGCAGACCGTGTGGATGGAGCCGGTCGCCACCGACCACGTCGACTCGCTGAAGCTCACCCCGGACGTCGCGACGAGCACCCTCACCGTCGAGCCGCAGGGCGTACGCCCCGGACTCGCCGTCACCGCGACCGCGTACGACGGAAAGCGGAAGGTCGCCACCGTCACCGGACGCACCGGAAGCCCGCTCGCCCTGAAGATCAAGAAGCCCCGCCTGTGGTCGCCCGACGACCCGTTCCTGTACGACCTGAAGGTCAGCGTCGGCGCCGACCGCGTCAACAGCTACTTCGGGATGCGGTCCATCGCCGTCGAGAACGTCAACGGAACACCGCGAACCGTCCTCAACGGCAAACCGGTCTTCATGATGGCCACCCTCGACCAGGGGTTCTGGCCGGACGGTCTGCACACCGCCCCCAGCGACAAGGCCCTGGCCTACGACCTGAAGATGCACAAGGCCATGGGCTTCAACTCGGTCCGCAAGCACATCAAGGTCGAACCAGACCGCTGGTTCTACTGGGCCGACCGGCTCGGCCTGCTCGTGTGGCAGGACATGCCGGCCATGACGGCGGGCGTCAACCCGTCCACCGCGGCCCGCGCCGAGTACGAACTAGAGATGAAGCAGATGATCGACGAGCACATCAGCAGCCCGTCCATCGTCATGTGGGTCACCTTCAACGAAGGGTGGGGCCAGTACGACGTCGGTCGCATCGCCACACAGGCCAAGGCCTGGGACCCGACCCGCCTGGTCAACAACCAGTCGGGCCTCAACCTCGGCGCCGACGGCGGCACCGGCGACATCATGGACGAACACGGCTACCCGAGCCCCGCGCTGCCACCGCGTCCGGACGGCAGACGGGCCACGGTCATGGGCGAGTACGGCGGCCTCGGCCTGGCGGTGCCCGGACACGCCTGGTCGGTGCAGCAGTCGTACGTCGACGTCGACCCGGCCACGTACACCGACGACTACCTCACCAAGCTCGCCGAGGTGCAGGCCCTGGCCTGCAAGGGCGGCAACGGTGCGGTCTACACCCAGATCGCGGACGTCGAGGGCGAGCTCAATGGGCTGATCACCTACGACCGCAAGGTCGTCAAGCCCGATGTGAAGCGCGTCAAGGCGGCCCACGAGGCACTGATCAACGACGTGTCGCGGCCGACTCCCAACGGCTGCGCCTGATCCTGGACCGCCCGGCGAACGGCTTACCTCCGCTCGCCGGGCGGCTCCGGTCCCACGATCCGGTCTTCGTGGACCGAACTGCCGCCACTTCGCCCGATTTATGACTGCATGGGGGCATCCGGAACACGCCTGCGTGGGAAGGATGCCCGCGTGACGGAACAGAACAGCACCCGCTTCGACGACATGGCCCTGTACGACCTCCAGTACGTCCGCAACGCACTGACCCCTCTCCTGAGCCGCCTCGGCCCGCTCACTCCGGGCGATCTCGAACCGTACGACCAGCTGCACTACCTCGGTCACCACGCCCTCGACCACGCCGTCGCGCGACTGGACATCACCCCCGGCGCGGATGTCGTCGACATCGGCTCCGGGCTCGGCGGACCGGCCCGCTATCTCGCCGAGCGGTACGAGTGCCGCCTCACGGCGGTCGAACTGCAGCCGGAGCTCCACCGGTTGAGCGAGGAACTCACCTCGCTGTGCGGACTGTCGGAGCGCGTCCGCGCCGTCGAGGCCGATGCCCTGACCCTGAAGGGCGCCGACTGGACCCAGCGGTACGACCACCTGATCTCGCTCCTGGCGATCCTGCACATTCCGCGACGCGACGAGCTCTTCGACGTCTGCCGAGACCTTCTCCGACCCGAAGGCACCTTCTACATCGAGGACTTCTACACCCTCCGCCCCCTGACCGACGAAGAACAGACCGACCTCGCCGGCCTCGTCGCCTGTCCCTACCTCCCCGACGAGGCCCGGTACCGCGAGGACCTCGCACGAGCCGGCTTCACGGACGTGGCCTGGACGGACGCCACCAGCCTGTGGCTGCCCTGGGTACGCGACCGCGCCGACGCCTTCCGGCGCGGCTACGAGGAACGCGTACGACTGCACGGTGAGCCGCTCGCCGGGCGGCTGCTCCGGTTCTACGACACGGTGAGCACACTGCTCGCGGGCGGCGGGATCGGAGGCGTACGGATCACCGGGCGCCGGGGCTGAGAGGCGCCGGGGCTGACAGCGGGCGGCCAAGAAACACGGATCACGGGAAAGGGACGGTGACGACGAGGCCGCCCGGCAGGCCGGGTTCGGCCGTTGCCTCGGTTCCGTGGGCCTCGGCGATGGAGCGGACGATCGCGAGGCCCAGCCCGTGCCCCGTGGTGCCGACACGGTCCTGGGCGAGGCGACGGAACGGCTCGAAGAGCTCCGGTACCCGGTCTGCGGGCACCGGAGGCCCGGTGTTGGCCACGGTCAGCGTACGGCCGTCGATCACCACCCGGACTCGGCCGCCGGTGTGGTTGTACTGAACGGCGTTGCGGACGAGGTTGGTCAGCAGGTGGCGCAGCAGCACGGGATCACCCAGGACGGTCAACTGCCCGTCCGCCGACACCTCTACGTCCACTTGCTCGTCCTTGCCCTGCGGGGCGAGCTCGGCCGCCACCAGCCGGGCCGTGGCCGACAGGTCCACGGCTTCGGTCTCCTCCAGGCCGCGATCGCTGCGGGCGAGCAGCAGCAGCGCGTTGATCAGCCGCTCGGCCTCACGGTTGGCGGCGAGCAGATCCTCGCGTACGTCGGCGAGACCCTCGGGGAGGGGATCGGCGAGGCCGACCTCCAGGCTGGTGCGCTGGACCGCGAGCGGCGTCCTGAGTTCGTGGGAGGCGTTGGCGACAAAGCGCCGCTGGCTCTCGAACGACTTCTCCAGCCGGTCGAGCATGGTGTCGAAGGTGTCGGCCAGGCGCTGGAGTTCGTCGTCGGGGCCGGTGAGCGCCAGCCTCTGATGCAGGTTCTGCTCACTGATCCGGCGAGTGGCCTCCGTCATCGCGGCGACCGGTCTGAGTGCCCGCCCGGCCAGCCACCGGCCGACCAGTCCGGCCAGCAGTGCCATGACGAGCAGCCCGACGGCCGACCAGAGGACCATCTGCCGCAGGGCGGTGTCCTGCACGGCCTGTACGGTCTGGTCCACCTGCCGGACCAGGGCGAAGTCGTCGCGAGGCCTGAGCGACGGCGGAAACGTTCCCTGGGGGTCCGTGGGTTGCGCGGGTCCTGCGGTGAAACCGTCGGGCGCGGGGCCTGCGGTGAACCCGCCGCCGTTCGGCACGACGTCCTTCGTGATCTCGATTCCCTTGACCTGCTGGGCCGTTCCATAGCGCGCGAGCAGCACCACGAAGGCCAGCAGCGCCGCGCCCGAGAGCAGGAAGAGCACGGAGAAGGCCGCGGTCAGCCGGGCGCGGAACGGCATGCCCCGCAGCAGCGCCCGCGGGTTCAGTCGCACAGCCGGTATCCCTGACCCTTGTCGGCGGTGATGAGGCCGGGGTCGCCCAGTTTGCGGCGCAGCCGGCTGACGACGGCCCGAACCACGGTCGTGCGCGGGTCGAGGTGCTCGTCCCAGAGGGTGCGTACGAGTTCGTCGTGCGGCACCGCCACGCCCTGAGCCTCCATCAGCAGTCGCAGGACCGCGAACTCCTTGGGTGTCAGTTCCAGCGGCCGGCCCCCCACGGACACCTCGTGTCGCGCCCGGTCCAGGGTGATGCCCTCGTGCCGCAGCGCCACCGGTGGCGACTTGGGCACTCGGCGGCCGAGCGTCCGTATCCGGGCGACCAGTTCGGCGAAGTCGAAGGGCTTGGCCAGATAGTCGTCGGCCCCGAGCGTCGTGAGCCCGTACACCTTGTCCGTGATCTCGCCGGCCGCGGTGAGCATCAGGATCCTTGGCGGGTCGGTGAGTTCGCGCAGCCGTCGGCACACCTCGTCGCCCGTCATGACCGGCAGATCGCGGTCGAGGATCAGCACGTCGTAATCCGTGAGCAGGCACATCCGCTCGGCCTCGTCACCGGAGACGGCGAGATCCACGGCCATCGCCTGCCGACGCAGACCGGTGGCGATCGTACGGGCGAGGACACGATGGTCCTCGGCTACCAGAACTCTCATGCGCCCCATCAAACCCGGCGTGGCATTGCAACGGAGTAAGGACAGCGGCACGCCCGCATCGCACGTACAGCGCTCTTACGCTCCTGTAACGCGCTTATCCCGCTGCAAAGGCCGCCCTGCTTCTGTCGTGGCCATGAACTTCGTCAAGCGCGCCGGGCTGAGCCTGCGTGGCAGGAAAGTCAGGACCGCCGTCCTGCTGGGGATCTTCGTCGTCATCTGCACCCTGCTGCTGGGCGGTTTCCTGCTGCAGGGCGCCACCGCCCGTCAGGAGGCGGACGCACAGCGGACGATCGGCGTCGACGTGACGCTGAAGGGCAAGGCCCTCACTCCGGCGCTGGTGGACCGGCTCGGGGCGTCCCCGCAGGTCCACCGCTACAACCCGCGGCTCCCGATCGAGGCAGACGCCCGCGGCATCGAGCCGCTGGAGTCCGACGTCCCGCGGCCTCGTGGCAACCGCGCCGGGGCGAAGACACAGCATCCCCTGGCGCTGATCGGAGTACGGGACTCGGGCCTGCTGCTGCCCTTCTCGTACGGTTCGAACAAGATCACAGCTGGGCGGGGGATCACCCCTGAGGACGCCGGCCGCGAGGTCGCCGTGGTCGAGAAACGGCTGGCCGAGAAGAACGGGCTCAAGGTCGGCGACACCATCCGCGCGCGGTCGGCCGACGGCAAGCGCACCGTGCCGCTCAGGGTCGTCGGGATCTACCGCGACCCGACGCCCGACCCGACGAGGTGGACGCCGCCGCATCTGCTGCCCGGCAACGCGCTGTACGCACCGGTCCGCACGGTGCGGCAACTGAGCCCCGGCGCCGGTGACTTGGCCGAAGCGGTCTTCAGGATCGGCTCGCCGGAACAGGCCGAGCAGTTGCACGCCGAGGCGCGGCGGCTTCTCGGCACGGGGTCGTTCGACTTCCGCGTCAACGACAAGGCGTACAAGGACCAGGTCCGCCCGATCCAGCGGGTCGGTACCCTCGCCGGGCTGATCGTGCGGCTCATCGCCGTGGCCGGGGCGCTGATTCTCGGGCTCATCGTGATGCTGCAGATCCGGGAGCGCCGCGACGAACTCGGCATGCTGCTGTCGCTGGGCGAGAAGAAGTGGAAGCTCATCGGCCAGCACACCGTGGAAGTGGCCGCCGTCGCCCTGCCGGCGGTGGCCGTCGCCGCCCTGGCCGGTCAGGTCGCCGCCCAGCAGGCGGGCGACGCGCTGCTGAGCCACGAGGAGTCAGCCTCCTCCCCAGGGCCCGGATCCCCGGACACATCGGCCGATCCGCCCGAGATGCGCGTCCAGCCGTCCGACCTCGGCAAGGTCGCCGGCATCGGCCTCGGCATCTCCCTGGTCTCCACCGTCGTCCCCGGCATCGGAATTCTCCGCCTGCACCCCCGCTCCATCCTCACCGACAGCGAATAAGCACCGCACCGACACAAACCGGAGAGCCGACCGACATGAACTTCGTCAAACGCGCAGGGCTCAGCCTGTGGTCCCGCAGGGGCAGAACCCTGATCACCCTCTGCACCTTCCTCGTCATCTCCGTGATGGTGCTGGCCGGCGTACTGATCGCGGACGCGACCGCCCAGGCCAAGAACGAGGCCAAGCGCTCCGTGGGCGCCGAGGTCAACCTGGAGATGGACCTGAACAGCCAGAACGCCGGCGGAGGGCTGGTGGCCCCCCAGATCAGCGCCGCGGCGGTGGAGAAGCTGGGCGCTTCCAAGCTGGTCCACAAGTACAACTACTCCATGTTCGACCGCGGCGTCGTGAAGGGCGGCACCGAGCTGGTCACCGGGGGAGTGGACACCGGGGCCTCCGACATGGGTCCCGGCGGCACCCCGACCATCGGAGTCCTCGACTCGGCACTCCTTCCCGACTTCCGCAGCGGCAATTTCCAACTCCTGTCCGGAGCGCACATCACCGCCGCCGACAAGGACAAGCACCTGCTGCTGATCGAGGAGAGGCTGGCCCGGAAGAACGGCCTCAAGGCCGGCGACAAGATCACCCTGGGGGCGAACGAAGGCAAGGCCACGGCAGAGTTCACCGTGACCGGGATCTACCGGGATCCGCGCCCCAGCTCCGAACCCGAGCCCGAGTACTTCAGCGACCCGGCCAACATGCTGTACGCGTCCATCGGCGGCTTCGCCGGGCTCAACGCCACCAAGGACGCGTCGCTCCAGGTCAGGAAAGCCACGTTCCTCCTCCAGGACGCCGGAGACCTGGCGAGGTTCAAGGCGGAGGCCGAGCGGATCGCGGGGTCCGAGCTCGACGGGTTCCAACTGGACGCGAACGACAAGGCGATCCGGCAGATGACGGGCCCTCTGGACAGCATCGGTTCCACCGCCGCCCTCGCGATGTGGCTGATCGGCATCGCGGGCGCCGCCGTCCTCGTGCTCCTCGTCAACCTCGCGGTCAAGCAGCGCCGCAAGGAGTACGGCGTACTGCTGGCCATGGGCGAGAAGAAGTGGAAACTCATCGCCCAGCAGGCGCTGGAGATCGTCGCGGTCGCGGTCCTCGCCATCGGCCTGAGCTCCCTGTTCACCCAGAGCCTGACCCAGAGCGCGAGTCAGTCGCTGCTCGGCGAAGAGGCCGCCGCGGCCCGGCACAAGCTCGACTCCTGGAAGCCCCCGGCTCCCGGCACCACCGGCATCGACCAGGGCATCAACCCGAACGACAAGCCCGTGGAGAACGCCGACCCCATCGACAGGATCGACATACGCCTCGACCCGGCGGCCCTCGCCACCGTGGGCGCCGTCGGCCTCGGTCTCGGACTGCTCGCCACCGCCATCCCGGCCGCCTCCGTACTGCGGCTCAGCCCGCGGACCATCCTCGCGAAGGGCAAGTGACCATCACCATGACCACCGAACCCACCACCGCCACCGAACCCCCGCCCGTCCTCCGGCTCGACGGCGTCAGCCACACCTACGTCGGCCAGCGCCGCCGGACCACCGTGCTCAAGAACATCGACTACAGCTTCCGGCGAGGCACCTTCTACACGGTCCTAGGACCCTCGGGCAGCGGCAAGACCACCCTGCTCAGCCTCGCGAGCGGCCTCGACGCACCCACCGGGGGCACCATCAGCTTCAACGGCCAGGACCTGACGAAGCTCGGCCTCGGCCGCTACCGCAACAAGCACGCCGCCACGATCTTCCAGCACTACAACCTGCTCACCTACATGACCGCCCTGCAGAACGTCACCACCGCCATGGAGATCACCGGCGCGAAGCCGGTCGGTGGCGGCCGCAGGGCCCGCGCTCTCGAACTCCTGGAGCAGGTCGGCCTGGACAGACACATGGCCACGCGCAACGTCATGAAGCTCTCCGGTGGCCAGCAGCAGCGCGTCGCCATCACCCGCGCCCTGGCCTGCGACGTAGACATCCTCTTCGCCGACGAACCCACCGGAAACCTCGACGAGGACACCGCCCAGGGCATCATCGACACCTTCCGCGAACTGGCCCACGAGCAGGACAAGTGCGTGGTGGTCGTCACCCACTCCCAGCGCCTGGCGACCCAGTCCGATCGCGTACTCACCCTGCGCAAGGGCAAGTTGACGGAGTGACACCTGGGCGGTTCCCTTGCCGCACGCGGCTACTCGGGGAGCTCCAGCATGGGTTCGCCGCAGGACCGGCACTCTGCGTGGACGTCGAGATCGTTGAGGATCTCGGCGTACTCGGGGTGGCCCTTGAGGGCCGCCGCGGCGGCGAGCAGGTAGCGAGTGGTGATCTGGTCGTGCTCCGCGGTGGCCAACGTGTCCGCGAGGAGGGTCATGGCCTCGGGGAGCGCCTGACGATAGGCGTCCGCGATGTCGTCGGGCAGGTCGGCCGGAGTCTCGCCGAGTTCGCCGGAGCACATCGCCACGAGGCCGACGACGTACAGGTAGTCGTCGCGCTTGGCCGGAGGAAGCCCGCGCGCGATCGTGACGACGTACGGCACGGCGGCGTAGGCGGCCGGCCAGGCGGTGCCCTCGGAACACAGGTACGGCCACAGGTCGTTGAAGTGTCCGCCGTTCGCCGGGTCGGCCATCAGGTGGCGCAACTCGTCGGGCACGAAGGGGGCGTCGGGCGCGCTGCCCTGGCCCTTGGACCAGCCCCGGTGGTCGAGGGCGGGCCAGCGCGGATCGTCCAAAGGCATCATGGGCGGAAGTGTAGGTGGACCGGATCGTCTGTCGGGCGGGAGGCCCAGGCGTCACCCGGCAGTGAACCGACCAGGCACGACGAGGGCCTCGTACGGGGTGCCGTGGACGGTGGCGCGACTCGTTCCGGCACAGCTGCCTATCGTGACGCCGATTGCGGCTCACGTGTCAGAACGGCAGTCAGGAGACCCACCATGACCCATTTACCCGGACCCGAGGACTCGACCGGCCACCCGTCCAGGCGTCGCTTCGGCCGGCTCGCCGCCCTCGGACTCACCGCCGGTGCGGGCTCGTTCGCACTCGACTCACCGGCGGTGGCCGTCGGAGCGGAAGAGGCGGAAGGAGACGATCAAGTACGTCGTCGTCACCCATGGCCACGACGACCACTTCGGCGGCGCGCAGTACCTCGCCGACCGCTACGGAGCACGGGTGGTGATGAACACCGGCCGACTGGGACCTGATCGCCCGCACCCGTCCGGACCATGCCCCCACCCGGGATCTGGAGATCACGGACGGGCAACGGCTCACGCTCGGCGGCACGACGATCCGACTGCACCACACCCCGGGCCACACCTCGGGCACAGTCTCGCCGATCACCCCCGTGCGGGCGGGCCGCGAGCGCCACTCCGCCATGCTGTGGGGCGGCATGAACCCGCCCACCTCACTCACGGAGCTGCGCACCTACCTGGCGTCCATCCACTCCTTCCGGGACCGGATCCGCCAGGCGAACGTGGACGTGGAACTGTCCAACCACCCCGACGACCACGGTCTCCAACGCGCGGAGCAGCTCCGGAACCGGCCCGACGGAGCGAACCCCTGCGTGCTCGGCCGGCCGCGTACGCAGCGGTTCATGGCGGTGATGGACCTCATGCTGCGCGGCAGGGCCGCCGACGCCGAAGCGGCCGAAACCCCGGGCGGCGACTCCACGGGGGCGAGCCTGCCCAGAGCCTGTGTGACGTCGTGATCAACCTTGCAGGAGGTCATGGACGTTCCTGAGGAAGCCGCCGCCGGCCGACCTGGGGCGCGGGGATCTCGACCCGAACCGTGAGCCCGCCCCGGCGGTTCGCACTCGCGGTGGCCGTGCCGTGGTGGGCCGAGGCGATCGAGCGGACTATGGCCAGGCCCAGGCCGTGGCCCGAACGGTCGCTGCCGACCCGGGCCCGGACCCGGTAGAAGGGTTCGAAGAGCCGGTCCACCACGGCCTCGTCGACCTGCGGGCCGGTGTTCTCGACCTCCACGACCACTGCCGTGGCCCGCTCCCGGAAGACGGAGAGGTGGACGGTGCCGTTCTCCGGGACGTTGTGGGCGAGGCCGTTGTCGAGGAGATTGAGGACCAACTGCCGCAGCAGGGTGGCGTTTCCGGTGGCCTCGTAGCCCTGGTAGCCCTCGTGGTCGGGTTCGGTGTCCACATCGAGGCGGATGCCGAGCGCCGCCGCCCGCTCGGAGCGTTCGGCGGCGGCCAGTTCCGCCAGCTCGGCCAGGTCCACCGGGTCCGGGTCGAAGGGGGCGTGGTCCGCGCCCGCCAGGTCGAGCAGGGCGCGTACGACGCTGATGTTGCGCTCGTTGGTCTCCCGCAGCATCGGGGCGAGCTCGGCGAACTCCGCGCCGGTGGGATCGTCGCCGACGACCTGGAGGGCGGCCCGGGTGGTGGCCAGCGGGGTGAGCAGCTCGTGCGAGGCGTTCGCGGCGAACCGTCGGTGCGCGGCGAAGGACTCCTCCAGCCGGGCGAGCATCGTGTCGAAGGTGTCGGCGAGCCGCGTGAGCTCGTCCTCGGGGCCCTGGGCGTCGATACGGTCCCTCAGGTTGCCGTCCGCCGCCTTCGCCGCGGCCTCGCTGATGGTGTGCAGGGGTGCGAGCAGTCGCCTGGAGAGCAGCCGGCCGGCTCCGAGGCCGACTGCCATCACCAGGAGTACGCCGCCGAGGGACACCAGCAGGACCGTGTTCCAGACGTCCTCCTTGCTGGAGATGTCGCCCAGGTACTTGGTCTGGGAGCCCGGCTGGATGCCGGGGCTCCGGCTGGGCGAGAGCTGCGGGGCGGAGGACCGGGGCGAGGGATCGGCCGGGGCTCCGGGCGAGGCCTGGACGAAAGAGGAGCCGGGCGGTGCGACCACGGTCCTGCTGAGGTCGTACGTCGGCAGGAAGCGCATCCCGACGTAGACGATCGCGGCCATGAGCGCGGCGCACACCCCGAGTACGGCCCCGAATCCGAGGTAGAGGCGGGCATGGATGCTCAGTGCCCTGGTGCGTCGGGGGCGGTTCACCCGGTCTCCAGGTAGTAGCCCGCGCTGATCGCGGTGTGCACCAGCTGGGGGTCTCCGAGCTTCTTGCGCAGAGTGTGCACGACCAGGCGTACCGCGTTGGTGAAGGGGTCGGTGTGCGCGTCCCAGGCCTTGTCCAACAGGTACTCGGAGCTCAGCACCCCGCCGTCGGCGCGCATCAAGAGCTCCAGGACGGCGAGTTCCTTGGGGGTGAGGCGGACCTCGGCGCCCGCGCGGGTGACCCGGCGGCGATGGGTGTCGAGCCGCACGTCGGCGAAAGTGAGCACGGGGGCGTGGGCCATGGGGCTGCGGCGGTACAGGGCGCGCAGCCGGGCGACCAGTTCGGGGAAGTCGAAGGGCTTGGCGAGATAGTCGTCGGCGCCCAGGCCCAGGCCCTCGACCTTGTCGCCGAGACGTCCGGCCGCGGTCAGCATCAGGACGCGGCAGCCGAGGTCCATGGCAACGATCCGGCGGCACACCTCGTCGCCGTGCACACCGGGCAGATCGCGGTCCAGGACCACCGCGTCGTAGTCGTAGACCGTGACCCGTTCAAGGGCCGTGGTCCCGTCGTGTGCCACGTCGACCGCGATGGCCTCCCGGCGCAGTCCGATCTCCAGGACCCGCGCCATGTACTGCTCGTCCTCGACCACCAACACGCGCACCCGCGACAACCTTTTCCCTCATGAATCCGGTTCCCTCATGAATCCGGCGGGGGTGTTCTCCGTACACCGCCGATATCGAACCCGTACCGGAACTGTCCTATCAAACGACGTCTTTGGTCCGCGTATGAGTCGCCCGGCAGCGGCCGGAACTCGCAAACACCCCTCAAAACACCGCTCTCCTAGCGTCGTGTTCATGAATCTGTTCAAGCGAGCCTGGTGGCGACTGCGGGGCCATCCGGGCAAGACGGTGATGTTCGTCGGGCTGTTCTTCGTCATCTGCACCCTGGTGCTGTCCGGGTTCCTGATCCAATCCGCCGCGGCCCGCGCCGCGGACTCGGCCAAGAGCAGCGTGGGTGTGGTGGCCACCATGCAGCTGGACGTGGACGCGCTGATCAACTCGGGCGGGGCGTCGAACAGCAACGGCGCCCGGCCCGGCACCATCGGCGCCGGTGGTGATCTGCACAGCAAGCTCGTGGACAAGGTCTGCAAGTCGTCGGTCGTGGCGCAGTGCAACTACACCGTGGACAGTGGCGCGGCCCCCACCGACCAGGTCAAGCTGCACCGGCAGGGTGAGCCGCCGGCCGGGCAGGACACCACGGGCACGGATCTCTTCAGGGCGGCCGGTGTCCGTGACATCAACTCGGTCAAGGAATTCCGCAACGGCGACTCGAAGATCGTCTCCGGCTCCGGGCTCAAGCCGGACAGCGAGACCGGCCTCATCGTCATCGAGGAACGGGTGGCCGAGGACAACCGTCTCAAGGTCGGCGACAGGATCAAGGTCAGGGTGGGTGAGGTCGATCCCCGGAAGGGAGGCATGAGCAGCAAGAAGGTCGAGTTCACCGTCGGCGGCATCTTCAGGAACGGCATCGTCGACACCGGCTCGTACGTACCGGCGATGGCCGACCCCTCGAACCAGATCTACGTCACGCCGGAGGGTGCGACCCGGCTGCAGGGCAAGGAACCCACCGCCGACGGAGCGGCCCTCCGTGAGGCCTCCTTCATCCTGCGCAACCCCAACGACCTGGGCCGGCTGAAGGAGGACGCGAAGGCGGCCGGCATCGACACCAGGATCTTCCCGCTGAGCGTCAACGACAAGCAGTACAAGGCCATGGTCGGCCCGATCAACAAGACGGCGGACTTCGCCTCGGTCACCGTCTGGCTGGTCGCGATCGCGGGCACCGCCATCCTCGCCCTGGTCATCGCCTCGAACATGCGTGAACGCCGCAAGGAGATGGGCATCCTGCTCTCCCTCGGCGAGAAGAAGCCCAAACTGCTCGGGCAGCACCTGGTGGAGGTGGTCGCCTGCGCCGCCCTGGCGATCGGCTTCGCCGCCGCGGGCAGCCAGTTCATCGCCCAGGGCATCGGGGACCAGCTGCTCTCCGACCAGGTCTCGTCGGCCAAGGACTCCGCCGCCGACTCGGGCCGGGAGCGGGACCCGTCCGATTCCACCGGGATCGAGAAGGAGGACACCCCGCAGGCCGAGCCCATCGATTCGATGGACATCAAGCTCGGTGCGGGCGACTTCGGCGCGGTCGGCGCGACCGGCCTCGGTATCGCGGCCCTGGCCACGATCGTCCCCGGCATCCGGATCCTCCGCCTCAATCCGCGCGACATCCTCACGAAGGGCGACTGACGTGACCACCCCGGCCGATACGACCACGCCGATCCTGCAGCTCTCCGGACTGAGCCGCGCCTACCAGTCCGGCACCAGCCGCCGCACCGTCCTCAAGGACGTCGACTACTCCTTCGAGGAGGGCCGGATGTACGCCGTCGTCGGTCCGTCCGGCAGCGGCAAGACCACTCTCCTCTCCCTCGCCGGCGGACTCGACTCACCGACAAGGGGCAGCGTCCGCTTCCGGGGCCGGGACGTCTCGGAGATAGGCCTCGGCCGGTACCGCAACCGCCACGTGGCCACGGTCTTCCAGTCGTTGAACCTGCTCACCTACATGACGGCCGTCCAGAACGTCACCTCCGCGATGGAGATCACCGGGGTGAAGGGCGTCAGGAAGAAGCAGCGCGCGGTCGAACTCCTGGGTCTGCTCGGCGTGGACGAGGCCGATCAGCACCGCAAGGCCCTGGAGCTTTCCGGCGGCCAGCAGCAGCGCGTGGCCATCGCCCGGGCTCTTGCCTGCGAGGTCGACATCCTCTTCGCCGACGAGCCCACCGGCAGTCTCGATCAGGACACGGCCGACGGGATCATCGAGGTGTTCCGGAAGCTGGCGCACGACGACGGCAAGTGCGTGATCCTGGTGACCCACGCGCGTGCCGTCGCGGCCGCCTCCGACGAGGTGGTCCGCCTCAAGCGCGGCAAGCTCATGCCGATCTGAGCCGGCGGACCCCGGCAGGCCTAGAGGGAGGCGAGCAGCCCGTAGAGGAGCGGGATGCGCGGCGCGCTGTCGGGCAGGCGCCACCAGCCGGACGGGGTGCGGATCATCTGCGGGAAGCGCGGCCAGGGGAGTTCCTCGCTCTCGCGGAGGCGGACGATGCGCAGGCCGGCTCCGGCCAGGGCGTTGATCACCTCGTCCAGGCCGTGCCTCCACTCGAAGCTCTCCGTCGCGCCGTCGACCGCCGGGCCGTCGGTGTACGTGTGGGTGGAGTTTCCGCGGATGGCGCCGCGCCCCTGGAGATAGTCGTGCCGCAGCAGTAGGTCCGGGCCCTCGTCCGGGGCGGGTTTGGGGCCGAGGGCGTTGAGCAGGGGGTGGAACTCGACGAGGTACAGCCGTCCACCCGGCTTGAGGAGACGGGCGACCACCTCCGCCCAGCGGTCCAGATCCGGCAGGTAGCACAGTGCCCCCTTGCCGGTGTAGACGACGTCGAAGCGTCGTCGGCCGAGCGCGTCCACCGCGTCGTACACATTGGCGCGGACGTAGTCGACGGCGCAGTCCGCCTTCGCCGCGAGGTCCCGGGCCGCCGCCACCGACGCCCCGGAGATGTCGAGGCCGACCGTGCGCGCTCCACGCCTGGCGAACGCGAGGGTCTCCGTGCCCAGATGACACTGCAGATGCGCCACCTCCCGCCCGGCCAACTCGCCGAGGTCCTCCCATTCGAAGGGGGCGAACCAGCGGAACGGATCGGGTTGTTCCTCCACAGCGTAGAAACGGCTGGCCAGGTGTACGGGAGTTCGCGCGTCCCAGTTCGCCCGGTTGGCCTGCATCATCTCCCGGACCACGGGATCGAACCGCTCGGCAGCCTCAGTCATGGAGCCATCCAATCGCGAAATCCGTTCCCGCCGAAGGATCTCGGTGGATCTCGCCAAGCCCCCTCTCCTGGTCCCCTCTTGAAGTCCCTTCGCACGTACCGCGAAAGAAGTTGCCCGGTGACCGATGAGTTGTGGAGCGGCCCCCGGTCTACCCCTGCGAAAGACATCAACACCCCACAACGAAGCAGGAGTCAGTGCCATGAGCGCAACCACGTCCCAGACCCGTTCCACCACCTCGTCCCGCTCCTCCGCCCGGTCCGCACGGCTGCTCGACGCACGCCCCGTGTGGCTGGTCGGCGTACTCGCCACGCTCGCAGGTGCCGTCGTGACCGAGGCGTTCGGGCTCGTCGCCCGAGGCGTCGGAGTGCCGATGGAGGCGGCCAGCCCCGGCGCCACGGAAGCGGCGGAGATCCCGGTGGGCGGCTTCTTCGGAGGGGTGCTGTTCTGGTCGGTCGTCGGCATCGTCCTCGCGGTGGCCCTGGCCCGCTGGGCGAAGCGGCCCGCCCGCACCTTCGTGGTGACCACCGTCGTGCTCACCGCGCTGTCCATGGCCGGTCCGGCGGTGGCCCCGCACACCGCGACCTCCACTCAGGTCGTCCTGGCGGTGTCCCATCTGGTCGCCGCCGCCGTGATCATTCCCGTGGTGGCGCGCAGGCTCTCCCACGGGCGCCCGTGACCCGCATCGCGAGACGTGGAGCACCTGTGGCGGCCGGCCCATGTGGGCCGGCCGCCATTGACGTCGTGTGGTGCCGGCGGTGTGCCATGGCTCAGCCCCGGGTGGGCTCACCCCGAGGTGGCGCCGGCTACGCGGTCAGGCGCAGAGGACGCGGGTCCCGGGCGGGTAGACCGGACCGCCGCTGGTGCTCGTGCTGTCGCTGAACTCGGCGTAGAAGTACGAGTAGAAGCCGATGTTCCCGTTGCGGCCGGAGTCGGCGGCGACCTGGAGGGTGAGGGTTACGGTCCGGCTCTGACCGGGCGGGATGGTGGCGCCGTAGTTGGTGCCGAGGCTGGCGGGTCCGGTACCGGAGCACGGCACGCCGCCGGCCGCCGTGGCCAGGCTGCAGAGGACAAGAGCGAGGATGCCGGCGAGACCGATGCGTCTCGTCTGTGTTGATCGCATGACCCGGGAGGCTCGGCAAACCGTGAACGCTCCGTCTTCTCCAACGGACACACACGGAGCGAGGCTCGGCCGGAAGTGTGCGTCCGGTGATGTCTGCGTGAAGGCGTCTCCACGAAGGACTGCTTCCCGCGTTCGCGCACGGCAACGCGGAATCGACGGCCCGATGAGCGTGGCCGGCTGAGCCGGACGCCTCCCCGGAACGGAGCGGAGCGGCGTGGCGGCAGTGGCGGATTCAGGATGCGTCGTATGTCGCTGAGCGAGCAGCGCCGCGTGCGAAGCGATGGCAGTTTCGGTCAATCGTAGGCATTTGGGCCACGTGCGCAGCCGCGTGACCGTTCCGGCCCGTGATCACGAGAACCGGGGTGCGCAGGCTCGCAGTGCCCGCGTTAGGGTCTGATCAATTGTCGTAGCGGTGATGTCGTAGCGGTGATGTCGAAGTGGGCTCCGGGGCGGGGGACTTGTGACCACCACGCAACCGGTCGTCGGCGCGGAGGACGATGACCGGAGCACGTCGTCGGCCGGTCGTTCCCGACCGCGCCGCGTCCTCCAGGCACCTGGTCCGGTCTTCCTCTTACCCGCGTCAGCGACCCTGCTCAGCTGTCTGTGGGGGATCGGCCGGCGAAGCGCCTGGCGGGACGAGCACGCCACCTGGTGGGCGGCATCGCTGTCGTTCGAGGACCTGCACGAACTCACCCGGAACGTCGACCTGGCCATCGCGCCGTACTACGTGTTCATGCATCTGTGGGTCTCGCTCTTCGGCGACTCCCTCACCGCCCTGCGACTGCCCTCCGTCCTGGCCATGGCCGTGGCGGGTGGCCTGGTGGGCCTCCTCGGACGTCGGGCGGTCGGCAGTACACAGGGCGGGCTCGTCGCAGGCCTGCTCTTCGCGCTCGTCCCGACTGTCGCACGGCACGGACAGGAGGCGCGGCCGTACGCCTTCGCCATGACGGCGGCCCTGTTGGGCTTCCTCACACTGCTGCGCGCGCTGGAGCGCCCGGTGCCACGACGGTGGGTGCTGTACGCCCTTACCGTCCCGTTCATGGGCTGGTCGCACCTGGTGGCCCTCACCGTGCTCGTCGCCCACCTCGCCGCCGTGCTGGACGCTCGGCGCCGGAGCGATCGACACGTCCTGGGCGCGTGGTTGATCGCGGCGGGCGGAGGGCTGGCACCGGTCGTGCCGTTGGTCGTCCTCGCCCGCAGCCAGGCTCAGCAGATCGCCTGGAACACACCGGCCTGGAACGACATCGCCGCCATGCCCTACATGCTCTTCCGGTCCCCGGTGGCCACCGCCGTCGTGCTCGGCGGCGCGGCCGTGACGCTGGTCGCGGCGTTTCGCCGCCGGCGGGGCAGTGAACCCGATCGCGGCCCTGATCGTGGTCCCGATTCCAGCCCCGATTCAGGCCCCGTCCTCGATCTTGGCCTCGATCCCGGCCTGCGGACCCGTCTCACGCCGCTCGCGCTGTGGGCCCTGGCGCCGTTCCTGCTCACCGTGGCAACGGCCCGCTGGCTGCATCTCTTCCTCGACCGCTATCTGCTGTTCACCGTCCCGGCCTGGATCCTGCTGGCGACCATCGGCGTCCACCGGCTCACCGCCAGGCCCCGGGTGGTCCGTCGCGTCGCCGCCGTGCTCGTCGCCGTCATCGCCGCGTTCGCCCCGTTCGACCGGAACACCGTCACACGCAATACTCCCCGCGAGCCGGACTATCACTCCGTCGCCCTCAGGGTTCTTGCCGACCAGCGTCCCGGCGACGGCATCGCCTACACCCACCGTCTCAAGGCACGCCGAGCCCTGGACTTCGAACTTCGCGAAGGTCCCAGCCCCCGGGACGTCTTTCTGCACGACCCCCCGCAGCAGCGCGCCGACTACGAAGCCGGGGAATGTCCGGACCCCCACCGCTGTGCCGCCGGATACGAGCGGATCTGGCTCGTCGCCGCCGGCCGGAGCAAGGACCCGTTCTCCGGCATGGGGCAACACAAGTCGCGGTTGCTGCGGGAGGAGTTCCGTACGGTACGCACCGCGGACTTCGCGAACGTCCGACTGCTGCTGCTGGAGCGCGGCCCATGACCACCCCGCTCCAGCTGTGTTCCGCATTCCGGGGACAGGCGCGGGCGCCGTCGCCCGCCGTGGCACGACACAGTCGGTGCACGGTGGCTCGGTGCTGGGCCACATCCGACAAAGGCAAGACCCTCGACCTGGCCCGACTGCCACTACGGTGAGCATGAGGCCTACCGGATGAACGGCACCCTGGCTGCGTGTGTCGGAGGAAGCGATGAGCGGGGAAGAGCACGGGAGTTCCGGGCAGCAGCTGCCCAAGTTGCGGCTGGACGAGCTGCTCGACGAGCTCCAGGCGCGCATCGACGCGGCCCGCGGGACGCAGGACCGGGTGCACAGCCTGTTGGAGGCCGTTCTGTCGGTCGGACGGGAGCTCGATCTGCCTCAGGTGCTGCGGCGCATCGTCGAGGCCGCCGTGGTGCTGGTGGACGCCGAGTACGGAGCGCTGGGCGTGATCGGCGACGACAGCCGGCTGTCGGAGTTCCTGACCGTGGGCATCGGCGAGGAACGGCGCGAGGAGATCGGTGAACTGCCCAGCGGCCACGGCATTCTCGGCGAGCTGATCCGGCACCCGGAGCCGCTGCGACTGCCGGAGCTCTCTGAGCACCCGGCCTCGTACGGGTTCCCGGACCACCATCCGCCGATGCATTCGTTCCTGGGTGTGCCGATCCGCGTGCGCGAGAAGGTGTTCGGGAACATCTACCTCACCGAGAAGCGGGGCGCGGCGGAGTTCGACGCCGAGGACGAGTCCGTGCTCTCCACACTCGCCGTGGCGGCCGGGGTGGCGATCGAGAACGCGCGGCTGTACGAGGAGACGCGGCTGAGCGAGCGCTGGATGCGGGCGAGTGGGGAGGTCACGAGCGCGCTGCTGTCGGGAACGTCCGGCGCCGAGGTGCTGGAGCTGATCGTCGAACAGGCCAGGGAGATCGCCTCGGCGGACGTGGGGATGATCGCGGAGCATGTGACCGGAGCGGCGGAACTGCGGCCGGTGCTCGCGGTCGGGGCGGACGCGGAGCGGCGCAGCGGGCTGGTCGTCTCCGCGCAGGACGGATTTGTCGCGGCCGCACTCACCACGGCGGAGCCGGTGGTCAGTGCCGATATCGAGCGTGATGCGCGCACCGGCGAGGGCGAGTCGCAGTGGGCCGGACTCGGCCCCGTGGTCGTGGTGCCGCTCGGCGCCGGCGGGAAGGCCCGCGGGGTGCTTCTTCTGGGTCGTCTGGCGGGCCGTACGCCCTTCTCCGACGCCGACAGCGGGCCTCTGCTCGGCTTCGCGGGACAGGCTGCGCTGGCGTTGGAGCTCGACGAGCGCCGCCGGGACGCGGAACAGCTCGCGCTGCTGCAGGACCGGGACCGGATCGCGCGCGACCTGCACGACCTGGCGATCCAGCGCCTCTTCGCGGCCGGCATGACCCTGCAGAGCGCACAGCGCTTCGTGGACCATCCCGAGGCCGTGGAGCGGCTGTCGCGGGCTGTCGACGATCTCGACGACACCATCAAGATCATTCGGTCGACCATCTTCGGTCTGCGCGCCCATGGTGGCGGGGCCAAGGAGGGCGGGGGTCTTCGCGGCCGGGTGTCCGAGGCGGTGAAGGTCTCCGCCACCTCGTTCGGCTTCGCTCCCGCGCTGCGGGTGGAGGGTCTCGTCGACACGGACGTCCCCGGCGAGGTGGCCGACCACGCCCTCGCGGTCCTCGGCGAGGCGCTCAGCAACGCGGTCCGGCACTCGGGGGCGCGCTCCGTGGACGTCCATCTGCAGTGCGCCAGGGGCGAGTTGGCGCTGACGGTGACGGACGACGGGTGCGGAGTGCCCGACGGTGTGGCGCACAGCGGACTGAGGAACCTGGAGGACCGGGCCCGCGCGCTCGGCGGAACGCTCACACTCGGCGAACGGCCGCAGGGCGGCGGTACGCGCCTGGTGTGGCGTGTCCCGACAGTGTCAGCGCGGGACTGACGGCGCTCCTTCGATCAGTGTCCGGGACGCTCCGCGACGGGGCGAAGAGGGCCCCTGCGGGCCGTACCCCAGACGGATCACCATCTGCGGGTGATCGCGCCGGTCGCTCGGCCAAGGCACGAGCTGTTCACGCAGATCCGGCCACTCCAGTGCTTGGTGCAGCAGCGATGCCCGTAGGCCACGAGCGGTAGCCGTCAGCAGTACGCGTTCCAGCGCCTGACCGGCGCGCAGCCAGTCGGTCCGGCGGTCGTGCGCGGTGGACAGTACGGCGATCGACGGCCGCTTCTCGAAAGAGCGGGCGGCCGGCACGGCCGGGTGTCGGTGTGCGCCGAAGTCCCGCATAGGGACCAGTTCCCCGGAATCCCGCGCGCCCAGTGCCTCCGGCGGTACTCCGAGGTCCGTCCGGTTCGGATCGCGCACCCATAGGCGACTCTCCGCAGCCCGGTCGGCATCGGCCGTGTTGCGTCGCTCCGCTTCCGCCGTCAGCTCCAGCAGGCGGTCGGTCTCGCGCGGCGCGGGACGGCTCAGCAGCGCGCCTTCACTGTGAGCGGCCTCGGCGAGTTCGGTGAGGACGGCAGCGGGCAACGGCCGCTCGGAGAAGGGGAAGCGGCTGCTGTGCCGGCGCCACACCGCGTCGTACAGGTGCGGGGAAGAGACAGTTCTGGCGCTGCCGCCCAGGCGTACGGCGGCGAGCAGGTCCGGCTCGTCGGGCCGGGGCAGCAGGCGGGACACCGGTTCCCAGCCGAAGTGCGCGACCGCCACCCGCAGGTTGAGGAGCGCGCACCCGACGGAGAGGTGCAGGGCACGCCCGGTCGGGTCGATGTGGCGCAGGCCGCGGTCCGGGGTGGCGCGGATCTCCAGGGTGACGGTGTCCGGGTCGAGGCGGAAGCGCCAGGGCTGGGTGTTGTGGATCGAGGGGGCGGCCACGGCTGCGGAGATGAGCTTCTCCAGGGTTGGGGCGTCGAGTGTCGCGGACCTCATCACAAGCTCCTCCCCGCCCTGGGCCGAGTGACAGGCCGGGCTCATCGGTGACCGCTCCCAGCGTGCGGTCACCGGGTGTCGCGGCAGCAGGGGCCGTACGGCCCTGTGCCGTGCCGGACGGCCCGGATGCGGTTCACCTCGCGGGACGCTCGCCGGATTCGGGCTGTTCGAGATGGGAGGCGAGGACCGCGGCCTGTACCCGGCGCTGGACGCCCAGCTTGGCCAGCAGGCGGGAGATGTGGTTCTTGACGGTCTTCTCCGAGAGGTAGAGCTTCTTGCCGATCTCGCGGTTGGTGAGTCCGTCTCCGATGAGGGCGAGGATGTCGCGTTCGCGGGGGGACAGGCTCGCCAGTTCGGGGGCCACGGCCGGGGTGCCGGCGGGGTCCGCCCGCAGGGAGGCCATCAGCCGGGCGGTCGTCGCGGGGTCGAGCATGGACTGGCCCGAGGCGACGGTACGTACCGCTGAGACGAGGTCGGAGCCCTTGATCTGCTTCAGCACGTAGCCCGAGGCCCCGGCCATGATCGCGTCGAGCAGGGCCTCCTCGTCGTCGAACGAGGTCAGCATGAGGACGGCCAGCTCCGGCATCTGGCTGCGCAGCTCGCGGCAGACGGTGATCCCGTCGCCGTCGGGCAGGCGTACGTCCAGGACGGCGACGTCCGGACGGAGGGCCGGGCCTCGGACGAGTGCGTGCTCGACGTTCTCGGCGTCGCCGACCACCGAGATGTCCGGTTCGGAGTCCAGGAGGTCGGACAGGCCGCGTCGTACGACCTCGTGGTCGTCCAGCAGGAAGACGCGGATCGGGTCCTGCTCCGTGAAGGTGCGTGCCTTGGTCATGACGACCCCTCGTTCCCGGCGACTGACGGACTGCGGGCTGTCCGTGACGACGATCGTCACTCGCCGGGACCGGACGCACTAGGGCCGACCGGCCCCACTCCAACCCACAATGCGCCCTGCCCGGCGCGGTCGCCCCCGGATCAAACCCGTCCCGGAGACGACCGCTCGGTGTGCGGTCACACGCGGCTGCCGCTGCCGTACGGTGCGTAGAGATCCAATAGCCGGGTGCGGGCCGAGCGCAGGCGGTGGGCGAGGATGTCGCCCACCCACTGGGCGACGCTGTGGCCCAGGGCGGGGTCGTCCTGGCACATCGCCCGTACGGCCGTGGCGTCGAACTCGTAGGCGCGGACCGGGCTCGTCGTCTCGGCGCCCAGGTGCCAGGAGTGCGGTGCGAACAGCCAGGACCAGCCGACGAGTTCGTTGTGGCCGAGGGTCTCGATGACCGCTGCCCGGCGGCCGGGTACGTGCATGTCGAGCCGGATCGTGCCGGTGCGGATGATCCAGAACCGGTCGGCGCGACCGCCCTCCTCGAAGAGGCGGACTCCCTGCGGGAACGACACCTCCCGGGCGATGTGCATCAGTCGCTGCCGGTGCTCGGCGGGCAGTGCCCGCAGCATGCTGGACGTGGGCGGAGCGTTCATGACCGGCCTCCAGGACGGGCGTTCGGACCTACGGCTTCCAGCGTGTGCCCGTGTTTCGGTCCGAGCCATGGGCCACCCGGCCCCAGGAAGGGACTGTGCGGCCCCTGCGCACGCGGGCGTTCCTGTACGAGGCTCTGCACGAGATCGGGCAGGACCGGACACAGGAGGTGCCCACCATGGTTCGGCACATCACCACAGGAATCGACGGATCCGCCGAGAGCCTCGCGGCCGCGCACTGGGCGGCCCGTGAGGCCCTGCGTCGCGGAGTCTCGCTGAACCTCGTGCACGCCTGGACGTGGCACCCACGCCCCGCCCCCTCCGTCCCCGCGGACAGGACCGAGCGCGACTGGGCCCAACAGACCCTGGACCGGGCGGCGGGCAGCATCCGTGCCGCGCACCCCGGCCTGCGGATCGTCGAGCGACTGGTGGCCGACTCCGCGGTGGCCGCCCTTCTCGCGGCGGCCGAGGACGAGGAGCTGCTGGTGCTCGGGTCCCGTGGTCTCAGTGGCGTCGCGGGATTCATGGTCGGCTCGGTGTCCCAGCGGCTCGTCGCCAGGTCCTCCCGCCCCCTGGTGCTCGTACGTGCGGGCGAGAGTGCCGCCGACGAACACTTCACCACCCTGGACGGCGTCTCGCCCGACGAGATACCCGAGACCCCGTATCGCGATGTCGTCCTCGGCCTGGACACCCGGCGCCCCAGTGACGAGCTGATCGAGTTCGCCTTCGAGTCCGCACGGCGCTGCGGCGCCACGCTGCACGTGATCCACGCCTTCGGCACGCCGCAGGTCCAGCCGGCCGACGGACCGTGGGCCCCGGTGACCGGGCCGGAGCTGATCGCGGCACAGGAACACGCCATGGTCGCGACCCTGCGCCCGTGGTACGAGAAGTTCCCAGAGACGAACGTGGTCGAGACCGTCTCCGAGGGACGGCCCGCCACCGCGCTGGTGCGGGCGTCGTCCGGAGCCTCCCTCGTCGTCGTGGGGCGCCGGATCCGGGACAACCACCTCGGCACGCACATCGGCGCCGTCACTCATGCGGTGCTGCACCACGTCGGCTGCCCCGTGGCCGTCGTCCCCCACGACTGAAGCGGCGCCGTGACGGTGCTCAGGGCACCAACGGCCCAGGGAGGAAACAGCCATGACCACACGTCACGTCATCGTCGGCGTGGACGGCTCTGTCGTCGCCGTACGAGCACTGGACCTGGCCGCCGACGAGGCAGCCCTGCGCGGCACCACTCTGGAGATCGTGTACGCCGTGCCCGACCGCGACGAAGCCGGCCCGGTGCTGGCGTCCGCCGCCACGCGGGTGGGCTACCGCCACCCGTGCCTGCCGGTCGTCACCGTCCCCGCCGAGGGACACTCGGCGGCCGTACTGGCGGAACGCGGACGCGGTGCCGCCCTGACCGTCGTCGGCTGCCGGAGCCTCGGCGGGTTCGCGGGCACGGTGTTCGGCTCGGTGAGCCGACGCCTGGCCGCGCACGCGCCCGGCCCGCTGCTGGTGGTGCGGGGTGACTCTCCGCCGCACCTGCACAACGAGGTACTGCTCGTCCTCGACGCCGAGGACGACGCGGACACGGCGGCGTTCGCCTTCCAGGAAGCGGAACTCCGTGGCGCTTCGCTGCGGATCTTCCGGTCCCCGGAGGATCGGCACCCGGTTCCGGTGCCCGTGCCGCACCGACAGAGCGAGTGGACCGTGTCGTACCTCCCGGCCGGTGGCGTGCCGGCGGAGTTCGGCGAGCGGCATCCTCTCGTCCTGGTGGGGAGTCGCGACGCTGCCGCCGCCCCGACGCAGACGCTGCTGGAGGCCACACGCACGGCGGACCTCGTCGTGACCGCCTGCCGACCCGAGCGGAGCGGGCACGGCCGCCATTTCGGTTCCCTGGCACGGACGTTGATGCATCGGGCCCACTGCCCGGTGCTGCTCGTTCCCGTCGGGCGGGGGAGCGCCGCGCCCTCGACCTCGTGAAAGAACTCCGCCGCGTCATGCGCCGGGAGTAGGGGCTGTCGGCCTACGGGGTGTCGCCCCGGGCACGACCCCACTTCCGGTACGCCGCGACAGCGGTGGGCAGCGTCGGGAAGACCAGGCCGGCGCCGACCGACTTCGTCAGTCCGTACGCGACCAGCTCGTCCATCAGGTCCTGCTTCACGCGGGCGAGGGCGAACACGATGCCGCGCCTGGTCAGTTCGAGGCGCAACGAGTCGACGGCGTCCAGGGCGGTGATGTCGACCTCGACGTTGGCCTCGGTGTTGAGGACGAACCAGCGGACCGGGTCCTCCTGTTCGTCGACGGCGGCCAGGGCCCGGCGCCGGAAGTCCTCGGCGTTGGCGAAGAACAGGGGCGAGTCGTAGCGGTAGACCAGCAGGCCGGGGATGGTGCGGGCCTGTGGATAGTCGTCGATGTCGTGCATGCCGGCCACACCGGGGACCACTCCCTCGACGGCATCGTGCGGACGGGCCACGCGGACCAGCAGCTCCGCGACCGACAGGCCGACGGCGACGATCACGCCGTAGAGGATGTCCAGGGCCAGGACGCCGGCCAGGCAGCCGAGGGCCAGCAGCAGTTCCCGGTGGCGGAAGGACGCCAGCCGGCGGAAGCCCGCCAGGTCGATCATGCGGACGGCGGCGTACACGACGAGCGCGCCCAGTACGGCCGAGGGCATGCGGGTCAGCAGCGGGCTGAGGAAGAGCAGGACGGCGAGGACCGCCGCACCGGCGACCAGCGCGTACGCCTGGCTGCGGGCGCCCGCCGAGGCGGCGAGCGCGGTCCGGCTGGCGCTGCTGCTCACGGGGAAACCGTGCAGCGCGCTCGCACCCAGGTTGGCCGCACCGAGGGCCAGGAACTCCTGGTTGGGGTCGAGGTCGGAGCCCTCGTCGCCGGAGGAATCGACGGTGAAGGCACGCGCGGTGAGGATGAAGTCCGTGTAGCCCACGAGGAGGACTCCGAGGGCCGGCAGGACCAGATGCGCCAGTTCGGTCAGGTCGGGCACGGCGAGGCCGGGCAGCCCCGACGGGACCTCGCCGATCACCTTGATGCCGTACCGGTCGTCGAGGTCGAACACGGCCACGGCCGCCGTGCCGAGCACCACGGCCAGCAGGGGACCGGGGACCATCCGGAAGAACCGCGCCACCGCGAAGAGAAACGCCAGAGTGACGGCGCCGAACAGCAGCGTCGCCCCATGGACCTGTGCCAGGTGGCGTACGAAGGACCAGAGTTGGGCGAAGAAGGCGGAACCCGTTGTGTCCACGCCGGTGAGCTTGGGGAGCTGGTCGACGATCATGATCAGCGCCACGCCCGCGAGGTAGCCGATCAGGACGGGCCGGGAGAGCAGGTCCGCGAGGAAACCCAGCCGCACCGCCCACGCCAGCAGGCACAACAGGCCCACCGTGAGTGCGAGGGCGGCCGCCAGCGCGGCGTAGCGGTCCGGGTCTCCGGCGGCCAGCGGGGCGACCACGGTCGCCGTCATCAGCGCGGTCGTCGACTCGGGGCCGACCGACAGCAGGCGTGAGGAGCCGAACACGGTGTACAGCGCGAGTGCGGGCAGGATCGCCCACAGTCCGGCGACCGGCGGCAGGCCCGCCACGCCCGCGTACGCCATGACCTGCGGGACGAGGTACGCGGCCACGGTCACCCCGGCGAGCAGGTCGCCCTTCAGCCACGAGCGCCGGTAGCCGAGGAGCGTGCCGAGTCCGGGGGCGAGGTGCCCGAGGACAGTGCCGAGCCCCTGGGTCGCACGGCGCCCCGGAACGTGCCCGCCCGCGCTCCTTGCCATGAGTCTCCTTCTGCCGCGTGACCCTCAGGATCCACCGAGGGGCGGACGGCCGCGAGACGCGGACCTGGCCGAAGGAAACCCACAGGCACCGCGGTCCTCCTACCGGCAGCCCGACCGGCCCTGTGGAAAGGGCCGTTCAGCCCCGTCGCCGCGGACCTTCGGCATCCGGCGACGCCCGCCCGGCGCCACCAGAGTGAGTGGTGTCGCACAACGACCGGACCATTCCCGAATCCCCGAAGCCCTGAAGGGACCATCACCATGGCCGTGCACGAGCACCCTCACCGGAGTCCGGGGTTCCACCTGCCGTCGTTCCGCGGGAACCGGACCGCCGCCACCTCCGAGTCCGCCGTGTCGGCTCGTACCGACACGCACACGGCGCGGGCCCACGCCTTCGCGTGCCTGCGCCTGCTCACCGGGTTCGTCTTCCTGTGGGCGTTCCTCGACAAGACCTTCGGCTTCGGCTACGCCACTCCCTCCGGCAAGAGCTGGATCGACGGCGGCTCGCCGACCGACGGCTTCCTCAGCGGCGTCGCCGCCGGGCCGATGGAGTCCACCTTCCACTCCTGGGCCGGTGCCACTTGGGCGGACTGGCTGTTCATGGCCGCGCTGTTCGGCATCGGACTGGCCCTGGTGGGCGGGTTCGCGCTGCGGCTCGCGGCCGTCGCGGGCACCGCGATGATGGCGCTGATGTGGGTCGCCGAGTGGCCGCCCGCCAAGCTCCTCTCCGACGGGTCGCCGAGCATGTCCAGCAACCCGTTCGCGGACTACCACCTCATCTACGCCGTCGTCCTGATCGCGCTTGCCCTGGCCTCCGCCGGTGACACCTGGGGTGTCGGCAAGCTCTGGGCCAAGCTGCCGTTCGTCCGCACCAACGGCTGGCTGCGCTGACTACGGGGTACGCGGCGTGACGCGGTGGGACCCGTCACGGGCCCGCCGCGCCCGCAGGCCCGATTGGGCCGGTCGGCCCCTGCTGAGGACCTACGGCCCCTGCACCACGAACTCATCCGACACGACGCTGGAACCGGACCGTGCGACCCCGACCCCGACCCCGACCCCGATTCCGATCCAGAAGGTGGAAACCATGCCCCGCACCGTCATCGTGGGCCTCGACGGCTCGCCCGAGAGTCATGCCGCGGCCGAATGGGCGGCCCGGGAGGCGAAGCTGCGCGGACTGGCGCTGAAGCTCGTCAATGTCTGGGAGCCCGCTCCCGGGCCCGTGGCGCAGGAGCCGCTCCTCGATGCCGGAACAACCCAGCAGCACTGGAGCGAACAGATACCCCGTGAGGCCGCCGAGGGCCTGCGCCTGCGACACCCCGGGGTCGAGATCACCGCCGAGCAGGTCTACGGCCGGCCCAGCGAGGTCCTGGCACGCCCGGACCAGGACGCCGCGCTGCTCGTCCTGGGCTCGCGCGGCCTGAGCCGGCTCGGCGGGTTCATGGTGGGCTCGGTCGGCCTCTCCGTCGTGGCGCATGCCGAGCAGCCCGTGGTGCTGGTCCGCGCCGGTGAACAGGCCGCCGACGAGCACGCGATGGATCCGTCCGGCATCCCGTCCGCCGCGACGCCCTTCCGGCCCGTCGTGCTCGGCATGGACCCCGACAGCCCGGACGACTCGGTGCTCGCCTTCGCCTTCGAGGAGGCGGCCCGTCGTGCCACCGCCCTGAGGGTCGTGCACGGCTGGAACCTTCCGCCGTACTACGCCTACGGCCTGTCCGCCGACCTCGGCCTGCACGAGGAGATCGTCCGGCAGCAGACCGCCCGGCTCACCGAGACATTGCGCCCGTGGCGACAGAAGTACGCGGATGTGGAGGTCGTCGAGGAGTCCCGCTCGGGCAGCCCGGCCAACCAACTGGTCGACGCCTCCCGCGAGGCCTCCCTGGTCGTCGTTGGCCGCCGCGTCCGCCACAACCCGCTCGGTGCCCACATCGGCTCGGTCACACACGCCGTGCTGCATCACGCCACCGCCCCCGTCGCCGTCGTCGCGCACGGCTGACGCATCCCGAGGAGAACCAGAACCATGAAGGCAGCGGTCGTACGTGCGTTCGGTGAGCCCCTGGTCATCGAGGAGCGCCCCGATCCGGAGCCCGGCCCCGGCCAGGTCCGTGTCCGGATCGAGGCCTCCGGGCTGTGCCACACCGACATCCACGCCGCCCACGGCGACTGGCCCGTCAAGCCGAACCCGCCCTTCGTCCCCGGCCACGAGGGCGTCGGTCGCGTCGAGGCTCTCGGTGACGGCGTCACCCATCTGGCTCTCGGGCAGCGGGTCGCCGTGCCCTGGCTCGGCAAGACCTGCGGACGGTGCGAGCACTGCCTGTCCGGCTGGGAGACGCTGTGCGAGCAGCAGATCAACACCGGGTACGGATGCGATGGCGCGTACGCCGAGAAGATGCTCGCCTGGGCCGACTTCGCGCAGCCGGTGCCCCAGGGGATCTCCGCGCTCGACGCGGCCCCGCTCACCTGCGCGGGCGTCACCACGTACAAGGCGCTCAAGGTCGCCGACGTCAGGCCGACCCAGCTCGTCGCCATCTCCGGTGTCGGAGGACTGGGCCATCTGGCGGTGCAGTACGCGAAGATCGCAGGGGCGACCGTGGCGGCGATCGACGTCACCGACGAGAAGCTCGAACTCGCCGCGGAACTCGGCGCCGACATCGTGATCGACGCCCGCGAGCACGACCCCGGCGAAGTGCTCAGGCGGCACGGCGGTGCGCACGCCGCCATTGCGCTCGCGGTGAACGAGGCGGCCTTCTCCGCGGCCTGTTCAGGGCTCCGGCGTGGTGGAAAGCTCGTCATGGTCGCACTGCCGGCGCACGGCACGATCCGGGTCCCGATCTTCGACACCGTCCTGGGCGGAATCTCCGTGATCGGCTCCATCGTCGGCACCCGGCAGGACCTGACCGAGGTCTTCCAGCTGCACGCGGCGGGCCGGACCAGGGTGATCCAGGAGACCCGCCCCCTCGCGAGCGTCAACGAGTCCATCGACGAGGTGCTGCGCGGCGAGATCAAGGCAAGGATCGTCTTCGACCTCGGCGAAGGAAGGTGAGGGCGGTGGAACTTCCCCTGGTCGTCGGTGTCGACGGCTCAGAACCCGGCATGAGCGCCGTGGACTGGGCGGCGGACGAGGCCGCCCTGCGCGGCGTACCGCTGCGGCTGGTGTACGCCTCGCTGTGGGAGCGCTATGAGGGCGCCGCGCTGGCCCAGGACCTGGGCAGGACCTCGGAGCAGGTACTGGCCGACAGCATCGTCGAGGCTGCCGCCAAGCGTGCGCACCGCCGCGAGGTGGACCTGAAGATCTCCACCGAGGTGCTGCCCGAGGAGCCGGTGCCCGCACTGCTGCGGGAAGGGCGAAACGCCTCCGCACTGGTCCTGGGCACCCGCGGCCGCAGCGGAATCGCCGAGCTCCTGCTCGGCAGCGTGAGCCTCGCCGTGGCCGCCCGCGCCGACTGCCCGGTGATCGTGCTGCGCGGCGGCCACGACCATCAGGTGACGTCCAGGATGCGCCGGCGCATCGTGCTCGGAGTCGGTGAGGACCCCGAGAACTCGGCCGCCGTGCGGTTCGCGTTCGAGGAGGCGCGGGAACGCCGGGTACCGCTGGAGGCAGTACGTGCCTGGCGCTGCCCGGCGCACGAGTCGACCGACCACCCTCTGATGTCCGGCGAACCCGCCCACCTGTACGAACAGCGGGCCACGGAAACCCTGGAAGCGGCGCTGCGTGACGCCCCGGCGGGGGTGGAACTGCACCGGCGCGTCGTCGAGGGCCCGGCCCGCAAGGTGCTCCTCGACGTCTCGGCCGAGGCAGACCTGCTCGTCGTCGGGGCCCGGCGGCGCCACGGCCATTTCGGGCTCCAGCTGGGCCGTGTCGCCCACGCGGTCCTGCACCACTCCGCCTGCCCCGTCGCCGTCGTCCCCCAACAGGGATGACCGGCTCAGAGGCTCGCCGCGTGATCGGGGACGTACGTCTGCAGATCGCGCGGCGGGCGCTGGTAGCCGGTCGAGGGCGGTCGGGGCGGCAGCTCCAGCACCGGCGGCGGCACCTCGTGGTACGGCACGGAACTCAGCAGATGGGCGATCATGTTCAGGCGGGCCCGGCGCTTGTCGTCGCTCTCCACGACGAACCACGGGGCCTCCGAGATGTCCGTGTGGACCAGCATCTCGTCCTTCGCCCGGGAGTACGCCTCCCAGCGGGTGATCGACTCCAGGTCCATCGGGGAGAGCTTCCAGCGCCGCGTGGGGTCCTTCAGCCGCTGCCGGAACCGCTTCTGCTGCTCCGTGTCGCTCACCGAGAACCAGTACTTGCGCAGCAGGATCCCCTCCTCCACCAGCATTCGCTCGAAGATCGGGCATTGGCGGAGGAAGAGCTGGTACTCCTCCTTGGTGCAGAAGCCCATGACGTGCTCGACACCGGCGCGGTTGTACCAGCTGCGGTCGAGCAGCACGATCTCCCCGGCCGCGGGCAGATGCTCGACGTACCGCTGGAAGTACCACTGGGTGCGCTCGCGCTCGGTCGGCTTGGGCAGCGCCACGGTCCGCGCGACGCGCGGGTTGAGGTGCTCCGAGGCCCGTTTGATCGTGCCGCCCTTGCCCGCCGCGTCCCGCCCCTCGAAGACCACCACGAGCCGGGTGCCCTCCGCCCGCACCCACTCCTGGAGCTTCACCAGCTCCGTCTGCAGACGCAGCAGCTCCTGCTCATACGCCGCACGCGGCACCCTCGCCGTCTTCTTGCCGGCCATGCCGCCTCCTCCGCTCGATGACGTCCTTCGATGACACCCACGGAGTCACCATGACCAACGTCGAACACCAGGACAGCACCGTACTGACCGACGAGGAACTGCGCACCCTGGACGCCCACTGGCGGGCCGCCAACTACCTTGCTGTCGGCCAGATCTACCTGCTGGCCAATCCGCTCCTCACCGAGCCGCTGGCTCCCGAGCACATCAAGCCCCGGCTGCTGGGCCACTGGGGTACCTCGCCCGGCCTCAACCTCGTGCACACGCACCTCAACCGGGTGATCAAGGCCCGCGGTCTCGACGCGCTCTGCGTCTGGGGTCCCGGCCACGGCGGTCCCGCCGTCCTCGCGAACTCCTGGCTGGAGGGCAGCTACAGCGAGATCTACCCGGACGTCTCGCGCGACGCGGCGGGCATGGACCGGCTCTTCCGGCAGTTCTCGTTCCCCGGCGGAGTGCCCAGCCACGTGGCCCCCGAGACGCCGGGCTCGATCCACGAGGGCGGCGAGCTGGGCTACTCCCTCGCCCACGCGTACGGGGCCGCCTTCGACAACCCCGGTCTGCTGGTCGCCTGTGTGATCGGTGACGGCGAGGCGGAGACCGGGCCACTGGCCGCGTCCTGGCACTCCAACAAGTTCCTCGACCCGGTGCACGACGGCGCGGTCCTGCCGATCCTGCACCTCAACGGCTACAAGATCGCCAACCCGACCGTGCTGTCCCGGATTCCAGAGCACGAACTCGACGCCCTGCTGCGGGGATACGGACACGAGCCGATCCACGTCACCAGCGACGACCCGCGCGAGATCCACCGCGCCATGGCCGGCGCCTTCGACCACGCCCTCGACCGCATCGCGCTGATGCAGAACACGGCACGGGAGGACGGCGTGACGGAGCGCGTCCACTGGCCCATGATCGTGCTGCGCACCCCGAAGGGCTGGACAGGCCCCGGCGAGGTCGACGGGGAGCCCGTCGAGGGAACCTGGCGTGCGCACCAGGTCCCGCTGTCCGGCGTACGCGAGAACCCCGACCACCTGCGGCAGTTGGAGACGTGGCTGCGCTCGTACCGTCCCGGGGAACTATTCGACACCGACGGCCGGCCCACCGCGGAAGTCCTCGCCTGCATCCCCGCGGGAACCCGCCGTCTGGGTGCCACCCCGCACGCCAACGGCGGTCTGCTCGTCCGTGACCTGCCCGTCCCCTCCCTCGACCGCTTCGCCGTCCCCGTCGACAAGCCGGGCGTCACCTCGCACGAGCCCACCCGGGTCCTCGGCGACCTCCTCGAACAGATCATGAGGGACACCTCGGCCCGTCGCGACTTCCGGCTCGTCGGGCCGGACGAGACCGCGTCCAACCGGCTGGACGCCGTCTTCAACGCCAGCGGCAAGGCCTGGCAGGCACAGCTGCTCCAGGTGGACGAACACCTGGACCGGCACGGCCGGGTCATGGAGATCCTCTCCGAACACCTCTGCCAGGGCTGGCTGGAGGGCTATCTCCTCACCGGACGGCACGGCCTGTTCTCCTGCTACGAGGCGTTCGTGCACATCGTCGACTCGATGGTCAACCAGCACATCAAGTGGCTGAAGACGTCGAGGGAGTTGCCGTGGCGGGCCCCGATCGCCTCCCTCAACTACCTTCTGACCTCGCATGTCTGGCGCCAGGACCACAACGGCTTCTCGCACCAGGACCCCGGCTTCGTCGACCACGTCCTGAACAAGAGCCCCGAGGTCGTACGGGTCTATCTGCCGCCGGACGCCAACACCCTGCTCTCCGTGGCCGATCACGCCCTGCGCAGCCGCGACTACGTGAACGTGATCGTCGCGGGCAAGCAGCCCTGCTTCGACTGGCTCTCCATGGACCAGGCCCGCGCCCACTGCGCACGCGGAGCGGGCATCTGGGACTGGGCGGGCTCCGCCGACGCGGACCGCGAACCCGATGTCGTCCTCGCCTGTGCGGGCGACGTTCCCACCCTGGAGATCCTGGCCGCCTCCGATCTGCTCCGGCGCCAGCTGCCCGAGCTGGCCGTCAGGGTCGTCAACGTCGTCGACATGGCCCGGCTGCTGCCGCGCGAGGAACACCCGCACGGGATGGGCGACTTCGAGTACGACGGCCTGTTCACCACCGACAAACCGGTGATCTTCGCCTACCACGGCTATCCCTGGCTGATCCACCGCCTCGCCTACCGCCGCACCGGCCACGCCAACCTCCATGTGCGCGGCTACAAGGAGATGGGTACCACCACGACTCCGTTCGACATGGTCGTCCGCAACGACATGGACCGCTACCGCCTCGTCATGGACGTCATCGACCGCGTTCCCGGCCTCGGCGTCCGCGCCGCCGCCGTACGCCAGCGGATGGCGGACACCCGCACCCGCCACCACGCCTGGATCCGCGAACACGGTACGGACCTGCCCGAGGTCACCGACTGGACCTGGACCGGCTGACCTCCCCGTCACATCCCTTCCGTGGCAAAGGAGTTCATCGCCTGGCCGACAGACCTTCCGCGGCCGTGAGCGCACCCAGCGCGCTGGCCTGGGTGCGCCAGTCCGACGGATTGGGACTCGTGCCGGACCAGCGCTGTCCCAGGCGGTTGAGGGGGTCCCGGTCGGTGGTCCAGATCGAGTCGGCCTGTTTCGTCACGTAGGCCCGGTAGGCGGCGGAGCCGGTGGCGTCCGCCAGGTCGGCGAAGTGCCGCATGAAGATGCCCTTGAACTGTTTCTGGTTGTCGTCGCAGGAACCGGTGCCGACGTCGCAGGACTCGGTGAGCACGCCGTCGCGGGTCAGCGCCGGGGAGGCCATTGCGGCGTCGGCCAGGCGCTTCGCCGTGTCCAGGTACCGGCTGGTCCCGGTGGACCGCCACAGCTGGGTGAAGGCGCCGATGGCGAGGCCCTGGTTGTAACTCCACACGGTCTGGCCGTTGTTGCCGCAGCTCCCGTTCAGCCCGTCGTTGACCAGGCCGGAGGAGTTGATCAGCCCGCTGCCCAGGTACCAGTTCGCGGCCGTGGTCGCTCGCGAGCCCCACACGGTGTCACCGGAGATCCGCTGGTGCAGCGAGGTGGTCAGCCACAGGTACTGCCCGTTGGTGACGGCGTTCTTGTACGAGCGCTCCCGGTCCCACCACACACCGCCGCCGCAGGTACCCGGATCCCAGTACTGGTGCACGTAGTCGGCGATCGTCACGGCCTCGTCCAGGTAGCGCCGCTCGCCCGTGTGGTCGTACGCCGCCAGCCAGGCGATGGCCCACCAGGCGGCGTCGTCGATGGCACGGCTGATGAAGTGCCCCTCGACCGGATCCGAACTGCGCACGCCCGCGGGGAAGATGCCCCGGTTCTGCTCGAAGGCACGGGCGATCGCCCAGTCGTAGTCGTGTCGTCCGGTGTGTTCGGCGAAGTCGATGATCGAGGTGGTGGCAACGGCCGAGTTCCACCAACTGCTGCGCCACCAGCCCTCGTTGGTCTGGTACGACGCCATCAGCGCGTCCGCCCCCGCACGTGCCCGGGTCGGTGCCGGTCTGGCCCAGGTGGTGCAGCTGCCCTCCTGGTGGGAGGCCTCACGGCCACAGGCGCGGACGGCCCCGCCGTACAGCAGGCCCCGTGGGTCCCGGGTGGCGAACATGGCCGTCCGGGTCGAAGCCGCCCCGGACGGCACGCTCGTACGGCCGAGGGAAGCGCCCTCGGGCCAGCTCGCGCCGCTGTCCCAGGAGCGGTCGAGCCAGATCTCGTCGCCCGAGCCGCCGCCTCCGACGACGCCCCAGGCCATGCCGTTGCGCTGGTCGACATGCAGGCTGATGGTGCGCCCGAAGAGGGTGGCCGGAGGCACGGGGGTGTCGTCGCCGGACGCGGTGGCGGGGTCGGCGCCGTCGCAGAACGAGCCGTCGCACACCTTCGGGTACGCCCAGTCGGTGCAGGTGACACCGCCCGCGTCACCGCAGGCACGGATCCAGCCGCGCCGGTGTCCCACCGGGTCGGTGATGTTGTACATCAGCGTGCGGGTGCCGGTCCATGTGCCGGGGATGCTCGCCTTGCCGAGCAGACCTTCCCAGGTGGCGCCCCGGTCCCAGGACCGGTCCAGCCAGGTCGCGTCGCCCGTCACGCCGTTGTCGATGCTCGCCCAGGCCATGCTGTCCGGGTCGGAGACGTGCAGCCGGACGATCCGGCCGTTGATGGTCCTGTTCGGCACCGGGAAGGTGTCCTGCCGTGCCTTCGAGGGGTCCAGGGTGTCGCACGCCAGGGCACAGACCGGCGTCGCGGCATGGGCGGCGGGAGCGGGGAGGGCGACCAGGCCGGTCAGGGCCAGGAGCAGCGCCAGGAACAGGGTCAGGGGTCCGCCGAGGACCGGGTGGGGCCGCGCCGACATGACGTACCGCCAATCCGTGAGGGCTGTGCGCGGAAGGGAGGGGTGGCCGCCCGTGGAGGGCGGCCACCTTGAAGAGCGCCTGCTGTACGGGAGCGGTCGTGCTCAAGGAGCCCAGGGTGCCGAGATCGCCCAGGTGGTGTCCGGGACGAAGCTCGCCGGGTTGTCCCAGGTGTGCGTGCCGCCCTGCTGGGCCAGCCAGAGTTCCGCGTTGATGTGCCGCAGGTACTGGCGGGGGAAGCCCGACGCCGACAGGCGGATGCCGCCGCTGCCCTGCACCGGGCACCAGGTCGCGTCCTCCTTGTAGAGCGTCGAGTTGTCGTTCGCGTCGCGCCGGACGCGGAACTCGCGGTGGCGCAGGTACTCGCCCGGATAGTTGCGGGACTCGAAGGAGTAGCAGAGCCGGTTGGCGAGCCCCGGCTTCACCTTCCAGGTGGCGTCCTCCTTCAACAGGGCAGTGCTGCCCGCGTTCACCACCTCGGTGAAGCCGAGCCCGTCCTTGTGACGCAGATAGCGGTCGGTGTAGCCCGGCGTGGTGACCCGGATCGAGACGTACTGCTCCACCGGCAGCTTGACCGTCGGTCCGAGCGTGCGGGACGCAGTGATGAGCGCCTGGTTGGCCGCCCGGACGCGGGGCTCGTCGACCTTGAGGATCTGACGGTCGTAGGTCAGCAGGCCGTTGGCCTCGTTCTCGACGTCCGTGATCTGGGTGTAGACGGCCGCCGACAGGCCGCCCGCCGGCATCGAGTTCTCCCGGATGCCGTCGAGCAGCCCTACCAGGCGGTCGTTGAGGGCGGACAGGCTCGGCTGGTCCTCGTAGCTGAACCCGCCGCCCGGATACCACTCGTGACCGGTGACCCGGATGCCGAGGCCGCCGTATTCGCCCAGCACGGAGGCGCGTACCTGCTCCGTCGGGGTGTTGCCGGGACCGACGTAGTTGTGGTTGTCGACCACGTCGCCGTTGCCGCCGTCCTGGGCGCCGCAGCAGTTGACGCCGCTCATGTTGTCGACGAGGCGCGAGGGGTCGTACGACTTGACCATGTCCGCGATGCGGGCCTGGTCGTACTGGCCCCAGCCCTCGTTCTGGTTGACCCACAGGATCAGCGAGGGCGAGCTGCGGTGCTCGTCGATGACGGCGCGGTACTCGCTCTCCCACTGGGTGCGGGCCGCGGCGGACGGGCTCTTTCCGCTGTCCATGGCCGGCATGTCCTGCCACACCAGCAGCCCCAGGCGGTCCGCCCAGTAGAACCACCGCTGCGGCTCGACCTTGATGTGCTTGCGGACCATGTTGAAGCCCAGGTCCTTGTGCTTCAGCAGGTCGTACCTGAGGGCCGCGTCGGTGGGAGCGGTGTGCAGGCCGTCCGGCCAGTAGCCCTGGTCCAGGGTGCCGCTCTGGAAGACGAACGACCCGTTGAGCACGGGGCGTTGGACACCGTTCACGTTCTGCACCGCGATCGACCGCATGCCCGCGTACGAGCCGACCCGGTCGGCGCCCGCGCTGTCGGAGAGCTCGGCCGTGACGTCGTACAGGAACGGGTCCTCCGGCGTCCACAGGCGGGCGTTCGGCACCGGTACGGAGAACTGCTGGCCGACCGTACCGGTGGCGGTGCCGACCTGCGTGCCGCCGTTGGAGACGGCGACCCTGGCGCTCGCGCCGTCGGCCCCGGCAGCACGTACCGTCACCCGCAGGGTGTTGTCCTGAAGGTTCGGCACCATGTCGAGCCGGGTGACGCGCGCGGCGGCGGTCGGCTCCAGCCAGACCGTCTGCCAGATACCGGACGTGGCGGTGTAGAAGATGCTGCGCCCGGCGTGCGGGGTCACGTCCTGGATGCGCTGCTTGCCGACGGCCTGGCCGCCGGTCTGCGTGGCGTCGTACGCGGACACGACGATCGTGTTGGTGGCGCCGGTGGTCAACAGCGGCGTGATGTCGTACGAGAACGAGTCGTAGCCTCCTCGGTGAACGGCCCCGGCCTGCTGCCCGTTGACCCAGACCGTGGTCTCCCAGTCGGAGGCGCCGAAGTTGAGCTGGACGCGTCGGCCGCTCCAGCCGGTCGGGACCGTGAAGGTGCGCTTGTACCAGAGCTTGTCGTTCTCGGTGATCTTCCGCTGGATGCCCGAGAGCGCGGACTCCGGTGCGAACGGCACCCGGATCTGCTCGCCGAACGACGACGGCTGACCGGCGTCGCGAGATGTGACGGCGAAGTCCCAAATGCCGTTGAGATTGGCCCAGTCGGGCCGGGTGAGCTGCGGTCGCGGATACTCCGGCAGCGGGTTGTCGACCGGGACCTGGTCGGTCCACGGTGTCGTCATCGGTGCGGGCTTGGGGGTCCAGGCCACCGCGGTGGCGCCGGCGGGGGCCGTGCCGGAGGAGAGGAGGCCGGTGACGGCGAGTGCCAGCACAGCGGCGGCGGTCGTGACGCGCCGCCAGGTCGCTGTGGGTCTCAGCACGGTGATCGCTCCAGTGTCTCGGTGGCGCACGGAGGAACGCCGCCCGCAGGACGGTGGAACTTGTTCGACACGGGAGAACTCGCTGCGCGAACACCACAGCATTCACCCGGCCGATTGACCAGACCAAGTGCGGACAACGTTGTCGAGAGATCGGTGAACTCCCGCTTCATGGCGCCGCGTTGAACAGGTCGAGGGCACTCTGCTGCCGCGCCGCGTCCACCTTGTCGACCGGCCCGAACCAGCGCAGTCCGTACTGGTCGAGGGCGTTGCGGTCGCTCGAATGGGCACGGTCCGCCTGGCGTCGCAGATAGGCGGTGTACGGGTGGTCCGGCAGCGCGGAGTTGAGCTTGCCCAGACCGCGCACGTGCGCGCCCTTGAAGGACGGCCCGTCGCCGCCGCAGTCGCCACCCTCGCACGGATCACGCAGGATGCCGTCGGAGGTGTGCAGCGAGGAGGTCGTCGTCGCGGCGTCGGCGATCTGCCGTGCACGGGTCAGCAGTGCGCCGTCGCCGGTCGCCCTGTTCAGCTCCGTGAGAGCGCCGAGCAGGACACCCTGGTTGTACGACCAGACCGCCTGGCCGTTGTTGCGGCAGGTCGACAGATCGACTCCGTCGTTGACCAGGTTCGAGCCGTTGATCATGCCGGTGCCCTGGAACCACGACCAGCCGGCCCGGGCCCGGTTCACGTACGTCGTGTCACCCGGGATGCGGTTGTGCAGGGCGGCGCTGAGCTGGATGTAGAGGGAGTTGGCGATGGCGTTCTTGTACGTCTTCGCCGTGCTCCACCACACTCCGCCGCCGCAGGTGCCGTCCCAGTACGCCGCCATGTGGTCGGCGTCGGCGCGGGCGGTGTCCAGATAGCGGCGGTCGCCCGTCAGGTCGTACGCGGCGACCCAGGCGAGCCCCCACCAGCCGGTGTCGTCGATGTACTCGTTGCGGAACTGCCCGTCGCGAGAGTTCAGGTTCAGGTCGTACGTGCGGGAGATCGCGTACGAGTAACTGTTCATGCCCGTCACCCGGATGTTGTCGACGAGGGCGTTGAGGGCGTTGGCCGAGTTCCACCAGCCGGTGGTGTCGAACAGGCCGGTTCCGTAGTTGTAGAAGGTCATCAGCCCGGTGGCCGCCGCGGTGCGCCGGTTGCCGGCGTTCCACGTGGTGCGGGCCCACGGGGTGCACGCGATCTCGGTACGGTCCCCGGCCTTGCCGCAGGCGCGCAGGGCGCCGACACCGCGGTTGTTCCAGTCGTCCACGTTGTACATGAGCGTGCGCCAGCCGCGTTGGCCTGCCGGGACGGTCGTGTCGCCGAGCTTGCTGCCCGAACTCCAGGTGCGCCCGCCGTCGAAGGAGCGGTCGAGCCAGACCTCGTCGCCCGGGTTGCCGTTGCCGATGGACGCCCAGCCCATCGCGTCGGTGTCGTCGAAGTGGAGGGCGATCGACCGCCCGTGGACGGCCGCCGTGACCGGGGTGCGTTCGCTCGGGGAGAGGGCGGGGTCGCGGGCGTCGCAGTACTTGTTGCAGATGGTGGCCGCCGCGGCGGTGTCGGTTGCGGACGCCGACTGCGGGGCGAGGCCCGCGAGCAGGGCCAGGGCGAGGGCCGTCGCCGACCGCTTGAGGATCGGGAGTCCAGGAAGGAGAGTCATGGGGCCTCTCTGTCAGGGCAACGCCCCTGAGCCTTGCCGTGGGACCGGTCTCGTTCCTTCGCGGAAGACACCGGTGCGAGCGAAGGCCGGGGCTGGGGAAACGAACATGAGAGCGCTCTCGGAAGGTAGTGAGGGGGAGAGGCGGCGTCAACGGTGCGGACGCACAAGGGAGTTGACCGTGGGGCGGGGAGGGGCGGGATGCTCAGAGGTCGACGGGAATCGTCAGAGACGGCCGAGGAGCTCGTCGTGAGCGCGCCAGACGGTGGTCATGCCGCCCCCGCCGACCCGGTCGAGGATGCGGTAGCGGCCGGCTATCAGCCGTCCTTCGTCGGACACCGTGGGTTCCTTTCCCCTGCTGCGGGGCCGATTCGGCAGGTGCCGCCAGTCGGCTCCCGCGGCAGGGGAGCCGCTCAACGCCCCGTACTTTGCCAGGTGTTACCGCTAACGGTCAGTTGAGGGGCGATCATATGCCGATACGGCGACACCGGGTGTTGGACAGGACGGCGACATCGGGGACTGCGAGTACGGGCTCATCGCGCAGCTCGGAGTCAGCCGTTCACGCGGAATCCGAGGCCCGCGTTGTGGTCGCCGAGACCGAAGAAGGTGCTGCGGACGACGAGGTATCCGCCTGGGAGGGGCCGCGGACGGGCGGACGCCGGAGTGTCGCGGGACCGGCCGCGACGGCGTCGCCCGCCACGATCACCGTGCCGCGCCCAGCTCCGGCCATTCGCCGGTCACGCCTACGAGTGTGAGCGGGTCCTGGCCCGTACGGGCCCGCGGCAGATGATCCGGGAGCGTGGTCCGGACCGGGCCGGACGGTCCTGAAGGCGATGCTTGATCAAGCGGAGCCCAGGGGGCTTCCCGCGTGTGGCGGGGATCACACCGGAGGGAAAACCCGCGGCCCGGCTCGGGCGTCTACCGGGTGTGAGACCAATCAAGGCAGCGCTGCACGAGATGGACGAGGAGCGTCTCGTCCGGCTGGTGGCAAAACGCGACCGTGCCGCGTTCGAGGAGCTGTACCGGCGTACGTCGCCGTGGATGGCGGTACGGCTGCGCCGCCGGTGTGTGGACGAGCAGATCGTCGCGGAGGTCATGCAGGAGACCTACTTGGCGGTGTGGCGCGCGGCGGGTGCGTTCGCCGGGGCCGCGGTCGGGGGGACGGCCGTCGGTTGGCTGTGGACGATAGCGGCACGCCGCCTCGTCGACGCGTTCCGGCGCAGGGCTCACCACGCGGAGCCGCCGCCGGCCGCCGCTCCGCCCGACGTGGCGCCCGCCGCCGAGGAGTTGGCGCTCGCGGAGACCGTCGGTGGCGATGTCGGGGACGCGCTGCGGTGCCTCGCGCCGGAGTTGAGACAGGTACTGCAGGCGATGGTCCTCGACGGGTTGTCCGTCCGGGAGACCGCGGTCCTGCTCGGGCTGCCCGAGGGCACGGTCAAGACCCGTGCCCGCCGGGCCCGTATCGAGATGCGGAGGACGCTGGCATGAGTGTCGAACACGCGTCGAAGCGGATCATCGAGGGGTATGCGCGCGGCGGCGTGGATCTCTCCGCCGACGAGGTGTGGGCCGTGGAGGCGCATCTGGAGATGTGCCGGGTCTGCCGTGACCGGTTGTCCGCCGCTGTCGGTGCCGGGGTGCCCGCCGTGGCGTCGCTCGTCGACACCGTGTGGTCCGGCCTCGAACCCCAACTCGCGGTCACTGCCACGATGCCGCGCCGACGGCGCTGGTCGGCGCCGCTGTCGAGGTGGATGACGCCCACGATGGTGCCGTGGCTGGCCATGGTGGTGGTCGTGACGCTGCTGGCCCTGCTGCTCGATCTGTCCGACACGGGCTCGGGCGAGGTGTCGTTGGTGCTGCTGCTCGCGCCGGTCCTGCCCGTGCTCGGTGTCGCGGCGTCCTGGTCGCGCGGTCTGGACCCGGCGTACGAACTGACGGCCTCCGCGCCCAGGGCCGGGCTCTATCTGGTGCTGCGCCGCACCGCGTCCGTGCTCGGTGTGGTCGTCCCTCTGCTGCTGGTGGGCGGTTGGGCGACAGGGGTGATGGTGGCCCAGTGGCTGTTGCCCTGTCTGGCCTTCACCTCGACAACCCTGGCGCTCGGCGGTGTCGTCGGTGTGACCCGCGCCGCCGTCGCCCTGGCCACTGTCTGGGCCGTCGTGGTCGTGGCGCCGACCCTGGCCACCAGCCGTACGGCCTTCGCCCTGCAGACGGGCGGTCTGCCCGCGTGGGGGCTGATCCTCGCGCTCGGTATCGGTGTCGTGATCGCCCGCAGAGGGGCGTACACCGTGCTGGGAACTCATCGATGACCACCGGAAAGAACATGGGAAGGGAACATCACATGACGTCCGCCGTGAGCGCGGCCGACATCGCACCGACGGCCTACGCCTGGGAGATCCGGGCGACAGGCCTGAAGGTCAGGGTCGGCAGGAAACGGATGGCCGTCGACGGCCTCGACCTGTCGCTGGGCACCGGCGTGCACGGCCTCCTGGGCCCCAACGGGGCGGGCAAGACCACCCTCATCCGGGCGCTGGCCACCGTGCTGCGCCCCGCCGAGGGCAGCCTGGAGCTGCTCGGCGAGTCCGTGGGCGGTACGGGGGAGCACCGTGCGGTGCGCCGCCGGATCGGCTATCTGCCACAGGAGTTCGGCTACTACAAGCGCTTCACGGTGCGCGAGTTCGTCGAGTACATGGCGTGGCTGAAGGAGGTGCCCAAGGCGGACATCCCCGCCGCCGTGCAGCGCGCCGTGGAGCGGGTGGGTCTGGCGGAACGGGCCGACGAGAGGATGAAGGCCCTGTCGGGCGGCATGGTGCGCAGGGTCGGTATCGCCCAGGCCATCGTCAACGACCCGACGATCCTGCTCCTGGACGAGCCGACGGTCGGTCTGGACCCGGCGCAGCGGCTGCGCTTCCGCGAACTGCTGCAGGAGTTGGGTACGGACACCTGTGTTCTCGTCTCGACCCATCTGGTGGAGGACGTCGCCGCCGCCTGCACCGACGTGCTGGTCTTCGCCGAGGGGCGACTGGTCTTCCAAGGTCCCCCGGACGAACTGGTCTCGGTGGGCGGCCCGGAGCACGTGGGCGACAGCCCGCTGGAGCGCGGCTACTCGGCGCTGCTGCTCAACCCCGAGCAGGGAAGGGGCACTTGGTGAACGGCCGTGTCCTGCGTATCGAGTTGAGGCGTTCGGTCGCCCCCTGGGCCGGCGTCGTGGTCCTGGCGCCGGCGCTGGCGTTCCTGTACGTGCTGGGCGGCGCCTGGTGGAACGGCACCACGGCGTGGACGGCCCAGTGGACGCCACTGGCCATGTGGACCCGCTCCCTGCTGTTCTACCTCTGGCCGCTCGCCATCGGGCTCGGGGCGCTGCAGGGACTGCGCGACCACCGCTCGAAGATGTCCGAACTGCTGACAAGCACCCCGCGGCCCGCCCGGCACCGCGCGGCCACCCTGGCAGGCGCGACGGCGATCACGCTGGCCTCGGCCTTCGCGCTCCTCGTCCTCGTGGGCGGGGTCCAGGTGATCGCCCACACCGAGTACACGCACCTCGGGTGGCTGCCGATCTCGCTGGTGGGAGTGCTCTTCCTCGTCGCGGGGGCCGTGCTGGGCATGGGGGCCGCGAGAGCCCTGCCGTTCCCGCTCACCCCGCCCGCGCTGGCCATGGGCGCCTTCGTGTTCACAGCCCTCATGCACATGTCGCTGGGCCGGACGGAGACGGACACGGGGGACGGGCTCACGAGCACGGAGCCGAACCGGGTCTCGCTGCTGTCACCGACGGTGGAGGAGGTGCGTGAGGCGTTCGTCACGCTGTCCGCTTCCGTGCACGTCGGGCAGACGCTCTGGCTGCTCGGCATGGCCACGACCGGCTTCGCGCTGCTCGTCGCCGCGACCCCGCGCGCCCGGCTGACCGCGCTGACGCCCGTCCTGGCGGGTGCGGCGATCGCCCTGCTCGTCCTCCCCGCCGACCCGCGACGGATGTACGTCGTCGACGAGGCCGCCGCCGAGATGGTGTGCGACGGCCCGGTGTGCGTGACGAGGACGCAGCAGGCACGACTCGCGGACCTCGCGGGCCCCGGCAAGGAGGCGCTGCGCCTGCTGCACGGTGCCCTGGGTGATCAGGCGCCGGTCTCGGTCCGGGAGAACGCCGCCGTACTGCCGTGGGGCTCCACGCCACAGTGGTCCCGCAAAACCGTGCTCCTGGACTTCGACGACGACATCGTCGCCGCCGCGAAGGGCGAGGAGCTCACCCGGGCCCTGATCGCCAAAGGCATGGTGCCAGGGTGCACTCCCGTCGGCTGGAGCGGCTTCGGGGGAGACGAATACGCGCAGACCGTCGCGGTGGCCTGGGTTCTCGGCGACCTGAAGACGCTCGGCGGCACGCCGGCGAGTATGCGCGGAGAGGTCGAAGCCGAGACCCGCCCGGTGTGGAAGGAACTCAAGGCGCTTCCACGGGCCGGGCAGCTCTCTCGGATCGAAGCGATGCGCGCCGCCGCGCTCTCCTGCGAGGGCGACCCGTTCGAGGTGCTGTCCGGCGGTGCGTCCCGGTGAGATGGCTGACGCTGTACGCGCGCTCGCGTCAGATACCCGCGTCGCTCGCCGCGGTGGTGATCGGCGTGGTGGCGGTGTGGGCACTCGCCCGGGACGAGGGCGCGGGGCCCGGTGATCCGCGGCTGCCCGTGCTCGTCCTCGCCACGGGGGCGATGGCCTTCTCGATCGGGCTCGGCGGGCAGGACGTGGCGCTGGACCGGACGGCCGCGATCCGCTGGATGCCCCGCAGAGCGACGCACGTGCTGCTCGCCGGTGCGGTCGTCGCCGCGGCGCTGCTGACACTGCAGGCCATGGGCGCGTCCATGGCCACCACCGCGTTCGTCGTCCGGGACAGCGCGGGCCTGATGGGACTGGTCGCTCTGGGCGCGGCGCTCTCCGGTGGCCACCACGCGTGGACACTGCCGTTCGCCTGGCTCCTGTACTCGTTCTTCGCCCCGCCCCCGACGAGCGTGCCGCTGGAGGTGGCGACATGGCTGCTGCTGCCTTCCGGCTCGGCAGCGGGCACCTGGACGGCCCTGGTCCTCACGGTTGCCGGCACCGCGGCCTACGCCGTCGCGGGACCGAGACGGTAACCGGACCGGGCCGCGATACGGCCTGTGTTGATCGAGTCGTAGTCGCGTTCGAGCGGCAGCCGGCACATCGCCTCGGCGAGGTCGGCCCACACCGTCTCGTGGTGCTCCTCGACGCCGGCTGCCCGGATCCGCGGCATCCGGTCGTCCTCCCCTCACTGTGGCTTCCCGCCTGGCCTGGACGGTGGCCCGTGCGCCTCGCGCCGCGCTTCGCCTCCTGTTCGGAGGGATCGCGTGCCGCATCTCAAGAAGCGCGTGGAACTTCGGCCTTCGGCGCCGGCGTGCCTGTCCAGGGGCATGGCGGCGCTCGCCGGGTGCGTGTTCTCCTGGTACGTCGAGGTGATCTTTTACGCGGTTGAGGCGCCGGCCGTCCCCCGTGCGGACCGCCGCGTTGTCGTAGAGCCGACCACCGGCCGGCGATTGGGTCCACCGCTGGTGAGTTCGTCCGGGAGTCAGTGTTCGGCACCGTCGTGCGCGTGGACCGTGGCGTGGTCGCCATCGGGCTCTCACTTGTCTGAGTAGACAATGTAGGCTCAATGTGTCAAGTTTGAGCCAGAGTCTAGTGAGGAGTGTGATGACGACGCAGACCTGGACCGGGAGCCGAATCTCGGACATGGCCGGCCGAACGCCGATCGCGACACGGGCGGACTCGGACCCATCCGTACGACCGTCGCGGTCCAGCGTGCGCAGGGCGCAGGGCCGTACGGGCCCAGGACGCGAATGGCGCGTCGGCCGCGGGGAGGCGAACGCGGACCTGACGGGTATGGACCACGCGCCCCTCAGGCGGCGGGAAGCGCAGGTGCCCGCGTGACGAGCCAGAGCGGGCGGGCGCTGTCGCGCAGTGAGGAGATCGCGGACGCCGCGATGCCGGTCTTCCTGCGCTTCGGTCTGCGCAAGACCTCCATGGACGACCTCGCCGAGGCGGCCGGGCTCTCCCGTCAGGGCCTGTACCTGCACTTCAAGAACAAGCAGCAGCTCTTCCACGCCAGCCTGCGGCGCGCGGTCGCCCAGACCCAGGCCGCCGTCGCCCAGGAACTGGCCAGAGCGGACCTGCCGGCGCACGAGCGGCTGATGGGCGCCTTCCATGCGTTGCATGGACCCGCCGCCACAGCGACCAGCGAGGCGGTGAACGAACTCCTCGCCGCAGCAAGCACGTTGGGGGATTCGCTCGTGCACGACCTGGAGCGCTTCGTCGTCGATGCGGTGGCCGACGTTCTCCGTGCCGAGGGGGCACCGGAGCGCATCCCAGGTGTCTCCGCCGAGGACCTCGCCTTCCAGTTGCTCGCCGTCGCGGCCGGCGTCAAGCAACTCACCGTCCCGCCCGCCGACCGAGCCCGGCACATTCAGATCGCGATCGTTCTTCTCCTCGGCCCAGCCGACCAACCCCCACGACTGGACACATCATGACGTCAACCGAAACCCAAAAGCTGGTCGTAGTCACCGGAGCCTCCACGGGCATGGGCGCGTCAGCCGCCCGCGAACTGGCCCGGCAGGGATTCCACGTCCTGGCCGGCGTGCGACGCGACCACGACGCCGACGCCATCCGGTCGACCGGCATCGAGCCGGTCATCCTCGACATCACCAAGTCCGAGCACGTGGAGGCACTCGCCGCGCGGGTCGCCGACGACTCGCGCGCACTGCACGCAGTCGTCAACAACGCCGGAATCCAGGTGAACGCCCCGGTCGAAGCCCTGCCGATGGCCGAGTGGCGGCGCGTCTTCGAAGTCAACCTGTTCGGCCACATCGCCGTCACCCAGGCGCTCCTGCCCGCGCTGCTCCGCAGCAAGGGCCGCGTGGTCAACATCAGCTCGATCGGCGGCAAGTACGCCATGGCCACATACGGCGCGTACGCCGGCGCGAAGTTCGCCCTGGAAGCAGTCAGCGACTCACTCCGCCGCGAGGTCGCACCGCTGGGCGTACAGGTCGTCGTGGTCGAGCCCGGCGGCGTCCGCACACAGATCGCCGACCGCGGGATCGCGACGGCCAACGACCTGGCGGCCAAGATGACACCCGAGCAGGATGAGCGCTACGGCAGCCTGGTCCAGGCGAACAACAAGTTGATGGCCTCGGGCACCGCATCGGGCCTGACCGCCGACGCCGCCGCCCGGGTCATCGCGAAGGCCGTGACGACCCGCAGGCCGCGCACCCGCTACACCGCCGGCCGGGATGCCGCCCTGGTCATGCGCCTGGGCCCGATCCTGTCCGACCGCACACTCGACCGCATCCTCACCGCCAACCTGCGCCGCCTCTCCCCAAAGGCAGCCACGGCATGACCCACCGCGTCGGCGTGGTCGGGCTGAGCCCGGGCGGTCACATCACATCGCCCACGTCGCAGCCACCGGGTTCGACCTCGCCGAAGAGGCCGTCTTCTACGGCGGCCGGCTGCCGAGCACCGACATCCCGAGCCATCTGAGACCGGTGCATCAGCTCCCAGGGCTGGAAACAAAAAGACCGCACCCGCTCCGTCATGGACGCCGTTCTCGGCGCCCTGCGGACCGGGTGCGGACAGGTGGGCGATGCGACCCGCGAAACCACAGGTCAGACGGCCTAGTTAAAGATCATCGCGACCGGCGCGGAACTCGGGGCACTCGTCTTGCCATTCGCCGACGTGCGGGGCGCCTTCCTTGCCGGCGGGCTGCCGACCGGCGGAGCCCCTGCAGTGCCACTCGACGTCGGCTGGTGCCTGGGAGCCCGCACAGGGCGAAGGCGCCGCCGGAGCCGGGTACGTCGACACCTGCACGCCCTCCGTCGGCCACGACGCCGGCGCGTACGAGGACGTGCGCTGGACCGAGCCCCTGCTTCCTGCGGCCCCGATGCCCTCAACGAGTGCGGCGGGCGAGCCATGGCCCGGGCTGTGTCGAGCGCGGTGCGGGCACCGCGCCGAAGCGGTGGTCGCCCACCGTCGCAGGACGGTACGGCCGCACCACAACCGGCTGCAGCCCGGCCGGAGGGCTCTCCGTGACGCTCGTGTGTCCCCGTGTCAGACGGCGGCGATGCCCTCCATGCCTGACTCGCCGAAGGCGGGCAGACCTTCGGCCGTCGTGACTTTGGTGAGGGCGCCGTCGGTCTCGACGCGGAAGCCGTCGACGGTGCCGGAGACGGCGTTCTGGACGTAGACGAACTTCTCGTCCCCGGTCACGGCGAGATCGATCACACCCTGCGAGTCGGCAGAGGGCGGGGTGGCGATGCCCACGTCGTCGGTCAGGGACAGCTCGCCTCGCCTGTCCATGCGGTATCCGGTGACGGTGGAGTTTCCGGTGTTGCCGCCGTAGAAGAACTTGCCCGCGCGCTCCAGCCAGCACAGGGTCTCCTGGCCGTTGGCCAGGGGCCGCTGAAGGACCTTCAGTGTGCCGTCGCGCCTCACCGCGTACGTGGAGACGGTGGACTTCTCGGCCTCGGCGACCAGCATCCGCTTCCCGGTCCTGTCGAAGCTGATCGCGAACGGCACGCCGCCGGCCGACTTGTTGACGACCGGTTCGGCGACGGCCGGCAGGCCGTCGCGCTTCATGGGGAAGACCTCGACGGTGTTGTTGGCCTTGGTGGTGACGATCAGATTGCGTCCGTCCGGGGTGAACTCGACCTCGCCCGGCGAGGTGTCGAAGCGCGGTATGTCCTCGTTGCTCAGGCCCAGGGAACGATGGGACCCTTTCAGCGGTTCGAGCCCCTTGCCGGTGATCCTGAAGCCCTGGACGCTGCCCTCGCCGCCCGCGTTCATGACGTACGCGATTCCGCCGTGCACCGCGACACTGGCCGGGAACTCGCCGCCGGAGTCCACGACGCGCCGGTCCCTGAGCTGTTGTCCTTCGACGCGGAAGGAGGTCACCGTGCCGCTGCCCGCGTTGACTGCCAGCAGCATGCCCGAGGCGTCGTCGTGGACGAGGGAGCCCTGGGAGGCGAGCGAGTCGGTGGGCGCGTCGACCTGGTCACCGCCCTGGCCGCCGGTCCCGTAGGTCCCCGAGGGGCTCAGCCTGCCCTCGTCGTCCCGCGCGAACACATGGATGGTGTTGCCGTCCAGCTCGTTGCCCTGGACGAAGACCGCGTGGTCGGCCCCGGCGACGTTCCCGGAGTACTGGCCGGCCGAGGCCAGGGACACAGCCACCGTGGCCGCCCCGACGATGGCCAGGGCCCCGCCGCCGATCATGATGCGCCGTGTCCTGGACTTCACCCGGTGACCGCCGTGTACGTCGGCGGCCCGGCTCGTGCGTCGGTGGGTTTTGCGGCTGCTGTGCATGCTCACGTCCCGTTCCTCGGTTTCTGCGCGGCGCGGTCCACGACTGTGGACGGCACCAGAGTGGACAGTGGGAGAGGTGTGCCGATGCGGAACGGTGGCCGCGTCAGACTCTCGTAAGAGAGCCCAGGCGGCAGAGTGACCTGGCCGCGGGCCCGGGCGGCCTGCGATCCGGGCGTGGCACCGTCGGTCACCACCCCGTCAGCAGCAGGTGGTTGAGAAGCAGGGCGAGTACGGCCTGCGCCGCGAGCCAGGTGCGAGGCCGGGTCAGGAACGCGCACGAGGCCAGGAGCCACATGGCGAACGGCAGCCAGATGCGCTCGGTCTCCGCTTTGCTCATCCCGGACAGGTCGGCGATCAGCAGAGCGGCGAACGCGGCGGCGACCATCACGGCGAGGCGCAGTTCGGCGGACGTGCCGGATGTACCGGACCTGCCGGATGTACCGAACGTGCCGGACGTGCCCGCCCAGGGCAGGAGCCTTCGGCGCAGGGCCGAGCCGGCCCGTGCGGAAGCGCCGTGGCGCTCGGAGGTCCGCCCGGGGAGAGGAGCGTCGAGGGGCGGACGTCCCCTGAGCCATGCCGGGAGCTGGAAGAGCGCGGCGCCGGTGCGTCGCAGGCCCGCCACCGTCGCCGGGCCCACGACCAGGACCGTGCAGGCGAGGTTGGCCCACACCCAGTAGCCGTAGGGCCGGACACCGCCGGCTCCTTCGTAGTAGCGCTCGACGAGCAGCCGATACGCCTCCCACCAGTTGAAGCCCGCGAGGGTGAACAGGGCGGGGACGACGGTTACTCCGGCGAGGGCGTAGGGCAGCGGCCGGATTCGTTGCGGGCCGAGCAGCAGGACGGCTCCCGCGATCACGGCGAAGAGGGTGAGCCCGTACGAGAGATAGCAGGTGAGGCCGAAGAGCAGGCCGGTGGCGAAACCGGTGAGCCGCGGCCGGTGTCCGGTGACCGCGAGGGCCAGGCACGCGATCGTCCAGGCGGCGACCGCCGCGAAGTAGCCGTCCGCGGACGTCCCCATCCATACCGCGGCCGGCGCCAGCACCAGGAAGGGCGCCGCCCGGCGCGCGAGCGTCTCGTCCGCGAGCGCCCGCACGGCGACCAGTACCGCCACGCACGCCGACGCACCGACGGTGACGCAGAAGGCCCCGGCCCAGCCTCCGCCACCGAGTCCGGCCCGGTCGAGCAGGACGAACGTGACCGTCGACGCCGGAGGATGGCCCGCCACATGCGCGGGCCAGTGGTCGGGGGAGTGGAGCAGGATGTGTCCTGTGAAGTCGCGCAGCGTCGCTGGGATGTCCTGGAAGTGGTCGATGACCTGCAGATACTCGTACTTCGTCGTGAGCCGGACCGCGACCCCGCGCCCCCAGCCGTCGATCAGCGCCAGTGACCACGTCCAGGCCATGGCCGTGCCCCAGGCGGCGCCCAGCAGCACGCGCCACGGCAGCCGGGCGGCCACTCGGGGGCCGTACGCCACGACGCCGACCGCGACGACGAGCGCCGCAGGGGTGCCCGGGCCGACGTGGGGCCCCCAATTGGCGTACAGGGGAGGCCAACCCACGTGCAGGGTGCCGTGCTCCCGCTCGATCGCGGTGCCGACCAGCGCGGCCGCCACGACGAGCAGCGCGGCGGCCAGGGTCGCGTACAGGTCTCGGAGAAGATCACGGGTCACGGGGGAACGCTAGGCCGCGGGGACCGCGCCGAGGCCGAAGCGCGTGCGGACGTCAGTGTTTCGTCATGTGTCGAAGGCCCCTTTCCGCAGTTGCGGCGGCCTACGGTCGGCGCATGTCACGGTTGCACGCCCCGCCCGCCTCGCCCACGTCCCCCGGTTTCTGGCGCAGTCCCGTACGCGGTCCTTGGTTCACCTCGGTGCTCGGTGTCGTGCTGCTCGGCGGGATCACCGCGCTGTTCGTGACGGGGCTGCTGTCGTACGCCGCGTACAACCCGGACCTCTCGCCGGTGAACGACAAGACTCCTGACAAGGGACTGCTCGGCTTCTACCTCTTCGCCTGGCCGACACATCCGCACTGGCTGTACCGGCTCACCCAGGGCGTCCATGTCACGCTCGGCATCACGCTCGTCCCCGTCCTGCTGGCCAAGCTGTGGTCGGTGGTGCCGAAACTGTTCGCGCTGCCGCCGGCCCGGTCGCTCGCGCATGCCCTGGAGCGGATCTCCCTGCTGTTGCTCGTCGGCGGTGTGCTGTTCGAGTTCGTGACGGGTGTGCTCAACGTCCAGCTGGACTACCTCTTCCCCGGCTCCTTCTATCCGCTGCACTTCTACGGAGCCTGGGTGTTCATCGCCGCGTTCATGGTGCACGTGGCGCTCCGGGCCCCCGCCGCCGTACGCAATCTGCGGCGCATGCGGGCGGGGGAGGGCCCTGAGGAGGAGGCGGGCGGGGAGCCGGACTTCCCGCTGGTCTCCCCGCGGCCGGCCGAGCCCACCGTGTCCCGGCGTGGCGCGCTGTGGTTCGTCGGTGGTGGTTCGCTGCTGTTGTTCGGGACCACCGCCGGCCAGAGCTTCGACGGTCCGCTGCGGCGCACCGCTCTCCTGGCGCCGCACGGCGGTGCCGATCCGGGCAGCGGTCCCGGTGGCTTCCAGATCAACAAGACGGCCGCGTCCCGGGGGATCAGCGCCGCCGAAACGCGCGAGGACGTGTGGCGGCTGGTCCTCACCGGGCCCTCCGGGACCGTCCGGCTGAGCCGCGCCGAACTGCTCGAACTGCCGCTGTACAGCTCGGCGTTGCCCATCGCCTGTGTGGAGGGCTGGTCGACCGGTGACCAGTGGTGGCGGGGCGTACGGCTGCGGGAACTCGCCGCTCTCGTCGGTTACGACGCGGACGCGGCTCCCGACGTCATGGTGGAGTCCCTCCAGCGACACGGCGCCTTCCGCAGGGCCGCCCTGCGGTCCAACCAGGTGCGCGACCCGCGTTCCCTGCTCGCGCTGGACGTCAACGGCGAGCCGCTCACCCCCGACCACGGCTACCCGGCCCGGATCATCGTGCCCGCGGCGCCCGGTGTGCTCAACACCAAGTGGGTGGCCCGGATGACGTTCGGAGATTTGTGATGCGCAGAGCGTTCCCTCCGCCGGGCAGCCCGCTGCAACTGCTGCTCCTGGCCAGCTCGTTCGCCCTCGCCGGATACGCGGGTGTGCGTCTGCTGTCCGACGACCGGCTCGGCGTGACGCTGTGGTTCGTGGGCGCGGCCGTGCTGCACGACCTGGTGTTCCTGCCGCTGTACGCGACCGTGGACCGGGCCGTCACCGGAGCGCTCGGTGCCGTCGGCCGCCGGACCTGGACCCTGTACGTCCGGGTGCCGGCGGCCTTTTCCGGGCTTCTGCTGCTGGTGTGGTTCCCGTTGATCAGCGGCCGGGTCGCGGAGGGCTACGAGTCCGCCACCGGCCTGTCCGCGGACGGCTTCCTCGCCCGCTGGCTCCTGATCACCGCCGTACTGTTCGGCGGTTCGGCCCTGCTGCTGGTGCTGCGGCTGCGCAGGGAGACGAAGCAGCGGCCACCGGTCGACCACTGATCCACGGTGCGCCAGCCCAGCGGGCGGGCGTACCGCAGCAGTGCCCGGGTGCCGAGCCTGGCCCAGGGGAACGTGGCGCCGGTGGCTCCCGCGGCGTCGGTGCCGCGCACGATGCGGACGTCGGCGCGCTCGTCCACGTCCACCGGGGCCGTCTCTGCGATCAACAGGCCGCCGGGCAGCAGTAGTTGGGCCACTCTGCGGAGCAGCGCGCGCGGGTCGCCGCCGATACCGAGGTTGTCGTCCAGGAGCAGGGCGGTGTTCCAACGGCCCTCGCCCGGCAGTGGTTCGAAGACCGAGCGCCCCAGGGCGGGCCCGCCGAGACCCAGGGTGTGGGCGACGGCGGCCTCGCTGACGTCGATACCGAGCGCGGTGCGGCCCCGGGCGGCGAGTTCCGTGACCAGCCTTCCGGGCCCGCACCCGACGTCGAGGACGGCACCCTCGCACCGGTCCAGGACCTCCCGGTCCACGGCGTCGGCCCGCGCACACCACCGCTCGACGTCGAGCGGCAGCAGCCAGCCGTCGCCACGGCGCAGGAAGAGGGGTCCGCGTCCGGCCCGGAGGGCGTCGGCGTAGGGGTCGGCGGACCAGCTGTTCCCGGCGGGGTCCCGGGCCATCACCTCATGTGCCGTGCTCATCGGCGGCCTTCCGTCCGCAGCCGGGCCAGTTCCGCGGCGAAGCGGCCGTGCGGTGCCAGGGCGGCGACCGCTTCGGCGTCGGCGGACGTGTCCACGTCCCGCAGACACGGCAGGTCGCGCACCCGCAGACCGGCGGCGACGAGCCGGGCGCGCTGCACAGCGCCGGTGGCCGGCGTCGACATCGGAACCCCGCGCAGCAGCTCCGGGTCCGGTTCCGCCAGCCCGAGCGCCCAGAAGCCGCCGTCCTCGGCCGGGCCGAAGCAGGCGTCGTACCCGTCGAAGTCCGCAGTGAGCAGGCCGGGGGTGACCTGCGGTGTGTCCATCCCGATCAGCAGGGCCGGACCGTCGCAGCCGGCGAAGGCAGCCGCCAGCCGCTCGTCGAGGCCGCCCGCACACTGCGGTACGACGTCGAAGCCGGGCGGCAGCCAGGTCCCGGGCTTCCCGTCGAGGACCAGGACCCGGCGTCGGGCGGGTGCCGCGGCCACCGTACGCAGGGTGTCGGCGAGGGCCGCCTCGGCGAGCGCCGCCGCCTCCTCGGGTGTGAACGGCGGCGTGAGCCGGGTCTTCACCCGGCCCGGCCGCGGTTCCTTGGCGATGACGAGCAGGGTGGTCACCGGCGGGGTCCTCCTCGGGCCTGTGCTGTGGCCGCCGCGGGTACGGCGGGCCGCTCGGCCAGGACGCGGCTCATGTCCCGTACCGCCTGCCAGGTGCCGCGCCAGGTCCCGGTCACCTTCGAGGCACCGGACCGAGGCAGATACGGGACGTCGTGCTCGGTGACGTGCCAGCCCGCGTCGGCGGCCCGCACGACCGTTTCCAGCGGGTAGCCGCTGCGCCGGTCGGTGAGGTCGAGGGCGAGCAGCGCCTCGCGGCGGGCGGCACGCAGCGGACCGAGGTCGTGCAGGCGCAGACCGGTGCGGCGGCGCAGCATCAGCGCGAGTGCGAGGTTGCCCGCGCGTGCGTGCACGGGCCAGGCACCCCGGCCCCGCGGCCGGCGCCGCCCGAGCACCAAGTCGGCCTCTCCACCACGCACTTCGCCCACGAACGGCACGAGCAGGGCGGGATCGAGTGAGGCATCGCAGTCGCAGAAACACACGATGTCGGCCGTGGCCGCGGTCAGTCCCGCATGGCAGGCGGCGCCGAAGCCGCGGCGCGGTTCGTGGACGACGGTGGCGCCCAGAGCCCGGGCGAGGTCCGCCGAGCCGTCGGTGGAGCCGTTGTCCACGACGAGGGCACGCCAGCCGGAAGGGACGCGGGCGAGTACCCAGGGCAGTGCCTCGGCTTCGTTCAGACAGGGGAGGACGACATCGACGTCCTCGGGTGTGGAAGAGGTCATCACGGCTCTCACCTTACGAACGCGAAACGCACATATCGGGCTTCGGCTCCTTACGAAACACGGACGTCAGGGCCGGTGCGCCATCCGGAGAGCGACGGCCAGGGGCCCGCGGTGCGAGGCTGGCCGTATGGAACAGCAACCGTACGAGTCGGTGGCGGACGCCTCCGCCGGCAGGAGGACCGGGATGGCACGCGTCCTCGTGGTCGACGACGACCCCACGGTCGCCGAGGTCGTCTCGGGCTACCTGGATCGCGCCGGCTACCTGGTGGACCGGGCCGAGGACGGGCCGACCGCCCTCGTCGGCGCCGCCGCGCACTGGCCGGACCTGGTGGTACTCGATCTGATGCTGCCCGGCATGGACGGGCTGGAGGTGTGCCGCCGGCTGCGCGACCGCGGGCCCGTGCCGGTCATCATGCTCACCGCCCGCGGCGACGAGGACGACCGCATCCTCGGTCTTGAGGTGGGGGCCGACGACTACGTGACCAAGCCGTTCAGCCCTCGGGAACTGGTGCTGCGGGTGGAGTCGGTCCTGCGCCGCTCGCGGCCCCGCGCGGGCGCGTCGTCCCACAGCGCGGCCGGACTCACCGTCGACCCGGCCGCGCGCCGCGCCACCAAGCACGGCGGCGAACTCGCCCTCACCCTGCGCGAGTTCGACCTGCTCGCCTTCTTCCTACGGCATCCGGGCCGGGCGTACAGCCGCGAGGACCTGATGCGGGAGGTGTGGGGCTGGGACTTCGGCGACCTCTCGACCGTCACTGTCCACGTCCGACGACTGCGCAACAAGGTCGAGGACGACCCCGCCAGGCCCCGCCTGATCCAGACGGTGTGGGGCGTGGGCTACCGATTCGATGCCTCCGACCCGTCTGAACCCTCTGGTCCTTCCGATCCATCCGACCCGTCCGATCCTCCCGGCCCTTCCGGCCGGGACGAGGAGTGATCATGCGCGACACCCTCCTCATCGCTCTGTACGCCTTCCTCGGCGCCGCCGCGGCCGGGCTGCTCGGCGCGGGAACGCTGTGGATGCTGCGCCGCCGCTCACTGACCACCTCCCTCACCGTGGTGGCCGCCGTCGCCGTGACCGCGATGCTCGCGGGCACCCTGGCCGTGGCGCAGGCGATGTTCCTGTCCGCGCACGACCTGTCCGTGGTGACGACGGTGGTCGCGATGGCGGCCGTCGTCTCCCTGGCCGCCGCCCTGCTGCTGGGCCGCTGGGTGGTCGCCCGCAGCCGTGAACTCGCCCTCGCCGCCCGCTCCTTCGGAGACGACGGCGACTTCACGGCACCGCACGGTGCGGCCACCGCCGAACTGGCCGCGCTCAGCCGCGAGTTGCAGACCACCAGCGCGAAGCTCGCCGAGTCCAGGCAGCGCGAGCGCGCCCTGGAGACCTCCCGCCGTGAACTCGTCGCGTGGATCTCGCACGATCTGCGCACACCGCTCGCGGGCCTGCGCGCGATGGCCGAGGCGCTGGAGGACGGTGTCGCCGCCGACCCGGACCGCTATCTGAAGCAGATCCGCACCGAGGTCGAACGCCTCAACGACATGGTCGGCGACCTCTTCGAACTCTCGCGTATACACGCCGGCAGCCTTGCTCTGTCGCTCTCCCGGATGTCCGTCTACGACCTGGTCGGCGACGCCCTCGCCGGGGTGTATCCGCTGGCCCGCGAACACGGGGTGCGCCTGGTCGGGGACCGCGTCGAGCGCCTGCCGGTGGAGGTGGACGGCAAGGAGATGAGCCGTGTGCTGGGCAACCTCCTGGTCAACGCGATCCGGCGCACCCCCGCGGACGGCACCGTCATGGTGGCCGCCGAACGCCTGCCCGACGGCGTGGTGTTGTCCGTGACGGACGGCTGCGGCGGCATCCCCGAGGAGGACCTGCCCCGCGTCTTCGACACCGGCTGGCGCGGCACCCACGCCCGCACGCCGCCGGCGGGCGCCGGACTCGGCCTGGCCATCGTCCGCGGCATCGTGGAGGCCCACCAGGGCCGGGCCACCGTACGCAACATCCCCGGTGGCTGCCGCTTCGAGGTGGTGCTGCCCGCGGCCGCTTCCTGAGGCGGGCAGCACCACCGGTCCAAGGGGCCCTACGCGCCGCGCATCCCGGCCCGCGCGAACTCGCGCATGCCCTCCGCGAAGCCGACCTCCGGCTTCCATCCCAGCTCGGCCCGCAGCCGGGACGAGTCCGCCGTGATGTGCCGCACGTCCCCCAGCCGGTACTCGCCGGTCACGACCGGCTCGGGCCCGCCGTCCGCCGCGGCCAGCGCCGTCGCCATCTCTCCGACGGTGTGCGGCTCACCGCTGCCGGTGTTGTAGGCGGTGAGCGCTCCTACGGCCGAATCCGCCTCCAGCGCCATCGCGTTGGCCGTCGCCACGTCCCGTACGTGCACGAAGTCCCGCCGCTGCCGACCGTCCTCGTACACACGCGGGGCCTCGCCCCGGGCGAGCGCCGAACGGAAGAAGGAGGCGACCCCGGCGTACGGCGTGTCCCGGGGCATCCGCGGCCCGTACACGTTGTGGTAGCGCAACGACACCGCCGTCCCGCCCGTCGAGCGCGCCCACACGGCGGCCAGATGTTCCTGGGCGAGCTTGGTGGTGGCGTACACGTTGCGCGGGTCCGCCGGCGCGTCCTCCCCGACCAGCCCCGGTGCCAACTCCTCCCCGCACACCGGGCACCGAGGCTCGAAACGCCCGGCCGCGAGATCGGCTGCGCCCCGGGGCCCGGGCCGTACGCCCCCGTGCCGCGCGCATGTGTACCTGCCCTCCCCGTAGACCACCATCGACCCGGCCAGCACCAGCCGGCGTACGCCCATCTCGGCCATGGCCGTGAGCAGTACGGCGGTGCCGAGGTCGTTGCGGGACACGTACTCCGCCGCGTCGGCGAACCCGGTACCCAGGCCGACCATCGCCGCCTGATGGCACACGGCGTCGACACCGGTCAGGGCGCGGGCAACGGCCTCCGGGTTCCGGACGTCCGCGTCAGGATCATCACGTACGTCGAACACGACGGGCTCGTGCCCGCGCGCCCGGAGCGCCTCGACGACATGGGACCCGATGAACCCGGCACCGCCGGTGACCAGTACTCGCATGCGCCCACGTTAGGGCGGCACACCCGCCGCATCCCCGGGCCGCGCGCACCACGTCACGAGTCCGTAAGCACCTCTTCCTGATGCGGCCAAGGCGTGACGGTATCGGTGGATCCTGGTGTTCGTTGCGTGCGTCCCGTCAGCCGTGCTTGGCTCGCCCGATGAACTTTCTGTTGACGGCGAGTGGCCTGCGGAACGAGACGCTGCGGGATGCGCTGAGGGACATGCTGGGTAAGCCGTTCGGATCGGCGAACATCGTGTTCGTTCCCACGGCATCGGTCGCCGAGCCCGGGGACCACGGGTGGTTCCTCGCGGACATGAACCGGCTGCACGGCCTCGGCTGGCGGCAGTTCGACGTCCTGGAGCTGAACGGCCTGCCCCGGCAACTGGTGCTCGACCGGCTGCTCAACGCCGACGTCATCTATGCCGAGGGCGGCAGCCACTACCACCTCGCGCGCAGCATCACCGGCAACGGCCTGGCCGACGGCTTCCTTCAGGCGCTGGAGAGCCGGGTCTATGTGGGGGTCAGCGCCGGATCAATGATCTTCAGCCGCAATCTCACCGGACACTCCGCCGACGTCATCGGGGACACCCCGGACCTCCACGTGCTCGGCGCGACGACCGTGGAGCCGCCGTTCGGCCTCTTCGACTGGTATCTCAAGCCCCACCTGTACTCGCCGGATTTCCCCGAGCGGGACGACGCCTGGGCTGACCGCATCGCCGCGCGGGCGGACTTCCCGATCTACTTCATCGACGACGAGACAGCCGTTCGCGTCAGGGACGGCAAGGTGGATGTCGTTTCTGAAGGCCGCTGGCGATTCCATCCGTGACTCAGAGCTGCCCGTTGGTGAAACGCGTACACCTCGTGTGTGAGGTGTACGAGCCGCGGCTGCTCGGGAGTCAGTTGCTGCCGGCGAGTTCGCCGCTGAGTGTCTTGTGGAGGTGGGCGCTGGGCTCGTTCAGCCCGATGATCTCGACGGTCTTGCCGCGCTGGGCGTACTTGGTCTCGATGGCGTCCAGGGCGGCGACGGAGGAGGCGTCCCAGATGTGGGCGGCGGACAGGTCGATGACGACGTTGTCCGGGTCGCCCGCGTAGTCGAACCGGCCGACCAGGTCGTTGGAGGAGGCGAAGAACAGCTCGCCCGTGACCCGGTAGACGACGCTGGCGTGGTCGGTGTCGGTGACGGCGGTGACCTCGGCGAGGCGGGCGACGCGCTTGGCGAAGATGACCATCGCCGTGACGGATCCGGCGACGACGCCGATGGCGAGGTTGTGGGTGGCGACGACGCAGGCGACGGTGACCACCATCACGGTGATCTCCCCGGCCGGCATTCGCCTGAGTGTCTTCGGGGCGATGGAGTGCCAGTCGAAGGTCGCGAACGACACCATGACCATCACCGCGACGAGCGCCGCCATGGGGATGTCGGAGACGACCGGCCCGAAGACGATGCACAGCACCATCAGGAAGGCACCGGCAAGGAACGTCGACAGGCGGGTGCGGGCGCCGGAGACCCGTACGTTGATCATCGTCTGGCCGATCATCGCGCAGCCGCCCATGCCGCCGAAGAAGCCGGTCACGATGTTGGCGACGCCCTGCCCGATGGACTCGCGGGTCTTGGAGGAGTGGGTGTCGGTGATGTCGTCGACCAGCTTCGCGGTCATCAGCGACTCCATCAGACCGACCAGGGCCATCGCGAGCGCGTACGGAGCGACCGTGGTGAGGGTGTCCAGGGTGAACGGCACGTCCGGCAGCCCGGGGACCGGCAGCGCGGACGGCAGGTCGCCCTTGTCGCCCACGGTCGGCACCGCGATCCCGGCCGCGAGCGTGATGACCGTGAGGATGACGATGGAGACGAGCGGCGCCGGGATCACCGCGGTGACCCTCGGGAAGAACACCATCAGCGCCAGCCCGGCGGCGAGCAGCGGATAGACGGGCCAGGGCACGTTCGTCATCTCCGGCACCTGCGCCATGAAGATGAGAACGGCGAGGGAGTTGACGAAGCCGACCATCACGCTGCGCGGCACGAACCGCATCAGCCTGGCCACCCCGAGCGCGCCGAGGACGATCTGGAAGACACCGGCGAGTACGACCGCCGCGACCAGGTAGCCGAAGCCGTGTTCGCGGTTGAGCGGGGCGATGACCAGGGCGACGGCGCCGGTGGCGGCGGAGATCATGGCCGGCCGGCCGCCGACGATCGCGATGGTCACGGCCATCGTGAACGAGGCGAACAGGCCGATCGCCGGCTCGACCCCGGCGATGATCGAGAACGAGATCGCCTCCGGGATCAGTGCCAGGGCAACCACGAGACCGGCCAGCACCTCGGTGCGCAGCACCTTCGGATCGGACAGCCATGACGGACGTCGGGCGCCGCGCAGCCGCGCGACCGGGGACAGTGTGGGAGAGGACAAGACGAGAGGAACCTGTCGTGCTCGGGCACACCCGGCATCACGGCGGGCGCGCGAGTAGGTGTGAAGGGCCGGGGCGGTCCGCCACGAGGTCCGCGAGCGGTGCGGACCGAGGTCAGCGGGCAGCGGCGACGCGACCGGTGCGGGAAGCGGGCCCTGCCTGCGGTCGAAGGATCACGGCGGGCAGACGGCGGCGCCGGGCATCACGGACATGCGCACGCCTCTCCTGCGGACGACGGTCTTCGCCGGGGGCTTCGTCGGCCCCGACACGGCTGACGGTCACGGGACGGCATCCCGTGCCATGAGCGGGCACGGCAGGCGACCGCCCCGACAACGGCGCAACTCTACCCTAACGTTAGAGTAGAGATCGGTGTCGGCTGCCTTTGGCCGCGGTCGGCGGAAGACGAGGAAGGCACCCCGCGTGAGCAGCGAGCACATGCAGATCGGCGAGGTCGCCACACGGACCGAGCTGTCGCTGCGCACCATCCGGCACTACGAGGAGACCGGCCTCGTCATCCCCTCCGCCCGCTCCCAGGGCGGCTTCCGCCTCTACACCGAGGCCGACGTCGCCCGCCTGATGGTCATCCGTCGCATGAAGCCGCTCGGCTTCACCCTCGACGAGATGCGCGACCTGCTCGACGCCACCGACCGCCTCGACTCCGGCGAGGAACTGCCGCCCGAGGAACGCGAGGAACTGCTGCACCGGATTCGACGGTTTGAACAGGCCGCACACAAGCGAGTCGAGGATCTGCGCACCCAACTGGCCAGGGCTGAGGAGTTCGCGGCCACACTGGGGGAGCGTCTGACACGGGTGCTCGGCTAGACAGCCCTTTCAGCGACGGCCGTCGCCTCGCCGCGCTGCGCCTGGAGCAGTTGCCGGCGCTTGCCGTCCTTGAAGGGCCACGTGTGCGAACCGGGCTTGCGCGCCTCGTCCGCCAGATGCTTGAGCAGGCCCTTGTAACTGCTCTCCTTGATCTTCACGGCCAGGCGGCCACTGATGGAGAACCTGTTCGCGGTGTCGTCCTTGGAGGCGAGCTGCACGGTGGCGGCGCGACGCCCAAGGCTGACGCACAGGCCGAAGAACCCCACGTCGATGGACGCGGGTTGCTCACCCGCGATCCGGCTGAGCACCGTGTCGGCGGCGTGCGCGCCCAGCGGGCCCGCGGCCTGGCAGCTCATCCGCAGCGGCAGGTCCGACGGCGCCGCCGAATCCCCGGCCGCGACGATCCGCACGTCGTCCACGCTGGTCAACGTCTCGTCCGTGAGCAGGCGGCCCAGGGCGTCGGTGCTCAGCCCGCTGCGCGCGGCCAGGTCCGGCACGCCGAATCCGGCGGTCCACACGGTCACCTTGCTCGGCAGTTCACGGCCGTCACCGAGCTGCACGGCATCGCGCGCCACGGCCGCCACCTTCGCGTCGGGGCCTTCGAGCACGGCCACACCGAGCTCGGCCAGCCGCTTGGCGACCGTGCGTCGGACCCGAGGATGCAGATACGGGCCGAGCACCGCGCCGCACACCAGGGTCACGGGGCGGCCCGCCTCCGCCAGTTCGGCGGCGGCCTCGATGCCGAGCGCACCGGCTCCGACAACCGTCACCGCAGCCGTCGCGGGCGCGGCGTCGAGGACCGACCGCAGCCGCTGTGCCTCCTCCAGACTGGCGATCGGGTAGGCAAACTCGGCAGCCCCGGGCACGCCAGGGTCGGCGCTGCCACTGCCCACCGCGTACATCAGGTAGTCGTAGCCGATCACGCCGCCGGCCGCCAACGCCACGCTGTGCTCGGCCGCGTCGATCCGTGCCACGGTGTCGACCACCAGCCGGACGCCGTCGGCCAGCACCTCCCGGTAGTCGACGACCATGTCCTGGGACCCGCCCACCACTTGGTGCAGGCGGATCCGATGAACGAAGACCGGGCGCGGGTTGATCAGAGTCACTGTCACGTCGCCGCGCTGTGTCAGGCGATTGGCCGCCATGACGCCGGCGTATCCGCCGCCGATCACGATCACGTCCGTGTTCTCAGCCATGGTGTCTCCCTCATCCGCAGTGGGTTCGGCCTCAAGACTCCGCCCGGCCGGACCTTGTGACAGGTTGTGAGGCAGACCACTTGGCAGACGTGGAGCGCGGCGTGGGCGCCCGTGGCTTCAGCTGATCCGGACAGTGGGGGCCGGCGTGGGCTCGGGCGGAGGCGCGACGTCGTCGCCCTCCATGTCCTCCGCGCTCTCCGCGGCGATACGGGGCAGCCGCCGGTCGAGTGGACGGGGCAGCCACCATGCCGCGCGCCCCAGCAGCGCCATGGCCGCGGGCACCAGCACCATGCGGACGATCGTGGCGTCGAGCACGATGGCCGTGGCCAGCCCCAGGCCCATCATCTTGACGAGTGGCGAGGGGTTGGCGACGAAGCTGAGGAAGACCACCGTCATGATCAGCGCGGCGGAGGTGATCACGCGGCCCGTGACCGCCATACCGCGGGCCACCGACTCGGTGGGGTCGCCCGTGGCGTCGTACTCCTCACGGACTCGCGAGAGCAGGAACACCTCGTAGTCCATGGACAGGCCGAAGAGGACCGCGAAGAAGATCGTCGGCAGGGGCGAGGCGATCAGCATGGTCTCGTGCAGGTTGAACAGTCCTCCCAGCCAGCCCCACTGGAAGACGGCCACCACGACGCCGTACGCGCCGCCGATGGACAGCAGATTCATCACGGCGGCCTTCAGCGGCACCGCGACGGAGCGGAACACCAGCATCAGGAGCAGGAACGACACCACGATGATCGCGGCGATGAACACCGGCAGGGTGTCGGCGAGTTGACGGGTGAGATCGTCGGTCATGGCGGTCAGGCCCGACACGGCGACATTGTCGGGGATGATGCCGCGGACGCGTTCGAGGGTGTCGGAGGTCGCGGCGTCCGCGGGCGCTGTGGTCGGCAGCACGGGCAGCACGACCGTGTCACCCGCGGCGGAGAACCGGGGCTCGCCGAGGGACGCGATGCCGGGGTCGTCCGCGATGCGCCGCGACAACTCGGGGATGCCCTCGGCGTCCACACCGGGGCTGTTCAGGTCGGCGACGATGAGCAGCGGCGCGTTGAAGCCGGGGCCGAAGCCCTCCGCCAACAGGTCGTAGGCGCGGCGGTGGGTGGTGCTGGTCGCGTCGTTGCCCGCGTCGGGGAAACCCGTCTCCATGCGCAGCGCCGGGATCGCCAGGGCCAGCAGCACCGCGGACCCGGCCAGCAGGTAAGGCCACGGCCGACCGGAGACGCGGTGCGCGAACCGCCACCATGCCGTCTGCTCCGGGCTCTCGGGGCTCTCGGGGCTCTCGGACTTCCTGAAACGGCGCATGCGCGAGCCCCGGAACCGCCGCCGCCCCCTGTGGATGCGGTCGCCCAACAGCGACAACAGGGCGGGCAGCAGCGTCAGGGCGGTCGCCACGGCGAACAGCACGACCAGCGAGGTGCTCAGGCCGATCGAGGTCAGAAAGCCCAGGCCGGTCAGCGCGAGCGCGCTCATGGCGACGACCACGGTGCCGCCCGCGAACAGAACGGCCGCGCCCGACGAACTCATGGCGTTCGACAGCGCGGTGGAGTTGTCCTGGCCGGCCGCTCGGTTCTCCCGGCAGCGCGCCACGATGAACAGGGCGTAGTCGATACCGACACCCAGGCCGATCATCGCGCCGATCGTGGGCGCGGCGGTGGACACCTCCGTCGCATGGGCCAGCAGCGCGATGCTGCCCAGGCCGGCCGCCACGGCGACCAGGGCGAGCGCGACCGGGACCAGCGCGGCGACGATCGTGCCGAACGCCACCACCAGGATGACCAGGGCGGAGAGTAGGCCCGCCGCCTCCGCGCCCGACGTCGGCGTCTCGGCGTTGATGAACACGGCGTCGCCCCCGAGTTCGGCGACGACACCGTCGCCGCGTACGGGCTCGATCGCGTCGCTCAGGGCATCGATCTGCCTGGGATCCACTTTCATCGGCGGTACGTCGAAGGCGACTTGGACGTAGCCGATCCGTCCGTCGGGCGAGATCGTGCCCCCGGTGAAGGGGTCGGTGACCGTGGCGACGTGTTCCACGTCGGCGATGCGGTCGACGGCCGCCTCGACGGCAGGCCGGTGACGGTCGATCCGTTCCCCTTCCGGCACGGCGAAGACGGCGACGGCGCTGCCGCCGGACGCCTCGGGGAAGCGGTCCTCAAGCAGTTCCATCGCCTTCTCGCTCTGGCTGCCCGGAGCGACGAGGTCGTCGACGAACGAGCCGCCGACCAGGCCGGCAAGAGGCAGTACGAGCGCCAGGGCGGTCACCCAGGCGCCGATGGTCACCCACGGCCGGCGGGCGCTCGCGTCGCCGATACGGCGCGTGAGTCGATTCATGGCTGCAACTCCTGGGAGACGGCTGCCGACCGGCGGCAGTTGTTGGATGGGCTCGTGCGGGAGCTGCCGACCGTTGGACTTGTCGGCTGGGTTCGTGCGAGACGGCTGCCGACCGGCGGCACCGGTCGGTGCGCGGCGGCAGGAGGTTCGAGCGGTTCCATCGTGGGCGCCGACGCCGGTGCCGTCTCCCGCCGTCAGAGGGGTCGGGCGCCCCCACGCACGACGGGGAGTAGGGGCCCACCTCTCCGTCCGCGGACGGAGGGCCGCATCCGCCCGCAGGCGGGTGACGGTGCCTCGGAGCTGGACTTACGATGGCTTGCCCGGCGCGTCGCGGTGCCTGCGCCAGGCCACGGGACGCTTCCCGGCCAAGGCACCGGCCGCCTCTCGATGGAGCGACGATGATCCGTACGGCTCCGCATGCCGAGACGCCCGGCCCCGGCCGCAGGGCGCCGGGCAGCTTCCGCGGCCCGTTCACGCGCTGGCCGCGGGGCGCGGACGCCGTACTCGCGACCGTCGTGTTCCTGCTGACCGCGCTCCTGGAAGAGGGTCCGGGGGATTCCCTCGTCGTCCGCCCTGTCACCAGCGTCCTCCAGCCCGCCCTCCTGCTCATCATCCTGGCCGGCGCCGCGCTCTACCTGCGTCGGCGCAGGCCGGTCGCGGTCCTGTGCGTGGCACTCGTCGCGTGGCTCCCGACGCTGGGAAGCAGCTACTCCGTGCTGGGCGGGGTCGTGATCGTCGCGCTCTACAGCGTCGGGCGGCACGACGACGACAACCGGTGGGGTCCACTCGGCGTCGGCGCCGCTGTCGCCACGCTCACGATCGACGGCCTCCTCCTCTCCACCCCCTGGGAGGACATCGGCTTCGGCTACGTCGTCATGTTCGGGGCCTGGTACCTCGGCCGACGCCTCCGGCTCCGAGCCGGGCGTGCTGCCCGGCTGCGCCAGGAACAGGCCGCCGAGGCACGGCGGATCGTGGCCGAGGAACGCACCCACATCGCCCGTGAACTGCACGACGTGGTCGCCCACCGGGTGAGCATGATGACGGTCCAGGCCGGTGCGGCCCGGATGGTGGCCGCCGAGGATCCGCAGGGCGCCCTGGAGGCGATGGCGGCCGTGGAGGAAGCGGGACGCCAGGCGCTGGACGAACTGCGGCACCTGCTGGGAGTGTTGCGGCCGAACGCCGAGCGCGACGGCCTGGGCCCTCAGCCGGGCCTGGCCGACCTGCCCCGCCTGGTGGCCGAGGTCCGGGAGGCGGGCCTGGACGTCTCGATCGCGGGCGGCATCCGGGATCCCCTCCCGGCCCGCGTGGATCTCTCGGCGTACCGCATAGTCCAGGAGGCACTGACCAACGTGCTCAAGCACAGCGGACCGCAGACCCGCACCGAGGTGCGCCTGCGTGCCGAAGGCGACGGCATCACCGTCGAGGTCCTCGACGACGGCCGCGGGACCGCCGTCCGCTCCGTGTCGGCCGCGCACGAGGGCCTGCCCGGCCACGGCATCGTCGGCATGCGGGAACGAGCCCTGCTGCTCGGCGGAAGCCTCGACGCCAAGCCGCGTCCCGGCGGCGGCTTCCGGCTCACCGCACACCTGCCCACCAAGGGGGAGCCCACGTGAGCATCCGCGTCGTCGTCGCCGACGACCAGGCGCTGGTACGCCGCGGCTTCGCCATGATTCTCCGGGTCCACCACGACATCGAGGTCGTGGCCGAGGCGGGGACCGGCATCGAGGCGATCGAGGCCGTACGCCGGCATCGCCCGGACGTGATCCTCATGGACATCCGCATGCCCGAGATGGACGGCCTCGAAGCGACCTCCCGGATACTTCGGGAGGCGGACTGGGAGACCAGGGTGCTGATCCTGACCACCTTCGACCCGGACGAGTACGTCTACGAGGCGCTGCGCTCCGGCGCCAGTGCCTTCGTGCTCAAGGACATTCCCCCCGAACAACTGGCCACCGCCGTACGCACCGTGGCCGAGGGCGGCACACTGCTGGCCCCGTCCATCACCCGGCGCTTCATCGACCGGTTCACGCAGCGCCGCGTCAACACCGTCGCCGCGGCCCGCCTGGAACGGCTCACCGGCCGCGAGGGCGAGATCATGACCGCCGTGGCCCGGGGCGCGAGCAACGCGGAGATCGCCGGGCAGCTGTCCATCGGCGCGGCCACCGTCAAGTCACATGTGTCGAGCATCCTCACCAAGCTCGGCCTGCGCGACCGGATCCAGATCGTGATCTTCGCCTACGAGAGCGGCCTGGTGGAAGCGGGCGACCACGACGTCGGCCACTGACGGCGTCAGGAGGTGAGCTGCTGGTGCCCTATGACGGAGAGCAGTTCGAGCTTGCTGTGGCTCTCCGTGCCGGGGCGGGTGGTCAGCACCACGAGGGTCTGGGCCCGGTTGTCGGTGAAGAGGACCTGGCCGTCGACCTCGATGCGGCCGAGTTCGGGATGGACGATGGTCTTGCTCTCGTCGTAGCGCTGGGCGACCTCCTGCAGTTCCCACGCGCGGACGAACTCGGGGCTGTGTTCGTGGAGTTCGGCGAGGATGCGAGCGGCCCGGGGCGTGTCGCTGCCGGCTGTCAGCGCGACGCGCAGACGGGCTGCCTGGGTGCGGCTGTGGTGTGCGTGGTCCTCCTCGGGGTAGACCAGGCGTTCGGCGGGGTCCATGAACCAGCGGTAGTAGGCGCTGCGGGCCAGTCCGGTGTGGCACGTCTGGTCGCCGAGCAGGGCGATGGCCAGTGGGTTCATCGCGAGAGTGTCTGCCATGTCGGTCAGTACCAGGGCCGGGGAGTCGTCGAGGCGGTCAAGGACCCGCATCAGGGTCGGGCTGACGTGCTCGGAGCGCTGGAGACGGGCCGGGGCGTTGTGGCCGATGAGGACGAAGAGGTGGTCGCGCTCGTCCGGGGTCAGCCGCAGCGCCCGGGCGAGGGCCGTGGTGATCTGGATGGAGGGCTGCGGGGCACGCCGCTGCTCCAGGCGGGCGTAGTAGTCGGTGGACATGCCCGCGAGCTGGGCGACCTCCTCGCGGCGCAGCCCCCGGGTACGCCTGCGCGGGCCCTCGACCAGCCCGACGTCACGGGGGCGCAGCGTCTCACGCCGCCGACGCAGGAATTCCGCCAGCTCCTTCTTGTCCATGCCGTCCATCATGACCACTGTCCGTTCGCCCAGCCAGGGATCGCCGATCCATGGGTAGACCGTCCTCTCCCGCCGCCGCGAAGACGCTCCTACGGTCGGGAGCCACGGGGCGATCACCGGCCCGTGTCAGCGAAGGAAGAGGACACCCCCCCCATGAAGATGACCGGCAACACGATCCTGATCACCGGCGGCACCTCGGGTATCGGGCTCGGCCTGGCCCTGCGCCTGCACGAGGCCGGCAACAAGGTGATCGTCGCGGGGCGGCGCAAGGAACTGCTCGACCGGATCACGAGCGAGCACCCGGGCGTCGAGGCGCTGGTCCTCGACGTCGCCGACCCCGCCTCCATCGCTCGCGCCGCCGAAACAGTGGCGACGAGCCATCCGCAGCTGAACGTCCTGGTCAACAACGCGGGCATCATGCTGCCGGAGAACCTCCTCGACCCCGCCTGCCTCCCGGTCGCCGAGGACCACGTCACGGTCAACCTGCTCGGCACGATCCGGATGACGTACGCCTTCCTGCCCCTGCTGGAGGACAAGAAGGACGCGGTCGTCATGAACGTCACCTCCGCGCTGGCGTTCGTGCCGCTGCCGATCACTCCGACCTACAACGCGACGAAGGCCGCGCTGCACTCCTTCTCCGAGAGCCTGCGCGTGCAGCTCGCAGACAGCGACGTCCAGGTGATCGAGGTGGCTCCGCCGGGCGTGCGGACCACCCTGCTGGGCCAGCAGGACGACGAGAACGCCATGCCCCTGGACGAATTCCTCGACGAGGCACTCACCCTCCTGCGTGAGCGGCCCGACGCCAAGGAAATCGTCGTGGAGCGCGCCAAGTTCGTGCGCCACGCCGAGGCCAACGGCACGTACGACGAGGTCCTGACCATGCTCGCGGGCGTCTGAACTCCCTTGTGACGCACAGGGATACCGGGTCGTTCACAGGCCGTGGACGGTTCCGAAGAACTGGTCGATCTCCCGGCGGCCGGGCGCCGGTTGGGCCAGTGTCTCGGAGCCGGGGGCGCGCAGCCCGTCGAGCAGCACGCCGATGTGGCGATCGGCCAGGTCCGCTGTGGCGCTGCCGTTCTCGTCGTCGGGCAGGCGTGGCGGAATCGAGTTGAGCATCAGGACGACGTCGAAGGCGTTCACGTCGTCACGCAGGGCTCCCGCGCGCTGGGTCCGGACCACCAGATCCTCCAGGGCGGTGAGGAGTTCGGTGCGGACGCCGGCGAGCTCGGGTCCCGGTTCCTTGGCGCGCCCCCGGGACACGGGGAAGAGCTGTCCGCTGCGCAGCCGCATCATGTGGCGCACCACCCGGGTGAACGGGTGCCACGCGGCCGGTTCCTCGGCCAGGGCGAGCCGCACCTCGGCCAGGCTCTCCTGCATCACCTTGATCGCGATGCGTTCCACCAGGACGGTCTTGTTCGGGAAGTGCCGGTAGATGGTGCCCATACCCAGACCGGACCGGCGGGCGACCTCCGCGATCGACGCCTGATAGCCCAGGTCGGCGAACACCTCCTGGGCGACCTGGAGGATCTGCTCGACGTTCTGGCGGGCGTCGGCTCGTAGCGGACGTTCGTCGGGGGCTGTTGACGGGCTCATTTGTTCACGATGTTAGCCTCCACCGAGATAAACGGAAATTGGGTTTCCGTTTGGCTGTGCATTCCTGAGGAGGCCCCCATGACCGTGCCGGCAGACCCCCACACCCACGCCGACTTCCCTTCCGGCTTCCGTGGCGTCGTGCTGCGGCCCGGCGACGACCGGTACGACGCGGCCCGAACCCTCTACCAGGGCCGTGCCGCCGATGAAGGCCCCGCGCTGATCGCGCGGTGCGCCGACGAGGACGACGTCGCGACCGCCCTGCGCCATGCCTCCGTCCACGGCATCCCGGTGGCCGTCCGTGGCGGGGGCCACGGCTCCGACGGGTACGCGATGCCAGGAGGCGCCCTGGTCGTCGACCTCTCGGCGATGAAAGAGGTGACCGTCGACCCCCGGACGCGCGTGGTGCGGGCCCAACCGGGTGTCCTGCTCGGCGAGTTGGACGCCGCTGCCCAGCAGCACGGTCTCGCCGTACCGGCCGGGACGGTCAGCAGCACCGGCGTCGCCGGGCTGACCCTGGGCGGCGGGATCGGGCACCTGATGCGTCGCTTCGGCGCCACCGTCGACAACCTGCTCGCCTGCGAGATGGTCACCGTGGACGGCCGCAAGGTCCGCGCCGACGAGGCCGAGAACCCGGAGCTGTTCTGGGCGCTGCGTGGGGGGGCGGCAACTTCGGGGTCGTCACCGCCTTCGAGTACCGCGCGCACCCGGTCGGCCCCGACGTCGTCGCCGGGCAGCTGATCTTCCCGCTCGACCAGGTCGCCGACATCCTTGGCAAGCTCCCGGCGCACATGGCCACCGCCCCACGAGAGCTGGGCCTGCTGGCCGTGCTCGCCCCTGCCCCAGCGCTGCCGATGCTGCCGCCGGAGGCACACGGCGAGCCGGTCCTGGTCCTCGTCCCCGTCTACACCGGGGACCTCACGACAGCGGATGAGGTCATCGAGCCGCTCGTCGCACTCGGTGAGCCGCTGGTCAACATGGTCGCCAGGACGCCGTGGCTGCGGGCGAACAGCATGCTCGACGCCGCAGCGCCGTACGGCAAGCGCATGAATCTGCGCGGTGGCTACCTCCCCGCCCTGTCCGCCGACGTCATCGACACCCTGCTGCGCCAGGCCGTCACCGCACCGTCGCACCCCGGTGCCGCCAGCTCCTTCAACCTCTGGTGCATGGGCGGCGCGATCTCCGAGGACGTCGCCGAGGACGCCACGGCCTTCTCCCGCGAGGGCGCCGCCTGGCTGTGGGAGGCCGTCAACATGTGGGACGTACCCGACCACGACATGCGGTACGAGCAGTGGGCGACGAACGTCAGCGAGGTGATGCGGCCCCATTCGCTGACCAACGGCTACACCAACCTCACCGACGACCTGGGCGAGGCGTGGCGCCGCGGCGTGCACGGCAGCGAGGCCAAGCACCAGCGGCTGCGCACGGTCAAGACCACCTGGGACCCGCACAACCTGCTCCGCCACAACAAGAACATCGCCCCCGAGGCTGTCGCCGCTCCGGCGACCAACGACGGCCCACGACGCTGATCTCGCACTTTCACCTGTGTCCGAGCAACCGCCGCAACCGTGGAAGAGCGTGACGGTCATGTCTTGAGTGGAGCGAGACGTGTGCGCGGCCGGGCCGCACAAGCTCGGTCGCGCACGGCGAGCAGGCACGGTGTCCGCGTCCGTCAACGACGGATGCGCTCGCGCGGCGCGGGGACCGAGGCGCGTTCCCCGGACCATGTAGTACCGGTAGGCACGATCCGCCGGGTGAAACACGGGGTTGGACGTGATTTCGCAGTTCCGTACGCGGGTCGCCGTCCGTGCGACGAGGGTCGCTGTTTGCCGACTGTGCGGCTGGATACCCGACGCGCATGGCTGGAGCAAACAACAGGACGACGAACGGACAGTCGCCGACCGCGAGTGCGCGAGCGGCGAAGAAGACCGTGACCGAAGGCGCCGCGGCGCCGGCGAAGGAGTCGCAGCGGGCTGCCGCCCAGGCGGCGGAGAGTGCCGGAGAAGCGGCCGCCGCCGTGGGCCACGGCGGCAAGGAAGCCGTGGTGAGTCTCGGCGGAGCGGCTTCGGAGAAGGCCAGGGAAGCGGCCAGGACCGTGCAGGGCACCGTCTCCTCGGCCGCCCAGCAGACGATCGGGAAGGCCGGCATGGCATGGACCCTCCTGAAGGCCAGGAAGGTCCTGGCGGTCGCCGCCGGAGCGGGCACCGCCACCGTGGTCCTCTGCTCCTACACGCTGGGCCGCCGTGCCGGTCTGCGTCGGCGTGGACCGCTGTCCCGGCTCAGCGGCGGCCGTCTCTGATCAGCACAACGTCACCGAGGCGCTCCTCGGCACGGGCCCGCGAGAGCTTTCCGCTCTGGCGGGCCCGGCCGTTCGACCAGCGGGTACGGGATCGGTAGCCGGACCGATTCGTACCGGACCGGACAGCGTGACCGGCTCGTACGGGACTGGCGGCTCGACCGGCTCGTACGGGAACCGGAGGCCGACGCCCGACCGTGTCCGTCACCCCGCGCCGGTCAGCGTTTCCCCAGCACACGAGCGGCCATGTCGGCGCCGACGACATGCCCGAGCAGATGGAGCGGGGCAGCCGTCACTCCGGCCCGGTCCACGGCCCGGGCGTAGGCGTGAGCCACCTCCTGGTCCACCAAGCCGTGTACCAGCGGCAGTTCCGGCAGCGCGGCGTGCAACAGGGACTCCGTACGGCAGGAGGCGAGGGTGTCCTCGATCCAGGGCTGGGCGAGGTAGCCGGCCGCCGCCGCGGCGGGCAGTCCCTCGGCGGGCTCACGGCGGGTGCGGCCGATGTGGAGCAGCCCGCCGCCCAGGACGAGTACGTCCTGTTGCTCCCGCATGCGGGAGAGTGCTCGGGCGGTGTCGAAGCAGTGGGGGAACGAGTCGTCGATCACCGTGGTGCCGGGCCTCAGCCGGTCCACGTCCAGGACCGCGGCGCTGCCGCTGATCGCCGTCACCAGGAGATCGGCTCCGTACACCGCGTCGGGTAGTGCCTGCCGGGACTCCACCACCTCGACCTCGTCGGCCAGCCCCCGCTCACGCAGCTTCCGGGCCAGTTCCGTCAGCCGCGGTCCGCTGCCGCGCACGTCGCACAGCAGGAGCCGACGTGGCGGACGGGTGGCACCTGAGAGGAGCAGTTCCAGCGAGGAGGAGCCGATCGAACCCAGCCCCACGAACGCGACATCGAGGTCCGCGAGACTCTGGCCGGTGGCGTCGAGGGCCGCCCGCACCGTCTTGACCACCGATACGACGGTCGCCGCATGGCCAGTCGTCACGGCGGCCGCCCCCTCGACGGAGGACAGCACGTCGAAGCCGTAACCGGTCAGCGACGGGATCATCCCCGCAAGTGAGACGCAGCGCGCGCCGAGCGAAGACGCCAGCGACACCGCGCGGCCGGCGTGCCGCACGAGTTCGGGATCCCGGCCGAGTTCGTCGGCGAAGAGCGGCACGCATACGAAGCCCGACCGGCCCAGTGGCGTCTCCACCGTCTCCAGCAGGCGCGGCGTGCCGTCGGGGAACAGCATCGTGCGCAGCTCGGCGCGCGGCAGCGCCCCGTCGGGCAGACCCGCCAGCCGCGCCAGATGGCCGGGGGAGGGCAGGTATCCGACGAGCGCCGCGTCCATCGTTTCCCGAGGCCTCGGCCGTCGAACCGCTGGCTCAGGGCTTGACGCCCGCGTGAGCCGGGCGCGGATCGAGTGCGCGAATCCGTCCAGCGCGGGTGGCGAGAAGGCCCTCGCGGACCCTCGGAGCGTCACGCGCAGCCCGTCCCTGTCCGGCCGCACCGCCATGAACACGTCCGTCGCCGTCGACGGCGGAGCGAACGCGCTGTCCGCGTCCTCCCACGACACCGTCAGCGTGCTGCCGTTGGGGGCGGCGAGTGCGGAGAAGTCCAGGAAGGTGAAGAAGAACTGCGACGTCAGCGGCAGCCCGTTGGCGTGCCGCGGCAGGACGTCCTCGTGGGTCCGCGCCTCCTCGGCCTCGGCCACGATCCGGCGCAGAGCATCGCCGATGTGCCCTTCCGCTGACTCCTGACCCGACGCGGCGCCCGGCCGCACCGGTACGGCCGCAGCGAACGGGCCGAAGATCCGGTGCACGTCCGGCAGTGGACGGTCCCGCCCGCTCACCGCCAGCCCGAGGATCAGGTCCGCTCGGCCGGTCGTCTCCGCCAACTCCTGGTAATAGGCGGTCAGTAGTGGCGCGTACAGAGTCGCGCCCGCCCCTGCCGCGAGCGCGCGCAGCGCTGCCGTACGGCTCGCGTCGAGCACGAACTCCGCCGAATGGAATGCGTGGGTGGCGCTGCCGCCCATGGTCGTACTGCCGCTGCCGCTGCCGCTGCCGCTGCCGCTGCCGCTGCCGCTGCCGCTGCCGCTGCCGCTGCCGCCGTCGGGGGCGCGCAGCACCGGGGGCCGGTACGGGGCACTCAGCCGGGCTCGGCGTTCCGTGGCATCCGGCGCTGAGCGGGGTCCCGCTTCCGCTCCGGCTTCGATGCCGGTCTCGGCCAGCAGCAGGCAGTGGTCGCGGAAGGTGGCGCGCGGTGTGGACAGTTCGGCTGTGCGGTCGGCGGCCAACCGGTCGTACGCGTCCGTCAGTTCCCGCATGAGCAGTGCGGCGCTGTACCCGTCGCCGATGAGGTGGTGTGCGTGTACGAGGAGGACGTGCTCGTGCGGAGCCAGGGTGAGCACGCGAAGTCGCAGCAGGGGCCAGGTCCACGGCTCAAAGCGTCGACCGGCCTCGGCGGCGGCCCGCCCGTCCACGTCACCGCGGTCGCGGAGCGTCTCGAAGACGACCGGCAGCCGCAGCGAGCGCGGCAGTTCCTGCTGGACGGGCGGCCGCGCTCCGGAGGGGAAGACGGTACGCAGCATCGCGTGGCTTTCCACCAACAGGTCCACCGCGGCCTGGAAGACCTCCTGGTCCAGTGGGCCGGACAACCGCAGCCGCGCCAACCAGGCACCACCGCCCGGTGAGAGCTCCTCGGCGAGGAGGAATCCGCGCTGGCCCGGCGTGAGGGGGAAGGGGGCCGTGTGGTCCCCTCCTGTTCCTGTCGGGCGAGAGCCCGCGGCCGTGACCTTCTCCGTCCCGCACGGTTGCTCGACGGCGGCATCCACCGCCGTGTCCATCGCCTCGTCCACCGCCGCCGCGAGCGCGGCGAGAGTGCGGTGGCGGTAGACCGCGGTCGGTCTGGGCAACGGCCCCTCCTGCTCCCCGAGCCGGGCGAACACCTGGAGCACGAGCATCGAGTCCCCGCCGAGGTCGAAGAAGTCGTCCTCCCGGCAGACCGGGTCGGCGCCCAGGAGGTCCGACCAGATCGCGGCCAGCCGCCGTTCGGTCGGCGTCGCCGGGGGAGTACGACGGCCGGCGGTCGTCGACAGCACGGCCGATACCGTGCCCGCACGGGCCACCGGGGCCGTTGCCCGCTCGGACAGAGCGCGGCGGTCGACCTTGCCGGTCCCGGTCAGCGGCAGCGCGTCGGCGACCGTGATGTGCGCCGGGATCATGTACGGCGGCACGATGTCCGACAGGTGTCGGCGCACGTCGCGGGTGTCCGGTCGGCCGGAACCGGTCCGGACGGTCACGAACGCCAGCAGGCGTCCATCGCGCGCGGTCACCGCGGCCTGTGCGATGCCGGGGTACGTCTGGAGGGCCGCCTCGACCTCTCCCGGTTCCACCCGGTTCCCACGGATCTTCACCTGGTCGTCGACACGGCCAAGGAACTCCAGCGTGCCGCCCTCGCCACGGCGTACGCGGTCCCCACTGCGATACCAGCGACGGCCGTCGCGTACTGCGAACGCGCGGGCCGTCAGGTCCGGCTCGCCCAGGTAACCGGGTGTCAACCCGACTCCCGCGATGAGGAGTTCACCGAACTCGCCCGGTCCGCACGGCGTGCCGTCGGGGCCGACCACCGCCAACTCGGTACCGGCGACGGGCCGTCCGATCGGCAGCAGCCGTACGTCGTCGGCGGGGCGGACGTCGATGACATGGCAGGTCGCGTTGATGGTCGCCTCGGTGGGCCCGTACAGGTTGGCGATCCGTGTGCCGGTTCCGAACAGGTCGAACCACCGGCGTACGTGCGCGGCGGGCAGTGCCTCGCCTCCGACGTGCACCCATCGAAGTGCCGACAGGTCCGGTCGGCCCGCCCCGCGTCGCACCTGCTCCTCGGCGGCGGACAGGAGTTGCTCCCACAGCGTCGGGACGGAGCTCCATACGGTGATCCGCGCCTGCTCCACGTACGCGAGCAGCAGTTCAGGGTCGCGCCGAAGGTCCTGCGGCACGGTTACCACGGTGGCGCCGACCAGGAGGGGTGCGAGCAACTGGCGTACGGAGGCGTCGAAGCACGGCGAGGCCGTCTGGGCCAGGCGGTCCTGGGGGCCGTAGCCGAAGGTGGTGACGGCCCAGTCGAGGTAGTTCTCCATCGCCCGGTGGGTGATGGGTACCGCCTTGGGGCGCCCGGTGGATCCGGAGGTGAAGATGACGTACGCGATCGCGTCGGCCTCAGCCTCAGCCGGGGACACGTGGACGGTCGTCGGTACGGCGTCGTCACCCATCGAAGCCGGTGAGGCCGGCGGATCGTCGGCGGCCACGGCCCGAACTCCCTGGAGGGCGTTGGCGGTTGACAAGGTCGGCGCATGGCACACCACGACCGTGGTGCCCGTGCGGGCCACTTGATCCGCCAGCCGTGCCGTGGGGTGGCCCGCGTCCAGCGGAACCCAGCCGGCACCGGCCCGCAGGATGGCCACCACGCCGATCACGGTGTCCGGACCCGGCTCGGTGAGGAGTCCGACGAGGTCGCCCCGACGCACGCCGAGGGACCGCAGTCGCGCGGCGAGCAGCCCCGATGCGCGGTCGAGGGCGGCGTAGGTGAGCGTGGTCGATCCGGCGTCGACCGCGGTTGCCGTGGGCATGGCACGGAATCGGTCCAGCAGCCGGGCGACGAGGCGCGGGCCACCGATGGACCCGGCGAGCGTTTCGGACGCCGCGGTGGAAGCCGGGCAAGTGGGGGAGACGGCCGCAACAAGCGCAGGCGGTGCGGGAAGCGCACCCAGCGCACCCGGCGCGGCCAGTTCCTCCAGTTCCTTGCGGTACTCCCGGTCCAGACGCGCCACCGTCCGCCGCTCGAAGAGCGGCAGCGGGAAGTTCCACGACATACGCAGCACAGGGCCGTCCGCCCAGCACAGCAGGCTCAGCCGGGTCGCGGCCGAGCCGGTGCCGGCCGCGGTCGCCCGTACTTCCACCGGACAGTCGGCCGCCAGGCGGGCCGGGAAGCGGGCGAAACTGAAGCCCGCCGGGCTCGCCGTGCGCGGGCCGCTGTCGGCACCGGACAGCAGCCCGGCCAGGTCAAGGCTGCTCAGGTCGGCGTGTTGCTCGCTCTCCAGCCATGCCTGGCGCAGCCGCGCCGCCAGAGCCATGAGGGGCTCCTCCGGGTCCGCCTCGCACAGCAGCGGAAGCGTGTCGGCGAGCGGTCCGACGAGCCGGTCCACCCCGTCGAACCGGTCCTCGCGCCGCGCCCGGGCCACGTTCACGGCGATGTCCCGGCGGCCCGTCCACCGCACCAGGCAGCGCACGTAGGCGGCGAGCAGCAGGTGGAACAGCGATACGTCATGCGCGGCGGCCAGCCGTTCCAGGCCGGCGGTGAGGACCTCGTCGAGTTCGCCGTGGTGTTGCACGAGCGGGCCGGACGGAGGAGCGTCGGGATCACCGTCGTACGGCAGCCGCAGTGGTTCGCCGCGTTCGGCCAGGCGCTCCGCCCAGTAACGCCGCGTGTCCTCCGGGCTGTTGGAGCCGGGGGAGGGGACGCGGGCTGCCGCGTAGGTCGCGAAGTCCAGTGCCGGCGGGATCAGTTGGGGGCGTTCTCCACGCCAGAGCGAGGTGTAGAGGGCCCACAGATCCTCGGCCAGGACGTTGAGGCTGTATCCGTCCGCCGCCGCGTGATGGACCATCAGCAGCAGGTGCGCGAGGCTCGGTTCCTGTCGGAGTACGACGGCCCGCACCGGTGGTTCGACGGCCAGGTCGAAGGGCCGGTTGCACAGGGCCGATTCGACGTCGGCCACGCTCTGGGCAGTCCCCTCGTGCACCTCGTACCAGGTCTGCAGGGGCATGGTCGGCGCCAGCCGCTGCATCGGCGTGCCGCCCGCGTCGTCGATACGCAGCCGCAGCATGCCGTGCCGCTCGGCCAGCGCCGTCAACGCCCGGCCGAGGACATGGGTGTCCAGCGGGCCGCGGATCGTCAGGCGCAGATGGCCGCGGGCCGGGACGTCCGGGTGCAGCCGACTGCTGGTGAACAGGGCCAGTTGTACGGGGGTGAGGGCGAAGGGCGTGCCGTCGTCGGCCGCGGGCGGAAGCAGGGCACGGTGAGCATCCGGCCCCGGCTCGGCGGCATCAGCATCGGCGTCGGCTCCGGCCGCTGTCTCCGCGTCGAGGTGGGCGGCCAGCTCGCGCACGGTCCGGTACTCGAAGAAGAGCGTGGTGGGCCACGGCCGTCCCGTCCTGCGTTCCAGCCGTTTGACGAGGTCGACGGCGCCCAGCGAGTCCAGCCCGAGCGACAGGAACGGTGCGTCGTCGTCGACGGCCGAAGCCGGCACGCCCAGTGACTGCGCAAGCAGTTCCCGGAGCACGGCGGCGCCGGAGACGGACACCGCCCCGTCCGAGCCGGAGGGATGACGTGCCGCCGGTGATGCCGGTTGAGGTCGCGGCATTGGCGCAGGCCGCCGCAGCGAGTCGGCGAGGGCCGGTCCCCGCACGGAGGTCGGGACGGACGTCAGATCGGCGAGTACCAGTTGTGCCGCGTCCGTGTCGCACGCCGAACGCAGCGCGGCCAGCGCGGGCGCGGTCGCCAGCGGGCGGCTTCCGGTGCGCGCGAGGGCGCCGGCGCCGAGGGAGGTGGCGAACGAGGTGGCGTGCGAGGAGGCGAGTCCCGTCTCGGCGAACGGCCCGAGGTTCACCGACAGCCACGGCCGTCCGGCCCACCGTTCGGCGGCGGCGAAGGAGTCGAGGAACGCGTTCGCGGCCGCGTAGACGCCGAGCGCCCCGGCCAGCCCTGGCAGCACCGAGGACACGGAGGAGAACGCGACACACACTCCGGGACGGTGCCCGTGCCGGTGCAGGGCCTCCGACAGCAGCATCGTGCCGAGCGTCTTCGCCTGAAGCGCATCCACCGCTTCCCGCACGTCCGTTGAGCGCAGGCTCCCGGGGCGCACCACTCCGGCCGCGTGGAAGACGCCGTCCAGCGGGGGCAGTTCGGCGACGAGCTTGTCGACATCGTCCTGCGCCGCGAGATCGGCCCGGTGGTAGCGGGCGTCGGCGCCGAGCGCCGCGAGTTCCTCCAGCAGACCCTCGGGCGGCTGCGGAGAACGGCCCGTGAGGATGACCGTCGGCCGCCCACGCCCGGCGAGGTCCCGGGCCAGAGCGGAACCGATGCCCCCGCAGCCGCCCGTGATCAGGAAGTTGCCGTCGGCGGGCAGCCGCCCACTCCCGTGGGGTGTCTCGGTCGGCTGAGGGACGACGGTCCGTACCAGTCGCCGCCCGTCCCGCCAGGCGACCACTCCGGCCGCCTGGGGCGCCGCCGCCTCGGCGAGGACGGCCCGTAGCTGTTGCCCGGCGTCGTCGAGGGACGCGAGGTCGACCCAGTTCGCCACCACTCCCGGGAACTCCTCGGGCACGGCCAGAGCGAGGGCGCCGAGCACGGCCTGTGCCGGGTCCGGACGCTCGGAGCCGTGTCCGGTGACGTGCACGTCCTCGGTCACGACCAGCAGACGTCGGGCCCCGGCCCGGTCGAACAGCGCCAGCGCCTCCCGGAACGCCGTGACCCACCGACGCTGCAGCCGCTCGAACTCGGCTGCCGTGCGGTGCTTGGCCGGCCCGGCGAGCAGAATCACCGTCTGCGCCGCAACGGCTCCGGTGTCCGTGGTCGCCTCCACGCCCCGCCCCGCGAACCGTTCCGCGACCTCGCGCACCGCAGTCGCGTCCACGCCCGTCACCAGTACGGGTCCGGCGGGAGCGTCGTCGGCCAGGGGCTCCGCCTGCCACATGACACGGTGCAGGAGCCCGTGCGCCGCGGTGTCGGGCCAGTACCGGCGCCGCTGATAGGGATAGGGCGGCAGCGGCACGCGCCGACGGCCCGCGTCGAGCGCCGTACGGTCCAGCGTCACGCCCCGCACCCACAGGCGCCCCATCATTGCCAGCAACTCCCGCGCCCCGCCCGGGGAACTGGTCGTGGCGGCCCTGGCACGGCCCAACTCCCCGGGCGCGGACACGACGAGCACACGACTGTCGGAGCCGGAGCCGGAGCCGATGTCCGTGTCGGTGCCGGTCTCGATGTCGGTGCTGTTTGCCGGACGCGGGGCACCGGCAGTCGTACCGTCCGCGTCGGTGGCCCGGTGATGGACTGCCGCCGCCCGGATCGGGCCCGCGAGGTTCTCGTCCGGTCCGAGTTCGACGAACGTGTCGTAGCCCTCGTCGAGCAGGCGGGCCACGGCCCGGCCGAACAGCACCGGCCGCAGGGCGTGTTCGCGAAGGTGGACCGGGTCCATGCGCGGCTGCCACTCGGCGGTGAGCGTACTCATCACGGGCAGGTCGGCAGCCGTGACGTCCAGAGCGTGCGCGGCGTCGGCCAGGGCCTGCGCGACCGGCTCCATCAACGGTGAGTGAAAAGCGTGCGACACCCGCAGCGGGCGCACCGCCGCTCCCAGCCCGGCGAGCTTCTCCGCAGCCCCCTCGACCGCGTCGGGGCTGCCGGAGATCACCAGCCGGCCGGGGCCGTTGTAGGCGGCCACCGCGAGCTCGCGGGGTGTCGCTGCCACCAGGGCCGCCACGTCCTGTTCGTCGGCTCCCCGGACCGCCAGCATCGCGCCCGGAGCTGTCAACGTGCCCATGAGCCGCCCGCGTTCCGTCGCGAACCCCACCGCGTCGGCGAGCGACAGCGCACCGCCGACGCAGGCGGCCGCCAGCTCGCCGACGCTGTGTCCGACGAGCGCGTCGGGCCGTACGCCCCAGGCCATCAACTGCCGGGCGAGAGCCACCCCGTGGGCGACCAGGAGCGGCTGCGCCACCTCGGTGGCGGCCTGCGCCTGCGGATCCACCTCCGCGTCCACGCACCACGACGTCAACTGCCGTCCGTGCACGGTGCCGACCCGGGCCGACGCCTCGTCCAGCGTGTCGCGGTACACAGGTGCCGTCGCGTACAACGCACGGCCCTGGCCCGGCCGCAGTGCGCCCTGGCCGGGGAAGACGAAGACGGTCCGCGGCCGGTTCGCCACCGTCCCGGTGACCACTCCCGGCGCTCGGCCGTCACCCACGGCGGTCGCCTCGGCGAGCCGTTCCCGGAGGTCCCCGTCTGCCACCACGGCGAGGCGGTGCGGTCCCTCGTCCCGTGCCGTGGCCGCCGTCAGACAGAAGTCGCCCTCGTCGAGCTCCGGGCGGTCGCGCAGCTGGTCCGCGAGACGGGACGTCCAGGCGGCCAGACCGTCCGCACTGCGCGCCGAAAGGGCCAGGAGGTGCGGACCGCCTCCCGCGCGCGGCGCAGAGGCGGAAGCCGACGTCGGCGGCGCCTGTTCCAGGACCGCGTGCGCGTTCGTGCCGCCGAACCCGAAGGCGTTGACGCCCGCCCTCCGCGGACCCTGCGACTCCCAGTCGGTCAGCTCGGTGACCAGGGCGAACCCGGACCGCTCGACCGCGGGGGAGGGCGACGCGTGGTGCAGGGAGGCCGGCAGCCGGCCGCGCCCGAGAGCCAGCACCACCTTGACCAGCGAGGGCAGGGCGGCCGAGTTCAGCAGGTGCCCGACGTTCGTCTTCACCGAGCCGAGCAGCCGCGGTCGCCCGTCCGGACGGGCCGGGAAAGCCTGTGCCAGGGACCGCAGTTCGATCGGGTCACCGACAGCCGTACCCGTCCCGTGGGCCTCGACATACGTGACCGACTGGGGATCGACGCCGCAGATCGCGTACGCCCGGCCGATCACCTCGTGCTGTCGCAGCGGATTGGGTGCCATCAGGCTCAGGGAGGTGCCGTCGTTGTTGACGGCGGTGCCGCGTACGACGGCCAGGATCTCGTCGTTGTCGCGGCCGGCCTCCTCAAGCGGCCGCAGGACGAGGGCCGCTCCGCCCTCGCCGGGTACGAACCCGTCGGCCGCGGTGCTGAAGGCGCGGCTGCGGCCGGTGGGTGACAGGGCCTGCGCCGCCTCCAGTGCCTGGTACCCGTCGGGCGTGAGGTGGAGGTTGACGCCGCCGACCACGGCGATGTCGCACTCCCCGTCCGCGAGGCTGCGCCGGGCCAGGTGCAGCGCCACCAGACCCGAGGAACACGCGGTGTCCACGGCGAGCGCCGGCCCGTCGAGGTCGAGGCAGTGTGCGACACGGGCGGCGACCAGGTTGGGCAGGTTCCCGGTCAGGGCTGTGGCCGCGGGTGGCGTACCGGCCGGGGCCGCGTCGGCGAGGACCTGCCGATAACCGCTGTCTCCGACGGCGGCGAACACACCGACGCGCAGGCCGCGGCGGCGAGTTCCGGCGTAACCGGCCCGTTCCAGTGCCTCGTGGGCGAGTTCGAGGAAGATCCGCGCCTGCGGGTCGAGCGTGCGGGCCTCCTCGTCGCCGATGCCGAAGTGCCCGGCGTCGAAGGCGGCCGGGTCGTCGAGGAAGGACCCCCAGCGTCCGCCGGACCGGTTGGACGTCTGCCCGTCTGCCTGTGCCGAGGGTGTTGCGCCGTCCCAGCGGCCCGACGGCACGGTGGTGACGGCGTCCCGCCCGGCGGCCAGCAGGTCCCAGAACTCCTCCGGCGTGTCCGCGCCGGGGAACCGGCAGGCCATCGCGACGATCGCCGTTCCGGGCGTGCCGGCTCGGGCGGGCACCGTGTCCCGCCCGTCGGGAGCGTACGACTGCCGGCCTTCCTTGGCGTCAACTGCAGCCAGCAGCTGGTCGGCGAGCGCGGTGACGGTGTCGTCGCGCATCACGGCCGGAGCGAGGGTGACATCGAGGGCGCGCTCCAGTTCGGCGAGCACTTCCATGGCCTTGAGCGAGGTACCGCCCAGATCGGTGAACCGGTCCCGGTCCGTGAACGACGCCTGCGGTCGCGCCAGTACGCGCGCCCAGATGTCACGTACGAGCTGCTGTACGTCACGGCGCGAGCGGGGCGACGCCGATCGCCGTACGTCGTCACGTCGCCCTGGTTCGCCCGCCGCGGCGTCCGAGGCGGCAGGCACCGAGGCGGCGTCCGAAGAGACGGACGGGACGCAGGTCGAGAGGGCCGAGGGGACGGGCATGGGGCTGGACGAGGCCGCGGGCCGGTACGCCCCCGCCTCGAAACGGGCCCGCATCCGCTGCCGCTGCAGCTTGCCGCTCGTGGTGCGGGGGAAGGCCGACGGCGGGAGAGCGAGGACGCGCACGTCGTCGTGGCCCAGTGCTCCACGGACCCGCCGCGCGACCTGGTCCAGTACCTCCGTCGCGGTGCGCGGCGGACGGCTCCACGACACGAGGACCACCACGCGCTCGCTCCCGGTCACCGGGTCGGTCGAGCCGACCACAGCGGTGATGCCCGCAGGCAGCCCGGGCGTCGCGGCGGCCACCTCCTCCATGTCCGGGGCGTGGAAGGTGCGGCCGTTGAGGAAGAGGACGTCCTTGTGGCGGCCGGTGACACACAGTCGGCCGTTCCGCAGGAAGCCGAGATCTCCGGTGCGCAGCCAGCCGTCCGCGAAGGTCTGTGCTGTCGTCTCGGGGCGGGCGTGGTAGCCGCGCGCGATCTGCGGGCCGCCGACCTCGATGTGACCCACCCGCCGGTCACCCAACGGCCGTCCGGCGTCGTCGGTGATCCGCACCGAGCAACCGGGCACCGGTACGCCGACGTCCATCACTTCCACGGCTGCTTCCTCGGCGTCGCCGCCGGGCTCCCGTTCCACCGCCCGGCCACGGCTGAGAGCGGCCCGGTCCAGCACCACGGGCGCCGCCACTTCACCGAGCGGCGGGAAAGTGACGGCCAGTGTCGCCTCGGCGAGCCCGTAGACGGGCGTGGCCGCCCGGGGGTCCAGTCCGGTCGGCCGCATCTTGGCCGTGAAGTCCCGCCACACCGTCGCCGAGATCGGCTCGGCCCCCACCAGCATCAGCCGTACCGGGCTCAGGTCCACGGTGGCGAGTACTTCGTCGGGGACCCGGCGCACGGTCAGGGCGAGCGCGAAGTTGGCGGCCGACAACACCGTCGCCCGGTGCGCGGCGGCCACGTCGAACCACAGGCGCGGCGACTTCGCGAACGACAGGGGACCGATCTTCACCTGCTTCGCCCGCACGGCCAGCGGCGCCAGATGGGTGCCGATGAGGCCCATGTCGTGGAAGTAGGGCATCCAACTGACCACGACGTCCTGCTCGTTGAGTCCCGAGGCGGCGGCCATCTGCCGCAGGTTGGCCAGGACCGCCGCGTGCGTCAGCTCAACCCCCTTGGGGGACCCGGTACTTCCGGAGGAGAACTGCAGGAAGGCCAGATCGTCCGGGCCCGGCATGACGGGCGAGAGCGGTTCGGCGCACTCCCGCAGCGTCTCCAGCCGCAACACCCGTACGCCGTCGGGCAGTTCGGCAGCCACCCCCGCACAGGCCGCGTCCACCACGACGGGCGGCCGTCCGAGGTGCTCCCACACCGGGGCGACCCGTCGCGCGTCGGGCGCGAGCGGCACCGGTACCAGCCCGGCGGCGAGCGTGCCCCAGAACATCGGCTGGAAGTCCTCGCTGCGGTCCGCGAGCAGCGGCACGCAGGTGCCGGGCTCGACGCCCGCGCCGCGGTACCCACCCGCGACACGCAGGGACTCGTCGAGCAACTCCCGGAACGTGACCGTCAGTTCACTGCCGTCCCCACGGACATGTACGACGACCTGTTCAGGGGCCTGGTGGGCTGCGTCCAGCAGTACGTCGAACAGCGATGCAGTCTTCATGGGTCCGTTCGTTCGTGCGTGGGTGAATCGAGCCGGTACAGCAGGAGGCAAGCAGGGTGGTGAGGCGAGGCCTGGCGATCTTGCCGAGTCGTTCATTCGGGAGCCTGCCGGAGCCCGTGTCCCGTTTCATGAGTACGCATACTCAAACGGCGTTCCGTATCGAACCACTGTCCGGAGCGTCGGCCTGGCCGGCGGTTCGCATTCCCGGCCGAAGGCGGGGAACGTGGAGTACATGGGAGTCGGGAGCACTGCACGCGAGCCGGGCGGACGCGCCATGCCGTCCGGCCGTCCGGCTCGTGAAGCCCCCGACGGACCGGGCGTCCTCGTAATGAGTTCCAGTGACCACGTACGTCATCACCGTTCCCGGCACTTTCGTCCGCAGCGTCTCCGACGCCGCGCGCTCCGGCATCGAGGACAGGCTCCGGCCTCGTGATCCGCAGAACACGGACCTGGGCGAGAGCGAGGAACTGAGCCTGTTGACCTCTCGCTCCGCAGCCTCACCTGAGGATCTCAACCGGCTCGGCACGCGCCCAATGGAACACCGCAGCGGACCGACGGAGCAGCCACCCGTATCGACATGGCGTTCCTGTGTGCGCGTGCCAAGACCGTCATCAAGCGATTCTCGTCCCCTGCGGGATGTCGGCGAGCTTTGGGCTCTGGCACAGATCTTGGGGAGTAGCTGCGGAGAGTCACCGCAGTGTTCGATTGCGGACGTCCGGATTCGTGTGAGACCGCGTACGCTCCGCCGCCCGGCGGACGATTGTGACGCTCCGTCAGGTTTGTGACTGCACCCGCCGGAGTTGGCCGTGGCCGGTGACGGTGTTGGTCATACAGGCCGACACAACGTTCTGGGACTCGCTGGTGTTCGACGGGATCGACGACGTGGACGTCGAAGCGGCGGCAGCCGCCTTCGGCACGGTCGACATCTTGGCGAGGGGCCGGGTAGCCGGCGCGGCATGTCCCGACTGCAGCCGTTTCTCGGGGCGAGTGCACGACTCCTACCAGCGCAGACTCAAGGATCTGCTCCTCGCTGGGCAGAGCGTCGTGATCCGTCTGACGGTCCGTCGTTTCATCTGCGGGACGGCCAACTGCCCGCGCCGCACGTTCGCCGAACCGTTCGCCCGGCTGACCACCCCGTACGCACGCTTCACCTCGCGGCTTGGCCACGTCCTGGAACGCGTTGGGTTCGCCCTCGCCGGACGGGCCGGCGCCCGGCTGGCTGACCAACTGGGCTTCGGTGTGGGACGGATGACCTTACTGCGCAGGGTCATGGCACTGCCCGACCCGCAGTCCAGCACGCCTCGCGTGCTGGGCGTGGACGACTTCGCGACCCGCCGGGGGCAGACCTACTCCACCGTCTTGACCTGCGGAGAAACCCATCGTGTGGTCGACGTGCTCCCGACCCGCGATTCCGGGCCGCTGGCCGGTTGGCTAGCCGCCCACCCGGACGTGGAGATCATCTGCCGAGACCGGGCAGGCGCCTATGCCGAGGGCGCCCGGCTCGGTGCTCCCGCCGCGCTCCAGGTCGCCGACAGGTTTTAGTGCGCCATGAGGCGCCTTGTCGTATCCCCGACTCAGTCGGGGGGAATTTGGAGGGAGATTCTCGGGTCTGATGGCTTACCCAATCTGGAAACGGTGATGGGGACCAGAGCATTCCAGGAAATCGATGACCGGGCTCAGGTATCAGGGACGGGGTATCGAGGGACCCGCGTGACATGGTGAAAGCTGAATTGCCTGAACCCAAATCTCCAGGAGACTGAAGGTCGAGTCCGCCGGAAAGATACCTGTAACCGGCGCCGCGCTCTGCGACGGCTTTGTGAAATGGTCGATGCAACCTCCGGAGTGCGGAGCGATGCCCAACGAGGGCATTCAAGGGGATGAGTTGGGCACCTACATCACGCTAGGACGTACGACAAGGACGAACATGGGATCGCCTACGGGAGGAGATCTTCCTATGGCGACGGAGGCCCCGTAGTAGTCGCCGGAGTCACGACCGGCCAAGGAGAACGGGAAAGCCGTCCGCACAGGGCGAAGGGGGCCAGGTGATCGGACACTCAAGACTCGGGAGGTATGCGTAATGCAGAGCGCCGAAACGGTGCTGGGTGTCCTCCGTGAACGCGGCAGGCGTGGCCTGCCGTGCAATGAACTGTATCGACAGCTCTTCAATCCGCAGTTGTATCTGCTGGCCTACGGACGTCTGTACTCCAACAAGGGAGCAATGACGCCCGGGGTCAACGGGGAGACCGTGGACGGCATGTCGCTGGGCAAGATCGAGCACGTCATCGACGCGCTGCGCCACGAACGCTACCGGTGGAGCCCAGCTCGCAGGGTTTACATCCCGAAGGGGCGGAGCAGCACGAAGCTGCGTCCGCTCGGCCTGCCTCCCTGGAGTGACAAACTCGTCGGCGAGGTGATCCGCCTGCTGCTTGAGGCGTATTACGAGCCGACGTTTTCTAACTCCACACACGGTTTCCGTCCCCGCCGGGCTGCCACACCGCATTACGTGATGTGACCAATGCCTGGACGGGAACAGTCTGGTTTGTCGAAGGCGACATCGCCCAGTGCTTCGACCGCCTTGACCATTCGGTCATGCTCCGGATCCTGGGTGAAAAGATCCAAGACAATCGGTTCCTGCGGCTGATGCGCAACATGCTCAGAGCCGGATACATGGAGGACTGGATCTGGAACGCCACGCACAGCGGAAGCCCGCTAGGCGGAGTTGTTTCACCCATCCTCTCAAATATTTACCTGCACAAGATGGATGAGTACGTTGAGAAAGTTCTCATTCCGGAATACACCCGGGGAAGAGTCAGACAGCCGAACCGCGCCTTTCATCGGGTATGGGCGGCCGTAGGTCGCGCACGCAAGCGCGGCAACCACACCGAGGTGCGGGAGCTGCGCAGGCAACTCCGCAGTATGCCCAGCATGGATACTCAGGATCCTGGCTACCGGCGGCTGCGGTATGTGCGCTATTGCGATGACACCCTGCTCGGGTTCGCCGGACCGAAGGCAGAGGCCGAGGAAATCAAACAGCGACTGGCGCAATTCCTGCGTGACGAACTCAAGTTGGAACTGTCGCCGGAGAAGACCCTCATCACGCACGCCCGCACCCAGGCGGCGAGGTTCCTCGGCTACGAGATCACCGTGCACCACAACGACCGCAAGATCACCGGCGGACGGCGTTCCGTCAATGGGGTCATCAGATTGCGCGTCCCTCGTTCGGTGGTATCTGCCAAGCAAGCCCAGTACATGAAGCGCGGCAAACCCGCGCGACGGCCCGAACTGCTGAACCAGGACGACCACATCATCCTCAGCACCTTCGGGTCGGAGTACCGCGGCATCGTCCAGTACTACCTGCTGGCCGGCGACGTCTTCCGACTCGCCCGGCTTCAATGGGTCATGGAGACCTCGATGCTGATGACGCTCGCCAACAAGCACCGCTCGTCGGTGTCGAAGATGGCCCGCAAGTACGCGGCCACCATCGAGACCCCGCACGGACTACGCAAGTGCTTCGAGGCGCGCGTCGAACGCACCGGCAGGAAGCCGCTGGTCGGACGGTTCGGTGGGATCCCGCTGCGACGAGACAAAAAGACGGTCATCAATGACCGTCGGCTGGCCCCGGTCAACACCAAGCGCAAGGAACTGGTCACCCGGCTCCTCGCCGGACGGTGCGAGTCCTGCGGGCGGATCGACGAGGTGGAAGTCCACCACGTCGCCAAACTCGCCGGCCTCGGACGATCGGGCAACCGGCCGCCGTGGGCAGATCTCATGGCCGCACGACACCGCAAAACCCTTGTGGTCTGCGGAACTTGTCATGCGGACATCCACGGCAAGAAGCCCGTCCCGGCACTCACGGAGTAGTCACTGGAAAGCGACGTGCGGTGAAAGTCGCATGCGTCGTTTGGGCTGGGGGCCGTTGGAAAAGGACCTGCTCAGCAGGCACCTCGCCGACGGCCCACCAGTACCTTGTGGCAGGGCGTCGGCCACCCTGCGCGCCGCAGCGGCAACAGCGCCTCCTGCGCCGCCGACGGTGCGGCAGGTCACCGGCTGGCTCACCCGTCACCCCGCGACCCTGAGCGAGGAAGAGCGAGCCGCGCTGAAGTCCGTCCTGGCCCGATGCCCCGAACTGGATGCCGCGGCCGGGCATGTCCGCGACTTCGGCGAGATCCTCACCAGCCGCCTCGGCCACACGCTCCCCGCCTGGATCGACGCCGTCGACGTCAGCCAACTGCCCGGCCTCACCAACTTCGCGCTCCACCTGCTCCGAGACCTCGACGCTGTGACCGCCGGGCCTCACCCTCCACTGGAGCTCCGGCAGCGTCGAGGGCGCCGTGAACCGCATCAAGAAGATCAAGAGGCAGCTCTACAGACGGGCCGGATTCGAACTGCTCCGCAAGATGATCCTGCTCCAGTGACTCTCCGCAGCTACTCCTCAAGATTTGTGCCAAGGCCTCGATCTCGTGAACAAAGCCAGTTGTCTTGGTCCGTGTCTTGCGAGGTGGGGCGGAGTCGGGCGCTTTGGTGCGGTGATGCCGAGGATCAGCTGCGGCCGGAACTGCGGTGAGTGCAGTGAACGACATCGCCGACGGACCCGGGCCGTTCGATCCAGGCGTGAGAGCTCAGCTGGCCGGGCCGCCGACGAGGACCGACCAGCCGCCGTCGACCCGCAGAGTCGTGCCGGTCGCCGCGCTGAGTGCGGGGTCGGCAGCCAGTGCCACCGCGGCGGCGACATCTTCGGGCTCAAGCACCCGGCCCAGGACGGACTCGCGGGCCAGGACGGCGCCGCGCTCGCTGGTGAGGACTTCTGCGGTGGCCGGCGTCCGGACTGCCCCGGGGGCGACGACGAGCACGCTGACGCCGTCGCGTGCGTTCTCTGCAGCGACGTGGCGGGCGAAGGTGGCCAGCGCGGATTTCGCTGTGCCATGCGCGAGCCGGCCTTCGCCGACGTAGTCCGCAGCGGTGCTGCCGATGTAGATGATCCGACCCGCTCCCTGCGCCCGCATCGGCGCGAGGACGCGCTTGGTGATGTGGAAGGCACCGGCAAGCTCGCCGGTGACCTTGGCCGCGAAGGCCGCCCACGATAGCTCGGTCAGCGCAGCGAACGGCGGCGGAGCGGTATTGGCGTTGACGACGACTGTGTCGATCCGCCCATGGGTGGCGAGGATCCAGGTCACCAGCTCATCGACGGCGGGCGGGTCGGTGACGTCGGCCCTGGCGCTCGACGCGCTGCCGCCAGTGGCCTCGATGTCACGCACGATTTCGGCCGCGTCGGCGGCACCGGTGCGGTAGTTGACGATCACGTGGTGGCCGCGCGTTCCGAGTTGCCGCGCGATGGCCGCCCCCAGGCCACGGGCGGCGCCGGTGACGAGTGTGGTCGGTGGCATGCTTTCTCCTTGGTCGTGAGCAGGTCGCTAACCTAGGGAGAGCGCAGGTGCGGCGGAAGGCGCTCACCACGTGGTGCGGTGCTCACCCGGCGGTGAGCGCGCAGTCCAGGAGCCCGGGAGAGGTGTGATGGGTGACGTGTTCCACAAGGACTGCCCGGCGCGCGAGGTGTTGGGGCACCTCGCCGGTCGGTGGACGATCCTGATCCTCACGGCACTGCTGGCCGAACCGCTCCGCTATCACGAGCTACGCACGGTGGTCGCGGGAATCAGCGACAAGAGCCTCGCAGCCACGCTCCGCTTGCTCCAGCAGGACGGCCTGGTACACCGCCAGGTCGGCACGGAACAGCCGCCATCGGTGACGTATTCGGTCACCAGCCTGGGCCGCAGCGCGGCGGCGGCGCTGGACCCGCTGCTGCAATGGATCCGCGCCAACGCAGCGGAGATCACGGGCCGCCACGAGAAGTGACCGCGCCGTCGAACGCCGTCGAGGAGAAAGAGGTACGCGGTCTCACGCGAATCCGGACGTCCACAATCGAACACTGCGGTGACTCTCCGCAGGTACTCCCCAAGATCTGTGCCAGAGCCGAGCTTTGGTAGCAGGTGTGCCGCCGAAGCGATGTCGGCGGTGAGATCGTGGTCGGCCATACATCTCGCGTGCCCCGCTGAACGGCGTCGCCCGCTCGACGACCTCGGCGAACGCCTCGGGATTGTCGTCCACCGCCGCGAAGGTCAGCGCTGCCAGCGTGATCGCGGACCGTGACAGCGAAGCGAGCGAGACATGGGCGAGTGCAGCATCTCCGATCGCGGCGGCGTTGCTGTTGATGACCGGCATGGCGTCCTTCTGGCCGCACGCGACCGGTGCCAAGAGTGCCGTTGACGCGGGGACCTCTCCGAGCAGCGCGAGGACGGTGACCGCGAGCGCCGGAAGGCCACCGGTGCCGATGCTGCCCACCTCGCGTACGGGCGGCAGTGCGTTGGCCGAGAGCATGACCACCAACCCGTCGAGGAGGTCAGGCGCCGCCCCGCTGACGCCGGCGGCGAGCTGATCGAGGCGTACGGCCAGCATCGCGCGTATGCGTTCCGGGCTCCGGAGCGGTCCCGCGGATGTGGCGTGGCTGCGCAGGAGGGCCAGGGCATGTGCGTTCGCATCGTCGATGGCGATGTCGCGATTGGCGCCCACACCTGTCGATCTGCCGCACACCATGCGTTCGGCGCTGATCTGCACCGCGTGTGCGAAGGATCGCGCGGCCCGTGATCGCGCCTCGTCGGCGAGCCGGACAGGAACCTCCCCGTATGCGAGGGCCGCGATGTCGGAACTGTTCAGATTGATGCCGTACCCGCTCCCACACGCCCGGTTTCGGCGATCATCGCCTCCAGCGCGCGCCAACCGGTCTGCTGCCGGGCCACCTACTGACGCGGGCCCCATCACGAAACCGAGATCAGGACCGAGAACACGCTTCGGCGCCGAATGTCGAGCCGGCGATCGCCCAGCGCCGAACGGATCAGCCTGCACGCGGCGGCTGAAAGTGTTCGTCGGCGGTGATGAACTCACAGCAAGCAATGGTCAATTCAAGCCGTTGTCTTGTCACTTCCATGACAACCCTGTGCGAGTGGTGTCACTCTGCTGTGGAACATTCACTGTTCGTTCACATCGTCACACCTCTCACACCTCCCACGTCCCCCACTCGTACATCCCCGCACCCTCAGGTCGAACGCCGCGGCGTCCTCGGATGTCTCTGTGTGTCGGCTGGTGCGGCGCTTCTTCCCGCTCCACCCCCCATTCCGGACCGGCTGCACCCAGCTGGTCCGCTCGCCGTCGGCCCTCACCATGGGCCGGCTGTCGCAGGAGGAGAAGACATTGTCCGGGTATCACCGTTCCACCCACCGGCGCAGACGCGCCGCGGCCCTGGCCCTCACGACCGCGAGCTCGCTGCTCGTTCTCGGAGTGCAGGCCGGACCCGTATCCGCCGCACCCGCGGATCCCGGTTCTGCGAAGATCACCGCCACGCCGCGTGCCGGTGCGGCGCAGACCGAGCTGTCACCCGCCAAGCGCGCCTCGCTCCTCAAGAGCGCGAACGCCACCGCCGGTGACACGGCCGAGCAACTCGGCCTCGGCTCGCGGGAGAAGCTCGTCGTCAAGGACGTCATCAAGGACGCCGACGGCACGACCCACACCCGCTACGAGCGCACCTACGCGGGACTTCCGGTCCTCGGCGGCGACCTGGTGCTGCACCTGAAGAACGGCCGGACCACCACGTCCAAGGCCACCCGCGCCACCATCGCGGTGCCCACCACCACGCCGAAGATCTCCGCGGCCGGCGCCGCCACCAAGGCGCTCGCGATCGGCAAGGCGGCCGACGTGGAACGGTCCGAGGTCGAAGGCAAGCCCCGGCTCGTCGTCTGGGCCGCCGGCGGGTCCAAGCCGGTCCTGGCCTGGGAATCCGTGGTCGAGGGGTTCCAGGAGGACGGGACGCCCAGCGAACTGCACGTCGTCACCGACGCGGCCTCCGGCAAGGTCGCCTCGAAGTACGAGAGCGTGCACACCGGCACGGGCACGGGCCAGTACAACGGCTCGGTTCAGGTCGGCACCACGGCCTCCGGTTCGTCGTACCAGATGGTCGACGGCGATCGCGCGGGGCAGCGCACGTACGACCTGAACCAGGGCACCTCCGGCACCGGCACACTCTTCACGGATGACAACGATGTCTGGGGTGACGGCACCCCGGGCAACCGGCAGACAGCCGGTGTGGACGTCGCCTTCGGGGCAGCCGCGACGTGGGACTACTACAAGAACGTTTACGGCCGCAACGGCATCCGCAACGACGGTGTCGCCGCCTACAGCCGCGCCCACTACGGCAACAGCTACGTCAACGCGTTCTGGCAGGACTCATGCTTCTGCATGACGTACGGCGACGGATCGGGCAACGCCAAGCCGCTGACCTCGCTGGACGTGGCGGCCCACGAGATGACCCACGGAGTCACCAGTGCCACCGCCAACCTGACGTACTCGGGGGAGTCGGGCGGCCTGAACGAGGCGACCTCCGACATCTTCGCCGCGGCGGTGGAGTTCAACGCCGGTCTGACCGCCGACGTCCCCGACTACCTGGTCGGCGAGAAGATCGACATCAACGGCAACGGCACCCCGCTGCGGTACATGGACAAGCCCTCCAAGGACGGCTCGTCCCGTGACAACTGGGACGCCTCGCTGGGCAGCATCGACGTCCACTACTCCTCCGGTCCCGCGAACCACTTCTTCTACCTGCTGTCCGAGGGCAGCGGAGCGAAGACCGTCAACGGCGTGAACTACGACAGCCCCACCGCCGACGGCGTCCCGGTCGCGGGCATCGGCGTCGAGAACGCGGCCCGGATCTGGTACCGGGCGCTGACGACGTACATGACGTCGTCGACCAACTACGCGGGCGCCAGGGTCGCGACCCTGCAAGCCGCGAGTGACCTCTTCGGTGCCTACAGCGACACCTACCTCGCCGTCGCCGCCGCCTGGGCGGGCATCAACGTCGGCGACCGCATAGCACTGGGCGTCAACGTCTCCCCGATCGACGACCAGACCTCCGGTGTCGGCCAGGAAGTGTCCCTGCAGATCGACGCCTACACCACCAACGCGGACGCGACGCTGACCTACGAGGTCACCGGGCTGCCCGACGGCCTGACCGCGAGCGCGGGCGGGCTGATCTCCGGGGTCCCGACCACGACCGGCACCAATGACGTCACCGTGACGGTGACCGACAGCACGGGTGCGAGCGTGTCGGACACCTTCGAGTGGCGGGTGGCGTACGTCTACGGCAACTCGACCCGGGTCGACATCCCCGACGTCGGTGCCGCGGTCGAGTCGCCCATCACCATCACGGGCCGCCCGGGCAACGCCTCGGCGACCACGGAGGTGTACGTCAACATCGTGCACACCTACCGGGGTGACCTGACGGTCGATCTGGTCGGACCCAACGGGACCGTGTACTCGCTGCTGAACCGCAGCGGCGGCTCGGCCGACAACGTGAACCAGACCTTCGTCGTGGACGCCTCGGCGCAGCCCGTCGACGGCACCTGGAAGCTGCGGGTCCGTGACGTGGCCTCGATCGACGTCGGCTACATCCAGCAGTGGAGGATCACTCCCTGACCCACCACCCGCTCTCACGCCCGCCCGGACCGCGCCATGGTCCGGGCGGGCGTTCGCGTCGTACCTCTCAGCCGTACGTTCCGGTCCAGCCGTACGTTCCGGTCGCCCGTAGCGCTGTGGCGGGTCCGGGATCGCCTCTAGGTCGTTTCTGATGGCTCTTGGTGGGCTGGGTGGATCTCGGCGGTTGCCGGGCAGGACGCTCGTATGGTGCGGCGACACGAGCTCACGGACGCGCAGTGGCAGAAGATCGAACCCCTCCTGCCCGGCAACGGCAGGCCGGGTGGGCAGTGGGCGGATCACCGCAGGGTGATCAACGGGGTGCTGTTTCGGGCCCGGACCGGGGTGCCCTGGCCTGATCTGCCGGAACGGTACGGTCCTTGGCAGACCGTCTACGAGCGGCATCGCCGCTGGTCGGCGGACGGCACCTGGGAGGCCGTCCTTGAGGAGTTGCAGATCGAGGCGGATGCCGGTGACCCGGACGGGGCGCTTGCCCGCCAGGTGTCCGGGCAGGAGTGGGCCGTGAACATCGACTCGACTTCCTGCCGGGCGCATCAGCATGCGGCCGGGGCGCCCCGCAAGTCTGCGGCCGACTACCCGCAAAAGGGGGCGGGGCGCGTGAGGAGGCCGATGGGCGCGAGGCGTTGGGGCGCTCGCGGGGCGGGCTGACCAGCAAGGTCCATCTGCTGTCCGACGACCGGGCCCGCCCGCTGCACTGGCTGACGTCGCCCGGGCAGCGAGGTGACAGTCCGATGTTCGCCCCGGTGCTGGACGGCTTACGCGTCCGGCGCCGCGGACCGGGCCGCCCGCGCAGCCGGCCGGACCGGGTGCGCGGAGACAAGGCGTACTCCAGTCGCGACAACCGCGCCTACCTGCGACGGCGCGGGATCAAAGCCACCATCGCGCAGCCCGACGACCAGCGCGCCCACCGCAAGCACCGCGGACGCTTGGGCGGCCGACCCCCGACCTTCGACAAAACCCAGTACAGCCGCCGCAACGCCGTCGAGCGGTGCGTGAACAAGTGGAAACAGTTCCGCGCGGTGGCCACCCGGTACGACAAGCGCGACTACATCTTCAACGGCACCCTCACCGTCACCGCGATCGTCATATGGCTCCGCGACACCGTCCAAGAGCCATCAGAAACGACCTAGCCTCGGTGGTAGGGATGGCCCTCCCGGCTTCGGCCACGGAGGCAGTACAGGAAAGGCGGACCGATGGACTACTACGATCTCGGCACCCACAACCGGCCCGTGACGACAACGTCCCCCGAGGCCCAGAAGTGGTTCGACCGCGGCCTGGTCTGGTCGTACGCCTTCCACCACGAGGAGGCCGTCTCCTGCTTCGAGGCGGCCGTGGCGGCGGATCCCGACTGCGCCATGGCCCACTGGGGCATCGCCTACGCCCTGGGCCCCAACTACAACAAGCCCTGGGAGTTCTTCGACGGCGAGGATCTGGCCCGTACCGTCGACCGCACCCACGCCGCCGTCGAGCTCGCACAGCAGAAGGCAGCCGGCGCCACCTCCGTCGAACAGGCACTGATCGGCGCGCTGCGGGCCCGCTATCCGCAGGCGGAGGCGGTCGAGGACTGTTCGGTGTGGAACGAGCCCTACGCCGACAGCATGCGCGCCGTGTACGAACTCGCCCCCGACGACCTCGACATCGCCACGCTCTACGCCGACGCGCTGATGAACCTCACCCCGTGGCAGCTGTGGGACCTGCGCACCGGCGAACCGGCCGAGGGCGCGCGCACCCTCGACGCGAAGGCGGTCCTGGAACGGGCGATCGCCACCGAGGCCGGGGCGCGACACCCGGGCATCCTGCACATGTACATCCACCTGATGGAGATGTCCTCGGCCCCCGAGACCGCGCTGCCCGTCGCGGACCGGCTGCGCGGCCTGGTACCCGACGCCGGTCACCTGCAGCACATGCCCACACACCTGGACGTGCTCTGCGGCGACTACCGGCGCGTGGTGTCCGACAACAGCACGGCGATCGCCGCCGACGAGAAGTACCGCGCGCGGGCCGGAGCGATGAACTTCTACACGCTGTACCGCTCGCACAACTACCACTTCAAGATCTACGGCGCGATGTTCCTCGGCCAGTCGAAGACCGCCCTGGAGACCGCCGCCCAGCTCGAAGCCTCCATCCCGGAGGACCTGCTGCGGGTGCAGAGCCCGCCCATGGCGGACTGGCTGGAAGCCTTCCTCGCCATGCGGGTCCATGCGCTGATCCGGTTCGGCCGCTGGTCCGACATCGTGGAACTGCCGCTGCCCGCCGACCCGAAGCTGTACTGCGCGACGACCGCGATGCTCCACTACGCCCGCGGAGTCGCGTTCTCCGCCACCGGCCGGGTCACCGCGGCCGAGACCGAACGCGAACTGTTCCGCGCGGCGGTCACCCGGGTACCTGAGACGCGCATGCTGTTCAACAACACCTGCGCCGACATCCTCGCGATCGCGTCGGCGATGCTCGACGGCGAACTTGAGTACCGCAAGGGCAACCACGAAGCCGCCTTCGCCGCCCTGGAACGGTCCATCGAACTGGACGACAACCTCCCCTACGACGAACCGTGGGGCTGGATGCAGCCCACCCGCCACGCGTACGGCGCCCTGCTCCTCGAACAGGGCCGCGTCGCGGAGGCCGAAGCCGTCTACCGGGCCGACCTGGGCCTGGACGACACGCTCCCGCGCGCCCTGCAACACCCCGGCAACGTCTGGGCCCTACACGGCTTCCACGAATGCCTCGTCCGCCTCGGCAAGGCGGGGGAGGCCCAGATCGTGGCCCAGCAACTGAAGATCGCCACGGCGCTCGCGGACGTACCGGTCGAGGCGTCCTGCTTCTGCCGCCTCGACGCGGTCAACGGCGGTGCGGACAAGGGGTGTTGCTGAGGGTCCTCCGAACCGAACGCTCGGCAATCGGCCACGCCGCCCATCCGTACGAACGGGCGTGTGCGCGTGCGTGTCACGGCATGGACGGCGCGAATCCGTAGGCGGTTCGACATCCGGACAGGTCCCTGTGGTGCCTCGCCCGGCAGCGTGGGTCGGCCCGGGCCTACCAGGTGAGTTCCAGGGAGCCGCCCACCGGCAGGGCGTGCCAGCGGTCCGCGTACTCGTCGAGGCGGGCCACGATGTGGTCGACGACCGGGGGGACCTCGTGAGCGCGAAGGTAGGCCGGGAGGGACTTCGCGTGGCCGCGGCGTACCTCCCAGACCGGCACCGCGATGCCCGCCAACTCCTCCGAGCGCGCCATGTCCGCCCGCGCCTGCGGGGACGCCTTCACCGGCTTCGACTTGCGGCGGCGTGAGGCCCTGTTCCTTTCGGCGGGGTCCGCGGGCCAGAAGAGGCCGTTGTCACCGGCGGCCAGTCGCCCGTACACCCCGAGCTTGATCCCCGCCTCCGCCTCGACCAGGAAGTGCACCAGGTCGTGCGGCAGGTACGGATGTCCGCCGGGGCCGTTGCGCGGGGCCAGCGCCGCGCCGGTCTCGCGGTGCACCGCGATGCCGTAGCTCGTACTTGGGCCCTTGGTGAAGACGATGCGCATGGCAGGCACGCTAGTTGCCGGGCCGGCATCACCGCACCCCGTTTTCCTCCAGCCCCGACCCCTGGAACCGGACGCAGCCGCAGGCGGAAACACCAGGTCAGATGTCCAGGGCGCTGAGGTCATGGCGTAGGACGGTGCGAGCCGCTTCGGTTGCCACTTTGTGCTCCTGCCTGGCGGCCGTGTAGTCGGGGGACGGCACGGTGGAGCCGGCGGCGAATACCTCGCGGATCTTTCGAAGCGAGATGAACTACGCGTCGATCGCCGATGCCACCTCGTCGGTTGCGGTGAGGATCAGCCGTTCCCGTGCTTCATCACAACCCGACTCCCGGAACACCTGCCGAATCCTGGCCGCTTTTGCCTGCGGATTCGCATCGTCCTCATCGGCGGCCAACCGCATGTCCTCGTCCGCCCTTTGAAAGGCAACGAGGCAGTCCGCGTACATGTTCCGGAGATCCTGCAGCCGGTTGTCCCTGGCGGCGTGCCGCCAGCGCACCTGCTGTGTTCTGGACACGGGGCGCGCCAACTCCCGGGCCTGGCGACAGTCGGTCTTCGGAGCAGTCAACCTGCACACCACCGCAACCGCGATGGCGGCGTTCTTCTCCCGACTCACCAGCGAGGACGGACCCGTACGAGAACTGCTGGGGCCGCAGCTGCACACCGAGCTCCTCACCTCCCAAGTCACCGATCACGATGAGGTGTTCGGCACTGGGATCACCTGGACGCTGGGCTTCGTACGCGACAAGGGAAAGATCGCCAAGGGCGGGATGGGAGGCTCGGCGGCCTGGTGGTCGAGCCGACACCAACATGGCTGCGCCTATCTGACGCGCCGCTTGGACGACCACTCCAGGGCTGCCCAGATCGCCGCGGCCTTGGACGACGACCTGACCGTCGTGGGCGAGGACTGAGCAGCCCCGAGCAGAGCGGAGACCTGACCAGCCTGGGCATCACCGACTTTGTGTGGGTCGATGCGGCACCAGACCTGTCCGGAGGGCCACGGCCACGGCGGTCGTGCGGTTACGGCAGTTCAGCTTGGCGAAGATGTGAGCGACGTGGCGTTTGACCCCGTGCTCCGATATGCCCATGTCGCGAGCGATCTGACGGTTGCTCATGCCCGCCGCCATGCCGCTCAGTGTTTCCACCTCCCGCGCGGTGAGCGAAGGCGCGGAGATTTCCGAGGCGGCCGAGTTGCCGGCCAGGTGGAGCAGTTGGCGAACGGCGTGCCGGGAGACCGCGACCGTCTCGTCGGCTCGGTGAGCCAGGGCTTCGGCCACCGCCGGGCCGCGAAGATCCTCGCTGTGCACGACGGCGTCCAGGGGAAAGCCCAGCAGATCCTCGAATCGTTCGCGGGTCTGCATGCGCAGGATCATGACGACATGCGTGTCATGCCGGGTCAGCAAGTCCACGAGGGGCGCTACATCGTGATGGTTGACCTCGGAGGAGACGACCAGGGTCAGCGGGGCACCCAGACCGCCGACGGGAATGCTCGCCGAGGTAGCGACCGATGTCACTGGTGCGGATGGGCTGGATTCCTCCAGGGCCTGTCGGATCAGGATCCGGGAGGTGGGGTCGGGATCGATCAGAAGGATGTGGCCGTCCGAGCGGTTCTTCGCTGGTGGGCCGTACTGTTCGGACGTTGTGTTGCGGCCCCCCCCGTGGCCGCAGTCATAAGCACTGTGCCTGACGACAACAGGAACGGTCTTCCCCCACGACGATGCCCCTCCCGATAGACAACGAACAATGCTTGTCATCGGAAAGTACTATCGATCGCCGTATTTACATAGTCAAGCAGTTTGAAGCGACCCGCCACCCGGCCGCCTCGGGGGAAACGGCCGGGTGGCGGGCGTTGCGTGGGCGTCTGATGAACGCCGCTTGACCTGGAGCGCCAGATGGCAGGCAGTCCCGGGTCAGTGCGCGAAGACCGGTCCTTGTGACGGGTCGGGGCGCCCACGCGGGAGTAGCAGCGCGCCGGCGACAGCGGCGCCCAGTGAGATCACCGCGCAGGCCAGGAACGCGCTGCCGAAACCGTTCACCGACGGGGCCGAATTCCCTCCGGTTTCCAGACTCGCGCCCGCGACCGCGGCCACTACGGCCACGCCCAGGGCGGCGCCCATCTCGTGACAGGTGTTCACCAGGCCCGAGGCGAGCCCCATGTCCTCGTGCGGCAGGTCACTCATCGCGCTGGTGGTGGCGGACACGAACCCGGCGCCCAGGCCGATCGCGACGAGCAGGAAGCCGGGGAGCACCTGGGTCCATGCGCTCCCGCTCTCCTCGACCCGTGACAGCAGCAGGCTCCCCGCGGTGCCGAGTACGAATCCGGTGGTCGCCACGGGGCGCCAGCCGAACCTACCGATCGCCTGCGAACTCAGGTGTGCGGCGAGCGTGATGGCGACCGCTACCGGAAGGAAGACCAGTCCGGTCTTGAGGGCACTCAGCCTCAGGACGTGCTGCAGGTAGAGCGAGCAGAGGAAGAACATGGAGATCAGTACGCCTGACGCGGCGAGCATGACCACGCTGCCGCCGACCAGGTTGCGGCGCGTCAGCACGGAGAGCCGGACGAGTGGTGCGCGGACCGACTTCTCCACCGCTACGAACACCCCCGCACAGACCACCGCGCCCGCCAGGGGCAGCAGGCTTGAGGCCGAGCCGAAGCCGTGATCGCGGGCCTGGACGAGTCCATAGATCAGCAGACCGGGCGCGGCCGTCATGGTGACTGCGCCGGCCAGGTCGATGCCTCCGGGGGAGTCCTGACGGTGGCCCCCGGAGCGCTCCGCGTTCTCCTTGAGCACGATGGCGACACAGACGAAGACCGCCGCCCCGATCGGGACGTTGATGAAGAACACCCACTCCCAGCCCAGGCTGGTGGTCAGCAGACCTCCGAGCAGTACTCCGAATGCGGCACCGCTGCCTCCGATGGCTGCCCACACGCCGAGCGCACGATTGCGCTCGGCACCATGGAACATCGACGTGATGATCGCCATCGCGGCGGGCGACAGCATGGCTGCGCCCACACCCTGAGCGGCGCGGGCGGCGATCAGGGTTCCGCCGTCCTCGGCCAGACCGGACGCCAGGGACGCAGCGGTGAAGACGAGCAGTCCGGCGAGGAACATCCGTTTGCGGCCCACGGTGTCACCGGCGCGGCCGCCGAGCAGCAGCAGACTGCCGAAGCACAGGGTGTACGCCGTCACCGCCCAGGTCAGTTGGCCAGCGGTCAGGGCGAGTTCGTCGCCGACCGTGGGCAGGGCGACGTTGATGACGGTGACGTCCACGATGAGCAGGAACTGAGCCATGCACAGCAGCGCCAGCGTCGCCCAGCGGTGCGGGACAGGCGGGCGGATTTCGTGCTCATGGTGCTGTGCTCCTGGATGGGCGGGGCCGTGGGGTGGGCTCTCCTGGGTCACCGGTGCTCCTGATCTCTAACAGTGCTGTAAGGGTTACCGTAGCGAGGTCGACTCCTAAAGTGAACAGTGATGTAAAGATTTCTCTGGCCGTCGTACCGGGTTGATGCCGTCCTGCTCGTCGGCATCCGCGACCGCTCGCCGTTGCGCATGGTGTTGTGCCCCCTGGGTGAGGTCGGCCTTGCTCGTTTCAAGCGATCGTTTTAGATTGAGGGCATGGCTGAGAAGGACGCGTCCACGCCCTCGGGTACCAAACACCGGATTCTCGATGTCGCCGAGCAGCTGTTCGGCGAGCGTGGTTACGCGGCGACCTCGACTCGCGCGGTGACCGAAGCCGCCGGCGCCAACGTGGCTGCGGTCAATTACCACTTCGGGTCGAAGGAAGGACTGCTGCGTGCGGTGGTCGGACGGGCCATGCGGCCGGTCAACGAGGAGCGGCAGCGCCTGCTGGACGACTTCCTCGCCGGCGAAGCCAAGCCCGAAGTGGCCGACCTCGTCGGTGCCTTCGTTCGTACGGGTGCGAACCTGACGCGGCAGCGGAAGGACGGAACGCCGGCTGTCGTACGCCTCCTCGGCCGGGTGATGGTGGAACCGGACCCGGAGATCCGTCACTTGTTCGCCCAGGAAGTCGAAACGGTGGAAGGCCGCTATCTGGAGGAGTTGATCCGAGTCCTGCCCGCGTTGTCGCCGGACGAGGTGACCTTCCGCTACCGCGTCATGGTCGGCCTCCTCGCCCTGCATCAGGCAGGTGCCCTCGCCGACCTCGCTCCGCACGGTGTTGCCGCGAGGTCCGCCCCCGAGCCGACGGAGTCGGACAAGGAAACGGAGCGACTCGTGGACGCTGTGCTGGCAGTCTTCCAGGGCGCGTAAAGCGGTACGGGCTCAGCGTGTTGCCACCGCGCCCTGTCGTGCCGCGCCCGATTTTCGTCAGAGGTCGAGCGAATGGCCTGCTTCGACTGCTCCGGCCATGATTTTCGCCGCGTAGTCGGTATCCGTGTACTCCCTGATGGACGTTATGCGGTCCCCCCGGACCTCGTAGACGTGCGAGTACTGGTTGTTGTAGACCGCGCCGTGGAGCAACCGGCCATGGCTGACAGCCTCCGCGCAGACGACATCGCCTTCGGCGACCATGCGGGTGATCTCTGTCCGAGGCTCACCCGCTTCGAAGATCGCGAGCATTGTCGGGAGAATCCGCTCCAGGACCACCTTCTTCTCGTGTGAGCCGGCTCCCGGAATATCGCGTGCACACACCGTCCATGTCGCGTCATCCGCGAGGAGCGCATCCAGGCCGGAGAGGTCCTGGCGATTGAGCGCGTCGATGAAAGCGCGAACCGTTTCCTTGTTCTTCTCGGTGCTGCCCTGCGGAGTCAACACGGTTACCTCCCGTGGTCGTTGGTGCTGTGCACCTGGTTGCGGCGCTCGGGGCGCCTCCCGTACGGTAGTTCAAGCGAGCGTTTGAATCAATCGTTTACATCGGCGGGCCTCCGCCTCACTCGGGCATGGCCGCGCAAGGAGCGAAACATGGAGAAAGCGCAGGGGACGACTCCGTCTCCCGTGGCGAGCGCGCCGCCCGGACTGGCGCGACGGCGGCTTGTTCTGGCCGTCATGTGTGTGGCCCTGATGATGATCGTCAGCATGGTCGTCGGTCTCACCGTGGCGCTGCCGGGCATTGCCGGAGACACCGGAGCCAGTCAGGCCGAGCTGCTGTGGATCATGAATTCCTACGGTCTCGTCTTCGCCGGATTCCTGCTGCCCGCCGGAGCCCTGGGTGACCGATACGGGCGCAAGGGCATGCTGCTGGCCGGTGTGCTCGTCTTCGGAGCGGCGTCGGCGGCGGCGATGTGGGTGGACGATCCGAGCGTGCTCATCCTCTTACGGGTGGTGGCCGGTGTGGGATCGGCCATGATCATGCCGATGACGCTCTCGATCGTCACCACCATCTTTCCGTCGGAAGAGCGGGCGGGGGCCGTGGCGATCTGGTCGGCGGTGGCCGCAGGCGGCGCGTTGATGGGTCTGTTGATCTCCGGCGCTTTGCTGGAGGCGTTTTCCTGGAGGTCGACGTTCGCGGTGAGCGCCGGACTTGCGGTCGTGTCCGGGGTGCTCGTTCTCGCGGTCGTTCCGACCTCGAAGGATCCGGACGAGACCCCCGTGGACGTGGTCGGCGCACTGCTGTCGGTCGTCGGGCTCGTGGCCATCGTGTACGCGATCATCGAAGGACCCGAGCGCGGCTGGACCGATTTCGCTGTCGTGGTGGTGGCAGTCGGTGGTGCGGGGGCTCTGTTGGCCTTCGTGCTGTGGGAGCTGCGTGTCGAACATCCGTTGCTCGACCCCCGGTTCTTCCGTATCGGTGCCTTCGCCGCCGGTTCGGTCGTGATCGTCATGGCGAGCGTGGCGATCTTCGGCCTCTTCTTTGTGATGCTGCAGTACCTGCAGTGGATCAAGGGCTATTCGCCGCTGGTCGCGGGCCTTGCTCTGATGCCCATGACCGTCGCTGTCGCTGTGGTCTCGCCCGCGGCTCCCGTTCTCGTACGGCGCTTGGGCCTGCGGGTCGTGATGACGGTGGCCATGACGATCATGGCCGGGGGTATGGGAGTTCTGGCCACTCTGGACAAGGACTCCACTTACCTTCCCGTGCTGTTGGGCACGTCGGTCGTCGGTGCGGGGATCGCCATGTGTCTGGCCCCGGCCACCGACTCGATCGTCGCCTCCCTTCCGGCCTCGAAGCAGGGCGTGGCGTCCGCTGTGAACGATGTCACCCGCGAGGTGGGCGGAGCATTGGGCATCGCAATCCTCGGCAGTGCTTTCAACAGTGGTTACCGTTCCGGTGTCGGTGAACGCAGCGACTCGATCCCTCCGGAGTCGCTGGCGGTGGTGCGTAACTCCATTGATGCCGCGCTGGCCATCGCAGACCGGATCGGCGGAAGTGCCGGCGCCCGGGTGGCTGACGCGGCCGGCTTTGCCTTTGCCGACGGACTGGATCGGGCGATGCTCGTTGCCGCGGCGTTCGTGGCGGTCGGTGCGGTGGCCGTCCTGCTCCTTGCTCCCGGCAGGGCGGAGAGTATTCGCCTCCAGGAGAAGCAGCCCGGCTGACCGACAGCGTTCGATAGTGGCCCTACCCCGTCGGCGGCCAGGATCCGGAGTCAGATCGACATCCCGCCGTCGACAGGGAGCACAGTGCCTGTCACGTAGCCGGCCTGATCGGACGCGAGATACGCCAAGGCCCAGGATATTTCGGCTGCGGGAGCGAAGTATCCCGCTGGAATGATGTCCTGGAGTCGTTCGCGTTGCTCATCGGGCAGGGCCGTGATCATTCGGGTTTCGGCCACGGGGGATATCGCATTGACGGTGACACCGAATCGCACGAGCTCCTTCGCCGCCGTCTTGGTGAGACCGATGATCCCCGACTTCGCGGCGGAGTAGGCCGTCTGACCGACGTTGCCGTGCATGCCGGCGTACGACGTCACGTTCACCACACGGCCCCAGCCTTGCCGACGGAAGTGCGGAACGCTGGCACGAATGAAGCGGAAGGGACCTCCGAGGTGCACTGCAAGCACCGAGTCCCAGTCCTCGTCGGTAAGGTTCCAGATCATCCTGTCCCGGAGAATTCCTGCATTGTTGATCAGGATGTCGATCCGGCCGGTGTCCGAGATGACATCCGACACGACAGTGTCGACTTCCTGTGTGCGAGTGACGTCGACTTCCGCGAAACGGGCACCGTCCAGGCTGTCGGCCGCTTCCTTGAGCCGGGCCGCGTCACGGCCGACGAGCCATACAACGGCTCCCGCGCTGTGGAAGAACCTGGCCGCCGCCAGGCCGATGCCACGGCCGGCGCCGGTGATGACCACCGTCCGTCCGGTGAAGTCATAGGTGACGTGCAAGAGTTGTCTCCTTGCCAGGTGAGGATCACGTTCATTGGATGACGAAGTCTTCGGGCCCACACCAACGGACCAGGGCGGCTCCGTAGTTGAGTCCGCCGCCGAACGCAGTCAGCAGCGCGAGCTGGCCTGGGCGCAGCCGGCCCGAGTCGACCGCCTCCCGCAGGACGAGAGGAACGGACGCACCGGAGGTGTTGCCGATGCGCTCGATGTTCGTCAGTGTCTTGTTGCGCGGTTGGCCGAGCGCGTCAACGATTCCGTGCACCAGATTTCGGTTGGCTTGGTGCAGGGCGAAGAAGTCGATGTCGTCCAGTTCCAGACCGGCCTTCAGTACGAACTCTCGGATGAAGTCAGGTATGACGCCGAGGACGAACTCCTTGATCTCGTTTCCCCGCATGGTCGTGAAGTTGTCCCCGAACGCGGACTTCTTAGGCAGCCCGTGCCGGTCCGCGCGTAACTCGCGAGCTGCGTACACCGACGAGTAGTGATCGGGGTCGCTGCGCAGGAGGACGTCTCCTATACCCTTTCCTGGGAGCGTCGGCTCCAGGATGTAGCAGGCCGCCGCGTCGCCGAAGATGACACCGACCGTGCGGTCCTCCGGGTCGAAGAGCTTCGATCCCACATCCGTGAGTACTACGGCAACGCGTGGATAGTCTCCGGAGGAGACGTACTTCGCACCGACATCGAGTGCGAATACTGCTCCCGGACACCAGGGTCATTGCATGATCGGGATCTGTCTGGGTTCGTCAGGTGAGGCCGAGGGCTCGTAGGGGCCGGTGGTAGTCGCGGCCGGTGTGGCGGAGG